>JANSYO010000116.1 GCA_024742395.1 Cytophagales bacterium
AGACTTTGTGGAGCTAGGTAGTGATATTAAATTAGGACTGTTAAGATGAGCTTATTTCTTGGTGGCGTTTGCGGTACATTGAAGTATAAAACCGCCTTCAGTATTAGTATAATATAAGGTTAAAGCAGACCCTTTAATATCACCATTTCCAGAAATCGTGAATTCTGGTTCTGCATAATCGTATAAAATGACATCATCATTTACAATGGCATACACATCTCTACTATAGTCACCAAAATTTTTTATGATGACATCCGCTCCACTTGAATCAGATTCTACAATCTCGATAATGTAGCTCCAGTCGAGTGTATGATCACACTTCTCAAAAACATCATAGGAACCAATTAAATGATCAATGTTTTTGGGTTTGTTTTCCTCTTTAGAACAATTTGACAAGGCAAAAAGCATTATTGCCATGGATAAAATAGAAATGAAGTTTTTAAGTTTAATTGACATAGTTATTTGTTGGATTTTGAAATAAAGCTTCGGTAAAATATTTCCATTCAAGAATTAACGTTTAAACTTATTCTTAAAAAAGACCTGAAATGGTAGTATTTTACCGTAAGATATACCATTCAAAGGATGGCTGATAGAATCTTATGAATGTTTTATTTTACGGGATAGCTGGCTAGAATTAGCACTGCATTGCATAGTCCTTTGGATTACGTGGATTAGGCTTTTAGCCTTCAGTCCTGATTACTTGCAAAAGTATTTCTTGAATTTATTTACTTATCGGTTTGCCACAGGTTCTGCGAGAAAACCGAGGGTTAAAGTCTCGAAGTCAATAAGACTTGGCGGAGCCATTTGAAACAAGTTTGAAAAGCTTGTGATTTTGAAACTTACTTTACCAGAATTACTCTTCCTCCAGATTTAATCTCATTTCTGTAATCAAACTTTTAAAGCCTGCCTTTTCGTAGGCCTTAATGGCCGGAAGATTCTCTGCGTAAACGGTAAGTCTCAGCTCTGTAAGCCCTCTTTCAGCTGCCCAGCTTTTTAGCTGTGCCATAATCAGTTTATTAAGTCCTTTTCCGCGAAACTCAGGTAATACATACATAAACCCCAGGTAGGCATGTTTTTCATGCTTAACATAGGGTTTACCTGGTTTTATAATTACACTGGCAGAGCAAACTACTTTACCTTCTGTTTCGCCAACATAGACATCTGAATCTTCATTAAGAATGATCTCCTTCAAATCATAATAGCTGATCGGGTCAGGCTTAAGCGTTGGGTTAAAGGGTCTTTCCGCTATGATTATTCCTTGTTCAAACTCCAGTAGAGTAGTAAGATCCTCTACTGTTGCTTTTCTAATACTAATCATAATTCTTTCTCTCTTAATTCAGAAAACCGGCTGCTTTTTCAATGGCTTTTTCCAAACCTTTTGGATCTGAACCACCAGCAGTAGCAAAATGTGGTTGACCACCACCACCGCCACGCATTTCTTTTGCCGCCTCTTTTACAATATTTCCCGCATGAAGGCCTTTGGCTTTCATTAAGTCTTCATCTATTGCCACGGCTACCAGCGGTTTCCCATTTACCTCAGCTCCTAAAACAATGAAGGCGTTTTTCATTTGAGCCTTAAGCTCAAATGCCAACTTCTTTAAACCGTCTGCATTCGGAACAGCCACTTTGGCGGCAATGGTTTGAGCACCATCTATCTCTTTAATGTTCTTTAAAAGGTCAATTTTGACATTTTGAAGTTTTTCATTCTCTAGGCTTTCAACGGCTTTTTGCAATGCTGATCTCTCTTCTTGAAGTGCTTTTACGCTGGCTACCAGATCAGCTGGCCCCTTCATTAAAGCCTTCAATTCTGAGATGATGGCTTCCTGCTCTCTCAGTCTTTCCAGTGCCTTAATTCCTGTTACAGCTTCTACACGTCTTACGCCGGCAGAAACAGAACCTTCAGAGGTGAATTTAAAGAGACCTATTTCTCCCGTAGCTGGAACGTGATTTCCCCCACACAGTTCTAATGAGAACATGGGGTCAAAGATAATGACGCGAACAAAATCTCCATATTTTTCGCCAAAGGTAGCTGTAGCTCCCAGTTTCATCGCTTCATCTATAGGTACATTTCTACGCTCATCCAGACGAATGTTTTCTCTTATTTTGGCATTGACGATGTCCTCTACTTTGGCCAGTTCTTCATCTGTTACCTTTGAGAAATGAGAGAAATCAAAACGAGTCACATCCTCGTTCTGATAAGATCCTCTTTGAACAATATGATCTCCCAGTACTTGTCTAAGAGCAGAAAGCATTAGGTGAGTAGCCGAGTGATTTTTTATAATATTCGAATGTCTTTCTTTGTCAATTTTTGCGGTTACTTCGGCAGCTCGTAAGTCTTCAATAGATATATCATCAAAAGGAGCCTTGGATACAATATGTATATGAAGCCCAGCCTCCAGCTGACAATCAATAACAGACAAATCAAATTCCTGATGTGGAGTTTTGAAATGAAGTATACCCGAATCACCTACTTGTCCACCCATTTCTGCGTAAAAAGGTGTTTCTTCCAGCACAATATGGTATTCCTGGCCTTTTTTGGTCTTTACTTTTCTGTATTGAACTAGTTTGGTAAGAGCCTCTTGCTGGTCATAACCCACGTAGGTCGGATTGTCCAACTCGTTTACTTCCAGCCAGTCAGCAGCTTCCTTTGAGGCATCTTTACGACCTCTCTCTTTTTGTTTCGCTAACTCCTTCTGGAAACCGCTTTCATCTACACCGAAACCCTTTTCTCTGGCAATAAGGGCGGTTAGATCTACAGGGAAACCAAAAGTGTCTGATAATTCAAAGACGGTTTTGCCATCAATTTCTTTACTGCCTGTATCTGATTCAAAAATACTTTCCAGTCTTTTCAAGCCTAAATCCAGCGTTCTCAAGAATGATTTTTCTTCTTCTTCAATTACCTTGGCTACAAACTCTTCCTGTTGCTTTAACTCAGGGAATACATCTTTAAATTGCTCGGCAAGAACCGGAACCAGTTTACACATAAATGGCTCTCTGAAATTCATGTAAGAGTAGCCATATCGTATGGCCCTTCTAAGTATTCTTCTGATTACATAGCCCACTTTTGTATTTGATGGCAAAGATCCATCTGAAATAGCAAAAGCCACCGCTCTGATATGATCAGCGATTACTCGCATAGCAACATCCGCAAAATTCTCTGACGATAAGGTCCCTTTAGAACCATACTTTAGACCACTCATTTTCTCTAGAACCTGAATGGTATTTTGAAAAATGTCTGTGTCGTAATTTGATTGTTTTCCCTGAATGGCCATACAGAGTCTCTCAAAGCCCATTCCGGTATCAATATGTTTGTGCTCCAGTGGTTCAAGTGATCCGTCAGCTTTTCTTTCAAACTGCATGAAAACCACATTCCAGATTTCTACCACTTGAGGATGATCTGCATTGACAAGTTCTTTGCCTGGCTTATTATCTATTTCAGATTGCTCACGCAAATCAATATGAATTTCAGAACATGGGCCGCATGGACCTACATCGCCCATTTCCCAGAAATTATCTTTTTTGTTCCCGAAAATGATTCTTTCATCTGAGCCAAGAATACTTTTCCAATGGTCAAAAGCCTCCTGATCAAAAGGCACATTGTCTTTCTCATCACCTTCAAAAACAGAAACGTAGATTCTATCTTTTGGTAATTTAAAAACTTCAGTCAAAAGCTCCCAGCTCCAGTCCAGAGCCTCTTTTTTGAAGTAATCGCCAAATGACCAGTTACCCAACATCTCAAACATGGTATGGTGGTAAGTATCAAAACCTACTTCTTCCAGGTCATTATGTTTTCCACTTACTCTTAAACATTTCTGAGTATCCGTAATTCTGGTAGAAGGCGGAGTGGCGTTACCAAGGAAATAATCTTTGAACTGAGCCATACCTGAATTATTAAACATCAGAGTGGGGTCATTCTTGGCAACAAGCGGTGCCGATGGTACTACCAAATGTCCTTTTGAAACAAAAAAGTCCAGAAATGCTTTACGAATTTGATGGGAAGTCATTATGTCTTTTACCTTAAAATGCTATGTATTATCGAAAACGAGTGCAAAAGTAGGATTTATGTAATGCTTATTGAAGTATTTAGGCAATGTATTTATATCTACTAAAGATTTAGTTGATTGCAATTATTTCAATATCTTCGTTTTATGAAGTATGTTCTTGTTTTACTGCTGATTTTAAGTCTCCATTCTTTCGGGCAAACGGAGATATTGAATTTGGGTCAATATGAAGAAAGATACAATTCTATGCCCGGCCGTGGCATAAAGCATCTTTTGAATTCAAGAACTACCTTTGGGCAATGGAAAGGAGCAGGAAGAAATAAGCTGGCCTACAATTTGAAAACTTTTGCTCTTGAAAAAGGACTCGATTTTGAGAGCTACAATAGCGAAAAGTCTTTGCACATTACTTTTGAGCTGGGCAGAGAAGGTGAATTCAAATCGGTAGTATATTGGTTAGAAGATTTTTCTTACGACGATAGTACCAAAATGATGAAAAGGTTTTTCTATGATGAGTATCCTGCTGGCTTGGAATCAAAGCTCAGAACAGTCATCGGAGCCTTCTGTCAAAGTTATAAGATGAATAGTCTTTCACTTAATTCTGAATTCTATCCTTTAAACCTACGATTGAATAAACAACCCAAAAAGCTAAGCCCTGGAAGTATCAATTCTGTGCAGGAGGCTTTTGAAACCACACGACCAGATACTGTTACCAAGGTAGATTTCTCCGAACTTGATTTACAAGATATTCCAGTAGTTTTATTCCGATTCGAGAATTTGAAGAAACTGGATTTAAGTGAGAATAAACTAAGGGAGCTACCTAGAGATTTGTGGCGGTTTGAGAATTTAACCGAACTTGACGTCAGTAAGAATCTCTTGGGTAACGAGTCATTTCATTTTAAAAGAAATAAAAGCCTGGAGGTATTGAATATGCAGTTCAATAGAATCTCTGAAATGCCTGATGGAATATGGAAATTAAAATCTTTGAAGGATGTTTTGCTAGGCAATAATCAGCTATTGACTTTTAGTGAGCAACGATTCAGAAAAATGCCTGCCTTACGATCTCTTAATTTATACAACGGAGAACTTAAAGAATATCCTGATCATCTGGATAAGCTGGAAAATCTGGAGGAATTGGATTTTTATTACAATGCTCTTACGCTGATTTCGCCGGAAATTGGCAAGCTGAAACACTTGAAAAGGCTGGCACTTTCCAATAATAAGATTTGGAAACTTCCTAAGGAAATTGGGCAGCTTCAGCATTTGGAATTCCTTTATGTTCATCATAATAAACTAAGAGAATTGCCCGCACTGAGCAGTACGGTTACCTATTTAGATATCGGTTACAATAATTTCGTCGAATTTCCTGAGGCAGTTTATTCTCTTAATTTATTAAATGAATTAGATGTCTCTAATAACGCTATCTTGAAAGTTCCTTCTGATCTTTCGAAGAATCAATCGTTGAGTACCCTTTTTATCAATAATAATCCTTTTCAAAAGGATAAAAGGCAGCATAAAGCCTTTGCAGATTTCGTTGTAAATTTGGAGAAGAATTCAGTTAAAGTAAGATGATAAAAACGGACAAACTTAAGCTTTACTACAGTACAGAAGAGGTGGCAGACATGTTTAACGTGGCTCCTTCAAAGATTCGTTTTTATGAAAGAGAATTTAAACTCAAGATTCAGACATTTGGTAAACGAAAGTCGTTCTCAAAAAATGACATTGAAAAGCTGAGACAAATTATTGCTCTGGTAGACGAGGAGAATTACACCTTGCAGGGAGCTAAAGAACAACTGAAACGAGGCAACGAAAAAGAATTTGATAAATCAGCGGTGATCGCCAAATTGCAGGGTATTAGAGAAATATTGGTGAGAATCAAGGGTTAAAGAATATCCATGCAAGAAGATTTAGTATTTAAATTAGCCTTAAAAGAGGCTGATGGAGTAGGTGGTGTCCTTTTCAGGAATTTGATTAGTCATTTTGGCTCAGCTCAGAAAGTGCTGGAGGCTCCGGCAGGTCTACTGGAAAAAACGCCGGGTGTAGGAAAAGGTACCGTGAAAAAAATCAAGGGTTCTCTTGATGGCCTTCCTGAAGCACAGAAGTTATTAAACGATTGCATCAAAAAAGGATACTCCATTATTAGTTTTCAGGATGAAGAATACCCTTCTCGTTTTAAAGGGATTTATGATGCTCCGCCACTGCTTTTTTACAAAGGTAACAGCAGCTTGAATTATGCCAGAACCATAGGTATAGTAGGAACCAGAAAGGCTACAGAATATGGGAAGGCCATCACAGAAAAAGTAATTGCAGAGCTAAGAGATTTCAATGTCACCGTGATCAGCGGTCTGGCGTATGGTATAGACATTGCCGCCCACAAAGCGGCTATAAAAAATGGAGTGGCTACACTGGCCGTAATGGCAGGCGGATTAGATTATATATACCCTGCAGCCCATAAAAAATATGTAAACGACATTGTCAAAAACGGTGGTTTGCTATCTGAGAACAGAAATGAAAATGTTCCGATTGGGCCACAGTTTATTGCCAGAAATAGAATAATTGCGGCATTAAGTGATGTACTTTTAGTGGTAGAATCGGCCAGTAGAGGAGGGGGTCTTGTTACGGCAGAATACAGCAATAATTATCACAGAGATGTATACGCCGTACCAGGAAATATCGGAAACCCATTTTCAGAAGGTCCGAATAACCTGATTAAAAGAAACAAAGCCAAGATATTTACTACAGTAAAATCCCTGGTGACCGACCTCAACTGGGATTTAGATTTAGAGGAGTTTGCACAAATTCAGAGTCCGGTTTTAGACCTGACAAAATTCACTGATGACGAAAGTAGAATACTTTCAATTCTAAGTGAAAAAGGGGAATGCCTGATCGATAATTTGAGTTTTGAGTCAAACATTCCCCTTAATAAACTGGCATCGCTCCTGTTAAATCTTGAGTTTCAGGATTTAGTTAAAGCTCTGCCTGGTAAGAAATTTAAATTGAAATAAAGCCTTTTACTTTTTCTTCAAATCCTGGATAACCAGTTTTTTGCTTTCTACCACTTGTTCGGCTTTTTCAAGTGTCTTTCTGGCTTCGAAAAGCTTTTCGGTAAGTTCAGGAAACTCCTTTTCTCTTTTTACGAGTCTGTCAGCATCTCTATCTTTTTTCTCTTTAATTTTTATTAGTTGCTTCTCCTTTTTTTCTACCTCTTCTTTTAATTCGCTATTCTTTTCTGTAGCGGTAGTGTCCATTGAGCTTTTGAGTAATTCTTGAAAAATTTCGTCTTTCTCTGAAATTACCTTACTCAATTCTTCAGGACTCTTGTCCAGCTTTTTTCCAAGCTTCTCTTGTGCTCTCAGATTAGCTTCAAGGTTTCTTTCAGCTTTGCCCTGGTCTTTCTTAGCTACTTCCATCAGGTCTTCAGCCAATTCTAAATCTGCCTCGGCCATTCTGACCTCTTCATTAAAATAGGCCAAATCATAAAAATCATAAAAGAATCTTTCCAATTCTTTTTGATTGATCTGAGCGGGTGCTAAAGTGTTATCATTTTCATCCAGGAAGAGTACATTTACGGTAGAGAAGGTCTTATTATCCTGAATAAAACTAACCATCTTATCAAGATAAGTACTCAATTCTCCGGTCTTGATATCTGTAACCGTGATCTCTCCTTTACTTTCATCTACCTTCCCGAACTTATTCAGATAGGTTTCCCAGTCTTTACTGAGTTGTTTACTGTCAGATCTGATAAATATGTAGTTGGTTTCCAAAACTCTGCCATCATATATATGGTCACTTTTAAGGATATGCTGAGAGAGAGCGTTTATCGAAATGAATAAGAAAGCTGCTAAAGCCAATATTGATTGTTTTTTCATAATGTATTTAGGTCAAAAATTCTAGTGCAAGATATTACTATCTTTTCGTTTTTATGATTCTGAGTGAAGATTAGGTAATCATCCCCTCCATCATTAAGAGTATATTTTTGCCTTAAAGTCACAGTTTTTTGCGGATAATTTCGCGAAATAACGTTCACTTTTTGATTCTTGAACTTTTTGAGGTTTTTCCCATTGGGCGTCATCACCTCATGTACTTTAAAAATTCTCCCGGGGAAGTCTGTTTTTATCTGCTCTGAAGTATAAAAATGTGAATGCTGAGCAAGCTTATTGATCTGCAGTCTGGCAGAAATTGTTTTAAATGCACCGGATTTCAGTATGGCGGCATTGGGTTCATAAAGATAGTCTTGGGGCTGAGCATAGGTGGCCATTGCTTCCGCTTCTTCCTTAAGTTTAAACGTGAAGATTTCTTTACCTGAGCCTTTGAGGTTAACAGCCTCAAGGGTAACAGACTCTGAGGGCACTGGTTTAAGTTCAAAAAGTAATTCCTTTACTTCATTATTGACCGCAATAATTTTAACAGAACTGACTGTTTTTAATTGAATTATTGCTCTATGAATATCGAGCAAAGGAGAATACTTAATTAATATAGTTGGTGAAATAGAGCAAAGATGCTCTCTGATATCAAGTAAATTAGGACTGCATTCCTCAATTAGTACCAATTTGCTGTTGGTTTCTTTTCTTCTGTCAGGATCTATAAATATAAGATCAAACCTGGATTGATTTTGAAAGAGAAAGTCTTCAGCCGTAGTATTTATTCGTTGGATACCTGAAAGCTTAAGCAAATCGAAATTGTGGTCTACGATATCAAAAAGCTCCTTATGCGGTTCACAATAAACGATTTTGTCAAATTTTTTTGTAAGAAAAAATGAGTCTATTCCATAACCACCTGTTAAGTCAAGTGCGGTTTTACCTGAATATGGACTGAATTTTTCCAAAGCTGTTTCACTGGAAGATGATTGCTCAATATTTACTGACTGAGCTCCCAGAAGGCCTTCTGTGTGAGCCCATTCGGGCAGTTTTTGTTTCAATTTCTCCAGAAAAGTATATTGACCTAATACCAAATTAAGAAAGTCTGGTTCCCATTTTTTAGGGTTTTTTAATGCAAAGGCGGGTACATCTATCTTATGAAGCTTTCTGGCTTCATAATTAGCTAACTGATATTTTTTTGCTTGCATGTCTGCAATATTATCTATTTTTGAGAAACTATTTCGTTAAATAGTATCTTTACAGAAATTCCTAACGAAAGCACTTTTTGAAGAAACTGATTCTATTTCTTATGATTTTCGCCTTTTCAGGTGGAGTTGATTGCCTCAGAAGCTATGTGCTGCCTGAGTGTAAGATGACTATGCTTGATTGTGAAGAAGATGGTAGTGAAGGAGAAGAAGAAGAGGAGGATTTTAAGCTTAAAAAAATCTATGATTGTCAGGAATCTGATATTGTTAAATTAGGCTTGCCCTCTGAAAACAAAGCTTTTCGTAATTACAGTGCCCATTACAAGGATGATTATTTGTCTTCTGTCATCCAGCCTCCTGAATACCTTTCTTTAGCCTATCGAAGCTAATTAAGGTTATCTCTTAATCGTATTAGTAGTTTTATTTCTTGCACACATGTGTGTGCGGGAGCATAATCTGCCATTATTGGCTTAAAAGAAAATTATTGAAAATTCATGAATAAGGAATTCACATTTAAATATTTTGGAAAAGACTTTTCTGCGGGTCTTGTAGTGTTTCTGGTGGCATTACCCCTTTGTTTGGGTATATCTTTGGCCTCAGAAGCTCCACTTTTCTCTGGTATCATTGCGGGTATCATTGGTGGAATTGTCGTTGGGGCAATTAGTGGCTCCAGATTAGGGGTTAGTGGCCCTGCAGCAGGTTTGGCAGTGATAGTGGCTGGTGCCATTGCTGATATGCCTAGCTACGAGATCTTCTTGGTTTCTGTAGTACTAGGAGGTGCTATACAGCTTGGATTGGGGCTAATTGGAGCTGGTAAAATTGCATTTTATTTCCCTTCTTCTGTGATTAAGGGAATGTTGGCGGCCATTGGTATCACAATTATTTTGAAGCAAATACCTCATGCTTTTGGTATTGACAGAGACCCTGAAGGTGATTTTGAATTTTTACAGCCTGATGGCGAAAACACTTTTTCTGAGTTGCTAAATCTTAGCCATTTCACTGAAGGTGCTCTAATAATCGGGGTGATCTGTATGGCAATTTTGCTCATTTGGGATAGACCATGGATAAAAAATAATAAGATTCTAGGAATGATACCTGGTCCTCTTTTGGCGGTGTTTGCAGGTATTTTTATTAATATGTTTTATCCTGAGAACCTAAGTTTGGCGAGTTCTCACTTAGTAGAATTACCTACTATTGAATCGCTATCTGAGGTTAGTAGCTTGTTAACTTTTCCTGATTTCTCAGCTATCACCAACTTTACTGTTATTAAAACAGCCTTCTTAATAGCCATCATTGCGAGTTTAGAAACACTTTTATGTGTTGAAGCTACAGATAGGTTAGATCCAAGAAAAAACATAACTCCTACTAATAAAGAGCTTGTGGCTCAAGGTGTAGGTAATATGATGTCTGGATTGATTGGTGGTATTCCGGTTACTCAGGTTATAGTAAGAAGTTCAGCGAATATTCAGGCGGGGGGTAGAACCAAGTTATCTGCTATCATTCATGGCTTTTTGCTATTAGGTTGTGTATTGCTAATACCTGATATTTTAAATATGATCCCACTTTCTGCTTTAGCAGCAGTACTTATTGTGGTTGGTTATAAATTAGCGAAACCAGAGCTTTTTAAGAAGATGTATCATGAAGGGCAAGATCAGTTTATCCCTTTCATGGTGACGATCATTGCTGTATTGTTCACAGACCTACTAATCGGTATTTTGATCGGTTTAATGGTAGGTATTGGTTATGTGCTTTACACTAACTTTAAATCGGCTATTAAGCCTACTAAGAAAGATAAGCACACAATTGTGAACTTTAAAAAGGATGTATTCTTCTATAACAGAGCTGAGCTGATTAAAATTTTCAGCAATTTGGAAGAAGGGGATGAGCTAACGTTAGACGGAAGAAATGTAGACTTTATGGATCATGACATCTTTCTGGCCATAGAAGATTTTGTCAGAGATGCAGACAAAAAGAAAATTAAAGTAAATGTCCTTGATA
>JANSYO010000391.1 GCA_024742395.1 Cytophagales bacterium
AAAGATCCCAATTACTTTTGTGTTGATACTGGTATTATTTGTAGGCCGGGAGTTGTATATGAGTTTTGCTCAAGATAATATTTCTCAGTTTGCCCATATTATTGGTGGCGTTTGTGGCAGTTTGTTTGGCTTTACCAAAGGCCTGAAAAGTATTTAATTGTATAAGATGAAGATAAGGTTTGCACTATCTTATGAGGACTATGAGCAGTTTATCCTCTACTACGGTAAGAACGTGGGTACACGGCAGCGGATATACTGGTTTGCACGAGTTATGTTCTTTGGTTTAATGTTTATCATTGCCTTAAATGAATTTTTGAAGACCGACTCGAAAGCCGGCCTCGTAGTTATCTTTTTGGCAACCGGTATTGTGCTGTACCTGATATTTCCATTGCTATTTGACTGGGCACTAAAGCAGGGTGCCAAGCGCATGTATCAATCTATGGATGCCGAAAGGTTAACCGAAGAGAAGATAGTTGAATTAGCCCCGGAAGGTATACTGATTACTTCACAAGGGCAGACTGGTATTAGCTATTGGAAAGATGTGGGAGAACTGCGTGAAACCGCGCGGTACTTATTCCTGCTAATAAAACCCAATGGTGCTCACATTATTCCCAAATCTGCTTTTGCTAACGATACTGAAGCTAAGATGTTTACTGATGAGGCACAAAAAAAGATATTAAACGCCAGGGGAGGAGCGTAAGAAAGGCTTACACGAAGAAAGCCGGCTCCCTTTAACGGAACCGGCTTTCTTCTCCAAACCAACCTCTGCTTCCTCAAAATCGTTCTTCACATATCACTCTCCACATCATTCATCTCACGATCTCTCTGCACATATCCATCATCCTCGTCCTGAGAAGCTGGCTTGTTTGTATTTTTAGCGGGAAGCCAATACTGTTCCTACTTCCACCGCAGGTATTACTTTTTCCGATCCGTCGTTATTGGTTAGCTTCATACGGAAGTATACTTTCTCCGTTTCAGCTTTATCTGCCAGATAGCGAAACGCTTCTCCGGGCTCTTGTTCTGCACCCTCAATAGAGGCTACTAATTCGAAGTTCTCTC
>JANSYO010000195.1 GCA_024742395.1 Cytophagales bacterium
AAGAGCCTAAACCTTTACGGTGAAACTGTGGAAGAACTTTTCAAATTGATTCATATGGAATCAATCAGAAAACAAACAGAAGTAATGAATCAAGAGCCAGCTTCATAAGTTGGAGATTCATAATGATAAAAGAAGGCTGTTACTTTATAAGTGACAGCCTTCTTTATTTCTGTATCTGTGACTAAATCATTGTTATTAAAAAGGAATGGCCCTTTAAAGTCCAGATTATCAGTCTCAAAATTTTATATCAAAGAAAAAGGCATCCTAATTTATTAGTATAAATTGATAGGTATCTCTTTGCAAAACGATAATTCTAAAATATATCAGCAGAAGCATTTGATGGCATTATTTTGGTATTATGAGCTGATATAGAATAACTTTGTAAAAATAATTTCCTAATAAAATGTCTTACGCTACTACTGAAATAACCAGTGCAGAAATTGCTTCGGATAATCCTGTACATCAAAGATTATATTTCCCTTATGAGGAGGCATCAAAGATGATTAATGGCAAGGTATTGGAGTTAGGCTGTGGCTGGGGACGTGGAGTAGAAAAGCTTATTTCGGCCGCCAATCACTACACAGGTTTGGATAAGAATACCGAACTCATTAAGGCTCTTCAGGCAAAATATCCTGAGCATACATTTAAAACAGCTAATTTCCCTGATCTTTCTGATTTTGAGGATAATACCTTTGATTATGTTGTTACTTTTCAAGTGATTGAGCACATTCAGGATGATAAGAAATTTCTTGCGGAAGCTCATAGAGTTTTAAAACCAGGTGGTAAAATCATACTTACTACGGTAAATAAGAAGTTCTCACTGAGCAGAAACCCTTGGCACGTAAGAGAGTATCATACCCTTGAACTGAAGAATCTCATGGAAAGCTATTTTTCCATTGTAGATACCATGGGAGTTAATGGCAATGAAAAAGTATGGGATTATTATGAAAAAAATAAAATCTCAGTGCAAAAGCTTATGCAGTGGGATGTTTTGGACCTTCAACATAAATTACCGTCATGGTTGTTAAGAATTCCGTACGAATACATGAATCGTAAGAACAGAAACAAATTAATGATTGAAAAGAACACGGAAGTTTCAGATATAGATTGGAAAGACTACTATGTTTGTTTGAAACCAGACGAAAGCCTTGATTTCTATTTTGTAGGAACAAAATAATGCACCTATATCTTCACATTCCTTTTTGTAAGCAGGCCTGTCATTATTGTGATTTTCACTTCTCTACTAATACCACTCAGAAAACGAGAATGGTTCAGGCTATCACAAAGGAAATTCTACTTCAAAAGGAGTATTTGAAGAACAAAGAACTAAGCTCTGTTTACTTTGGAGGAGGCACTCCTTCCCTACTTAATACCGCCGAGATTGAAATACTATTTAAATCTATTCAATCGGTCTTTAGTATTCATAAGAATGCTGAAATTACGCTGGAAGCAAACCCTGACGATATCACTTTTCAAAGATTATTGGATTGGAAAGCAGCCGGAATAAACAGGTTAAGTATTGGTATTCAGAGTTTTGACGAAAACCAGCTTAAGTTTCTCAATCGTGCACACAACGCTGAGGAATCTGAACAATGTCTAAAAGATGCACTGAAAGCAGGATTTGAAGATTTTTCTCTCGACTTAATTTACGCAATACCTTCAGACTCGAATGATTTGTGGAGGCTTAGTTTAAATAAGGCCCTAAGCTTTGAAACCAATCATTTATCTGCCTATTGCCTCACTATAGAAGATAAAACAGTCTTTGGGAACAGGTTAAGCAAACAACAAATGAGGCCGATAGACGAAGAATTAGCTTCTGATCAATTCACAATTTTGCTTGAAGAAACCACCAGGAATGGTTTTGAACAATATGAAATTTCCAATTTTGCCCGAAAGCAACATTACGCCAAGCATAACAGTTCGTATTGGCAAGGGGAACCCTATTTGGGTGTAGGTCCTTCTGCTCATTCCTATGACGGGCAAAACAGACAGTGGAATATTTCTAATAACAGTCTCTATCTGAAAAGCATTGAAAAAGAGCTGGTGCCATTTGAGATCGAAACATTGTCTGAAAAAGATAGAGCCAATGAATTAATTATGACCGGCTTGCGAACCATGTGGGGAGTAGACACCCAAAAAATTAATCATCTGATAGATCAGGAATTCAAAGCCCGGTCCCAACAATTTATTCACGATGGACTTCTCTTAAAAGAGAATACAATACTTAAACTTACCAATAAAGGCAAACTTCAGGCAGACAGGATTGCCTCAGAATTATTTTTTACCTAAAAAAATAGGTGGCCATTTGACCACCCATTTCAATCAATATTTTCTTTTGACTTAAGCTTCAGCTCCGCAAACTTCATCAAAAACCATTTCGAGGTGCTGAGCGATCATTTCAGCAGAACGACCTTCAATATGATGTCTTTCTACAAAATGAACTAATTCACCATCTTTAAAAAGGGCAATTG
>JANSYO010000377.1 GCA_024742395.1 Cytophagales bacterium
AACACCTCCTGCTGCTGTAATGATAATGGAGGCATCTAAAGTGAAGAAAGGATCTGCTGAGCCTAACCGCCAAAAAGTAGGGTCTATCACTTGGGAGCAAGTAAAAACCATTGCAGAAACCAAAATGCAGGATCTTAATGCTTTCACTGTAGATGCGGCTATGAGAATGGTTGCTGGTACAGCTAGAAGTATGGGAATAAATGTCAAAGGAAAAGCCCCGTGGGCAGCAAACTAATCATATAGATGAGTAAGCTTACAAAAAATAAAAAGGCTGTTTTAGATAAATATGATCTATCCGTCGATTACTCAATCGATGATGCAGCTAAAATGTTGAAAGACATCACTTTTACTAAGTTTGATGCCTCAGTAGACATTGATATCAGATTGGGTGTTGACCCTCGTAAATCAGATCAAATGGTTAGGGGTGTAGTAACCTTACCACACGGTACTGGTAAAGAGGTAAAAGTACTTGTATTATGTACGCCTGATAAAGAAGATGAAGCGAAAGCTGCGGGTGCCGACTATGTTGGTTTAGATGAGTATATCACCAAAATTGAAGGTGGTTGGACTGATGTAGATGTAATCATTACTATGCCAACGGTAATGGCTAAAGTTGGTAAACTTGGTCGGGTATTGGGTCCCAGAGGTTTGATGCCTAATCCAAAAGCAGGTACCGTAACTCTAGATGTTGCCAAAGCTGTGCAGGATGTAAAAGGTGGTAAAATTGATTTTAAAGTCGATAAAACCGGTATCATTCATGCTAGCATTGGTAAAGTCTCATTTACACCCGAGAAGATTAAGGAGAATGCGCAGGAAATGATCGCTACTATCTCAAAACTTAAGCCTTCTTCTTCTAAAGGAACTTACTTTAGAAGTATCCACATGTCTACTACCATGAGTAAGAGTATTAAAGTTGATAAAAACAGTATATCTGGTATATAATTATGACACGCGCAGAAAAAGCACAAATAATTGACGACCTGACTGAAAAGTTTAAAAACAACAGCAATTTCTATATTGCTAACACTTCAGGCTTGTCTGTAGCGGAAGTCAATGATTTTAGAAGAAAATGCTTCAGCAAG
>JANSYO010000007.1 GCA_024742395.1 Cytophagales bacterium
GATTGATAAGAAACCTTGGCTGAAGAAATACCCTAAGGGGGTTTCTCCGGAAATAAATCCCGAGGCATACGATACACTTCTTGAATTGTTAGAAGAGGGCTTTTCAAAGCACAAAAATTCTGCAGCCTATACATTCATGGATAAAAGCATGAGTTTTGAAGAGCTGGACACCTTGAGTATGCACTTTGCTGCTTATTTGCAAAGCTTAGGTTTAAATCAAGGAGATAGGGTAGCTATTCAAATGCCCAACTGCATGCAATATCCGATTGCATTATTTGGTGTCATAAGAGCCGGAATGGTGGTAGTGAATACAAACCCTCTATATACGCCGCGGGAAATGAAGCATCAGTTTAGAGATTCAGGTGCTAAAGCTATTGTGGTAGTGGCCAATTTTGCCTTTAATGTAGATAAAGTCATTGCAGATACAGATATTGAACATGTGGTGGTAACAGAACTGGGGGATCGTCTTGGTTTCCCGAAAAAGCAGATTGTTAACTTTGTGGTTAAAACTGTCAAAAAAATGGTGCCTGCCTATTCATTGACCGGGCACGACAAGTTTAACGCAACCCTGTCTAAAGGTGCTACTCTTAGCTATACCAGACCAAAACTAAAAAATACGGACATTGCCTTTATTCAATATACTGGAGGTACTACAGGGGTATCTAAAGGAGCCGAATTGAATCATCGTAATATGATTGCCAATGTAGAGGGTATCTGTGAATGGTTTAAACCAAAAATTAGTGTAGCTTCAGATCTTTCTATTCTGGGAGCTTTACCATTCTATCATATTTTTGCCTTGACGCTTAATGCTCTTTCTGGTATAAAACTAGGATTTCATAACATCATGATAGCCAATCCCAGAGATCAGCCTTCGCTAATTAAGGATTTGAAAAAACACCCGGTAACTATATTCCCTGGCCTAAATACACTTTTTAACGCCTTGATGAACAATCCGGACTTTCAGGCTCTTGACTTTTCAAAGTTGAAAATTACTATTGCCGGTGGTATGGCCCTGCAAAAAGCCGTGGCCGATGGCTGGGAAAAACTGACAGGATGTAGAATAACGGAAGGTTACGGGCTTTCAGAAACAGCTCCTGTGCTTTCTTGTAATCCGGTAGATGATTCACAGCAGATAGGAACCATCGGTATGCCTTTCCCATCTACCATGATGAAGATCCTGAAGGACGATGAGACCTGGGCTGATATAGGAGAAGTTGGTGAGATTTGTGCTTTCGGACCGCAGGTGATGAGAGGTTATTATAATAGGCCGGAAGAAACCGCCAAAGTCTTTATTAAAGATGAACATGGTAGAGACTTCTTTAGAACAGGCGATATCGGCCTGCAACTGGAAGATGGTTTCTTCAAAATAGTGGATAGAAAGAAGGATATGATATTAGTATCAGGATTCAATGTATATCCAAATGAAATAGAAGATGTTATAGTAGATCATCCGGGTGTGTTAGAGGTAGCTTGTATAGGCGTGCCTGATGAAAGGTCTACAGAGGCTGTGAAAATATTTGTAGTTAAGAAAGACAAATCGCTCACAGAAGAAACGCTCAGAGCTTATGCCAAGGAGAATTTAACAGGTTATAAGTGTCCAAAGCACATTGAGTTTAGAGATGAATTACCAAAGACCAATGTGGGTAAAATTCTTAGAAGAGCTTTGAAAGAAGAAGAGGAAGCCAAAGCAAAATAAATTCAGAGTATCATAAAAAGGAAAATCCCCCGCAGAAAACTCCGTGGGGGATTTTTTTGTACAGTTTATATAAGGTTTATTGTTTGTTCTCTTCAATTGAAACGGTAGTTTACACCGTAATTAATGCCTAAATATCTTGGTCTGAAGGTAAAGCCCTCTGTTTTTTCAACACCTGAGGTAAGGGTTTGCTGGAAATTAGTACCAACAGAAAGTTGCCAGTTGTCTCGTACCATGTAATTAACCTTCATACTTCCTATACCACTCAGGTTAATGGCTTTATAAGCTGAGTTTGCTGAATTCAGTTTACTGCCACCCACAGGAGTATTATCCAAGACATTATTAATTATGATATCACCAGAAAACCCGGTATTGACAGCCATTTCTAACTTATTAGTTACTGGTAAATGGAAGCCAACTTGAATTGGGAGCATTAAATACTTATAATCATTGTCAATGTAAGCTCCGGAGGAGATCACAGTGTTGTCAAAGCTGCTGATATCTTGTCTAATATAATGCGACTCTAAAAAGGTTCTGATATCTCCTGTTCTCTCATTGTAGCTGTAAACATTGCTTGCCACCCTGGAGCTTCCAGACATATATCTCAGACCACCCTGCCAGGAGAAGAGCCTACCCATTCTTTTGCCATAATCAAAACCAAAGTTTACACTGGTACCTGATTTCACATCATTATAAGGCTGAGAAAGCGGAATAGCAAAGGTTTCTCTTTTAACCGGATTAGGGTCTTCTACTACATTGTTAACTTCAAAAGAACTTCTCGGTACATCGCTTGCCGAAACCAAGGCCGCTCTTTCAAAATTATTGATCTTGAAATTTGGGTCAAAAGGAGAAAGCCCTGAAATTAAACCGAACCAAGATTTTTGTAAAAAGCTTCTATTGTCTTCTGTATACTCTTCAGGTGTCTCAAAAGACAACTTATTTCTTTTCAAGATAATACTGTTGCCAAATTCATCAAATCTCTTTTTAGCAATGTAATTTATGGAAGCTACAAGATTTTTAAGGCTGATCTCCTCTTCATCTGTAGTAGTTACAATCTCAGTACTTCTAATATGTGGGGTCTCTTTTATTTCCACATCAGAAATGAATAAACCATTGGCAGAATTAGACCTTACTTTTCCTGCCTTTTTGTTTCTTATTTCCCTTTCAGAGTTGTCCGTTAAAACCTGACCGCCAGCTACAGATTGATTTTGCTTCGTATCAATTGAAGAAATTTCTTTGCCGTCTTGTTGAATTCCCCTACTTCTTTGGGATTCTATTGTTTTGCTCCCTGAGCTTGGATTAGAAGAACTTTCCAAATCATAATTATTGAATATTGAAAAACCCAATACAGCTAAAAGTACGGCTGCAATGCCCACCGCAGTTTTTCTATTCAACCAGAAGAAAATAAACGGCTTTCTTTCTTCTTCTTTTTCCAATGTTGAAACAATCGATGCCCAAACTGATTCTTCAGGCTTTATTTCTGCTTCTTGAAGCGTATTCTTTATATTAATTTCAAATGATTCTTCTGCTTCAAGTTCTGCAGATATATTTTCCCAGATATCCATAGGAGCTTCCAGCTCTGCATCTTGCAGAGTCTTTCTCCATTGTTTCTCTAAAGAATCTTTTTTCATCTGTTAAACTTTCTGAGGCTTTACCCTCTTTAATTCTTCTGTTATTTTTTCCTGCAAGAGCATTTTGGCTCTTGAATATTGCGACTTTGACGTACCTTCTGAAACGCCAAGCATCTTCGCTATTTCATGATGCTTATAACCTTCTATCGCATAAAGGTTAAAAATTGTTCTGCACCCTTCGGGTAGTTCGCCAATAAGACTTAACAATTGGCGGTAAGAAAGATTTTCATCACCCTTATTGGTGTAATGCAAATCTTCGCTAATCATATAATCTCCCTCTAAACTTTGAGTCAGAGTATTATTTTTCTTTAGAGCTTTTAAAGCTGTGTTAACCACAATTTTTCTAAGCCAGCCTTCCAATGGACTGTCAAATCTAAAAGTGTTCAAATGCCTGAATACTTTTACAAAAGAATCCTGAAGAACGTCTTTAGCTCTTTCCTGATCCTTCATATATCTTAATGCTACTGCAAATAATTTGCCTGAAAACATCTCATAGAGCTGTTTTTGGGCTGACCTGTCGTTTTCAAGACAAGCCTTTATTATTTGGTTTTCAATAGACATCAATCAGGAGATTCGGGTTATTCTTATTAAGTGGTACCTAATAAATGAACCTATCTCCTCAGAAGGGTCAATTATCAGGACACCCAATGTACTAAAATGGTTGGAAACTATTTGAAAAAAAGCTTAGAATGTCCTCAGGCAATTCTACTCTTTTTTTAAGTGTTATGTTTGGAGGAACTGGCATTGCTTGCATCCCTTTCTTCACATATAACTTCCGACTTTTCAAAACTCTTATTTCATCAAAATTATTAGACTCAAGAAACAATTTATGCAATCTTGGGCCACCTTCTACTATTAGCGAACTTATGCCTTCTGCATAAAGTCTTTCAAGAATAAAGTCTGTTACCTCTCTATTTTTATCTATTTTGATAAAGTTGGGTTTGTCAGAGTCTTCTAGTGTAAATACGTAAGTTTTGGATGATAGGTCGAAAACACGTGAGTCTGGGTCTGTTACCAAGGATGAATCCAAAACTACCCTAATCGGATTTTTGCCCTGCCATTCTCTTGTAGTAAGGGAAGGATTATCGTGGATAACCGTTTTAGACCCTACCATTATAGCGTCTTCCTCGCTTCTCCATTTGTGAGAATGCATCCTGGCCAACTTGCCACTAATAGCGATTGGTTCGCCTTCTTCAGTGGCTATAAAGCCATCAGCTGTTTCTGCCCATTTAAGTATTACGTATGGCTTTTTTCTCTCTACGTTTTTAAAGAATCGTCGATTCAGACTTTTACCTTCTTCTTTTAAAATCCCGGTAATAACCTCAATGCCTGCAGATCTTAATTTTTTAATTCCGTTCCCATCCACTTCAGGAAATGGATCCTGATTGCAGATAACTACCCGCTTCACTTTATGTTTTATTAGTAAATCGGCACATGGAGGAGTTTTGCCGTAATGGGAGCAAGGCTCTAAGGTCACATAGGCTGTAGACTTACTCAAAAGAGTTTTATCTCTTACGCTGTTTATTGCGTTTACCTCAGCATGTGGGCTACCATATTTCTGATGCCAACCTTCTCCAATTATACTGTTCTGATAAACAATAACACAACCCACCAGAGGATTGGGGCTGGCAGAACCAAGACCATTAGCGGCCAGTTCTAAGGCTCTTTGCATATACAGTTCTTCTGTATTCATAAAGAGTGAAGATAGGTTATTTCAATAGATTCTCAACGATTTTGTAGTTCTGTCTGAACTGAGCTCTCTTTTTCCAGATTTTGTCAAGGAAAGAGCCAAGTCGAATGCTTATGATTTCATGATCTTCTCTATCTAGCTGTCCCATGAGTCTTCTAAGATGACATTTTTGAAGAGAAATAAATTTTCCGAAATAATTAAAGGCCCAACTTTTTCGCAAGCGATCAACGGCCGTGAGATTACCCTTTATTTGCTTATAGTAGTAATTATACGGTAGAAGAGAAACGTCAGCTTCGCCAAAACCTTTGGTTACCTTTCTAAGTCTTTCCCAGCTTAACCTATCATTTATTATCCAGTGTATAATGCTGATCTCATTAGTAAAGTAAATTTTGTAGCCTAAAAGCCTTGAGGCGAGGGTTAGTTCTGAATCACCTCCGCTAGATTGGGATTCACCTTTTCTGTCAGAAAGCAGAGGTTGCCAGTTTTTTGCCCATAGTTTTTCAAAAATCTCTTTTCTCATGGTGAGTCCGGCACCAAACAAAAGGCCATCTTCAGTAACATCCATGAAATCATCCCCTTTATAGATTCTTCCTGTGGCAAAAGCCAGTTTATGTTGCTCCTTTTGATACCATTCAGGCTCTTCGATATCAAATTTGCCTATGGCAGTACATCCTAAAACGCCGACTTCCTTGTTTTTAAAAACTGTGAGGATATAAGAAACCCAATTTGAAGGAATCAGGTTGTCATCATCTACGTAAGAAATGATGTCAAACTTCGATTCTTTTACTCCTCTGATTCGGGCATTTGACAAACCTACCTTCTCTTCTTTTATGATCCTGAGCTGGTTACCTTTGGAGTCGTCCCAGGTATTTCTAGCTATTTCTTCTGTATTGTCAGTTGAATTGTTATTGATTAGTAATACCTCCCAATTGTCATTTGATAAGTTGTCCTGATTCTGGGCGTGTTTGAGGGTTTCTGCGATAGTCTGAGCACTATTGTAGCCACAAATAATTATACTAACTCCATTCATCAGTTACTATGCTCTATTTAATTTTCTAAAGAAAAGAATAATGGGTGCCAGGCCAAAAGTGATTTTGCCTACGAGTGGATATAGCTTGATTAACTCTTTTTTATTTTTTGCGGGGCTCAAATATAACTCCATAGCCCAATACACAAAATTTTTACTTTTTTCTAAAGCGTTCATTTTTGCCATTTCCTGCACTTCTTTTAGAATAGGGAGTCCTTCGGTAAATCGAAGACCCAGATGGTCAGAACCAAACGATACGTTTTGATTATGTCTTCTAAAAAAATTTAGTCGCTCGCCTATTCTTGAAACCGACACTTCCGGTACCATTTTAGCCCAAAAAAGCCAATCGCCACAATATTTAAATTGACTGATTTTCTTAAGTGTTTCTAAGGGTACCAAATTCTTTTTGAAAACACAGGAACTGGCATTGTATATAAAAGTTCCCTTTGAAAACTCTGTTTTCAGGAGTTCTTGTCCGGTTTTTATGAAGGTGGTTTCGTAGGCCGGTTCATGAATTATTTTTCCATTCTCATCTATCCATGCTGAAGCGGAAAAGCTTAAACCTACTTCGGGGGTTTGATTGAAAATCGACAAGTGTTTTGACAAAAACTCAGGGTGTGCCAAATCATCGCTTTCCGCTATCCAAATGTACTTTCCTTGAGCAAGCTTTATCCCCTTTTCCCATTGAATGAATGTACTACCTGAATTGCTTTGGGCTTCAATAATGTGGCTGACAAAGGAATTGTTTTTAAACTGATTGATGACATCCATACTGGAATCAGTGGAACAATCGTCCAGAATAATTAACTCAAAGTCCTGAAAAGTTTGATTCAGAATACTATCAATCCTTTCTTTGAGATATCTGGAGTGATTGTAGTTTGGAAGTATGACGCTTACTTCAGGCATTAACTACCTTAAATGATTCGTAAATTTCATTTCTGGTGCTGCCGCAATTATCAAAAGTGTATTCTTTTAAGGTCAAATCCTGTGATCTCTCCACCATTTCATCGGCAATTTGAGGAGTTTCTATGAGTTGATTCACTTTTTGAATAAAGTCTTCAGGCGTATCAGCTATCATACAGTTTTCTCCATCTATCATTGGTAAGCCTTCAGCTCCGTCAGTGGTACTTACGATAGGCACTCTCCAGGAGATTCCTTCCAGGATTTTCATTCTCATACCACTCACTATTCTTAATGGCACGATCATGATGGCACCATCAAACGCCTGGGAAAGATCTTCCACAAAGCCCAAAAACTCAATATTGGGCTTGTCGATATGAAGTTTTTTAAATTCTTCAGACCATTTTGAAATTATCTGAAATTTAACTTCCGGATGAGCTTTTGAGATTTTTGGCCATGATTCTTCTAAGAACCAATTGACGGCATCAAGATTAGGATAATGAGCTTCAGGACCAAGAAACACCAGTTTGTTTTTGAACTTAAACGGCGTATTTAAATCATGGTGTTTAAAGCTTATAGGCGAAGGAGAGGTATGAAGTAATTCCTTCTTTACTCCGGCTTCAATTAAATACTGAGTATCTTGTTTTGAAACAGTTAATACTTTGTCGTATTGATTCAAGAGGCTAATTTCAAGGTCTTTGGTGGCCTTTATATGCCACAGATCTCTTAGGGTTTTATTCTTTAAAGTCTGATACTCCATTTCCAATCTTTTGTACCTTATTTCATGATGTACAAAAATCTTGGGCAAATTTTTTGGCAATAAATGAATGAGGGCGGCAAAATCGATAAACTCTACCTGAACCAAGTCATAACTGTCATCTTTTAGTTCATCCTGTATTTGTTCAAGGAAGTCAGGATAGTGGCATCTGCTAAGGTCATTTATGGCTAAATGAGTACGAGGATAGAAGTAGCCTGGACCATTCCTAAGAATCCTTTGTTTAATACTTAATGCCTGCTTGTAAACAGTTAAAAAGAAGGAATCTGGTTTGTGAGCTGGGGTAGTGAGGATTTTTACATTAGGCCAGAGCTCCTTTAATGCCTGCTTTTTGTGATCGGGAACGTTAGGGCAAATAAATGTTATCTCATGCAGTTTCCTTAAATAATCGATCAGATTAAATGTAAAGGCACTCCCGCCGCTATCGATGGGATATGGAAATACAATAGATATAATCGCAATTTTCATTTGACTAATGACAAGCTCAACCTCGAAAAACTGATAGATTAAAAGGAACTAAGCACCAAATCGGCTTATAACAGTACCAAAGTTACAAGTATTTTTGCTTTGGAGTAATTCCTGAGTAGATGTTTCAAAAAAAAGGTTGAGTTTAAACTCAACCTTTTGTACTCTATGCCATTTCTATTTGTCTGCTCATACGTTTACGGTCGTTTTCGTCTAGATAGATTTTACGCATTCTTAACGATTTTGGCGTAATTTCCAGGTACTCGTCTTTCTGAATATATTCCATACAATCTTCTAGTGAGAACTGAACTTTTGGTGGAATTTTGACCGCATCATCGGCACCTGATGAACGCATGTTACTTAATTTTTTAGTGGTTTGCAGGTTAACTACAATATCGTTTTGACGATTGTGCTCACCTACTACCATTCCCATATAGATTTCTTCACCCGGATCGATGAAGAAACGACCTCTGTCCTGAAGCTTATCTAAAGAATAAGGAATAGCCGGACCGTTGGCCATTGAAATCAGGGAACCGTTGGTTCTTCCTGGCAATGGTCCTTTGTATGGCTCAAACGCTTTGAATCTATGGTTCATGATAGCCTCACCTTGTGTTGCTGTCAGAACATTGCTTCTCAAACCTATCAATCCTCTCGACGGAATGTTAAACTCTAAATGTTGCAAGTCACCTTTTGGCTCCATGATAAGCAGTTCACCCTTTCTCTGAGTAGCCAGTTCAATAACTTTACCAGAGCTCTCCTCCGGTACGTCTACTACCAAGGTTTCAATTGGCTCAAGTTTCTCACCATTTTCGCCTTCTTTAATTATTACCTGAGGCTGACCTACCTGAAGTTCATAGCCTTCTCTACGCATGGTTTCGATAAGGACAGAAAGGTGAAGAATACCTCTACCATAAACCAGGAACTTATCCTCAGTTTCGCCTGGTTCTACTCTTAATGCCAGGTTCTTCTCCATTTCTTTCATCAGTCTGTCTCTCAAGTGACGTGAGGTGACAAATTTACCTTCCTGACCGAAAAATGGTGAATTATTAATAGTGAAGAGCATGTTCATGGTTGGCTCATCAATTGAAATTCTTGGTAAAGCTTCCGGCTGATCAATATCAGCAACGGTATCACCAATTTCAAATCCTTCAATACCGGTAATAGCACAGATTTCGCCTGAAGAAACTTCTGCCACCTTTACCTTACCCAGTCCTTCAAAGACATGAAGTTCTTTAACTTTATTCTTTTTGAAGCTACCATCAGAGGTACATAGCATAACAGGATCTCCTTCTTTCAATACACCTCTAGCTACTCTTCCTATCGCGATTCTTCCTACAAATTTTGAGTAATCAAGAGAAGTAATCTGCATTTGTGCAGGTCCTTCAGCTGTTTTGGAAGCTGGTATATGTTCAATAATGGCATCCAGTAAAGGAACAATGTTGTCCGTTGGTTTTTGCCAGTCAAGACTCATCCAACCTTGTTTTGAAGAACCGTAAAGCGTTGGAAAATCTAGTTGTTCATCCGTTGCATTTAAGTTGAACATCAGATCGAAAACCATTTCATGTACTTCGTCAGGACGACAGTTTTCTTTGTCTACCTTGTTTACAACAACAATAGGTTTCAGACCTAAATCAATGGCTTTACCAAGTACAAAACGAGTTTGAGGCATTGGGCCTTCAAATGCATCGACTAAGAGTATTACGCCATCAGCTAATTTAAGCACTCGCTCTACTTCGCCACCGAAATCGGCGTGACCCGGAGTATCAATAATGTTGATTTTGGTGTTTCCGTATCTTACAGATACGTTTTTTGAAACGATGGTAATACCACGTTCTCTCTCCAAATCATTGTTGTCAAGAATTAACTCTCCAAATTCTTGATTCTCACGGAAGATTTTAGAAGCATGAATGATTTTGTCAACCAAAGTTGTTTTACCGTGGTCAACGTGTGCGATAATCGCAATATTTCTGATGTCTTGCATATGCTTTGTTAAAAAGTCCGCAAAATTAGAAATATTTGGGCTAGCGAACTATCCCCTTTTCTTTTATCTACCTGAAACTTCGTAAAATGAAACTATTCATTGATAGAATGCAAATGCGGGTTTCAATTTATAGACTTTAAAAGACTGATTATCAAAAAATAAGAGGCAAGACTGTGCTGGGGTAATTTTGGATTTTTTATATGTTGGAGCTATTAATTGGAAAAGGCTCGAAAGGATATAATATCACCAATTTGTAGCTGAGCCAAAGCTCAGCTACATGATGATTGCCTTTTAGAAGTTATAAAAGCTTCTTCAGGGCATTTTTATAGGTTAGTAAAAGCTTGTCAATATTATTTAGAGTTACCATACGCCTTATCGTGGAAATGATATCTTTTTTCAACGTTTGATTTTTCGAGGTGACTTTCTGCGTCAATAACCATATATGAAGGGTTGCTTTCTGAAGGGTTCATTGCCTCCCAATAAGGTAGATCTTCACCATTAGGGTTTCCGGATTTTATGAAATTAGCAAAATAGCCCATCATTGTTTTTGAAGTCTTGAAGTCATCGGCCTCCCAGGCATATTCTTTTATCCTTTCCAGATTTCCCATGGCATATTCTATTTCACATGCATGTGGGGCTCCCATTGCCTTTGGTGCCGGAGGGGCGTTTTCCGCTTTTAAGGTTCCACCAGCCAAGCCTGAAATCAGAGTTTTGTCTACCAAAGCAGGTCGAAGTTTTGAATAGAGGTATCTGTAGACTGGCTGTGTACTGTTGTTTTTGTGAAGATCTAACCATTTCCAGGTGCTGTAGGCAATGAACCTGTCTGAGGCCAAATCAGTTGCTGACCTTTCTATTTCTGCTTCATTACTATGTGGGTGAAGTGCTAAAACTTCTTCAAAGTCTTTTGGGTAGAGCATTTTAGTTTTACTTATAAAGGCCTCTTTTGTATACGGCATTCCTTGCATGTAGGCCATTGCCGGAATTTCTGCTGAATTCCAACCGGCTAAAAGTGGAACCATAGCTTGCTCTTTTGCATTAAAAATCTCTATTAAGCTTTTAGGAAGAAAATAGCCGTCAATTACCAAGGGAAAACCAAAGCGGTTCGATTCATTGTAGATTTCATATATCTCCCTTGTGCTTAAAGCTCTGAGAGCTTCGATTGATTTGATGCCGGCTTTGTCTAAAAATTCTACACCGTTTCTTTCTGCTTGTGCTAAGGGTATTGGAGCCATGGTAGGAGGTATAGCCGCACCACTTTCACCAATTGCACCTGCAATTAAATTTTTTGCCAAAGGAGAGGCCATTTGTGTGCTTACTCCAATAGAACCGGCAGATTCACCGGCAATAGTTACTTTAGAAGGGTCTCCGCCAAAAGCTGCAATATTTTTTTGAACCCACTTTAAGGCAGCTACCTGATCAAGAGCACCATAGTTTCCCGAAGCTTTGTAGCTGGCTTCTGCACTAAGTTCAGGGTGAGCCAAAAAACCAAAGACATTGAGCCTGTAATTACAGGTTACCACTACGATTCCTTCTTTAGCCATATTTTCTCCGTCATATCTTGGCTCCGAAGCATCTCCGGCTACGTTTCCTCCACCATAAAAGTATACCAGTACTGGCAGGTTTTTCGTATTTCTCGATGCGGGTGTCCAGACATTTAGATAGAGGCAGTCTTCACTCACACCATTTGAACGCGAGTTCATATCTCCGAAGACAACCTTTTGCATGGGCCTTGGGCCAAACTCTTTAGTGATTTTAACACCCGTCCAGTTATCAAGTGCTTGAGGGGCCTTCCATCTTAAGTTTCCGATGGGTGGCTTGGCAAATGGAATACCGAAGTATTTTTGAATGCCTGTCTTCGTATCGTAATTACCTTCTATTACCCCATTATCTATTTTGACATGAACCGGAAACCCGTTCTGATTCTGTGCTATGATTGCCATAGGAATTGAGAGTATAATGCTGAACAGTACAAGTGATTTTCTCATGAATATTTTTCTATTGTCTCATATCGTGACAATAATAAAGGTGTTTTAAGAAAAATCCTATTATTTTGCACAATAATTATAATATTGATGACTAAAAAAGGAGAAATAAGCTATTTGCCGAATCTGGCATACGATTCTGTGGTCTTTGGCTTTTCAGGTGAAAAGCTCAAAATTTTAATTATGGAATATCATAATACGGGTCTGTTTGCTTTGCCCGGAGGTTTTGTGAAGTACGACGAAGACTTGAATACGGCTGTTAAGCGAGGGTTGAAAGAACGAACCGGTATTGAGGATATATATCTGGAGCAGTTTTACTGTTTTGGAGACAGCAAAAGAAATGCAACAGGAGAAATGAAAACAATAATGGAAGCTAACAATCTTCCAATAGAAGAGGAAAATTGGATGCTTGAGCGTTTTGTTTCAGTGGCTTACTATGCTCTAATAAATTATGAAATGGTGGTACCTACACCAGATGAACTTTCAGACTCTTGTGAATGGTATGCTCTTGATGAACTTCCACCTTTAATTCAGGACCACTCAATAATTGTAAAGAAAGCCTTAGAAACATTAAGGCTGAATCTGGAAAGAAAGCTTGTTGGAATGAATTTGCTGCCAGAAAAGTTTACCATGAAAGAGCTGCAAAAAGTCTATGAAGCTATTTTGGGTGAAGAGCTTAGACGAACCACCTTTCAGCGTAAAATACTAAGTCTTGGGATTCTGAAAAGACATGAAAAGCAATACACTGGAGCATCTAATAAAGCACCGTATTTATATAGTTTTAATGTATAAAAAAAGGATGCTCTTCTTAAAAGAGCATCCTTTTACTATAGCGAAATGATATTTTACTTGGCCGAGGTAGAATCGGCTTTTGCTTCATCACCTTTACCATCTTTCTCTTTAGTGTACTTCTTATTTAGCCCTTCTAAAACCTCCTGAGTTATTTCAAGATTGTTTTTAGCGTACAAAACTCCTCCGCCTTTAGAGTAACCTATAACCATATCGTAGCGGTCATCCTTGTTGTACTCTTCAAGATACTCTTGAATTTTAGTCAGAATTTCATCAGTTCTTTGTGCTTGATCCTGAGCCAAACCGTTAGCGGCGTTGTCTCTGTACATAAGAATATCCTGCTCTTTTTTCTGTAATTGCTGTTGAGTAGTTTCTGCTTGCTGTTGCGTCATTCCGCCAGCCTGAATTCTACGTTGAAACAAGGCTACTTCATTTTGAAATGATTCCGATTTCTTTTTCAATTCGTTCTCAAGAGCGAATTGTCTGTTTTGAAACTCACTGACTACATCTTTGTATAATTCGTAATTATTAAGAAGAGTATCTGTGTTTACATAAACAATTCTACCTGATGACTGACCCGCCGTTCCTTCACTAGTTCCTTGTTTGCAAGATGCGAAAACGACACCAGCCAAGAGAATGATTGCTAATTGCTTCATTTAATGCGTATTAATTGGTTTTTAAATTGAGGTGCAAATATATGGTTTTTTAGTAATCTGATATCTAAATATTTCGCCGACCTTTTAATTAGGTGTTTATCAGTACAATAAATCAAGGACGATCAGTACTCAGATAGTTCTATGTTTCTTCATGAACCGATGTTCTTTAATCTGTATCCTGCAAAACCGGAAAGGCCACCAATTAGGGTAGCAATAAAAGCACAAATTCCAAAAACCAACACAGGGCTTCCTATAGGGCCTGCTCCCTCAGCACTGCTGGTAAATACCCCGGCCATTCGTATAATAAAGTTTTGGTTTGAACTAAAATAGATGAAAAGGGCATAGCCAAGCCATAAGCTAGCGACAGCTAAGGAAGATTGAATAAAAGCTTCTTTAGAGGATGTTGCTTTCCACCGGCAGATTATCCAGGCAGTGGGAGCGATGATCCACCATGGGCCAAAAAAGGAAAGGGCGGCACCGAATATTAGAATCAATAAATAAATCATTTCTTTGGTTTTAGGGTTTGGGTTAGAATAATTTTATCAGATGATTCTGAAGAGTTTTTAAGGAAAAGAAGCTCGTTTAATTCTCCGGACTCCCACTTATTTATCAAATCATCATAATGCTTACTAGCCGGATTTCCTGATTGTCCGCCAGGATAAATGCCATAAGCTCTAGGCCATTCTTTATCCAATTCTACGATCATTCGCCAAGATGGTCCCCATTTGGACTGTGTAGCGTTCACTATTCTTTTACCACCGCCATTTGTGATTGTATTATCACTAAAAGAAACGAAAGCCGGGATTAAATGTGCAATAGTCGTTTGCTTTACTTTGCTCCATTCCCAATTGCCTGAAACAGGACCGTATGTTTTGCTAAGAGAATCAAGCGTGCTTGCAAAACTTGAAGAAACCACATCTGAAAGTACTTCAAATTTGTCTTTTGTTTTTACGTTGTCAAACCATTTAGAGTTTGGTTGATTAGACATCAGTTCAAAAGTCTTTACCTCATCAGGATAAATCATGTTTTCTTCTTCCGGAAATTCATCATCCCATACTTCTTTCAGGAAAATTGCCAGCCAGGTCTCAAAAATGGAGGCGGCTTTGGAATTAGCTGCATTTTGGTAATTCCATTTCTTAAGAATAGAAATGGCTTCCAGGTTTTTTGTTGTATCAATATTCTTTAAGAAGTAAGGAAGAAACCACTCTGCAGCCAGGTTATAATTGTCATTTTGTACACTTCTTAGACTGTCTGCGGTGGCCATACTCATTTTTGAAAGGCGTTTATTGATTTGCATGCCACGATAAGGCTCTGCTGAACTCCAGTCAATGTAATAAGGATACTCTTTCGGATTTACCGGAGATTGATTCGCTGAACTAACGTAACCTCTTTCTGGATTCTTTACATGTGGGTTTTGTTCTGCAGGAATGTAGCCCTGCCAGTCATGGTCTGCCCGGGTTCCATCTAATAAAAATTTGCCTTGTGCATTCCATTTTAATGGAAATTTGCCATTTGGAGTAATAGCGATATCGTTTTGATTACTGGCAAAGATGAAGTTTTGTGCCGGTGCATTATAAAGCTTTAAGGCTGCCCGGTAGTCTTCATAATTTTTCGAATTATTTAACGAAGTAAAGCAAAGTAAATCAGAGGGAGTAGTGTCATGTGTTATCCATTTCATGGCATAACCTGCCGGCACACTTTTGTTAAAGTTTTTGTCAGATTCTTCTGTGTAAATTACCGGACCATGATGAGTGCTTATCAAAGTGTCATTTACTACTTTACCTCCTTTCAATGTATAACTTTCTACCCTTTTGGTGGTTTTCTTCCATCGGTTGTCATGCCAATACTCGTTCATTGAAGCATCTTTGAACTTAATTTTGTAAAAGTCCATAACATCAGGCCCTACATTGGTTACACCCCAGGCTATATCTTTATTGAATCCAATGATTACGCCGGGAACACCCGGAAAGCACGTTCCATAAACATTAACATCTGGAGAATGTAGCTGTACCTGATACCAAATTGATGGGAATGTCAGTCCTAAATGTGGGTCATTGGAAAGTATAGGTAAACCTGTTGCAGATTTGGATCCTGCTACGGCCCAGTTGTTACTACCAATTTCGGGACTAGGATTTTTCAAATCAGCGGCAACAGACTTGTCTCCCGGAAAACTGGCAATAATATCGGGTGTTTCCGGAATCTCAAGAGGCTCAAAAAGCAAGGGACTGCCGTTCGGAATAATGGGATCCTCTAAACCTGGGTAATCAGGGAATAATTCATTGACCATTTCCAAACCATATTTTTGGGCTACCTGACTCATTCTGAAATCTGAGCTACCACCATTAAGCTGGTTTCTCATGTTCATTAGCATTAAAAAGGTCTTTTTAGGAGTCCATTTCTCCGGACTGTAACCTAAGATCTTGTATTCAATAGGCAGGTCTTTTTCATTTAAGGAACTGATGTAAGCGTTTACGCCTTCAGCATATGCCTCTAAATTGGCTTTTGCCTCTGGTGCTTCATCCAAACGTGCCATCATGCCATCTGCGGCATGGTTCATTCCAGATCTTCTGTTGTACTGATCATAGGCTAGTGCTCTTTCTCCAACAATTTCAGTTAGTCTTCCGGCAGATACATATGTGTAAAATTCCATTTGCCATAACCTGTCTGCAGCAACGGTGTATCCCTGAGCGTAATAAAGATCGTGATTGTTTTGAGCAAAAATATGTGGGATTCTATTGTCGTCAAATTTGATTTGAACTTCTTCCTGAAGGCCATCCAGATCTAACAGCTCTGGTAAGTCTTCTGCATTTTGCATGTTTTGCCAAAAGCCTGTAAAGGGGCTAAATAGTTTGCCTAAGGCAGGCACTGTTCCTATCGGATTTCCAAGTAGGTAAAGAATTCCGGCCAATAGCAGTGTAGGCCAGAGTGCTTTAAATATTTTCATAGATTAGGGTTAAATATTAGTAAGTTGATTACGCAAAATAGTAAAAAAATGGATTGAATCTTTTTATGCTGTAAAGTCGTTTCTAACTAAAAGGCATTTATATGATTTACCGACTTATTTTTTTTATGACATTATTTTTTGGGTTCATACCTTCTCAAGCTCAGGTTCAGAGTGGAGCTTTCAATGTTTTACTGAAAACAATGCTATCTGAGTCAATTCCCACTATAAGCATTGAGGAGCTTGAGCAAAAAGACTTATCAGAAATAGTCTTATTAGATGCCAGAGAGAAAGTAGAATACAATGTTAGTCATATTCAAAATGCCCGTTGGGTAGGCTATGATGACTTCAACCTAAACAGGGTAAAAGGAATTGATAAATCAAAAGAAATAGTAATTTATTGCTCAATAGGTGTTCGAAGTGAGAAAATAGGCGAGAAGCTAAAAGCGGCAGGCTACAGCAATGTAAAAAACCTTTATGGAAGCATTTTTGAGTGGGTTAATGAAGGAAATGCTGTATATGATAACTTAGGAAATAAAACCAGTAGGGTTCATGCCTACAATAAGAAGTGGGGTATTTGGCTGAATAAAGGTGATAAAGTGTATTAGACAGCGTAAAAGATATCTTGTAAAACAAAAGAAGCAGCTCATAGGCTGCTTCTTTTGTTTATAAATGTTTTTTGGTATTGACTAATTCAAGCCATTATTTGGAGTAGCGTTACTTGCTGTCTTCGTTGGAATATTATAGTTCAAAGTAATTCTCCAGGTATTCGCCAATGGATTACCAGAAGTAGTAGGGATTAGATAAGCTAAATCCAAACCATAAAGTTCTTTCAATTTAAGGCCAGCACCCATGGTTACATACTTTCTTCCGCCTTTTGATACAGGCTCAAAGAAGTATCCGGCTCTTATGGCCATTAATTTTTGATAAATATACTCAGCACCAATAGAGCTTGTGAATTCTCTCATCTCTTCTCCAAATCCATCAGGAGCATCACTAAATGATTTAAAGATAGCTTCTACTGTTCCGTACTTAGGTAAAGTACCGTCTTCTTGTGGTGTAGGAACTAATAATTTATTGAAGTCTAATAAGAAGTTAAACTGGTTACTTGGATCAGGGTTAATAGTAAACTTGGTTCCCAGTTTTAAATTCATGGGTAAGAAATACTCTTTATCTAAACCGTAATTTACTTTACCACCAATATTGCTTAAGGTCAGACCGAAAGCAATGTCATTTTTCTTCAATTCGTCAGAAGGGCGATCTTTGTGATAGTAAAAACTCAAATCACCAGCGGCAGATTTAGCCGGTTTACTTGCCTGACTATTAACTACCTGGCTGCCTATAAGATTTGAATTAATGAACTTTAAATTAATGCCAGCTGAGAAGTCCTGACCCAATTTCATGGCATAACCAGCAGCAAGAGCAAATTCTCTTGATTGAAAATCACCAGCGAATGCACCGGTATTGGTGGTGAATTCTATTAAACCTTGATTAAAATATGTAAATCCTAAAGTTATGGCCTTTCCTTCGCCTACTTTTTTGTAAGCAGAGGTGTTTAGAAGTCCCATATCTCCTACTAAATCTCTTAACCATGGAGCATAAGAGAAGTTAATCCCTGCATCTTTTTCTGCATATGCCAATTTTGCCGTGTTCCAATAAACGGAGTTTACATCCGGAGAACTTGCCACTCCGGCATCACCCATTGCTGCGGCTCTGGAGTCTGGTGAGATGGTAAGAAAGGGCACTGCAGATGAGACAATACGGTAATTGTTAGTAATCTGTTGGCCGTGGGATACGTTGGAAAAGACGCTTACCAGTAAAATAGCAATGAGACTGTTTCTCATATTGTTTGAATAAGATTTTCTTTTTTGTGCTTCGAAGCGGGTCAAATTTACCATCTTTTTAATTCTATTTCCAAAATAACAATGGGCCGGAGGCTGCAGTTTGCTCATTATTTTCAAGATTACTCCCTGTTATTTTGTAAAAATACTTGCCATTAGTCCTTAAAAAAAGATCAACATTCGTACCAAAGCGAATCATTTTAGAACAAGAATAGCACTCTTTGGTTTCCTGGAAAATTCTCTGACCATTTGAATTAAAAAATGACAGGTCAAAACTCAGATTTTTTCCAATTCGGTTATGAGTAGCTTCTATGCTTAAAAGATCCTCTACAGGGTTGGGATAAAGCTCATCGATCTTTATTGCAAAACTGTTTTGGTCCAGTGTTAATTTAAACGACTCCTCAGTTTTGTTATTATAGACATCTGAGATTTTTAGGGAAAGGTAATTAGTTTCAGTATCAGATAGCTCACTTAGAGTATAATTTATCTCTCCTTCTTTATAGCCATTGGTGCTTGTGTAGTAATTACTTAAATTGATTTTAGTTGAATCATTTACAGTCAGAATGATAGCGTTTTCCTCGATGATTGAACTCAAATTTATGCCGCTTTCATCTTGCACATAAAGTGTCAAAAGACTGTTGTTTTGATCAAAGTTGTAATTCACCTGAGGGCCTTCTCTGTCTAATTCTGTGTCATTTTCAATTTCCCCTATTAGAAATTCCTTATTTCCGCCAATTGCATCCAGGGTACTGTCAGCGTTTACAGCATAAAAAAACAGCTGCCCGTTCCCTATTTTCTGATCAATGTTTTTAGGAACAATAAACTCTGTTTCAAAGAAGCTATTCACGACTTTCACTCTTCCTTCATATAGTTTGTTCTCTGTTTCAGAATACAGCATTTTCGAATTGGTGGCATTCCCTAGTGTGCTCTTTTCTGTTGGTTTATCAAATAATGAAATGTAGACAAAGCCATTAAAACTTGTGCTTTCAACTTTACCCTTCAGCCTGACTTTCGAAAGTCCTTTTATTTGATAGTCTATGGGCTTAGAATTATTAATCGACTCTAAAGTGATTTTTGTTTTTGGGTAGGTTAAGGCCATCGATGGATCACCCAGCAAAGAAAAATTCCTATTTACCTCACCTTCAATAGAATTATTTTTGGTCACTTTGAAAAGGTCGCCCAATCTCGTAACGGAGCTATCATTTTTAAAGAGGTTTTCATAAAAAGCCTGATTGATTTTGAAGTTTGTGCTGGAAAAAACGGGCCTTGTGGTAGTCAGCAGTGCAATTGCCCCACCATCCGGATTAAGCAGTGCCAGTTCGGCTCCCGATACTACTGCAGGGTTATCATACCTCCCAAATTCGCATGTGGCTGTAAATAAGATGGGCATCCGGTCAAAATTTGTCCACCGCACTATCTGGTCAATTGTTAGTAGCTTTTCGTCTGTCCAGCCGTCCTCAGAGCCGTGCCCATTGTAGTTAACAATAAAAGCCCCCTTTTTTATAGTTTCTTCAAAAGCTTTATTCGCTTCAGGAGCTCTCTCTCCAAGTTCTGTTTTGGTTTGAACAAAAGCATCTAAATAAATTTTACTGGCTTTAATAGCTTCACTTTGTTGCAGACTCAATTCAGAGAATTTTTCAGCATCTCTTTGATGAATATTTAGATCTGCATCATCTGCTATAAAGCTTATGTTTCGTTTCCAGCTACCCATGGTGCGGGTAGAAGAGGAGTAATGCATAAGTTTTTCTACTACTCTTTGGGCTTCAAGCCTATCTTTAACAGGCAGGCGGCCAACAGAGATATCTAAACTATGATCATTATTGGTGGTACTCTGCCATCTTCCATTAACAGATTCGCCCTCTGGCCATTCACCTTCGTGGTCTTCCAGAAAACCGAAATAATCATCGGATGAAAAACTGTAAATAGGTTCTAAGGATTCTCTGCTTTCGTAGGTAGGGATCATTCTCTCAGGAAAAATGTAATTGATCCCGTTGTTATTTTTTGGGTCAAAGTTTGTGTCACCAAAAAGTAATAAATACTTAAATTTTGAAGGGTCTTTCTTCCACAGGTCTTTACAAAAATTTCTTATGGCCGTTGGGTCAGTTTTTCCGCCGGAATATTGATTGTAAACGCTTCTCAAGGGTACGGTAAGTACATCGAGTTTGTCAAAATTCTTGCGGAAATCAGCTAAAAGTTCTGCTTCTTTTTTAAAATACTCGGGATAGACTATTAAGAGATTCGGTACTTCACTTTTAGTTATGTCTATTGGTGAAAAACTTTTTGGAATATCTGGCTTTAGGGTATTTGCTAGGTCAAAAAAGGCAAGTTTTTGAAAATTTGGATTACCTCTTAGGGTAAACTGATTTTTTGTAGTTTTTGAAAGTATTTCAGGGTTCGTCCATCGGCTTACATCCCATATGAATTGACTTTCCTTTAATTCCGGAATGCTAAAAAATGATGATTCTTGTTTCAAGTAATACCCCTGATGTTGTGAAGGATAAAAAGCTATTTTTCTTTCACAAATTAACTCAATATAGTCTAAATATACCCCAGAAGAAATATCTATATCTTGTGGAAGCTGATAGGTTAATGAGATAGGCTCTTGTGCATTCTCAAACAGAAATTCTTCTTGACTTATTTCGCCTGCTCGGTTGTATCTTTTGAAGTAGTCGTTCCAGCGGTAGTGAATTAATTTTAAATCAATTGTCCCCAGATCTCTGAAGGCTGTTTTGACTAAAACTTGGGTGTCTTCATAAGTTTGGCTTACTACTTTTGTAAACAAAGAAACGGGCTTAGATAAGTCTCTGCCCATTATATTGAATTCCTTTTTGAACTCAGAAAAGAAATATTCTCCCAGCCATTCTCTGCCAGAATTAAGTACGTTGGTAAACTCAGGTTCATAGAACTCAAAATGTGCAAGTGTACCTATTTCGATTGTTGGGAGTTCTTTTAACTGAGACGCTGTAATTTTTTTCGAAGTCTCAGCAGAATTAAGCTGCATGAAAACGTAAGTCTCATTAGAATATGGATGCTTTTTATGACTTAGGTTAGTTCCTGTGAATATCGTTACATTCGGATCTTCGGCATAAAAAAGTATATAGTCATCCTTGTCAAAGGTGTTATCTTTATTATTTGAATACACTGGAATTTCCGTTAATTCGGCATCATTTTCGGCTGAATTACTTTGTGGAAGAAGCTTCTGAAATGAGGCAAAGAAGCGTATTTTGTCTGGGTGAAGTTTGTCAGTAGAAATCCCATTGTCTTTTAACCAGGCTCTATCTACTTTATAAACCCCATTTTGAGTAATGGCTATCTTAAACCAAATTCCACCTGCAGGCCATTGAGCTTGTGCTCCAAATGCCAGGAGAAAGCATAGAAAGCAATATGTGAAATGCTTTAGGCTTTTCATGAATGTTTAACGATCATTCAATACGCTTATTTCTGCTAATAGCGGAATGGAATACTTTCTTTTGGTGCCTATTTCCAGACAAATGGCTCGGGTGCGTTTGGTTTCTAATTTCTGGAATGTACGTTTTTTAAATATAAAAGATTGGCCTAAGTCTATCTCATCTAGGTGAATAGCGGCCATTTTTCTACCAGAATCAAAAGACTTTAAGGCTTTTATTAGTGTAGCATCCCTTGTAGAGGAGGCTTTAGGGTTAATCATATGAGCCGATAAAGGCTTTAATATCTCAGCAGGAAAAACTACTTCGTTCAGTAGCGGAGCCATTAATTCTCTGAAAGCTTCTTTCCACTCTTCGCCATGAGGGAGTGTTTTCTTTCTTCGCTTTTCTCTGTAAGAGATAAAGACTCGTTGATGTGCCACTTCATGAATATAGGTGACTAAAAAGTTGTAAATATTCAGATCATGATTCACGGTAATGGTATGATGACCATTTAAGTATTTGTAATTGCCTAGACAGGTACTACGGGTTCCAGTGATTTTAAAAGAAAAGGGGTGTTCTTCCCATAAAAGTACGGCATAATCCAAAGCTTCATTCGGGATTTTGGTTTCTAGCATATTTCTGAAGTCAATAGACGAAACTCTCTTTACCCTTGTTTGTCTTGGCAAACTGGCGGCTGCAACGGTCCTACTTTTAAACAGTCCTTTGAACTTTAACATATACTTTATCTGACCTTTAAGAAAGGAAGCTCAAATCTAATCAATATTGCTTTGTACTAACTAAGAAATGGATTCGATCATTTAAGAGACAAAGGTTTGAACCAAAAGATTTAGATTTGTGCGGAATTTAAGCACATTGAATGAGAGAACTGAAGATTTTCAATACACTTACTAGAAATAAAGAAGTATTCACTCCACTTACTGAAGGATATGTAGGAATGTATGTCTGTGGTCCCACGGTGTACAGTAATGCCCACTTGGGGAATGTTCGTACATTTTTAACTTTTGATGTGCTGTTTCGCTTTCTGAGAAGTATCGGATACAAAGTTCGTTATGTAAGGAATATTACTGATGTAGGTCATTTGGTAGGAGATGGTGATGAAGGTGAAGATAAGATTGGTAAAATGGCTAAGCTGGAACAAATAGAGCCCATGGAGGTGGTTCAGCGTTATACCAATGATTTTCACGATGTTTTACGGCAGTTCAATTTTTTATCCCCTAGTGTAGAACCTACAGCTACGGGTCATTTAATAGAGCAAATAGAAGCTGTGAAAGATTTAATAGAGAAAGGTCTCGCCTATGAATCAAATGGCTCGGTCTATTTTGATATCAATAAGTACAATGAACAAGGCGGCAATTATGGCAAGTTAAGTGGCCGTATACTTGAAGACTTATTAAATGAGACCAGAGAACTGGACGGTCAGTCAGAGAAAAGGAATCCGCTGGATTTTGCAATCTGGAAAAATGCCTCTCCGGAGCATATTATGCAATGGCCGAGTCCGTGGGGAATGGGTTTCCCTGGCTGGCACCTGGAGTGTAGCTGTATGAGTGCAAAATATCTGGGGGATCAGTTTGATATTCATGGCGGAGGTATGGACCTCAAGTTTCCTCACCATGAATGCGAAATTGCCCAGGGTACCAGCCTTAACGGCGTGTCTCCTGTGCGTTACTGGATGCATACCAATATGCTCACCGTGAACGGACAGAAGATGTCTAAATCTTTAGGAAATAGCTTCTTGCCTGCTCAATTATTCACTGGAGATCACGATCTTTTAGATCAGGCATATAGCCCAATGACCGTACGTTTTTTCATGCTCCAATCGCAGTATAGAAGTACTTTAGACTTCTCTAATGACGCTTTGAAAGGATCACAAAAGGCCTTTCGCCGTTTACTTAATGGCTTAAGAATTGTCAAGACCTTGTCTTATGTGAGTTCTGAAGAGCCTACAGATGAAAAGAAAAAGAAAAACGTAGAAGAAGCAATTGAAGGTTTCTATGAGGCCCTGGGTGATGACCTAAATACAGCCGTAGGTATTGCTCATCTGTTTACCATGCTGAAATACATCAATATGATGTACATGAATCAACTTAACCCATCGGCCTTAGGCGAAAATACTTTCAATGAACTGAAAGAAAAATACATTCATTTCTTTGAGGATATTTTGGGTTTAAAAGAAGAGCAAAATGAGTCTGATGCATCTGTGTTAAACGGAATGCTAGAGTTATATAAAGAGTATAAGAGCAACCGCCAATTTGACAAGGTAGATCAGATAAGAGCTTATTTTAAAGATAATAATATGGTGGTAAAAGATCTAAAGCACCGAATAGACTGGGCCTGGGAAGAGTAAAACTATAAGTATTTTTCAATTAGGTTTGCGGCAAGCTTAAAGGGAAAGCTCAGTTTAACTGCCAGTTTACTTGGAGGGGTAGGGAAGCTCAATGGCTGACCATAAACACAAGCAATTTTTTTTAGTTCTCTGAAGTGGTTTGCTACTACTTTTGATTCGTAATCTGCGTAAAGCGGCTTTAAATCTGGCCTATCAGATAGTTTGTAACGATTTTGTTTAGTTGCAATGTTGTCTTCTAAGTCCGGATTGAATGTGCTGAAATGAAAGAATACCAAAGGATAGTTTTCGTTAACATAATAGTCCTCATTTTTTAAGGAGATAGTCCTTTCCTGTAGATTCCAATAGGCCATATTCATGCCTGCATGTTTTTCAACTAAAACACCTTCAAAATAGGAGGGAACCAGATTGCACCATAGCTGATCTACAAAGAGTCCATTGCATAAATCATGTTTGCATTGATCTTTCAGCCTCTCTTGCCACCAATCAATAAACCGCTTAGACTCGGAGGAATTATTTATTGCCACAAAACCTAAATTGAAAACCCCATGATTGAGCATGTCATGCTCATGTGTAAAATATGTATGATGGTCGTCTGTAATAGGTTCGGTTAAATGCGGTGTAAGAATGATATTATGACTGGCCAGTTTCTGAGTAATTACAGATAGCGGCTGGTAAACCAGAATGTCCGGATCAAGATAAATGAAATGATCAGCCTCCGGGTGCTTGCCAAATAAATGAGTAAAATAGAAAGGTTTAACAGCTGTGTTTAATTCAATAATATCGTAATTATCGTGCATCCAATGGAAGTTCTCGATAGTTATATCTTGAACTTCAATAATTTGACAACCTGAAAAGGTCTTAGCGTATTCGGCGGGGATATTTTCAAATTTATCAGCCAGCCCTATATAGAATGTTACATCAGGATTTGTTTGCTTCACCGAGTCTGCCAAAGCTTTGGCTTGCGAAAGGTAATTATTAGAACAAATCGTAAAGGCTACAGTCATAGGGGGCAATGCTTTTTGAAATGGTTGGCAAAGGTATAGACCATTTTTATTATTGCCTACTTTTCATTTAAAACACCCTCAGCCAGCCAGTTTGCAATGGCCTGTCTATTATTGGGTATAAGAAGTCTCCTTTGGTCAAAAGAATTTGAAATATTTCCGAGTTCAATATAGACTGTCGTAGGGATGGTTTCTCTTAGCATCCATAAGTTTCTTGATTTAACTACTCCTGAATAGCCTCTCCCTTTTTGATGCTCGTCGTACTTGCTCTTTACGTTCGAGAGCATACTAGTGGCCAGAGATTTACCTGACTCGCTATTAGGGTTATGATAAAAGAAGACGTCGACTTTGTGGTCTTCGTATCTTGAGTCTACATGAGTAACAATAGTTCTGTGTACTTCATAGCCTTTAGCTTTGTTTTCATGATACAGTGCGTTTATAGCGTCTGTTCTTTGCTTAAGTCTGGCCTTTTGATTTAAAGGCATTCCTTCGCCCCCCCATATAGTTTCATCTTTATCTGGTGATAAAATTTCGGAGTCTCTTATCCCGTCGTTTTCGTCTCGGGTTATCATATATACTTTGGCTCCATGAGTTATTAGGTTTCTGGCTAGTCTCAGGCTTACATCATAAGCATACTCATCTTCACACAGCCAATTTCCATCCTTTTCATACATAGCACCGGGGTCGGGCCCTCCGTGACCGCTAACTATGTAATAAACATGTCCCTTTAGGCGGCTGTCATAAATTGGAGTTTTTGCGTAGTCTTTACCAAATATGGAATAGTTGACGTAGCGAATTACTTTAGCTGCTGGCTCTTCATTAAAGGAAGACAAAATAAAGATTCCGCAGACTGCAATTGCAGCTGACAATAATTTTTTCATTTTTTTACGGTTTATTAGAAAAGCAGGTTTTAAACCTTGTTACTTTGAAGGTCAAAAATGTATTGAACTACACTTAATCCATTCCAAAGAATTTATTCAAAAATAGAAGAATGAACGGAACAATCAAAATAAGCTTATTAATGCTCTCTGCAACACTGCTGACAAATTGCAAAAACTCCAGCACTGAAAGTAGTGAAAAATCTACAGAGCAAAAGGTAATCACGGTGCAAGCTCCCGACTTTGACTCGGCACAGGCGTTTGAAAAACTAAAAACTCAGGTAGAGTTTGGTGTAAGGGTGCCCAATACATCAGGTCATAAGGCTTGCGGAGACTGGATTGTTCAGAATTTAAAGGAATATGGTTTAGAAGTTATAGAACAGCCTTTTGAAGCTTTTAGCTACACAGGTAAGAGACTGAATGCAAGAAATATTATTGGTGCTTATAAGCAAGAGGCTACTAAAAGAATTATTCTGGCAGCCCACTGGGACACAAGAGAAATCGCAGACCAGGACGATGAAAGACAAAAGGAGCCCATTCCTGGAGCAAATGATGGTGCCAGCGGCGTAGCGGTACTTTTGCAAATTGCCGAAACTATCTCTGAAGCTTCTGAAAAACCAGATATTGGAATTGATTTTATTTTCTTCGACGCAGAAGATGGAGGGACTCCTGCTGACTTTAAAGGTAACAGCCTGAACGATTATGGTGGTTATCTGATGGGGTCAGAATATTGGTCGAAAAACCTTCATAAAGAAAACTACTCCGCTTTTTATGGAATACTTTTAGATATGGTAGGTGCCAATGGAGCCACTTTTATGAAAGATAAGGTGTCTATGCAGGTAGCACCTTCTGTGGTTAATAAAGTATGGAATATAGCAGCATCTAAAGGATTTGGTTCGTATTTTGTCCCTACGCAGGGAGGGGATATCATGGATGATCACATTCCTGTGATAATCAATACCAAGATACCGATGATTGATATCATTGATCAGAAGAAGAATGGTAACCAAACATTTTTTGATCACTGGCACACACATGACGATAATCTGAGTGCCATTAATGTTAATACATTAGAAGCTGTGGGAGAAACCGTACTTCAAACTGTTTATCAAGAAAACGGAATCGTGAAATAAAAGATGTAAACGAGCATAAAAAAAGGGAAACGCAAGTTTCCCTTTTTTTATTATGATCCGATAGACTACCTATTTGATATTAAAAGAAGTCTGACCAATTCTGTATCCTTCAGAATATAATTCAGCAGTATAGTCACCAGACTCGTACTGTGCACCACGATCGTAAATAAAATCAACAGTCTGTCCATCATTAGAGAACATGATAGTTTGCTTAGCTGTATAAACTGTTTCTTTGCCAGCAAATTTGAATGTTCCAGAACCTGTTGCCATATCAGAAATTACACTTCCCGTAGGATCCAATAACCTCATATAGATGGTTTTGTTTTCCTTCTTAGTTAGAGGATTTTCTGCCAGTTTGAAAGCAATCTTAATCTTATCTACTCTTTTGGACTTAAATTCTCCTCCGTCTCTTTCTTTACCTCTTGAGTTGATGGCAGAAATTGAGTAATTCATTGGCTTAAGAGCAGAGGCTAAAGAAACTTTCTCGTTTAGTTCGGCATTCTTTACATTTATTGCATATACACTGTCTGTAAGAGTTGCCGCCTTGGTTTCTAATTGAGTTTTTTGATCCTCAAGCTCTGTTTTTTGAGTGATAAGCGTTTCATTCTCATTGGTCAAAATCATGTTTGCTTCTCTAAGCTTCATGATTTCACTGTCCTTCTCTTTCAGAGCCAGTTCGTATCCAGAGATCTTGTCCTGATACTCTTTAAGACTTACATTCTTAGAGTAGATAAGGTTTCTCTTATCTTTTTCCAATTGAGCTTTTAAAGCTTCCAGCTCATCTACCTGACCACCTAAAGCAGTTACTTCTGCAATACGAGAATCAAGTTGAGTGCTAATAGAGTCAAGTTTAGAGCTTGTAAGCATTAAATCTCTGTTGATTTCGCTTACTTCTATCACTTTTTCATCTACCTTCTGTCTTTCTTTGAAATATAAATATCCAAAGATTGCAGCCAATGCTATGGCCAAAATTAGACCGGCTTTCACGGCAGAGCTGTTATTTCTTTCTGTTTGTTCCATTTTTTTAATTTCTAATTGTCAATTCTTATTTAGGTTAAAGTAGGTCAAAAGTACGCTTTAATTTTTTAAATAATGATTTGAGTGCATTTGGTGCCTTTAGCTTACCTGAGTACTGAGACCGGCTTTATAGTTCTAATGTACTTGTACAGTACATTAACTGTGGATTATGTCCAATATTATAATCGTGTAAATAATTTTAAGTTTTTTTTAAGGAAACGTTTGCGGTTAAATTGTTTTCTTGCTTAAAATATAAATTTACCTTGATTTTTGTCCTTTTAAATAATTAGCATGTGATAGATAATTTCAGTGGTTCATATGAAATTAAGTGAATTGTATTTATCTAATTTTAAAAACACTTTATTTTTTAATTTTCAATCCTTAAGAAATGCCCAGAACATTAATGCCCAACCAGCAATAAAAGCTGTTCCGCCTATAGGAGCTACAGCTCCGAACGTCTTAATGCCAGTTAGGCAAATAAGATACAGCGAGCCTGAGAAAATAATTGTTCCCACTAAAAAGGAGAGTCCGCTGAAGCGAATCCATTTATTCTGTATTTGCCCGCTAAGTATACCTGAAAAAAGCAAAGCTAAGGCATGATAAAACTGATAACTAACGGCCGTTTCGTAAGTGTCAAGGCAATTATTTGCAACAAGGCTCTCTTTAAATGCATGAGCACCAAATGCTCCAATGACTACGGCAAGCAGACCGAGTATTGCCCCCGATTTAAGAAATAATTTATTCATGATCTTGCTCCGAAAATGGAACTTCCTACCCGAACCATGGTGCTACCTTTCTCAATAGCTAGCTTAAAATCACCACTCATTCCCATAGAAAGTTCTTCTAAGTTATAGTCTTTAAATTCTTGTTTTGCTCTTTCAAAAATACCTTTTAGGCTATTAAATTCTTCTGAAACTATGTTTTGGTCGTCTGTAAAAGTGCTCATACCCATGAGTCCCAGAATTCTGATGTTTTCTAATTCTTTGAGATGAGGATTATTTAGTAGCTCAAATAAACCCTTTTCTGAAAGACCTGACTTGGTTTCTTCTTCAGCAATGTGAACTTGGAGCAGACAATTAATTATCTTTTGATTTTTGCCGGCCTGTTTATTGATTTCTTTTAGCAGTTTGAAGGAATCAACGGAATGAATTAATGAAACAAAAGGAGCAATGTATTTGACCTTATTTGTTTGTAAATGACCTATCATATGCCATTCAATATCAGAAGGTAATTCCTGACTTTTAGAAACCAATTCCTGAACATAGTTTTCCCCAAAACGTCTATGACCTTCCCCATAAGCTTCAAGAATTTTATTGTTGTTTTGTTTCTTTGAAACTGCAATAAGCTTTACATTTTCAGGAAGGTCTTTTTTGATCGCCAGAATGTTTTCTTTGATTGATGTCATTTCTCCAAAATTCCTTTAAGGTCTGCTGGTGAGTAATTTACGCTTTTCAGTGTTTTATTGTCTCCCTCTCTATAAACCAGAAACTTATCTCCATCTTTTTTATAATAGGAATTTGTGCCTTTTGCTTTGTAATGTTCTACTGTGGCCCGGGCTTCTTCTTCATTGGAGCAGGCCTTGCTCATGTTTGACCGCTGCACCTCCTCAAAAAGCTCTTTAAATTTATGGCCAAGCCCGAATTCCAGAATTGCACCTGATAAAACGTATTGAATATCACACAATGCATCGGCTACTTCTACGAGGTCGTTTTCCTTAATAGCCTCAGCCAGTTCTTTTAATTCCTCTGAGATTAATTCAACCCTTAGGTCGCAGCGGTTTTTAGAGGGAATTTGAGGCTTTTCGAGAATTGGGTGATGAAAAGTACGATGAAAATCAGCCACTTGGGTTAGTGAATCTGGGGATTGCATTTTAAAAGGATTTTTTCGGTGTAAAAATTAAGGATACCGTAAAATAAATTATCGATTCCAATGGTTTGCAAAGTTCTCATAATTCAAGTAATATTGCTAAGAACTTTTAAGTCAAATATTCTTAAATCTAAAATTATGAAGAAATTAGTTAGGTTGTTAAGCGTGCTTGCCCTAGCATCCACAGTAGCTTTCGTGTCTTGCAAAGGAGATAAAGGTGATCAAGGTCCTAAGGGAGACACTGGTGCTCAAGGTACTCCCGGAACCAATGGTACAAATGGTATTGATGGTAAAGATGGTGCAGACGGTAAGGATGGTAATGCAAATGTGAAAAGCTTTTCGCACACAGTAGCGGTAGCGGATTGGACAAACACTGAAGTTCCTGGAATTGGAACAGGTTCTACAAGTACATGGGGAGCTACATCAGTTTCGAACGATTTAATTACTGCTGATAAATTAGTTCTTGCTTTCTTAGTTAGTGGTGATTTCAAGTATAGCTTACCATTATCTCTTTCTAAAGAAATTGATCAGTCTGTTGAATCTCTTCAGTATTCTTACTCAGAAGGAAAAGCAAACCTTTATTACAAGAGCCAGTCTCAGTTGTTTGGAGGAAGTACTTCTTATGCTCCTAGCTCAAGCTTAAGCTTTAAGTTTATCGTAGTAGAAGAAACTCTTGCTGCAGGCCTTAAAACCTCTGGTGTTTCTCTATCTGATTACGATCAAGTAATTAACTACCTGAACAAAACAGTTACAATCCCTACACAATTGTAGAATTGTACGACAATCATATAATTAGCCTCTTCGGTTTTCGAAGAGGCTTTTTTACTTTATTCGCTTGAAGAATTTCCTAATTTTATTCTTTTGCTTTTTCTCAAAATTTATTGTTCAAGGGCAATTCCTTAAGGATACCGAGAATCATAGGTTGGTTAGATCAGGTCTTGATAAGGTGTATAATTTTGAATTTGCCGAAGCCGAAGAGGTATTACGGCCAGTTCTTATTAAATACAAGGATCATCCCGTTTCATATTTACTGAAAGCCACTATACTTCAATGGCAAAATGATCCTATAGGAGCCTCATCAAAACAAAAAGAGTATATTACAATACTTGAAAAGTGTATTTCTTTATCGGAGAATCTACTTAGGACAAATAAGTTTAATTCCGAAGCTACTTTTTACTTACTTACTTGTCATGGGTACATTGCTAAATTGCACCATTTTAACAATGATTATATAAAGGCAGGTTTGGAAGCCAAAAAAGCTTATAGCTATCTAAAAGATGGTTTTGCAATGGTAGGTACGAATCCGGACTTTTTATTGACAAATGGTCTGTACTTATTTTATAGAGAACAATACCCAGAAACCCACCCTTCAATACGTCCAATAATTTATTTTTTTAAATCAGGCAATAAGAAAGAAGGGCTGATGAGTTTGCAGAAAGCCTCAGAGAAAGCTTTATTTTCACAATTGGAGGCAAAAAAATATTTAGGTGGGATTCTACTGAAATATGAAAATAACAATTCAGAGGCATTAAGGATCTTTAGCTCATTAAATCATGATTATCCTAGAAATCCAGATTTTCAAATAAAGTTTTGCGAAGCCCTAATAGCAAATAAAAAGTGGGCAGAAGCCCGAATAGCTATAGAAAAATTGAAGAAGTTTTCTGGTGCTGATGCTGGCATGGCCTATTTGGTTTTTAAAGGAATATCAGAGTTTGAATTAAATGATAAAATGTCAAGTTCGTCTAACCTTTTTAAATCTCTTCAGGTAAAAGGTCATGGTAACTATACAGACGATTTAAAATCGATGTGTTACTTATATTTGGGTAAGATTTCAATTGACATCAAAGATTTGGCCATGGCAAAAGAGTACTTGGAAGATTGTCTGGCTATCGCAGAATATTCTGGAATTAAAAGGGAGGCAAATTTGCTGCTTCAACAACTATAAATATGAAGGATTTACTAATTAAGAATGGAAGTCTGGTTAATGAAGGAAAGATCATTGAGTCAGATATACTTGTAAAAGACGGGAAAATTGAGAAAATAGCGGCTGATATCACACCTCAAGGTAATGAGCAAGTTATTGACGCAACTGGCAAAATGATATTTCCGGGTGTAATTGATGATCAGGTACACTTTAGAGAACCTGGTTTAACTCAAAAGGCCAATATCTATACAGAATCAAGAGCTGCGGTGGCAGGTGGTACTACCAGCTTTATGGAAATGCCAAATACCGTTCCCAATGCCCTTACTCAGGAATTACTTCAGGATAAATATGACATTGCTGAACGAAGCAGTCTGGCAAATTATTCATTTTATATGGGAGCCTCTAATGATAATTATGAGGAGGTAATGAAGACTGATATTAATAGGGTATGTGGTCTGAAGATATTTATGGGTAGCTCTACGGGCAATATGCTGGTAGATAGTGAAAATACACTATCTAAGCTTTTTTCTGAATATCCGTCTTTAATAGCCACTCACTGTGAAGACGAGAGTACAGTAAAGGCTAATTTAGAGCGTTATAAGATGCTTTACGACGGTAAAGATGTGCCATATGATATTCATGCTTTAATAAGAAATGAAGAGGGCTGCTATATATCTTCAAAAATGGCCACTGATTTGGCCAAAAAATATAATACTCGGTTACACATTTTGCATATTTCTTCGGCAGAAGAAATTGAACTCTTTACGAATGATATTCCCTTGAGTGAAAAAAGAATTACTGCTGAAGTTTGTGTGCATCATATGTGGTTTGATGCTGAAGATTACAAAAAGAAGGGTAATCTTATTAAATGCAATCCGGCCATAAAGCATAATCACCGGGAGAAGTTGTTTCAGGCTATGCTTGATAATCATTTTGATGTGATTGCTACTGATCACGCTCCGCATACCTGGGACGAAAAACAACAGGATTATTGGCATGCACCATCGGGACTTCCACTGGTACAGCATAGTCTTTCTGCTATGTTAGATTTTTACTCGAAAGGTAAGATTAGTTTAGAGAGAATTGCAGAGAAGATGTCACACGCTCTGGCTATTTGTTTTGAAATTAAGGACAGAGGATACATCAGAGAAGGTTACTGGGCAGATTTGGTTTTGGTTGATCTCAAAGGTAAAACCGAAGTAACTAAGGAATCCCTTTATTACAAATGTGGTTGGTCGCCTTTTGAAGGTCATAAGTTCAGTTCCAGAATAACAGATACTATTGTCTCTGGCCATCTTGCTTATTCCAATGGAAAGATAAACGAAAGCAAATTTGGAGAAAGGCTAGAGTTTTGTAGAAACTAAAAAAAAAGCTCCCTTGAAAAAGGGAGCTTTTTTTAAGCAAATTGAGGGCGGTTAAAAATTTTGTTAAGAATAGTTTGATATATAGTGCCGAACTTACTGTAGCACCATTCTTTTAACTGCTTAATTTCACTTGGCACAAGTTGTTTTATTCCCTTGTCCAATTCTCTTTCAAACAACTTCTTGTCAAAACTAACCTTTTCCAAAATCAATTTTACGTACTCTAACATAGTCATACGATTGACAGGTTTTAGTTAACTCTTATATATAAACTGTACAGTAAATATATAGAATAATGTGACATCAGTCAATAGCCTATTTGGCATATTCTAAAGATGTTATCGCCTCATTAAGGTCTTTGGTCTCATTGAAAAATGCTGATAACTTTAGCAATACCTTCTCCATGATAGCATCAGGGCAGGATGCTCCGCAAGTAAGCAGTATGGTGGTCTTCTCTTTTTCCGGTAAATAGTTTTTTGAAACTTTAACAGTTTTTTGATGAAGATCATAATGTTCTATTTCTTTGCTGGAAAGTAGACTTTCTGCTGATCTTACAAAATAAGTGGGTAATTTTTCTTCACACAGTTCCACTAAATGACTGGTATTAGAGCTATTGTAGCCACCTACCACAACGGCAAGGTCTGCTTTCTCACGCAATAGAGCATACGTGGCCTCCTGATTATCGTTCGTTGCATAACACAGAGTATCTCTTGTGTTAGCAAATCTCTCTGTTGCCATTTCTCCCTCTACTGCATAGTGCCCGATGATAACATCCTTCAAATAATCTGAGATTTCTTGAGTTTCAGAAGCTAACATGGTGGTTTGATTTACCACCCCTATTTTTTGAAGGTGCTTCTCAGGATCAAAGCCTTCTGAATATTGGCCCTTGAAATCGTCGTAAAATTCATGGGTGTTACGCTTGCCACGAATATAGTCGGCTAATTTTTCTGCCTCTTTTAAATCCTTTAGTACAATAGTTGGAGTAGTTGCTTTGCTGTGTGAAAACGTTGCCCTGGTTTCCTCATGATTAGGTTTCCCATGTACCACAACGGTATATCCTCTTTCGCCAATTTGACCTGCACGGTTCCAAACTTTCTCTACAAACGGGCAGGTGGTGTCAAATTGATATGGGTTAATGCCGATCTCATTCAAACGGTTTTGTATATCAATAGTAGTTCCAAAGGCCGGTACAATCACGATATCCTCTGCAGATAAATCACTCCAGTCAAGCAAGTCATTACCCTTGGTGTCCATGAGAAATTTTACGCCACGCGATAGCAGATCAGCATTCACTTCAGGGTTATGAATCATTTCACTTAAAAGAAATATTCTCTTATGTGGGTTTTCTTCGAGGGTTTTGTAGGCAATCTCAACTGCATTCTCTACTCCATAGCAAAAACCAAAATGGCGGGCTAGGTAAAATTCTACGGTGCCAAGATCAAGATGAGTAGCTGTGAAGTCTCTCTTTAATTTATCGCTTTGGCGTCGAATTTCTTTGATTTTGCCAATGATACCGCTTTTATAAAACTCAGGGATGTCAAATTTCTTCATTTGTTGAACCAGGTGTGTTTTAGAAACAAAAACTTACTGCCTATGGTTGCAAAAGTAATATTTCTTAGAGAAGGCTTATGATTATTATATAAATTTGGAGCTTGCTATCAAGCTATGCCCCAGAAACCATTTCGTTTATTTATTTTTTTTGTTCTGCTTTCTATAAAGCTATCAGGACAAAGTGGTTTCATTCCTTATAGTTCTGAATATTATCATCTCATTGATAGGTTTGAGGTAAAGTCTGGTTACTTGAGTAATGATTTCCACGATAATGTAAAGCCATTTGAGAGGAAAAGGGTATTGAATTACTTGAATTCTGTGCCACTGGATAGTATGAGGCTTACGAAGGTAGATAGCTTTAATTTATCCTATTTAAAAAACGATAACTGGGAGTGGGACAGTATCAGGCCAGTATTGACTAAGAAGCCATTGTTGAAGGTTTTCTTTAAAGAGCCGGCAGATTTTTATCATTATAAAAATGATGATTTTGATATACACGTCAATCCTATTTTGAATTTTGGCGGGGGTTCTAACAGCAGTCAATCCGAAAAGCAAGGTCAGTTTATTAATACCAGAGGAATACGTATTCGTGGTTCGGTAAATAATAAATTGGGGTTTTATACCCTTTTTACTGAGAATCAGGAAAGTAGTCCGTTTTATGTCAGAGAATATTCTCTTGGGCTTGATGGATATCCTTACAATGGTTTCACAAAAATAGTTAATGGTGATTCTGTGGCTTTTGTCAGAGATTATATACAAGCTGAGGGCTATATGGTTTTTTACCCAAGTCGGCATATTATGTTAAAAATGGGGCACTCTAAGAATTTTGTTGGTTCAGGTATGCGTTCCATGATCTTAAGTGATTTTAGCTCACCATATTTTAATTTTCAGGCTAGTGTGCGTTTGGGAAGGCTGGAGTATATGAATATTCTGGCCAAAATGAATAACCGCCAGGAAGACTTCAGTGTTGCAGACTTAGAGGTAATTCCACCAAAGTTTATGGTCTTTCATCACCTGAATGTTAATGTGACGAAGAACTTTAATATGGGTCTTTTTGAAACTGTCATGTTTGGGAACAGAAAGTTTGATATGAACTATTTGAATCCCGTGATATTTTATCGCTTTGTAGAGGGTCTGGTGGGTAGTTCAGACAATGCTATTGTAGGAGCTGACTTTAAATTGAATCTTCTTAAAAGTATTTCCTTTTACGGTCAACTCATTCTTGATGAATTTAATAGAAAGGAAAATCAAAAGGAGGGTTGGTATGGTCAGAAAAATGCAGGTCAGTTGGGTTTTAAATATATTGATGCCTTTACGTTAAAGCAGTTTGATATTCAAGGCGAGTTTAATTATGCCAGACCTTACACCTACAGTCATTATACTACGTATTCCAACTTAGTAAACTATAATTTACCGATTGCCCACCCTTTAGGTGCAAATTTCAGAGAGTTTATAGTAAAAGGAAGATATCAGCCGATAAACCGACTCTACTTGCGGGCTACCTATATGTGGAACAGTAAGGGATATGACGACGCACTGGCTAACTGGGGTGGTGATATCACAAGAAATTATAGAGAAGACAGACCTCTCGAATTTGGAAATCAAATAGGTCAGGGCTTTAAGATAGAGACCTCACTAACCAATTTTGAAGCTTCATACATGCTATGGCACAATCTTTTTTTAGATAGCTCATTTCAAATGAGAAGACAAATGGCATTGGGAGAAAAGCTGACAAAAGAGAACCTTTTTAAGTTCGGTATGAGATGGAACGCCTTCCAAAACGATTACTTATTCTAAATCAGGTGCCGCCCCAATCCCGAAAGTTTCAAGTTTAGGATTGACTGTTTTCTTCGTAATCTTTATTCGAAAGAAAGTAATATTCTTTCTTTTTATTCCATGGATAAAAGTACCCTTGGCTTTCATGCTTCTGTAAATAGCTGTGTAATTGAACCCCTCAGTACTCCAATCATTGATTAATAATATTGACTCCATGGACCTAAAAGCTACACTTAAGTTTGAAAAATAGGCGATATGAGCTTCACTTCCTTTAAAAGGAAGTTGTTCATGGTTAAAGTGAATTTCAACCTTAATTATTTCAAAGGTTTTCATACGAATTGATGGTTCTTGTCTTGCCTGAAGAAAGTGTTAAATATATTGAAAAATAAATAGATAATTTTTCAACAGTGAAACAATTTGAACTACCTGTGCGTTTAAAGGTCATGTTGTTTCGAATGAAAAGCACGAAGCTAATTTCGAATCTAACAAATTCCTCCTCTTCACTTCTTCCTCTCCTTGTCATTTACTTTCCATTTCGAACTGATTAGTTTGATCTATTTGTTATTTTTGATCAATTCAAGTTCTTAAAGAAATTAATATTTATGATTAGTGAAAAGATGAGTCAAATGCTCAATGAGCAGTACAATAAAGAAGTTTACTCAGCCAATTTATATTTATCCATGTGTTCCTATTTTCTGGATAGGGATTTGGACGGGTTCGCAAACTACTTTAAAGTACAATCTCAGGAAGAGTTACTTCATGCAGAAAAGCAGTTCGACTATATTCATGAAGTAGATGGTAAGATAACTATGATGGCTATAGATGCTCCACCAGTTGAGTTTGATTCAATAGAAGATTGTTTTGAGCAGACGCTGGCTCATGAAAAATTAGTTACTAAAAGTATTTATGGTCTTGTAAAGCAAGCTTTAGAAGAAGGAGATTTTGCAACTCACACCTTTCTGCAATGGTTCATAACAGAGCAAGTAGAAGAGGAGGCTAGTGTGAAGGCTTTGCTGATGAAATTACGGATGATAGGAGATAACTCCTCTGCACTTTATTTGTTAAACGATGAGCTTTTGAAAAGACAATTAGCTCCTGAAGCTTGAGCTTGATCCATTCAAAAATGTCATTTAAAGCGGCTCAGGCTGCTTTTTTTATTTTTATGGGGTCAATTTAGACTTAATCTAAATAAATATAATATCTTTGTGCATCTATTAAAACTTGATGGAGCACTTAACAACAGAATTTTCTACTGAAACGCAAAACGAGGAGAAGAACCCTTTTTTTTCTACACCTTGGGATAATCAAGGCTGTGTGCTAAAGAAATGCTGCAAAAAGTATAAAAAGAAAGGCAGGCACTGCGGTGGTTGTCCGAAAAAGTAGCCCTCTATCCCCCTAAATTCTTTTAGATAAGCTTGTGAATATAATTACTGGCTCATACTTTTGCGGCCTATTTATAATTGTTCTAAATACAAATAAAATTAGATGAAAAGAATATTGTTTCTTTTGACTCTTGGCCTGGTGGCTTGTGATAATACAGAAGTTGATAAAGAATTAGTCATACCTGCAAAGTATGATGGAGCTTCCTATGAAACCAATGCTTCTCTTGAGATTCAAATGACTGAGGCTTTAGCATCAATGTCTGCAGAAATGAAAAAGGGTAGAATAGGAACAAAAGTAGATGCTTCCGAAATTGTAAAGTATTTTTCAGTACTCAGAGCTTCTTCATCTGATTATTTTGCCGGATTGATTGATTCTGATTGGATGCCTGCTTTAATAAAAAACAGTGGTGGACAACTTTTTGACGCCGGAAAACAAGGTGGGCTATATGGCGAATATCTTTTTACGCAGTATGGAATTGAAAATGAGCAGGTAATTGAGAAGGGATTATACGCAGCCTCCTTTTATAATCAGGCCAGAAAAATTGCAGAAACGGAGAAAACCGCTGCAGCATCAGATAAAATTATAGCTCTTTGGGGTGCACACCCAGATTTTGCCAACAGTAACAACAGTTCATTACATTCTAACCCAGATAAGTTTATTGCTAATTACATTGCGAGGCGTGATAAAAATGATGGTTTAGGTTTTTATACAAATATTCAAAACGGTTTAATTAAACTTCGGGCAGTTAACTCTGCCTCTACAGATTATCCTGCTGAGAGAGCGGAGGCAATTCAGGAGATTTTTGAAAACTGGGAAAAAGGAAGTGCCGCTACGGCAATCAATTATATTTATGGGGCTTTAGGGAAGTTGTCATCCACAAACCCTGATGAGGCTACCATTAGTTCAGCTATGCATTCTTTTTCTGAGGTTCTTGGTTTTATTCTTGGTTTCAGAACAGTAGAAGATAAAATAATTTCTGACGCAGAAATTGATGAAATTCTCGTACTACTAAACACACCTGAGGGTCAAACGCCGACTACTCTAAACTTACTTTCTAATCCGGTGGAAGAATTGCCTAAAGTATTACAGGTTTTATCGAAACTAAAGGCTATATACGGTTTTTCTGATCAGGAAATGGAGGATTTTAAGCAGAATTGGGTTAGCGAGCAAAACAGATAAATATGCGGATAGTTGTTTTGTTTTTAATAGGCTTCACTTTTTTGTCATGCAATGATTCTACAGATCCTGTAAATGAGGTGAAGTTTGATAGAACGGCCTTTCTTGAGAATTATGCTAATAGTTATATAATACCTGGCTTTCAGGAAGCGGCCAACAAAGCTGAAGTGATGCATTTGGCCATTGAACAACTTAATGGCAGCTCAGATTTAGAAGAAGTAAAACAGCTGTGGAAGGATGCTTATTTATCTTATATAAACGTCTCACAATATAACATTGGTCCTGCTGAAGAAGAAGTACTTACAAAATCTTTAGTAGAGGAAGTGGCTACTTTCCCGGTGAATATAACTGCCGTAAATGCCAAAATTGATTCAAAAGATTTCAAGTTAAACGACTTCCAACGTGACACCAGAGGTTTCTTTACCATGGAATACATACTTTTTGAGAACTTTAATGAGTCATCATTACTCTATTTAACTGAAATATCTTCTGATTTAAATTCAAGAATAGCAGCGGTTAATAAGGAATGGCAAGGTGATTACAAAAGTACTTTTGTGAAAAACGATGGTACCTCCGCCGGAAGCTCTACCTCACAGTTATACAATGAGTTCTTAAAAAGTTTTGAAAGTCTAAAGAATTTTAAATTGGGCTTACCATTAGGCTTAAGACCTGGACAAACGGCTGCTGTTCCCGGAAATGTAGAAGCTCTGTATTCAGGAAACTCTTTGCTTTTTGCTGAGCAACATTTTAAATCTTTGAAGAACTTCTGGTTAGGCTCAAATCAAAAGGGCTTTAAGGATTATCTTCTATCAGTAGAAGGTGGAGAGGCGTTAGTAAGTAGTACAGAAACTCAAATACTGGCCGTAGAAAATGCTTTTTCCTCAGTTAGTCCTTCTGATTTTAGTTCTGAGAATCTCGATGGCAATGTCTCTTTGATTGATCTGCATACTGAACTTCAAAAACTTACCAGATACTTTAAAAGTGAAATGTCTTCACTATTGGGAATTGCTATAACTTTTAGTAGCGGAGACGGCGATTGATAATATATAAACACAAAAATGAAAAAAGCGTTACTCTCTTTATTCCTTATCGCAGCTGTCTTCTCATGCAAAGAAGATGATTTGGAACCAACTCAAGTTAGCAAAACAGAGGTTTTGACCACTTATGCCGAAATTGTCTATGCAAATTATGAAGATGCCGTAAGTACAGCAAAGGTTCTTCAAACAGCTATAAATGATTTTCTTGCCGCACCTTCTGAAGAAGGTTTGATTAAGGCTCGTCAGGCTTGGATTGACTCAAGAAACCCTTATGGGCAAACAGAGGCTTTCAGGTTTTATGGTGGTCCTATTGATTCAGAGGATGGGCCTGAGGGTCTTATTAACGGCTGGCCGCTTGATGAAAGTTATATTGACTATGTAGAAGGAAATGCTAACAGCGGTATAATTAATGATGCTGTTAGTTACCCGGTGATAGATGCACAGACGCTTATTGACGCCAATGAAAATGGTAGTGAAACCAATCTAAGTACAGGATACCATGCCATTGAATTTTTACTTTGGGGGCAAGATCTTTATGAGGATAGCCCGGGTAAAAGAGCTTACACCGATTATACAACGGCTCCAAATGCGGCACGAAGAGCTGAATATTTAAAAGTTGTTACCGATCTGTTGATTGAAAACTTAACAGAAGTTATGGATGCATGGGCTCCTTCAACGGCCTATAGAGCTAGCTTTATTGCTGGAGGCGATGAATCTATTGCTAAAATGTTTAGAGGGATTGGTGCACTGAGTAAAGGTGAATTGGCAGGAGAAAGAATGACTGTAGCTCTTGCAAATAAAGATCAGGAAGACGAACATTCTTGCTTCAGCGATAATACAAAAGCAGACATTGAGATGAATTTCAGAGGAATTAGAAATGTATATGTAGGAGCTTACGAAAGGGTAGATGGTTCACAGGTTACGGGTGCTTCTCTTGCTGATTTAGTGAATGAGAAGGATTTGGTAAAGAACGAAACTATATTAAACCTTCTTTCTGCTACTTTTGGAAGCATTATTGGGATTCCCCAGCCATTTGATTCAGCTTTACGAGCTGGAGATCCTGGCAAAAAAATTGAAAACACTATCATTAATCTTAGAAACCTAAGTGATGCTATTGTGGATGGTGCGTTGCAACTAGGCATTCAGGTTAATGCAGAGTTAGATTAATTACTGTTTAAAATGAGATTGAGAATTCTCTTATTTTCCATTGTTGGTTTACTTAATTGTAAACCTGAAGATGTAGTACTGGAGTATGAAGAGAATGAAGAACTCTCAGGTGGTAGCTTAACCACTTTTGACTTGGGGGAGAATGCTTTTGGGCATTCTCCTTCTAATTTAAGCTTTGAGGAAGAAAACGACTTTGTAATAGGTAATTCTTTTTTTAGATCAAACTGGACCTCGGCTCCAGCCTCGGCAACTGCTCGTGATGGTCTGGGTCCAATATTCAATGCCAGTTCGTGTGGCGGTTGTCATCCAAAAGACGGACGAGCCGCTCCTCCGGAAGTATATGGAGAACCTTTAAGTGGATTACTGATTAGACTCAGCAGCATTGCCAATGTAGATGATCCAATCTATGGTGGACAACTACAAGATAAAGGGCTTCTAGGGGTTAAGCCCGAAGCAAAAGTGGCTGTCTCATACACTGAAATTCCTGGTAAATATGCAGATGGAACCAGTTACTCCTTAAGAAAACCGAACTATGAGTTTTCTGAATGGGCTTACGGTGAAATAAGCCCGGGTTTTTTATTCTCTCCGAGAGTAGGGAATCAACTGGCCGGAGTGGGTTTACTTGAAGCAATACCTTCTCAAACGATTCTGGCTCTGGCCGACGAAGACGATCTGAATAAAGATGGAATAAGCGGAAGAGCTAATTTTGTTTGGAACGAACAAAAACAGATAACCGAATTAGGTAGGTTTGGATGGAAAGCAAATCAGCCTGATTTGCTGCAACAAACTGCCTCTGCTTTTAATGGTGACATTGGGATTACTACTTCCCTATTTATGAAAGACCATACAACTTCAGCACAATCAGAGCTTCAGTCTTTGCCTAATGGTGGCGAACCTGAAATATCTGACGAAAATCTGAAAAGAGTTGTTTTTTATCTTCAAACATTAAGTGTGCCTGCCCGCCGAAATGTTAAAGATCCAGCAGTACTTAGAGGTAAAACTCTTTTCACAGAATTAAAATGTGCTTCATGCCACATTCCATCATTTAATACAGAGAGTTCTAATGCTATATCGGTATTGAATAATCAAACCATACGACCTTACACTGACTTACTATTGCATGATATGGGGGAGGGTCTGGCAGACAACAGACCAGATTTTCTGGCCAATGGGAAAGAATGGCGTACGACTCCGTTATGGGGCATAGGTATGATTAAGACGGTAAATGATCATACCTTTTTACTACATGATGGCAGAGCCAGAAATATAGAAGAGGCGATATTGTGGCATGGGGGTGAAGCCGAAAGTTCTAAACAGAAATTCCTTTCTTTGTCTGCTGAAAATAGAAAAGATCTTTTGACATTTTTAGAAAGCCTTTAAGAATGGCTAATATTAACCAATTCCTTTTTAAAAATGTGCCCATTTACCCATTGGTCACTTTTAGAATGGTCTTGGGATTTCTAATGTTTGTCTCAACCCTTCGATTTATTTATTTGGGCTGGATAGAAGATCACTATATCAACTCAAAATTCCAGTTCAAGTTTTATGGTTTTGAGTGGGTACAACTTTTGCCTCCTTTTTGGATGTATGCATTGCATGGACTCATGCTGCTGGCATCCTTATTTGTACTATTAGGCTTCTTATACCGTTGGTCTTCAATCCTGCTGTTTTTGACTTTCACTTATCTTGAATTAATTGACCTCACGTATTATCTAAATCATTATTACTTTATCTCACTGGCATGTTTACTAATGATTTTTTTGCCAGCTAACAGGAATTTAAGTTTGGATGCCTGGTGGCAACCGAGTATTAAAACTAACCAAGCCAGAGCCTGGCACATAAATATTCTAAAGTTTCAAATTTTTGTCGTTTACTTTTATGCCGGTATAGCCAAAATAAACTCAGATTGGCTAGTAAATGCTTTGCCACTAAAAATTTGGCTGCCAGCTAACGATAAAGTCCCTCTGTTGGGCTGGCTTTTTGTGCAGGACTGGGCTCCTTATGTATTTAGTTGGGGAGGTATGTTTTATGATACTTTCATTATTTTTTTTCTCCTCAATGCTCGCACAAGGCCTATCGCATACATCTTCGTTTTGGTTTTCCATGCCATCGTAGGGATACTATTTCAGATTGGTGTTTTCCCGGTGGTAATGATGGGTATTACCTTGATCTTCTTTTCAGATAAATGGCATTTACAATGGCAACTGGCACTACAAAGTTTCTTAAGAAAAGGAGCTGAGATTTTAAGACTAAATTGGTTTAAAAAGAAAGCGATAAACGGTGATTTAAATAAAGGAAAATTAACAGTAGACACTGGTCTGGAAGAAGCTTCAATGATTTCAAAACCAGCCTTTTGGGGCTTTCACTATATTTTTCTAACCATCTATGTGTTGTTTCAACTACTTTTTCCAATCAGGTATGTGCTTTATCCCGGCAATCTTTTTTGGACAGAGGAAGGGTATCGGTTTAGTTGGAGAGTGATGTTAATGGAAAAGGCAGGAACTGCCACTTTTTATATTAAAGATGCTAAAACGGGTAGAGTAGGGATTGTCAATAACAGCGAATTCTTAAACCTTCATCAAGAGAAGCAAATGGCATTTCAGCCGGATATGATACTTCAATTTGCCCACTTTTTGGGTAATTATTATAAGTCCCAAGGAATGCATAACCCGGAAGTAAGAGTAGAAGCTTTTGTTACACTGAATGCCAGACCGGGAAGACTTTTGATAGATCCCGAGCGAGATCTTATGAAAATAGAGGATAGCTGGGTACATAAAGATTGGATTATTCCATTTAAGGATTAAATGATGAGCAAGATCATTTAAAAAAGTACTTAAAATTTATTTGGACTTGATCTAAATAGGTACTTTTGTCGTCTGAAATTATCATGAGGTACTTAACTGCAATAATTTATCTTCTTCCTTTCTTGAGTTTTGCTCAGCAAGAAAACTTAAAAGGAAAAGTGTTTTCCGAGTCAAAGGAAGCTTTGGCTGATGTGGTTATTACTGTCAGCTCACAAAAAGACGTTTACTTCTCAAAAGAGGATGGCTCTTTTATAATACCTCAATTAGCATTAGGTAATTACATACTGAACTTTCAGTTGTTAGGTAAAGAGAACAAGTCGCTTGAGTATGTTCATAAAGCTGGATCTTCAATACTTCTTGTAGAAATGACTGAAGATGGGTTTACTTTAGAAACTGTTACCGTAAAAGCTAAAGCAGATAATGATTTTGGTCGTACTCACCTTAAATCCATTGAAGGAACTTCTATTTATGAAAGTAAGAAGTCTGAGGTGGTTGTACTGGAGGATATCAATGCAAACCTATCTACCAATAACGCCAGACAGGTATATGCCAAGGTGACAGGACTGAATATTTGGGAAAGTGACGGAGCTGGCTTGCAGCTGGGGATAGGAGGTCGAGGATTAAGCCCAAACCGTACGGCCAACTTCAATACTCGACAAAACGGCTATGATATTTCAGCGGATGCTTTAGGATATCCTGAAAGTTATTATACACCGCCTACAGAGGCTTTAAGAAAGATAGAGGTTATTCGAGGGGCGTCTTCACTTCAGTACGGAACACAGTTTGGCGGGATGTTAAATTTCGTTTTTAAGAAGGGGCCATCTGATAAGAAGATTGAGCTTACCAGCAGGCAAACGGCGGGGAGCTGGAATTTCTTTGGTTCTTTTAACAGTTTAGGAGGCACTGTAGGAAAGCTAAACTATTACGCATTTTATCAGCACAAACAAGGTGATGGCTGGAGGCCCAATTCTGGATTTAATCAGGACAATGCTTACATTGATTTAACCTATAAGTTTACTGAGAACTTTAAGGCAGAATTTAATTATACACACAGCAATTACACCGCTCAGCAAGCCGGTGGATTAACTGATGCTATGTTTAATGCTGACCCAAGACAGTCAGTTAGAAGTAGAAACTGGTTTGATGTCAAATGGGATTTAGCTGCTTTGACTCTGGACTGGGAACTAAGCCCCAAGACTAAAATCAATTCCAGGACTTTTGTGCTTGATGCAGGCAGATCTTCCCTTGGGAATCTTGAAAGGATCAATGTGGCAGATTTGGGCGGTAACAGAACGTTGATTGCAGGAAAATTTGAAAACATTGGCAATGAAACCCGTTTGCTTACAAGATATAGTCTCGGTAACCAATATGGAGCTTTTTTAATTGGCAGTAGATATTACAAAGGATACACTACAGCAAAACAAGGTGATGCCTCTGCTGGTGATGATCCTGATTTCTCTTTCCTGAATCCTGAATATCCTGAGAATTCTGACTTTCTTTTCCCCAATACCAATATCTCTTTCTTTGTTGAAAATATATTTAACCTTTCTGAAAAGTTGAGTATTACACCCGGGCTTCGGTATGAATACATCAATACGGCGTCAGAAGGTTATTTCAGGCAGCGAGTTTTTGATTTTGCAGGTAATCTGGTCTCAGACGTTAAGAAAACAGAAAATGACTCTCGGAAAAGAGCTTTTGTAATTGCCGGAATAGGAGCCTCTTTCAGGCCAAATGAGAATCTGGAGATTTACGGCAACTTATCTCAAAACTACAGAGCCATAAACTTTACAGATCTTCGCATTGTGAATCCTAACTTTGCTGTAGACCCCGACCTCAAAGATGAAAAGGGATTTACAGCTGATTTTGGGTTTAGAGGTAAGAAATCAAATTATTTAAGTTATGATTTTACTCTATTCTATGTTGCATACAATGGTCGCATAGGTCAAATTTTGAAGGCAGATCAGCCACCACTTTATCTTGACTACAGGCTACGTACCAATGTGGCCGATGCCAGAAACATAGGTTTAGAGTCTTTTGCAGAATTGGATATACTAAAGATAGTCAGGCCATCTACAAAAAAATCACTTTCAATTTATCTTAACGGAGCGGTTATAGATGCTAAATATTATCATACAGATGAGACCAGCATCAAAGACAAAAAAGTAGAAATGGTGCCTCCAGTTATGGTTCGTACAGGGCTGAGTTATAAATCCGGAGGCTTTGGAATGTCTATACAATGGAGCTACGTTAAAGAACATTTTACTGATGCTACCAATGCTGTCAGAACAGCTACAGCCGTGGAGGGCATTATCCCAACTTACCAAATAGCTGACTTATCCGCATCTTACATCTGGAGAATGTTTACTCTGGAAGGAAGCGTAAATAATCTGTTCAATGAAATGTACTTCACCAGAAGAGCTGAAGCCTATCCTGGCCCTGGAATTATTCCATCAGACGGAAGAGGTTTTTATTTGACTTTACAAGTGAAGTTATAGAATGGCTTTATTTAATTTCTTTACCTTCTTCCGTATTGACAAAGAGTATGTTGCAAAGGCCATCATAACCCGCAAATACTTCAGGACCATTGTGTTTTAATTCTTCTGAGAGGAAACCTAGTATAAGCAAATCGGCATCCATGCTTCTTTCTTTTATTATCGCTTTTGAGTCGTCTGCTTCTTCCCGGATCAAGAATTCAATATTGTTTAAACTGATAGGCAACTGACCTGCCGAAACCAGATTCAGCAATCGTTCTTTTTCGTTTTCAATGCTGTCCTGAGGGAAAATACTGAATACTTTGATATGCCCTCCTTTCCAATCAGGGTGAGCTGAAATAACATATGCAATCAGAATCATCAGATTGGCGTTGTCGAAATCTTTTCTTGTTATCCAGATATGGATTTCCTTTTGCAAACCGTATTGCCTCTCTGAGGTAGCAAGAATACCTATGTCAAATTTCACCGCAGAAATAAGCTTGAAGTTTTCAATAATAACATCAAGTTCTTGTACCTGGCTGCGATTATAATCAAGCAACATTAAGTTGTTTTCGGTGCCCGAAATACTAGGCAATTGAATCACCTGATTAATGGAATCCTTGAAACTACTATTGACAATGGCATCTACATAGACCTCACTTTTGCTGATATCAGCAATTTTAATGAGCCTGTTTTTTGCCTGAAGGGCTTCTAAATGAGATTGCTTACTTAGGTATCCATCAATATGATGAATATAAGTGCCGAAACCATACTTATGAGAGATCCACCGGGTAAGATTGAATGAATCATGCCTTTTGAATGAATTCTGACTCAGGAATATGGCTGAGGGTCTCCAGCTTTTTGAAGCTTCTTTGTCTGATTTTTGAAGGAAGACATGAATTTTTCTACTTACCTGAAAAATAACACCCTGAAAAATCAAAGCAATGTTCTTCTTATCCTTGTTGAAATAACTAATTACAAAATAAAGTCCAAGGATTAGTATAAGTGCCCCAAGAGCATATCCGGGATTCATAAAAAACATCAATCCAAAACAAGCGAAAGCCCCAAAAAGAGAAATATACCATTTCGACTTAAACTTTGGTCTGTAAGAAGGGTCTGCGGCAAAATGCTGAAAAAAGGAAATTAAACACAGCGAACCATAAGTCACCATAAAGAAGATGGAAATGACTTCTGCCACTGCATCTAAGGCACCCATCATTATAAAAAAGAGAGCTATTATAACTGTAATTAATGAGGCATTATAAGGCTCATCGTTCTGGCCTCTTCCTAATGAAAGCCAGGTGTTTATTTTTCCTATAGGAATTACATTATCTCTGGAAATAGCCTGAAGAGTTCTGGGTGCTACCATTAAAGACCCCAGGGCTGAAGAAATTGTAGCAGCAGCCAGTCCTAAGGGAATAATCCACCAGCCTTGAATGGCAATGTCACTCATTACCAAATTATTTGTGTCTGCCAATTGCTCAGGACTGGCAGAAATGGAGAGCTTATAAGCCATCAAAATATAGATAAGCATACCACATATCGTAGCGGCCAGTGTTCCCAGAGGAATAGATTTGCCTGGGTTCTTTAAATCTCCGGATAATCCTACACCGGCTGTCATACCCGTAAATGCCGGAAAGATTATAGCGAAAACCGTAAAAAACGACGGGTGACTGAGTACGCTTTCCTTTTGAGGAACGATATCTGAAGAAACTGGTTCTCCTAAAAAGAAGGCGATTAAGGAGAATATTAAAGTAACAACTACCACATAGAGTGCCTTTACACCCAGCTGGGCCCCTTTAGAAAGTACAACTGAGGTAAGGATTATCAGAGCAGGTACGGCTACAAATTGCATTTGATGCAAAAGCCAGTCAAGCCAGGGAACAAAAATGAATTTGCTGAAAAGGAAATCAAAAAAGGGCTTAAAGGCTTCTGTAAATGCTATAATATAAAAGGCAACGCTAATAGCCTGAGATAAATAAAGTGCAATCCCGATAGTAGAACCAATTACCAAACCGAATGAGCGTGAGATGATGTAATATTCACCACCTCCTTCTACTTTCTGATTAGTTGCAATCTCTGCTATGGCCATTGCAGTAGGAATAGTGACTGCATGACCAATAATAATGATCCCTATAGTACCCATCAGGCCAACTGTACCTACACTAAAACCAAAACGAAGAAACATGATGGCTCCTAAGATGGTAGAAATAGCAGTGAAGAATACTGGTGCTGTTCCGAACTTACTTGATTGCATCTGATTCATTTTAAGTATCTACAATACTATGCATTTTATTGCGGAATCCTAAACGCAAGGTTTTAGCTATTGCCTCGTTGGCAACATAACAAGAGAGGCGTTCAATGAAAGCACCAACTTAAAATGGAAATAGAACCAGTGAGTTTTTAATTTGTATGAACTTTGTGGCCGCAAGAGAGAACAAACCGGGGAAATCCTAAATCTTTCTTTTTAATTCAAAATGTTTACCCAGATATACTCTTCTTACCATTTCATCTGCCGCCAGTTCTTCTGCAGTACCATGCTTGAGTATTTTACCTTCAAAGAGAAGATACGCACGGTCAGTGATCGAAAGGGTTTCATTCACATTATGGTCTGTAATTAAAATGCCAATGTTTCTGTGTTTCAGCTTCGCTACTATTCCTTGTATTTCTTCTACTGCAATAGGGTCAACACCAGCGAAAGGCTCATCCAATAGTATGAACTTGGGGTCCACTGCCAGAGCACGGGCAATTTCTGTTCTTCTTCTTTCGCCGCCAGAAAGTACGATTCCTTTGCTCTTTCTTACATGTGTTAAAGAAAACTCTTCCAAAAGATCTTCAGTTTTCTCTCTTCTTTGAGACTTATTGAGGCCTGTTTTGGCAAGTTCTAAAACACCAATGATGTTTTCTTCTACAGTTAGGTCTCTAAAAACAGACGCTTCCTGTGCTAAATAGCCAAGACCTAGTTTGGCTCTTTTATACATAGGCAAAGAAGTGATCTCCATATCATCAAGCCATACACTTCCTGAATTAGGCTGAACCAATCCTACCGCCATATAAAATGAAGTGGTTTTGCCTGCACCATTTGGGCCTAGCAAACCAACAATTTCGCCTTGTTCTACCTGATAGCTGACATTGTCATTTACCTTTCTTTGACCGTATTTCTTGACTAAATTTTCTGTTCTTAAAATCATATAACATGAGAGTTGCCCAAAATTAGTGCAATTTGACGTATCATTTCAGAACTTAACATCCTTTATGAATAATTGCAGATTGCTTTGTCCTCTAAAAGTGTTTTCTTCAATAGAGTAAACCATCTCGAAAGTGTTTGCTTTAACGAGTCGATCATGGAATTCTTCCTTCATTCCAAAACCTAATGCTGTAAAAGTTATGCCGGTTTCTTTTTCAAGAACTTCCAGTTTCAGATGTTTTTCCTTCAATACCCTTGGATCTGAGGCCAGCGAAAGTCCTTTTGTTTTGAAGACAGGTCGCATGTTTTTCGGACCAAAAGGCCCCATCTGTTGCATAATCCTGTAAAATTTTGGAGAAATGGTTTCCAATTTGATTTCTATATCTACGTCTATTTGTGGGGTTAGTAACTCATTAGAAATATTTTGACGTACCACCTCATCAAATGCAAGTCTGAAGGAATCGATCTGTCCAATCGGAATGGTCATGCCCGCTGCATGCATATGGCCTCCGTATTGTTCTAAGAGATGAGAGCAAGATTCAATAGCTTCATAGAGATTGAAGCCCGAAACTGAACGAGCGGAGCCTGCAGCATAACCATCTTTAGTTTTTGTAAAAATTACAGTGGGCCTGTAATGATGCTCTATGCACCGCGATGCTACTATTCCGATAACTCCCTTGTGCCAATCTTCTCTAAACAAAACAGTACTTTTAGCTTCATTTAAAAGCCACTCATCTTTTTGAATCATGGCTAAAGCTTCTTCCGTTATTCTGCTGTCATGTGTTCTTCGCTCCGTATTGTGAGCTTGAATTTCATGAGCAAAATCTACAGCCTCCTTATAGTCATCACTGAGTAAAAGCTTCACGGCGGCGGTGGCATGCTTTATTCTTCCTGCAGCATTTATTCTAGGCCCTATTGTAAAAACTACGTTTTCAATACTCATGTCCCCTTGAAAGCCCGACACCTCCTTTAAGGCCTTTAAGCCTGTACGAGGATTGGTATTCATCTTTTTTAATCCATAATGGGCAAGAATCCTGTTTTCCCCAATGATGGGCACAATATCAGAGGCTATACTAACCATGGCTAAATCCAGGAAATTATAGAGATCTTCAAGGGGGATTTCTCTTTTCAGACAAAAGGCAGTAAGCAGCTTGAATCCAACTCCATTTCCTGTCAATTCTTTGAAAGGATAAGAGCAATCTTTTCTTTTGGGATCCAATACAGCCACAGCTGCTGGCAGTTCCTCTCCCGGTTCATGGTGATCGCAGATTATAAAGTCTATACCTTTAGTCTTGGCATATTCTATTGTTTCAATTGATTTAATTCCGCAATCCAGGGCAATGATTAAAGTAGTGTCTTTCTCTTTGGCCCAGTCTATGCCTGTTTTAGAAATTCCATAACCTTCTTTATATCTATCTGGGTTATAGTGAAGAATTTTGCTGTGGTATTGTGATAGAAATCCATAAACCAGGGCTACTGCGGTAGTTCCATCTACATCATAGTCACCATAAATAACAATTTGCTCATTAGTGGCAAGTGCCTTTTCAAGTCTTTCAAGTGCCACCTCCATATCTTTCATTAAGAACGGATCATGAAGATTTTCAAGAGAAGGCCGGAAAAAAAGTTTGGCTTGTTCAAAATTTTCAACTCCCCTTTGCCATAGCAAAATGGCCAAATCTTCAGTAATACCAAGCTCTTGACACAAGGAGGCTATAATTTCAATTTCTTTTTGTGTGGATGGCTGAGGAAGCAGGTGCCAACGTTTTTCTTTCATAGGACAAATTTATAAAAACTGGCACAAAATTTGGGCTGTTTAAATCAAGATCGACAATGGGAGGTTGTTACATCTCCATGAGCGATTTACACTTCTTTCTTATACGGAGGGTAAGTCGCTAAGTTTGTCAAAAAAAGAAAAGGGTGCCCATTGTGGTGCCCTTTTTGCCATCCTAAGTATTCTTTTTTTCGTATTAGGATTATGTCAAAAAGAATTCTATTATTTTTTCTCTTTCCCATTTTGGGCTTTGCCCAGCAAAAAGAACAACTCTTAATAGATAAATCAATTATAGCCCTTCCGGTGGCCTTTAGGTTTCCAGAAACTGGCTGGGGTGGAGGTGTGGCAGGTACGGCTAGTTGGTCATGGGCTAAAGATAGTGCCTGGGCAAAACCATCTCAAGCTTCCTTAGGTTTAACTTTTACCCAGAATAAACAGGTTTTGGCCTTCTTCCCATTTCAGGTCTTTTGGGCGAACAATAAATATTATGCTAATGCAGACATAGGCTGGTTTAAATATAATTTCTTCTATTACGGAATAGGAGAAGATGCCGTTGCTGAAGAGCGTTACGATGTTAAGTTTCCAAGAGTAAAACTACTGATTGGAAAGCAAATAAAACCCAATGTGTATGTGGGTGCCAGAGTTAATTATGAAGAATATAGGATTACGGGTACTGCTGAAAATGGTGAATTAGCCTCCGGGAGAATTAATGGAAGTGATTACAGTAGGACATCTGCGTTAGGGCCGGCATTGCTAAGAGATACCAGAGACGCAGTTTTTTATCCCAGAAAAGGAATGTTTGGTGAGCTGAATATATTACAGTCTTCTAAAATTTTTGGAGCAGACAGAAGCTTTACTCAAGCAACAATTGATGTATCATTGTATAAATCATTATCAGACAAAATGGTTTTAGCCTCTAACTATTATGGTGTTTTTACTTTTGGCAAAGAGGTGCCTTTTAGTCAGATGGCTCAGCTGGGTGGTCCTAAAAAAATGAGAGGAATATATCAGGGCTTCTTCAGGGATAAAAATGCGGCCTTACTTCAAGGTGAATTGCGATGGGAGATTTGGAAATTTATCGGCATGGTTGGTTTTGGTTCAGTAGGGTTTCTTGGGAATGAAACGGATTTCTTAAGGCTTAATTTGCCAAAATTCACCTACGGGGCAGGCCTTAGAATATCTACCAAAAACCACCTTAACTTACGTCTTGATTATGGTCTTTCTCCTTATGGAGAGGGTAATTTCTATGCCACTATCGGTGAAGCATTTTAAACGAAGAGGCTCCCGTTAAAACGAGAGCCTCTTGTGAAATGGGGCGGGTTATAGAATTAATGAACCTTGTATACCCAGTTGAATTTATCTTCTTCTTTTCCTTTTCTTATTCCATCCAAAGATTCTTTAAGAATGCTGGAAATTGATTTTTCAGTGATGGCTGGAAGATCATAATCGTTACCTTCAAAACCTACGCCTGAGAAAGGAGAAACCACGACAGCAGTACCTGCTCCAAAAACTTCAGTAACAGAGCCGTTTTCAATACCTTCTACAATATCCTTCACAAATACATCCTGCTCAGAAACTTCATAACCTTTTTCTCTGGCTATCTTTATTAGGGAATCTCTTGTTATTCCTTTCAGGATGGTCGTACTCGTTTTTGGAGTCAATAATTTACCATCTTGAACAAAGAATACGTTCATAGTACCCGATTCCTCAAATTTGGTGTGTGTTTGAGCATCTGTCCACAGAAGTTGCGTGTAACCCTGCTCCTGAGCTAATTTAGCAGGATAAAGCGAAGCGGCATAGTTGCCGGCACATTTTGCATAACCTACACCACCAGTAGCGGCTCTTATAAACTCCGTCTCAATTTTAACTTTTGGAGGGTTAGAATAGTATTTACCTGCAGGGCTCATAATAATCATAAATCTATAATTATGAGAAGGTCTAACCCCCAGATATACATCTGAAGCAAACATAAATGGTCTTAGGTAAAGCGAATTGTCTTCACCAGAAGGAACCCAAGCACTATCCAGTTTTAATAGTTCATTCAGTCCGCCCATGAAAATGTCTTCAGGTACAGTAGCCATGCACATACGCTCAGCTGAAATGTTGAATCGTTTAAAATTCTCTTCCGGTCTGAACATTACTACTTCGTCATCTACATTCCTAAAGGCTTTCATCCCCTCAAAAATAGATTGGCCATAATGTAAAGATGCTAAAGCGGGGTTATAAGAAATGTCGCCATAAGGTAGAATTTCAGGAGTCTGCCAGACGCCATTGACGCAGTCAGCCACGAGCATATGATCAGTAAAGAGTGTCCCGAAAACGATATTGTTTGGGTCTAATTGATGAGCTCTGCTCTCTTTTACTTTGGTGATCTTGAAATCTGTGGCTTCTTCTACCATAATTGAAATAGTGTTTTGTAAAATAAATATCAATAATTAATCCGGTTCGCTCTTCTGAGGAATAGAATTAAGACACAATATTTGATAATAAAGTGCATACTTTCAAGACTTTTCTTTAAAATAGTTGTCATGACAACTAAAATCTTTTTTTACGGTAAATTTATTGACCTTTTTTCTTTGGTTTTTACCTTTTTAAAAAGTGCTAAATGAAGTCAATATTACTTGTTTGGAGTTAGTTCTGTCCACATTTCTTTACGATCATTCAGTGGGTTGTCAGAAACATAATCCATTTGAACGGGTTCCAATACTGCTAAAGGCCTGACTTTAGCACCTTTTCGAAGTGTAGCCATAGTATCTGAGCCTAGAATATCTTCTAAAGCTTTGAAAAGGTAGGTTTCATCTGGGTCTCCAAAGGGTTTGTAAGGGATAATATTATCTACTACTTCTATGTCAGGCTTAAATCCATCTGGGGTTCCGTAATCAGCCTCACCCAAATAATTTACAGATCTTAATACAATAGGTTGCATTCCCCATGACCACCTTTTAGGATCTTGGTCGTCATCAATTGTAATAGAGCCCACACTTTTACCGTAAGTATGTTGGCCTATTAGTATAACTTCCATAAAAGGTTTCAGGTTATTTATTAACAGTTCGCTTGCAGAGGCTGAGCCATTGGAGACTAAGAAATAGACTCTGTCCAGATTACCCAGATTGTTGATGTTTCCAATTCCACTTCTTGACTTAAAAAAATAAGTGTCAAAAACTCCACTACCATACTGTCTGATTCTTTCTTCTGTTTGTTCGGCGTTCCAAATTTGACGAGTCATTACTTTATTTTCGTCAAGGTTTTTGACTATTAAAGAACTCAAGAGTTCTGCTGAAGAAATATACCCGCCAGGGTTAAACCTTAAGTCTACTACTAATTCATTTATTCCTGAAGATTTGAACTCTCCAAACATTTTATTAAGATCATTATCATTACTTGTCAGGAATTGAGTGTAAACAAAATAGCCTATTTTTTTGTTGGCCAACTCTATAATAGAATAATGCTGTAAGGCATTTGACTGAGTAACTTCTTTAGTCATTTCAATAGTTACCTCTGTATCATCAATATAGCCTTTATTATATGTACCCAGAGTTACTGTAGCAGATTCTGAATCTCTTAAGGCAGAATTGTAGTTCTGATTTGTCAAGTCTTGTCCATTCACTTTTGTAATTATATCTCCTCTTTTTAAACCCTTTCTTTCGGCTACACTGTTTTTTACTACATAGGCCACAGACAATATTATTCGGCTGACATTTTGACTATTGTTGGCTCTGAGGGCCTGGGTTTTTATTCCGTAAGTGCTTGTGATACCATTCAAAGAGTTTCTTAATTCTTCAGAGCTTTCTTCTATCCATGAAAACCGATCTACCACGCCAGGTTCTACAAGTAGAGACTTGAAATAATCGTCAGGTGCTAACGTAAGGTCTGTCTTCGTGACATCAATCATATCATCCTCCCAGAGATAATACTCTTTCATTTTGGCGTAAATCCAATTGTTTACATCAGAGTTCTCTACTTTGGTTTCAAATAGAGGGGAGATGTTTAACCTTTTACAAGCTACACCCAAAATGCCCAAAAGTATAACTACTAATCCAAGTTTGACCGAACGCATATTTCCTGCAATTATCTTTTATTCTTAACGTAAATCTATAACGAAAGGATGCAAAAAATGATGTTTTTGACCTTTTAATTCTTTGTTTAGCTATATAAATCACTGCATTATTAGGTTTTCTTTGGGGGAATCGCAGGATACGTGGTATTATTTAATGAGTCTGTCTATTTTCATTTTGACAATCCATGAAAAAATATAACTTTGTGAGGAGTCCAGAATTATTGATCCAAACTCAAAGAAAAATCGGATTTTATGGGAAAATCGGTTCGCCTTAAGAAAGGCTACGACATTAAACTTATCGGAGAGGCTTCCAGCCAAATTCAAGAAATTCCCTCTGCAGAAATATTTGCTGTCAAACCTACTGACTACTTATCTCTTACGCCAAAGTTGGCAGTAAAGGAAGGTCAGGAGGTACTTATTGGAGACAGTTTGTTTTACGATAAAAAAAGGCCTGAAATCAATTTCCCTTCTCCGGTTAGTGGAGAGGTAGTAGAAATTGTCAGGGGAGCAAAGAGGAAAATTCTTGAAGTCAGAGTACTGGCGGATAAAAGCCAGAAGGCTGCTAAAGTGAAGGTGCCAGGCAGCCTAACTGCTGAAAGTATAAAGGAGGTTATTTTAAAAGGTAATTTATGGGGTGTTATCAGACAAAGACCTTTTTCAACAATCGCCAATACCGAAGATAAGCCAAAGGCAATTTTTGTATCAACTTTTGATTCTGCTCCATTAGCTCCTGATCTTTCTTTTGTGATTTCTCAAGACAAGGAGGCTTTCAAAAAAGGTTTAGAGGTCTTGAATACCCTTTCAGACTCAAACCTATATATAGGAGTAAGCGGTAAAGATAATTTAGAGATAAATGTCGGTGAAGTAACAACTTTTGAGGGGCCGCATCCTGCAGGCAATGTAGGTATACAAATACACCATACATCGCCTATCAGAGCCAATGAGCTTGTTTGGTATGTAGATACGCAGGATGTTATCCTTCTGGGTGATTTGTTTTTAACTGGTGAGTATAAACCTGAGAGAATTGTGGCAATTACGGGCTCTGAGGTGAATGACCCGAAATATCTAAAGTTGCGAATTGGTCAATCACTCACTTCAGTTTGGGAGGATTTTGTGCCAGGACAGGGAGTGAGATATATCCAAGGAAACGTGCTTACAGGCACTACCTCTAAACCGGAAGATTTCCTTTCGTTTTACACCTCGCACTTAACTGTTATTCCGGAAGGAACAGAGGCCGAGTTTTTAGGATGGTTATTGCCCTCAGCAAAAAAACTAAGTTTATCCCGAACGTACTTTTCATGGTTAATGCCGAAAAAGAAGTATGCTATTGATACAAACACACATGGAGAAGAGAGAGCATTCGTGGTCTCTGGTCAATATGAAAAGGTGTTGCCTATGAATATTATGCCGGTGCAATTACTGAAGGCCATAATGGCAAAGGATATTGAGCGAATGGAGGCTTTAGGTATATATGAAGTAGCTGAGGAAGATTTAGCCTTATGTGAATTTGTGTGCTCGTCAAAAATTGACGTTCAAAAAATAGTAAGAGAAGGCCTTGATTTGATGCAAGAAGAAGGCTAAACCATTAAATAAGAATACACAAGTGAAATTTATTCGAAATCTCGTTGATTCTGTCAAACCCAACTTTGAAAAGGGTGGGAAGTTAGAAAAGTGGCATCCGGCGTTTGAGGCATTTGAGACTTTACTCTTTGTGCCTGGAGAAACCACGAAAAATGGTGTGCATATTAAAGATGCCATGGATATGAAGAGAACCATGATGACAGTGATCATCTCTCTTATTCCATGCTTACTTTTCGGGATGTGGAATGTAGGTCATCAACATTATTTGGCGTTCGGGATGGAGGCCAGTTTAATGGAGAAATTCATTTTTGGTGCATTGAAAGTACTTCCAATAATAGTGGTTTCTTATGCAGTGGGTTTAGGAGTAGAGTTTATTTTTGGAGTTATTAAAGGTCACCCAATCAGTGAAGGATACCTTGTAACCGGATTACTTATTCCTTTGACTTTGCCTGTCACTGTACCTTTATGGATGGTGGCTCTTGGAGCCGTTTTTTGTACATTATTAGGTAAAGAAATTTTTGGAGGTACAGGTTTTAACTTTATGAACCCGGCTTTATTAGCCCGAGCCTTTATGTTCTTTGCATTTCCGGCATTTATGTCAGGTGAAGTTTGGACAGATTTATCACCAGAGGCAGGTCAAACTATACTTGATGCTTATTCTGGTGCTACCAACCTAGCAATATTTGATAACGACTATTCTGCAATTCAGTCAGTTCCTGATTTATTTTGGGGATTTGAGCAGGGCTCAATCGGAGAAACTTCAGCTTTTGCCTGTTTACTGGGAGCTGCATGGTTAATAATTTCAGGTGTTGGTAGCTGGAGAATAATCGTTTCTGTGTTTGCAGGTGGTTTTCTGACAGGTCTGTTAATGAATTTTCTTGCCCCTGCTGATAATCTAATGCATTCTATGCACATGCCTGCATTAAATCATTTATTAATAGGAAGTTTTGCTTTTGGTGCGGTCTTTATGGCTACTGACCCCGTAACTGCTGCACATACTCAAAAGGGAAAAGTTATTTATGGATTATTAATTGGTGCCTTTACGGTAATATTAAGGGTGTTTAACCCAGCATATCCTGAAGGCGTTATGTTAAGTATTTTATTGTTCAATGTTTTTGCTCCATTGATTGATCATATCGTGGTAGAACAACATATCAAAAGCAGATTAAAGCATGCATAATAACCGATATACATTTTTATATGCAATAGGTATTTCAGTTGTCACCGCTATTATTTTGGTGCTAACTTCTGAGAATTTGAAGCCTCTTCAAGAAGCCAATGTGGCTCTCGATAATAAGAAGAATATTCTTAAGTCTGTTTTAGTAAACTCAGATGATCGTGAAACTATTGAATCTACTTATAACTCTTCTGTTGAAGAATTGGTAGTTAATAGTAAAGGCGAAGTGGTAGAAGGGATTGATATTGAAGATGTGGATATGAAGAAAGAGGTAGCTAAAGCTCCAGAAGATAGAAACCTTCCTCTTTACATATATACATTAGAAGGTGGCGACAAAGCTTATGTGATTCCACTTAGAGGGGTAGGACTATGGGGGCCTATATGGGGATACATTTCTTTAGATAATAATTTCAATACCGTGAAGGGAGCCTTTTTTGATCATAAAGGTGAAACTCCAGGTTTGGGTGCAGAGATTGCAGAAGGTCCTTTTCAGCAGCAATTTCAGGGGAAAATGATGTACAATGATGCCGGTGAGTTCGTATCGGTAAATGTTATGAAAGCTACCCAGAAATCAGATATTGGAGAGGAACATAGAGTGGATGCCATTTCTGGTGGAACTATCACCTCTAATGGAGTGGATGAAATGATAGCTAATTGTGTGGAGCCTTATTTAAGTTATTTTGAAAAATTAAAAGCAAACTAAAATGGCAGAAGTTGCAGAAAAAGTAAAGAAAGAGCCATTATTCTCGAAGAAGAATCTTCAGGTAATAAAGGATCCTTTTGACGATAACAACCCCGTTACTGTTCAGGTTTTGGGTATCTGTTCGGCATTGGCCGTGACTGTTCAATTAAAGCCTGCATTAATCATGTCTTTAGGGGTGATTTTTGTAAGTGCCTTTTCCAATTTAATAGTTAGTGGTTTAAGAAAATCTATTCCTACGCGGGTTCGTATTATTGTACAGCTAATTGTAGTAGCTACTTTGGTGACTATTGTAGATCAGGTCTTGAAAGCCTACATGTTTGACATAAGTAAGAAGCTTTCTGTTTTCGTTGGCTTGATTATTACAAACTGTATTATCATGGGTCGACTGGAAGCTTTTGCTTTGGGTCAAAAGCCATGGCCGGCATTTCTTGATGGTATTGGAAATGGAATTGGATATGGGATTATTCTGGTAGCAGTGGCTTTTTTCAGAGAGTTGTTAGGCTCAGGTAGCCTCTTCGGTATGAAGGTTATTCCACAATGGGCCTATGATCATGGTTATGTAAATAATGGACTTATGGTGCTTCCACCTGCAGCCTTATTTCTAATCGGGATTTATATATGGGTTCAGCGTAGTAGAAATCCTAAATTAGTCAACGTTTCTTAAGTAGAGATATATGGAAAATCTTTTAAACTTATTTATAAAGGCAATTTTTGTAGAGAACGCAGTTTTCGCATTCTTCTTAGGAATGTGTTCTTTTCTGGCTGTATCTAAAAAATTGAAAACGGCATTTGGATTGGGTCTTGCAGTAGTGTTTGTCATGGTCTTGACTACACCTCTTAATTATGTAATTTTAAATTACATGTTGGCAGAGGGTGCCTTAGCTTGGATTCATCCTTCGTTGGCCACTGTAGATCTTACATTTCTATCTTTTATCCTTTTCATCTCTACAATAGCAGGTGCGGTTCAGTTGGTTGAAATGGTGGTAGAGAAATTCGCTCCGGCTCTTTATAGTGCTTTGGGTATATTCTTGCCCTTAATTACTGTAAACTGTTCTATTTTGGGTGCGTCCTTGTTTATGCAGGAAAGAGAATATAATATGTCTGAGACCTTTGTTTTCTCATTAGGAACAGGGATAGGATTCTTTTTAGCCATTGTATTATTGGCGGCAATCAGAGAAAGATTGCAGTATTCAAAAGTGCCGCCAGCTTTGCAAGGGCTCGGTATTGCGATGATAGTCACTGGATTAATGGCTATCGCTTTCTTAAGTTTTTCAGGTATTAAATTGTAAACAGAACTTATATGCTACCTATACTTCTTAGTAGTATCGTTGTTTTTATTCTTGTTGTACTTCTTTTTGTTTTTCTGATTATTCAGGCGAAAGCGAAACTCTTACCACAAGGTGATGTGAACATCGTTATCAATGGAGATAAAGAAAATGCTTTAACTGTGAAGCCAGGAGATACTCTTCTGAATGTTTTGGCTAATCATGAGCTTTTTCTTGCTTCTGCCTGTGGAGGTGGAGGGACATGTGCAATGTGTAAATGCAATGTTTATAGTGGGGGAGGCGAAGTATTACCTACTGAAACCAACCACCTTAACAGAAGGCAGGTAGCTGAAAAACAACGTTTGGCTTGTCAGGTGAAAGTTAAGGAAGATATGGAAATTCGTATCCCTGATGAGGTATTTGGAGTTAAGAAATGGGAGTGTGAAGTTGTTTCTAATTACAATGTAGCTTCCTTTATCAAAGAATTTGAAGTTAAACTTCCGGAAGGTGAAACACTTGATTTTGAGGCTGGTGGCTATATCCAGGTTGATGTACCTAAAACAGAGGTAGAGTACAAGGATATAGATATTACAGCTCACCCATTATATCATGAAACACCAGATAAGTTTAAATCAGAGTGGGACAATTTTAATCTGTGGCCATTGAAAATGGTGAATGACGAGGAAGTCTTCAGAGCTTATTCCATGGCAAATCACCCAGCTGAAGGTAATCGTATTAAATTAACGATTCGAATTGCTACTCCACCTTGGGATAGAGCCAAGAATGGCTGGATGGACGTCAATCCTGGTATTTGCTCTTCTTACGTATTTAGTAAGAAGCCAGGCGACAAGGTGACAATTTCTGGTCCTTATGGAGAGTTCTTCATCAAAGATACCGATGCCGAAATGTTATACATAGGCGGGGGGGCAGGTATGGCTCCAATGAGATCTCACCTTTATCACCTGTTTCACACCTTAAAAACAAAACGTAAGGTTACATTCTTCTATGGTGGTAGAACTAAGAGAGAGCTATTCTATATCAATGAATTCAAAGAAATAGAGAAGGAATTTCCAAACTTTAAGTTCTTTGTAGCTCTGGATAACCCATTACCTGAAGACAACTGGACTCTTAAAAAGGATATCAATGATCCTGAAGGAGATGGTTTCAAAGGTTTTGTTCATAATGTTGTAATACAAGAGTTTTTAAGTAAACATGAAGCTCCTGAGGACATTGAATTATATTTCTGTGGCCCACCAATGATGAATCAGTCTGTTTTGAAAATGGCAGATGACTGGGGAATTCCTGATGAGAACGTTTCTTTTGACGATTTCGGTGGATAGAAAAATAAAGCAGGTTTTAGCTGTACTGTGTTTTATATGTTTAGTTTCCTGTAAACAAGAAACTAAACCTTACTCGCAGATTACTGGTGCTGCACAGGGAACAACTTTCAAAATTGTTTTTGAATCTGTTTCTGAACAAGACTATTCTTCATCGATAGACAGTCTGTTAAAGGTTATTGATGAGAGTATGTCGCTATGGGATCAAAACTCGTTGATTTCAAGAATTAATACCTTTGAGGATACTTTAATAATTGATTCTCATTTTAAGAAAGTATTTGAAAGAACTACCCACTTCTATAATGTAAGTGAAGGCCGTTTTGACCCTACTGTTGGGCCTTTGCTGACCGCTTGGGGCTTGGCAAGAAAAAGTAATTTGCCCATACCAACTCAAACACAGATCGATAGTCTCCTGGGTTATGTGGACTTTTCTTCCTTTGAATTAAAAGGAAATAAACTTCAGAAGTTGAAATCGAATATTGAACTGGACTTTAATGCAATAGCACAGGGATACAGTGTAGATGCTTTGGGAGATTTTTTAGAGGAGAAGGGTATTAAGAATTATTTGATTGAACTGGGAGGCGAAATAAAGACCAAAGGTTACAATCAGTTTAAGGAGCCATGGAAGGTAGGTATAGAAAGACCTGACTTTAATGATTCAGACAGTAATAATGCCATTCAGACAGTGGTTGGGTTATCTGACTTGTCTTTGGCTACCTCGGGCAGTTATCGAAAATATGTAGAGTTTGATGGTAAGAAGTATAGTCATACTATCGATCCCAGAACGGGGTGGCCCGTTAATCATAACCTATTAAGCGTATCAGTGATTACACCTTCAGCCATGGATGCAGATGCTCTGGCTACCATGTTTATGGTCTTAGGCAAAGAGAAGGCATTAGAGTACGCAAACAAGAATGATATTCTGGTTCAATGTATCTCAGATAACCTTGGCGAGCTTGAGGTAAGCTTTTCAGAGGGCTTTGAAGAAATCCTTATAGAGCAAACCAATAACTAGCTATTCTCGCAAGGCTCACCAACTGTTTTTCCACAGGCTCCGCAGACAGCTCCCTCTTTCTGAAGCATGGGATTATTATTGGCACAGGTTCCTTTAAATTCACCGTTTTTAACAAAAATTAAACGAACGCTGAAAAGAAAAAAAGCGAATAGCACTACGGCTAAAGTGATAAGCAATAATTTCATATAGTAAAAGTAGATAATTCTATTAACAATTCTGGAAAACTTTGTCTTATTGTAAGTTTTGACTATTTTGTTATTCCCTTAATTAACTAACAATATTATGGTCACAAAAGTTGAGTCTGTACTGGAAGGAAAAAATTTGAAAGAGATTGTTGCCGTCAGGCCTGAAACATCTGTGATAGATGCTCTTGGTGTTATGGAGAAATATGGAGTGGGAGCAGTCCTGGTTATGGATGGAGAAGACCTACGTGGTATTTTTTCTGAAAGAGATTATGCACGGAAGGGAATTATCAAAGGGAGAAAGGCTAAGAGCACACAAATGATAGAAGTTATGACACATAACGTTTTTACTGTGGAGCTCAATAAGAGTATTAAGGAGTGCATGGAAATTATGGATACCAAAGGGATTCGTCACCTTCCTGTAATTAATGAAAACGAAAAAGTAGTAGGCGTGCTTAGTATTAGAGATATAGTAAATGCTTTGATCATGGAGCAGCGTCAGCATATTAATTTTTTAGAGAATTATATATCAGGCTCAATTGCAGGCTAGGCTTTTACTACCTTTGCGAAAAGTTAAGAGCAAATGGTAAAACGATTGTATATTGTTCGTCACGCACAAGCGGAAGATGGATACCTAAGGGACGTAGAAAGAAATCTTACCTCCAAAGGTATTATGCAATCTGCCAAGCTGGGACGGTCACTAAAAGAAGAGGGAATTTCCATTGGAAAGATTTTAAGTAGCCCGGCCAACAGAGCTTTTCAAACAGCCAAAGTTTTTCTGGAACAATACAATAGAGAGGAAGACGAGATTGTAGTACTTGAAGGATTGTATGGTGGTGGCCCAAGAGGATATTTGGCAGCTATTAATGGAATAGCTGAAGAAGAGGAATCCGCGGCTGTTTTTGGCCATAATCCTGATATTACTTTTTTTGCGGAATACCTGACAAGGGACGATATTCAGGGAGATATGAAAAAAGCGACTATTATTGTTATGGAATTTGAGAACCTGAACTGGGCAGAGATCTCCGGAAACACCGGAAAGGTTCTGAGAAGAATTGATGTCGGAACTATTGCCTGAGATTTAACATGCAGAAGAAGGGAAAGAATATTTTTAAAATAGTTTTTATATTGTTTTTGGCCATTGTATTGTGGCTTCTTTATGACATGGCGAGACAAACCTCTGCTCCATGGAACAAAAACAAGCAGCTGGAAAGGGCAATTGATAATTAAGAAACTTAAAACTTTAATTTTGTCAGTATGGCGTAATGGTCAGAGGCAAACCTGCCTTCCCAGGTGTTAGATAAGCTGGCGTGCTTTAAAACATCTACTTCCTTACTTACGAAAATATGGTCAATGTTAGTGCCGGCTCTTTCTTTGCTTTCAAAGCCGTTAAAGGTATCTAAGGGGCCAAAATGTGGATGTTTGCTCGCATCTTGTGTGTTTTTATAAACCGACTGAGTAAAGACCTGAAGAATGCTTGTTTCCGGAGTACTATTGAAGTCACCCATTAATATTATCGGTAAATTCTTTTTTTGCAACTCCTTAGTTAGTTCAACAATTAGTTTAGAACTGTTTTCTCTGGCTAATACGCCAATATGATCATAATGTGTATTAATCAAGATGAAGTTCTTCTTGGATATTTTATCTGTTAAGGTGGCTATAGTGGCTATACGTGGTAAAGCTGCATCCCAACTTTTCGAGGGCTTATCTGGTGATTCAGAAAGCCAGACTGTTTTCCAATCGATCAAACGGAACCTTTCAGTTTTAAAGAAAATAGGAGAGTATTCACCTTTCTCTTTGCCGTCATCTCTACCTACGCCTATCCAGTCATAATCTGATAACTTTTCAGCTAGATAGTCTACCTGTGGCTTAGTAGCCTCCTGAAGTCCCAAAAGGTCTGCTTCGTAAAAGGTAATTGTTTGTGCTACATAGTCCTTCCGGTTTTCCCATTGGTTTATACCATCGTTAGGAGTGGCATATCTAATATTGAAGGTCATGGCATTTAAAGAAGTTTGAGCCAAACCACAAAAAGGTAATAAACTAAGAAGCAGAAGGGTTTTTATTGTACGCATAGTAGAAACTGTAACTTTCAAACGAAAGTTACAGTATATCCAAAAACCCCAAAAATTAATGATTAAATAGTTTTAGAAAACTAGAGATAAGCCAGCTTTCTTTAGACTTAAGTAATGAATCCACAGTACTGTCTGCAAAGTTTGTTACCTGGCTGATTTCCTGTATAATTTTTAGCACCTCTTTCTTTTCTTCTGTATCTGGTACTAATTCATTTTGTATTTCTTCCATAGTGCCTTTAATGGGCTCTATTTCTCTTCTTCTTCTTTCCTTGGCAATCTGCCTTGCTACTTTCCAAATATCCTTTTCAGCTACAAAATATTCTTTACGCTCACCGGGTAGCAATTGCTTAAAAATAAGACCCCAGCTCATCAAATCACGAAGATTCATATTGACATTACCCCTTGATATTTGGAGTTCTGCCATTATTTGGTCTGCATTCAGGGCTTCGGGGGCTAGTAAAAGAAGGGCGTGTATCTGAGACATGGTTCTATTGATACCCCACTGAGTGGCAAGGGTACCCCATGTATGGATAAACTTATCCTTCGCTTCTTGTAATTCCATAAAATGGTTAAACTAAATCTTTTAGGATGCACGTAAGATCAGAAGTCAAAGAAAGCTAACCATATTGAATTTTCAAAATATTCTGAAAGTATTTATACTTAAAGTGGATAAATCATCCCAAAAGAGAATCAAAAAATGAAAGATATAAAAAGCCTTTTACACTGATTTAAAGCATTTCATCTTCATCTTCAGGTTGTATTATTGTTGGATTATACCTTGAAGTACTATCAGATGGCGGGGCATAAGTTTCCCCCTGGCTTAGAATGCAGTCGCCGGAAATTCGGATGCCATCAGGTACATTGAATTTACTTCTTTTGTATTCAAGGTCTTCATCTGCGTATACCTTCTCCATGAATTTTCCATAGGCTGGCATTGCCATTCTTCCCCCTTGCCCATAGGCCAAAGATCTGAAGTGAATTGCCCTGTCATCTCCTCCTGACCATACACCTGCAATTAGATTTTGAGTCATTCCCATGAACCATCCATCTGAATAATTGGAGGTTGTACCTGTTTTACCTGCTACTTCATTGTTAGCAAGAATTCCGTATCTGGCTAAACCAGCCGAAGTACCACCTCCGAGGGTTGAACCTCTCATTAGGTGAATCATTTTATAGGCCGTTTCGGCACTTAATACCTCTTTTTGATCAGGCAGATATTCTCGTATGAGTTCACCATGTTTATCTTCTATTCTTGTAACAAACAAGGGCTCGGTATATTTTCCTCCGTTAGCAAAGACGGCATAGCCGCTTAGCATTTCGTATAAAGAAACCTCTCCCACACCAAGGCACAAAGAAGGGCTATTCGGTAGCTCACTTTTAATACCTAATTGATGAGCCATTTTAATTACATTTGTTGGTTTAAACTGTTTAATAAGTTTAGCACTGACGGAGTTTACTGATTGTCCAAGGGCTGTTCTAAGAGTCAATGGCCTGTAGCTGTATTTACCATTGGCATTTTTTGGGGTATAGGTAGTGCCTACCAAACCGTCTTCCGGCCCAAAGGTGACAGGTTCGTCTACTACTACTTCGCAGGTTGAGAAACCATTGTCTATGGCTGTAACATAAACAAAAGGCTTGAAGGTTGATCCGGGCTGACGCTTACTTTGCTGCACATGATCATATTTGAAATATTTATAATCTATACCACCTACCCATGCTTTGATATGACCATTTCGTGGATCCATGGCCATCATACCCATGTTCAGAAGTTTCTTATAATGTCTGATTGAATCCATGTGAGAGATAAGAGTATCTTTTTCACCCTCCCAGGTAAAGATCGTCATATCCGTCTTTTTGTTCATTTCAGCGAAAATCTTCTTTTCGTCATCGCCGAATTTTTTCTTTAAACTCCTGTATACGCCGGTTCTTTTCGCCACAGACTCTATAAAACCTGGAATTTCTTCGTAACCGCCTGCTGAGGTTTCTGAATTTCTTCTTTGCACCCATGGATTACGGCCTTTCCAATGCTCATAAAAAAGCTTTTGCTGGCTTGCCATATGGTCTGCCACGGCTTCTTCTGCATAGTTTTGCATTCGGGAGTCTATCGTGGTATAAATTTTAAAACCTTTGGTATAAAGATCTTCAGGCTGATAGCCATATTTCTTAATTTCCTCCTTAGCCCAATCTTTCAAAAATTGACGGAAATAAGGTGCAGGACCATTGTTATGTGAGTCAGGAGAATAATTTAATACAATATCTTCCTCCTTTAATTGGTCAAAATCGTCCTTACTAAGTTTACCATATTTTACCATCTGGGCTAACACCGTATTCCTTCTTGGCTTTGCATATTGAGGTCTGAATTTTGGATTAAATCTTGATGGATTCTGGATCATACCAACCAGCAGGGCAGCTTCATTGGTATTTAGATTTTTGGGTGATTTTTGAAAATATGTTTTTGCTGCTGATTTTATCCCATGGGCACCGGAGCTAAACTCAATGGTATCCAGGTACATTTTCATGATCTCCTGTTTTGTATACCTTTTTTCCAGTTTAACAGCTGTGATCCATTCTTTAGTTTTAATTATTAATGTTCTTACTCCCGGTATGTCATAAAGGAAACTCTCGAAAGAATCATCTCTTCTTAATCGAAAAAGGTTTTTTGCAAGCTGTTGAGATATTGTACTACCGCCACCCTGAGGATTTAAAGTAAGCAAGCCGGTAAAAACCCGGATCATAGATCGGGCATCAATACCGCCATGTTTTGTGAATCTTACATCTTCGGTAGCAATCAAAGCATCAATTAACTTCGGTGAGAGTTCTTCGAAATCTGCCGGGCTTCTGTTTTCATAAAAGAATTTCCCCAGCACTTTTCCATCTGAAGAAATGATTTCAGAAGCAATCTCACTTTTCGGATTATCCAGATCTTCTACACTTGGCATTTTGCCAAAAAGCCAGAACAAGTTAAAATTGACAGCTAACAGATATATGACGAAAAGGGCAATTGCACTAAAGAAAGAAACATACAGAAAGTTGATTACCCTTCTGAATTTACCTTTAGCCAAAAAGCCCATTTGTGGGAATTTCATATAGGAAAACGAGTTTTATTGAATTTCAAATTTACATGATTATGTTTGAGAACGAACTTTCTGATCTCAAATTTCAAAAAGCAGACATTTCTAGAGTTCATATCTAGGCATTGCACTTACTTGCTGAGTGGCAAATTCTTTTGCCAAATACTTATAATGAGCGGCCATGGCTATCATGGCGGCATTGTCTGTACAGTACTCAAACTTCGGTATGTATACCTGCCAGTTTTCTTTCTCAGCCAAAGAGGTGATGCTTTTTCTGAGTCCTGAATTTGCAGCCACTCCGCCAGCAATTGCAATGTGTTTAACCTTATACTTTCGAACGGCCTTTTTAAGTTTTTGAAGTAGGGTTTCAATTAAGGTATGCTGGTAGCTGGCACATATATCAGCAATGTTTGAATCAATGAAGTCAAGGTCTTCTTTTACTTTTTTCTGAAGGAAATAAAGAAGAGCCGTTTTTACTCCTGAGAAAGAATAAGTAAAACCTTTCATCTCAGAAATTGGAAATTCAAAAGCAAGTGGGTCACCTTGAGCGGCATATTTATCTATCATTGGGCCGCCCGGATAGGGTAAGCCCAGCATTTTTGCGGCTTTATCAAAAGCCTCTCCAACCGCATCGTCTTGCGTTTCACCAATAACCTCCATATTTAAATGGTCTTTAACCAGTACTAATTGTGTATGGCCGCCACTAACGGTTAGGCAGATAAAGGGGAATGAGGGTTTCGGTTCTTCAATAAAATGGGCCAGAATGTGGGCTTGCATGTGATTTACTTCGATTAGCGGAGTTCCGTTTGCGAGAGCAAATGCTTTAGCAAAGGAGGTACCTACTAACAAGGAACCTAGTAATCCGGGGCCACGTGTAAATCCTAATGCAACGAGCTCATTTTTTCCTACCTTTGCCTCTTTAAGAGACTTATCTACAACGGGTAAAATATGCTGCTGATGAGCTCTGGAAGCAAGTTCCGGAACTACACCACCATATTTTTCGTGGATAACCTGAGTGGAAACAATGTTAGATTTGACCTCACCGTTAATAATAACTGCGGCAGAGGTCTCATCACAAGAAGATTCAATGGCCAGAATGGCAAGTTTTTTTGACATAGTAAGGCACAAAAATAGACAGAAGAAAGCAGAAAGTAAATTTGATAAAAGGGCTTAAAATAGGATTCAGGACACTAGTGGTTTTGTTATTGCTTCTTGGAGGCATGGCAGGGCTGATTTTCTATGCCCTTCAATGGTCAGAGTTTCAAACTACCTTGACTCAAAAATCTGCCAAATGGCTTTCTGAGAAATTGGGTTCTACGGTTACTGTTGGTAACGTGAGAATTCATTGGCTTGATGAAATTTATCTCGAAGATGTAAACATAAAGGACACCAAAGGCCGGGACATGATCTACGTTCGGGAGATTTATGTCAATACCAAAACCAATTTCAAGCTCTCAGGAAAGAAAGTCGTCAGTTTTGATAATAACCTTGATTTTGTGATGCTTAAAGAGCCAGATGTTAGGCTCATAAGAGAGAAAGATGGTAAACTGAATATAGATGGCTGGATCACCAATCTGAAGAATCTCCTTCAGCAAAAAGACGCAAATCCGAATAAGAAAATTAAGGCATTTACTATAGACGAAGCTGTGATTCAGGACGGTACCTTTGAGTTATATGATGAATATAAAGAGAGATTTCCTGAGGAGCTGTTTGATTACACCAATTTTGAGATTAAAGGCATAACAGGAAATCTAAAAGATTTTTTAATACATTATGATACCGTTAGTTTCAAAGCCAAAGGAATTAAAGGAATAGAGAAACGGAGCGATCTGGCGATTAAAAAAATTGATACAGACTTTCTGTATACAAGAAACCTGATAGAACTTAAAAGGCTTGATGGGCATATTAATAATTCGATACTGAAAAATTATCTGGCCTTACATTACGATAAAGTCTCTGATCTGAATAGTTTTAACGATAAGGTACGCTTAAGGGCTATTTTGAGAGGTTCTGAATTTGATTCACAAGACCTTGGAAGGTTTGCTACTAAAATGTATGAGTATGACGAGAGGTACTCCATAACAGGAGAACTGACTGGTAAAGTAAAAGATTTATACTTTAACAAGACCACTCTTGGTTTCGGAAACGGTAGCTACATAAATGGCAAGGGAAATTTTAAAGGACTGCCGGATGTAAAAAATACCTTTTATCATTTAGAATTGGGTGACTCGCGTTTTCTTGCACCGGATACCCGGCAATATGCAGGCAATGAGAATTATAAGAAATATGTTGAGCAGTTTGACCAGGTAGACTTTAAAGGCATTTTCAAAGGCACTTTTACAGATTTCTTTACTGAAGCTAAAATCAAAAGTTCTGCTTTAGGAGAGCTTTCTGGCAAAATGGTATTCGAAATAGACGATAAAACTAAATTGCCATCTTACAATGCTGACTTAGTTTCCAGAAACATTAATCTTGCGAAAATTACGGGCAACAAGTCTTTAAAAACAGTCTCTTTCAAAGGGAAAGTGAAAGGTGACGGGAATTCCCTGAAAAATGCATCCTTTGATATGGATGGGCAGATTGATAAAATCTGGTTTGACAATTATACCTATCAGAACGTACACGTAGACGGAGTTTTAAGACGCTCAAGATTTGATGGCAGAGTAACGGTAAAAGATCCTAATCTGGCGGGTTTTATCGATGGAGCCATAGATTTTAACAAAGAACAAACGGGTTATAATATTTATGGAAAAGTAGAGAAGGCCAATTTAAAGCCACTGGGTTATTCAGAAGAAGACGTTAAACTAGAAACTGACTTTGATTTCGGTTTTGAGGGCAATAAACTAGACAATTGGGTAGGCCAGGCCGATTTTAACAATACTTATGCTTATACCTCCAATAGAAACCTTGTTATAGATGAGATTAGTCTCCTGAGTGAGAAAATAGTCAACTTAAGAAAAATTGGAATTAAATCTGAATTCGTAGATGCAGAGGTTTCAGGGAATTTCCAACCCACTGAATTAATCTCAGATCTCATACAGCTCAAGAATGAATATGGGTTGTTCTTTTCAGGTACAGAAAGTGATCGGAAGAAATATTATTCTGAGAAAAAGTCTGATTCGTTAAGTAGAAATTACTCAGCTAAATATACAATTGACTTTAAAGACACTGAGAACATTCTTGCTTTCTTAGAACCAGATATTTCCATTTCAAAAGATGCCAAAGTCAATGGGAATATCAGAATACAATCTACTTCTCAGTTTACGGTTTATGGAACCGTAGACACCTTGGTGTATAAAGGCAATAAGTTCTATCAAAATGAACTGGACTTCTATTCTTCCAAAGGCTGGCTCTCACCCAAAGTGCTGACATCTCTGATTTTGAACTCAGAATCTCAGGAACTGGCCAATAAGGTAGAGACAGAGAGAATAGAGATTGGTGCTGCCTGGGGAGATGGAGGAAATATTGATTTTGATGGAAAAATTAGGCAAAAAAATACTCGTAACAGGGCTCAGCTTTTTGGTAAGTTGGCTTTTCAGCAAAATGGGTTTACTATAAATCTCAATCCACGGAATAGCATTGTCAATTTGTTGGATTATCAATGGAGTTTTGATCGTCAAAATGAAATTACCGTACGTGGTTCAGAGGTTCAATTTGAAGATTTTAGAATCTCAAATAAAAATCAAAGTTTGGCTTTGAGTGGCTTTATTTCTCCTGATTCTACAAAACAGATATTTGCTTCAATTAATAATTTTGATTTAAGAGCTCTGGAGCCATTAGCTGCTTTACAAATTCAGGGGATTGCGGATGGTGATGTATCCATGAGCAATTATTATGGCAACCCGATATTGCTTAGCAACCTAATAGTCAGGGATTTTTATTACAAAAAAATACTAATAGGTAATGTCAATGCTGTAGTAGACTGGGATAATTATTTGAGCAAGGCAAAGATAGAGTCAAGCATTGACAGACAGGGATTGGAGATCATGAAAGTAGTGGGTACATATGACCCCAGCATTAAAAAAGGGGTGAACCTAACTGCCAAATTAGATGAGGCTAACCTGGAAATTTTCGGAACTTTCGTTGATAATATTTTCTCTGATTTAAAAGGTTTTGCCAACGGCAATCTCAGAATTACCGGTAACCCGAGGGACTTGATTGCACGTGGAGAAGTGAAACTAAGTAAAGGCCAATTAAAAATAAATGCCACAGGAGGTTATTTGTACTTCAATGACTCTATTCTGTTTACAGAAGAAGGTTTCGTGGCAAAACCGGGAGGGTTTAAAGTATATGACGCCCCTGTTAATGGAAATGAAGCCTATTTGACCGGAGGGATTTTCAATGGAGGTGAAGGAGTGTTCCTTATGGGTTTAGACGGTTATATAAAGGATCCGGATGGATTCAAATTAATGAACACAGCCCTTAAGGATAATGAATCATTTTACGGAACAGCCTATGCTACGGGTGATATCCATCTATCGGGTAGCTTTACAAATGTCCTGATTACGGCCAATCTGGAGAGCAAGAGAAATACTAAGGTGACAATACCTCTTGACGGTGCTGAAACAGTCAATACTAATCAGGAAGCTATTCCATTTGCGTCAAAACCAGAAGAAACGCCTAAAGAGAATAAGGAAGATGCCCCGGTAAAAAAACAAAAGGAATTAAGCGGAGTTAAAATGGTTTTCAATTTGAAAATCACACCAGATGCTGAATGTGAGATTATAATTGACCGCAGGAATAACGATAAGCTAAATGCCTTCGGAAATGGACGTTTGACCATTGGCTACGATACGCGAAGTGATAACTTTACTATGAGCGGTCCTTATGTAGTTACTACTGGGAAATATGACTTTAGTTTTCAAAACCTTGCATCTTTGAGGAAGTTCGAAATCGCCGAAAATAGTAGGATAACCTGGTCAGGTGATCCTTATAGAGCTGTTTTAGATATGAAGGCTGGTTATACCGCCAATGTAGATATGAGTGCTATTTGGGTAAGCGATACGGAAGAAACCACAGATAATAATCGCTATCCGGTAAATGTGGTGGTTAATATGACCGGCCAGTTAGAAACGCCAAACATTTCGTATGATCTCTCCTTTGATGAGTCCCGAATTCCCAACAGGCATCATACAGATCTTTACGCCTTTCAGCAAAGATTAAGAGACAATGAGCAGCTATTGAGTAAAAATGTGAGTTTTGTAATTGCTCTGAATAGCTTGTATCCAGAAACCAATAGTTTTCAGGCTTTAGATCAGGAGTTTTTGGTGGAGAATATCAGTAGTATGTTATCAAACCAGATTGGGAACCTGGCCAATAAGCTTGATCCTAATCTGGAAGTAGGCGTGCTTTTGGGAGATTTCAGGCAGAATCTCCTTAATAATATGCAACTCAATTTTAGCTATAGTTTTCTTAATAATAGAGCTAAACTGAGCGGGAGAAGCTCTTATGCCAATGGAGTCAATGAGACTTTTACAACGGTAAACCAGGGGCAGTTAACAGTAGGCGGTGAGCTGGAATACTTGCTCTCTGAAGATGGAATGTGGAGGCTTCAAGTGCATTCCAGAAGTGTACCTAGTTCTAACTATTCTTATTCTTTAAGTAACGTAGTAGGCGGAAATGTCATGGTGTCTGGTGCCAATGTTCTTTTTTCCAGGAATTTTAATTCTTTGATTGGAAAGAAGAATAAAATCCCGATAGGTGTAGGAAGGAAAGAAGAAGAAGCAGAAACGCCACTAAATCCGGAAGTCTCTCTGTTGGATTAGAGGTTCCACCAGTAAGTGAACTTTAATACAATAGCTCTGTTTCTTACATTAAAATTTTCTGCAAGATAATTGTCAGTATAAACCAGGAAGAGATCTGATGCCGGGCTGTATCTCCATTGAAGTCTCGTGTTCAGGTTTACATTATTGTTTTGTTGATTGTACTGCAAAAAGTTGGTGAAGAATAGCTTATTGGATAAAGTTACATCTATTCTTGGGCCAAATAACCAGAGTTTATGTTGTGTATTTTTCAAACCTTCGGGTAATCTCTCGTCATCTTGAAAATTAATCTCATTGTAATTTGCCCTCATTAGAATAGAGACAAATGGCTGAAATCTATAACCCACTTCTGCCTCCAGTCTCATTCTGTTTCCATCGGCATAATAGCCTCCAAAACGTGTACTTACCGCGTAAGTTAATACACTTTGAGGTTTTGAATCGTATTCAAAACCCGCTGCTTCCCAGTAATGCTCTGTGCCGGCGGCAATTTTCTCATTTGCAAAATTTGTAGGGTCAAAACCTTGTTGAGGTTTTACATAGTCTATGGCTCCCCACATTCTTAAGACACTTCTGTCTTTAAAAGTTACTCCGTAATTCAGCATATGAAGGTACTCAAACGTTTGGTACTCTTGTTGAGAGAAATATTGGGAAAGTACCAAATTGGGTCCATGGCTAAGAACGGGGCCAGACCGTGGGAAAAACAAATAAGAGATTTCAGGGTTTGCCCTTATATAATTTGTCCTTTTTACATAACCTACCTCATTGGCTTGAACATCCTGACCTACACTTTCTACTTGGAGTGCTACTTGCCATTTTTTTGTTGTACGGGCTAAATTTCCCGCTATTATGTTGTTGTTCTGAGTTTCAAAAGGTGAAAATGTTTTTATGTAGAAAGCCTTGCCAGCCCATTTGTTATCTTCTGAGGCCAGATTGTACTCCAATCCAGCCGTTCTGTTGTAGCTCGAAATTAAGCCATCTGAAGAAACTGGTTGGCCAATTAGATCACGGTTTACAAAAATACCTGAAATATATGATCGTTTAAATACACGCCTTTGTATTGAAAATACATTGTAAAGTGAGCCGGGGTCTTCGTTCGTTGAATTTCTGCCAGTTTGCATGGCCATGGCACCTATTCTCCAATTCTGATTTACTTTTCCACTTAATTTTCCACCGTAATAAATTGGTGCATTAAGGCCAATCCTCCTAGAGAAAAAAGGTCTGATAGTGGTGAAACCAAAATTATTGAAGATATCCCCATTTTCCAGAAAGAATTGCCTTCTTTCCGGAAAGAATAACTCAAATCTATCCAGGTTTGTTACTTGTACATCAACGTCAACCTGCGAGAAGTCTGGATTCACAGTTAGATCCAAGTTCATGGAAGAAGTCAGACCTATCTTTGCATCAAAACCTATATTCCTATTTATTTCTGCTGAGGAGTTATTCTCAAAGTTGACTGAGCGACCAACATTCAGGTAGGGGATTAGAGAAATGTTTAAACCTGGGGCTGGCGGTGGTCTGTCCCACACCAGATCGCCGGTATATGCTAAAGAGGCTGTCGGAAATTGTCTTGGAATGGGTGTCCAGGCAGACTTTTCAGTTGATTTGAGATCGTTCCTTGAGAAGTTTATTCCCCAGGTTGTCACATCTTTTTTGTATCGAATAGTTTTAAATGGTATTGCAGCCTCCCAGATCCAGTAGTCACCATAGTACTTGGCTTCAGACTGCCATTTATTGTCCCAACTCAGATCAATGCTGCTTCCGCTTGACATCAGGCCATCCCATTGTCCGCCTTTGGCGTTTGAACCGAAAGAATACCCGGTGGTGAGATCATTAAAAGTATCAATAAACAGCAGGTCATTGTCATTTTTTGAGAATGAGAAATCTCTTCTCATTGACTCTACCATGTAAGAGCCACTTAAGGTATCGTGGTTTATGAAAAGGACATAAATGTTTTTGTCGTCGTAGCTAAGCTTAACATCTGTCCTCACCGCTGCCATACTGGTATCCATGGGTAATACCTGATAGAAATCGCCAGCAGTTTCAGCGTCTTTCCATGCGGCTTCATTGGCCTCCCCGTCTACTTTAATTTCAGAAGTTGCCCTTTTGATTTCATATCGGAATCCGGCGTTTGGTTTTTGTGCTCTTGCAAAAGTGCTGTACCCAAAAAATAGAATTATTAAAGAAAGGTTTTTCAGGAGAGTTTTGGGCATAAAAGAGCATCTTAGATTCACAAATACAAAAGTAGGATTTTGTATTTTTCTAAGATGCCTAATGTTTACACCGTATATCTACGATATAACTATATTTATCTATTACTTGCTTAGATTCTAACCACTTCAGCTTGAGTGAGCTGTGCAGACTCTACCAGTTCTTTGGTATACTTAAGGTTTCCGGTGGGAGCCATTAAGTATAAACGGCTGTTTTTGATTTTCGCCAGCTCGTTAAGTAAAGTTAGTTTTGTGATGGAAGTATTTCCATCCATTGCCTTAAGGACTACCTCAAAGAAACATTTTTTTGAATAACTTACACCGGTAACATCTGGTACGAATTTCTGCTGATCAGCAGCTCTTTCATAAGCGAAAGGTTGTTCGTAACCTTCAATGTCTGCTTTGATTTTGTCAAATCCGTTTTTTGTAGCCCAGGCAATTGTTTTCTCGATGTGTTTGGTCTTATCCATTTCAGGTTTATGATTTTTCCGAAAGCAGTTTTGAGTCCGGTTTTTGAAGTCGTAAGACGCAAAGGTAGAAAAAGTAATGCCTGAAAGCAATAAAAGCCCTTTGCAGAAAATGCAAAGGGCTAAAATTTTTATGAATTTCCCAAAGAAAATGCGATTTTGCTTATTTTCTTAGCCACCATCCAAACCATAAACCTACTAAACCCCATGAACCTACAGCGTCAATCAGATAAGCAATAGTTGGCGTTTCAAACCAAATTGAGTTGAGATAAGGAATAGTGAAATAGCCAATAAGCCCTACAGCGATACAGCTGGTAAGGATGGTCTGAAAACTAGGATTTCCCATTTTAAGGAGCATCCAGGCCATTAAGCCTGCTGCCAAAAAATCAATAACAAGACCTCTTGACATATTACCGGCCATGTTATTAGTCATGCTCTTGTGAAAATATACCTGTGCCCAGGGCTTTCCTATACTTTCTTCCATTTTCTGTTGCTCATCTTCTCCCGGAGCAGCTAAAGGCATAAAATAAAATCCTTCCTCAAGGTTTTGACTTAAAAACTCCAGCACTTCGTCCTGCTTTTCTGAATATTGCTGGGTGTCCTTATGAAAATTAACCGCAGCCCAAGAGACAAATTGCCATAAAAACAGGATGATACCGCCCACAAGAGCAGCAATAATTAGTTTTTTCATTCGAGTAAAAGTTTGGTTATATGTAAATTTTCAAATTTTACTGCGGAATTACAAAGCTATCAGCCTGGATACTAAATATTTGAGCTATTCAAAAGATCGTATTGTTTTGGTTATTATCTGGATGCAGTTCATCATCTGGGCCTCAGTCATAACCAATGGTGGGGCAAATCGAATTTTATTGCCATGAGTAGGTTTAGCCAGCAGACCATTGTCTCTCAGTTTTAAGCAGATCTCCCAGGCTAAAGAGGATGATTCATCTGTGTTAATTTCAATGGCGTTGAGCAGTCCTTTACCTCTGACTAATTTTACCAGTGATGAGCTATCAACCAATTTTTGAATTTCGTCTCTGAATATACGACCAAGATGTTCTGCGTTTGCAGCGAGTTTCTCTTTCTGAATAACCTCAAGAGCAGCATGGGCCACAGAGCAAGCCAGCGGATTACCACCAAAAGTAGAGCCGTGCTCGCCTGGCTTAATTGAAAGCATGACATCGTCATTGGCTAAGACAGCAGAAACTGGAAGTACTCCACCTGAGAGGGCTTTTCCCAAGATCACTACGTCTGGTTTTATTTCTGCGTGATCAATGCACAGCATTTTTCCGGTTCGGGCAATTCCGGTTTGAATTTCATCTGCTATGAATAGTACATTTGCACTTTTACATAATTCTCTGGCTTCTTTCAGATAGTTCTCATCAGGAACCATAACGCCTGCTTCACCCTGAATAGGTTCTACAATAAATCCAGCAATAAAAGGGTCTTGAAGAATTAGATTTTTTAAAGCTTGAATATTGTTGTAAGGCACTACTTCAAAACCTGGCATATATGGACCAAAGCCTTTTTTGCTAACCGGGTCTGTAGAAGCAGAAATTACGGCCAGTGTTCTTCCATGAAAATTTTCTCCTGCAAAGATTATTTTAGCCTTGCCTTCCGGAATGCTTTTTTTCTCATAAGCCCATTTGCGGCAGAGCTTAAGAGCTGTCTCGACAGCCTCTACGCCTGAATTCATCATGAGAACTTTATCAAAACCAAAAAGTTCTGTTATGTATTTTTCAAATACACCCAGGTTGGCATTGTAAAAGGCTCTTGAAGTTAATGTTAATTTTTCAGCCTGTGTTTTTAATGCACCTATTATTTCAGGATGACAATGGCCTTGGTTTACAGCAGAGTAAGCAGACAAAAAGTCGTAATATCTTTTCCCTTCAACATCCCATACAAATACCCCTTCGCCTTTCTCAAGCACTACTGGTAGTGGATGGTAATTATGAGCACCGTATTTGTCTTCCAAATCAATGTATTGCTGCGATTTTGTTCCCAAAGTTTCTGTCATATTCCTATCATTTTATAGTTGCAAGTTCACAAAATGACTTTATTTCTGCTAGATATAATTTAAATTGTATTTTTAGTGCGAATATTAAGTTAAAAATAAACTATATTATATTGAAAAGGTAAATTTGACTTATGACAGACCTGACTGATAAGAAAATATTAAAGCTATTACAAAAAGACGGACGACGTCCCTATTCTGAAATTGCGAAGATGCTGAGCATTTCTAATACAATGGTACATCAGCGAGTAGCTAAAATGAAGCAAAAGGGTCTCATTACAGGACAAAGTATTCAGCTGGATGAACGAAAAATGGGTTATGAATGGAGTGCCTTTACGGGGATAATTCTGAAAGAAGATTCTAATTCTGAATCTATCATTAAAGCTTTAAAGGAAATTCCGGAAGTAACTGAGTGCTATTATATCACCGGGCAGTACACCTTATATATCAGAATTGTGGCAAGAAATAGTGAGCACATGAGATCTGTTTTGTATGGCAAGATAGATCATATTCCGGGTGTGCTGAAAACCGAGTCACTTATAGATTTTGGAACGGCTTTTAAAAGAGGTGTACCTATTGATGATGGAGTATCCTCTTCTTGAAATGCGAAGGGTTTTCTGAAGTAATATTTTTAAACGTCTGATTAAAATAAGACAGACTTTCAAAACCACAATCCCAGGCTGTTTCTGAAATAGAACGATTGGTGAGAAGTAGCTTTTTGGCTATATCAATTCTATAATTATTTAGGAATTGGGTAAAGGTAAGATGCGTGGTTCTCTTAAAGTATCTGCAAAAAGCTGCCGGACTCATAGAGGCTACTCCGGCAATTTCCGAAATTTCAATTTTCCGGGTGTAATTCTGATCAATAAATGTATAGATGCGTTTTAGTCTGCTCTCTTCTTTCTCTTTCACCTTCACTGGATATGGCTCTTTATGAAGCAGTTGATAGTCCTTGGCTTCTGAAAGTTGCTGCAAGATTTCCAAAAGACTAAGAAGTCTTTTGATTCCATTGAGTTTATGTAGCTGCTGAATAGACCCTTTTACATGTTTTTTGGTTTCAGTGCCAAAGGCAATTCCATAGTTTGCCTTCTGTAGTAAAGTTTGAATTCCAGATAATTCAATACTTTTTTGAAATGCTGTACCTAAGATAGTTGGCAGAAATTGGACAACAGCCTTTTCATATTCTGTTTTAATTCCATGGTCAAAGTTGAGATGCGGAATGTTTGGTCCAATTAAAACAAGGTCATTTTCAAAAAATGGCGAAAGGTGATGCCCAACATGCCTGTTGCCCGAGGCTTTATTAATAAAAACCAACTCAATTTCGGGGTGGTAATGCCAATAGTAGAAGTCATGTAGCTTAGGATTTACTAAAATCCTTATGGAGCTTCCGGGCTCGGGTGCTATTTCCTCAAAAATGGTCTGCATCTATTTTAAATTTGCATATATGGCTTCTACATTTCTTGAAAATATCAATATAGTTAAAAAATGTATCAAAATGGAGAAGGCTTCCTTTGATTTGTTTTCTGAGATTTGTAAAATAAAATCTAAGAAAAATGAAAAATACTCAAAGTATGGCTATGCCGGAGATAGCCAATAAGAATCATAAGGAAATACCGGGCAACCCCTCTACAGCAACCAGTAGTACACAAAAGCTAAACGATAGAAGTAATGGAGTGCCCCTAAAAGTTTTATCTGAAGATGATTTCAGCTTTTGGTTAGAAAATGGATATGTGGTAGTGAAAAATGCTGTTTCAAAAGAACAAGCGAAAGCCACCGCTGACTTTCTTTGGGAATTTGAGGAAAAGTCTCCTGATGATAAAGAAGGCTGGTACACTGCACCTCGAGCCGAAATGAAAATGACCGAACTGGCAAATAGTGGAATGGTAGAAGTTTATAATCATCAGCTATTATGGGATAATCGTCAAACAAAAAGGGTTTATGATGCCTTTGTAGATATTTGGGGTATTGAGAAGCTTTGGGTTACTATTGATAGGGCTAATTTAAATTTCCCTTCCAGACCAGGTCATGAGTTTAAAGGATTTATTCATTGGGACTATGATCCGGAAACACGTCCGCAAAATGTGCAGGGAGTGCTGGCTTTATCTGACCAAACTGACGAAAATATGGGAGGTTTTCAGTGCATTCCCAGACTATACAGAGAATATGATACCTGGAAATTAAATCAGCCAGAAGATCGCGATCGTTTTAAGCCGGATGTGTCTGAATTTAAAGACGATTTTGTGAAAGTAAAACTTGAAGCCGGAGATCTGCTGATTTTTAACAGCCTGACACCACATGGTATTCGACCAAATCTTTCCCAGAATAAAGTTAGAATAGCTCAATACATCTCCATGATGCCTGCAGAAGAGGAGAATGATGCTATGAGAGAATGGAGGGTTAGCAGTTGGAAAAATAGAATTTCACCAGAAGGCTTTGCTTTTCCGGGAGATCCCCGAAACTGGGAAAAACTCAAGTACGATACCGCTAAATTAAATGACCTTGGAAAGAAGCTTCTGGGCTTAGAAAAGTGGTAAGATAAACCCAGGCTGTAGAAGCAAATGTGTAAATTGCGGATGTTTTAACAGCTTATGAGAGAAATTATATATTTAGATAATGCGGCCACTACTTCTTTAGATCCTCAGGTTCTGGAAGCCATGCTGCCATTTTATATAGATGTTTACGGAAATGGCTCCTCTATTCACACCATGGGTAGAAAGGCCAAGTCTGCAATTGAGAATGCAAGAAAGAAAGTAGCCGAGCTTCTTAACACTTCGCCATCCGAGATATTCTTTACCTCTGGAGGAACTGAAGCCAATAACACCATCATCAGAGGTGCGGTGGAGAGTTTGGGTGTGAAAACATTCATTTCGTCGCCAATTGAGCATCACGCTGTGTTGCATCCTTTAGAGCACCTCGAAAAGTTTGGCCAAATAACTTTTCTGAAATTAAAGCTAAAACCTGATGGGTCTGTGGATCTTGAAGATTTAGAAATAAAGCTCAGCCAAAATCCTGGGGCATTGGTAAGTCTTATGCACGGCAATAACGAGATTGGGAATATCCTGGATATAAAAGCCGTAGGAGAATTGGTGAAAAAATATGGAGGGTATTTCCATTCTGATACTGTGCAAACAGTGGGGAAATATCCAATCGACCTACAGGATCTTGATATCGACTTTATTTCTGGTTCAGGACATAAGTTTCACGGTCCCAAGGGCGTTGGTTTCTTGTACATCAATGCCAGAAATAAAATTAATCCTTTTATTCATGGGGGTGCCCAGGAGCGTAACATGCGAGGCGGTACAGAAAACGTTGCTGGCGTAGTAGGTTTAGCGGCGGCATTAGCTTTAGCTATTGAGAAAAGAGAAGACAGAAAAAAACATATTTCTGGGTTAAAAAAATATCTGAAAGAACAGCTCGTTCAGACTTTTCCTGATATTACTTTTAACGGGAAATCAGGTGAGTTAAAAGATAGCCTTTATCATTTACTAAATGCTAGTTTTCCGGCACACAGAGATAACGAAATGCTTCTGTTTAGTTTAGATATTGAAGGTATTTGTGTTTCTGGTGGGTCGGCATGCAGTAGTGGAACAGATATTGGTTCTCATGTTTTAAATGAGCTCAATATTCCTGACGAAAGGGCGAATGTTCGTTTTTCTTTTTGCGAAAAGAATACGACAGAAGAAATTGATAAGACCATTTCTGCTTTAAAACGGATTTTGGTTAAATCTTAAGAGAATGATAATAATAAAGGTTTTGATTGCTCATTGCTGAGTTATCAATTTGCAGAGCATAAAAGTATATACAGAATGCCAGATAGTAAGAACTTATTCAAATACATTAAGTCACTTCTTAATCCTGAGAAAATTACAGAAGTAAAAATTTTGGAAACCAATTCTTCTTCAAAGCTAGACAGGCAAATGGAGAGTATTGTCAAATCTCCTTTGCTATCTCGTGATCTTAGTTGGCTTACTTTTAATCAAAGAGTGTTAGATCAGGTTCAAAAACCCAATCTATCCATATTTGAGAAGCTCAAATTTATGGCAATTACTGCCTCTAATCTCGATGAGTTTTTTACTGTAAGGTTAGGTAGTTTATACAATTACATCGATTACGGAAAACAGAGAATTGATTACTCAGGTTTAAGGGAAACTCAATTCAGGATAAAACTTTTGACCAAAATCAATGAATTCTATGAAAATAGAAATCAATTGTATCGTGAAGAGCTTCTGCCACAGTTCAAGGAGAATGGTTTTAGAATAGTAGACTTTAACGAACTGACTAAGGAACAACAAAAGGAGGCAACAGATTACTTTGATTCTGCCGTTTTTCCTATGCTCACCCCAATGGTTTATGACCAGACCCATGCTTTTCCAATATTATTGGCAAAAAATCTGATCTTGGGAGTAGTTACCAGAAGCAAAAAGAGCCTCTTGAGAGCTGGTGAGGACGATTCTCGAAAACTTTCTTTTGTTCAAATTCCTAACAATTTACCTAAGTTTCATACATACATAGTTAATGATGAGGTCCTCTTTTTACCAATGGAGAGGATAATTATTGAGAATGTTCAGAAACTTTACAGAAATGTAAAAATTGAATCTGTAGATCTTTTCAGAATTCTACGTAATGCCGATTTTACGCTTGAAGAAAGCGATGATATCGAAGCGGATTTTGTGGATGAGATAAAGCAGAAAATAAAGGAAAGAAAAGTGGGAAGGGTGGTATCAATGGTTATTGAGGATGAGCCTTCTAACTGGATGATGAAAATCCTTAAAAAGAGATGGGAGATAGATGAGTATAATATTTTCGTCAATAAAGAACTCATGGATTTCACCAGGCTTTGGCAAATTATTGGTCATCCGGAGTTTAAGGATGAAATGACAGCGGTTAGAAATGTAGTGCCTGCTCTAAATTTTGACAGAGAGAAAATGCAAAACATATTCTCTTCTCTTAAAGAACAGGATGTTTTGCTTCATCATCCGTTTAATAATTTTGAGCCTGTTCTTCAGTTGATAGAAAAAGCAGCCGAAGATCCTCAGGTAATGTCTATAAAGCTTACCATTTATCGTTTAGCTAAGAATTCTCGTATCACTGCGGCTTTATTAAAAGCAGCTGAAAACGGAAAGCATGTTTCGGCTCTATTTGAAATTAAGGCACGTTTCGATGAAGAAAATAACATTCGTGAAGCAGAAAGATTGCAAAAGGCCGGCTGTTTTGTTATTTACGGTATTGGTGGTGTGAAAACACATACCAAGCTAATGCTTATAGTTCGTAAAGAAGGGAATAAAGTAGTACAATATGCCCACATGGCTTCGGGTAACTACAATGAAGATACCTCTAAGCTATATACTGACATTGGTATTCTTACCACAAACCCGAACTACACCAAAGATATTTCTGAATTCTTTAATGTAATTACCGGTCACTCTGAGCCTCAGGAGTATAAGTATTTGATTACTTCTCCCCGAGACATGCGTGCCAGCGTAATTGAGCTCATTCAGAATGAAACCAGAAATGCCAAAGCTGGAAAACCGGCAGGGATATGTATTAAAATAAATTCTTTAGAGGATAAAGAAACCATTGAAGAGCTTTACAAAGCATCGGGTGCCGGTGTAAAAATTGAGCTAATCGTCAGAGGTATTTGCTGCCTGAGACCAGGGCGTATTGGCCTTAGTGAAAACATTCGGGTAAAGTCTATTGTAGGTCATTATTTAGAACACTCCAGAATCTTCTATTTTCATAATAATGGAGATCCGAAGGTTTATGGTAGTAGTGCCGATATTATGGTTAGGAGCTTTGACCGAAGAATCGAGTCCATTTTTGAGATAGTGGATGAGTTCTTAAAGAAGCAAATGATTTTGATTCTGAAATATAACCTGAAGGATAATTACAACTCCTATGAACTTAAACAGTCAGGAGAATATGAAAAAATAGAAGCTGAAGGGAATGTCTTCAATATTCACGACGAATTTTACAATCTGACCAAAGAAGAAGTAGCTACTGCTGACCTAACCAAGTATTTTACCAAAGAAGTGGAAACTGAAGTTTAGAGAGAGAAGCCAAGAGCAAAACCTCCAAAGAAGTTTTCTCCGCCTAAAGGCGATGACTCATAGAAGGTTATGCCTGATCGGTTTATTCTGGGATTAATGCTGACCTTTAAAGAGATAACCTTGGTTTTAGGGGGGATGTCAAAAAGCATATGTACTTTTAAAGCCCCATATGCATTAAAATAGTGTCTGTTTGTGGAGGTAGGATAAATGACCCAGGAATGCCCTCCACCCATCTCGGCAAAATACTCAAGATCAAACTTAGGTGGTTTAGTTTTACACTTATTCATCACCCTTTTGTAAATGCCCTTTTTCAGGTTATTTAATAAAACATTATAGGTTGCACCGGCAGGAATAGAGTATCCGGCACCATTTCCGAAGTTCGCTGGTAAGTAACCTAAGCCTATTCTTCCGGCAAAATAACTCTTTTGATTTCGTATAGGAGCCATTTCATAATTGACAGACATAATAGGGCCAATACCAAAGCCCTCCAGCAAAATGGCTGATTTATACCTTGAGCGATACATGATCTGCGAATGGGCAGAATATGACACCAAGAGAATGATCAAAAAGAAGAGATATTTCTTTTTAACTACGGTCAATTAGGAAGCAAGTTTATTTTTAAAGCACGTAAAACGCACGCAAAGTACGCTATCTAGTACAAAATTCATTTACTTTAAGGCAAATTTCAAACCAAATACCATTTAATGGAACGTTATATTGGCCTTTTAGGTATAATCGTGCTTCTAGGAATTTCTTTTTTGATGAGTAATAATCGAAAAAGAATTAATTATCGACTGGTTTTGTGGGGTTTAGCTCTTCAGCTCGGGTTTGCACTTATCATCTTAAAAACCCCCGTGGGTTTACCTTTTTTCAAATTCTTTGATATTCTTATCGCGAGGCTTTTGTCATATGCCGATCAAGGTGGCGATTTCTTGTTTAAATCTTTTGTTTCAGGTATTGTAGATTCACCTAATCTCAATTTTGCTTTTAGGGTTTTGCCTACAGTTATTTTCTTTTCAGCCTTAGTCTCTTTGTTCTATTATTTGGGAATACTTCAGAAGGTAGTAAAGGGGATTGCCTGGGTTATGCAAAAAACCATGGGCACCAGTGGTTCAGAAACGCTGAGTGTTGCAGGAAGTATTTTCGTAGGACAAACGGAGGCTCCATTGCTTGTCAAGCCATTTATCAAAGGTATGACCAAGTCTGAGCTCATGACTATTATGGTGGCAGGCTTTGCTACTATAGCCGGTGGCGTAATGGCTCTCTATGTTAAAATGCTTGAGGATATTCCTGGTATTGCCGGTCACTTAATGGCAGCTTCAATTATGAATGCACCCGCGGCTCTAATCATTGCCAAAATAATGTATCCCGAAACAGAAGAGTCAGAAACGAAAAGTAGCTTGAATGTCAATGTTGAAAAAACTGCAGGAAATGTGGTAGAGGCAGTAGGTGATGGAGCTGTAGATGGTTTGAAGCTTGCTGCCAATATCGGAGCTATGCTAATTGCCATAGTGGCAATTGTAGCTATGGTTGATGGTATTTTAGGTTATGTAAATACATCTTTCGCCGAAATTTTGGGAACCCTATTTAAGCCCTTGGCCTGGACCATGGGCGTGCCTTGGAATGAGGCAGGTACTGTTGGTGGTTTAATGGGTGAGAAAATTGTACTGACTGAATTAATCGCCTATGCTGATTTACAATCTGTTTTAGCGGAGGATGGTCTTACCGAGCGTTCTGCTATTATTGCCAGTTATGCCTTGTGTGGTTTTGCCAATTTTGCGTCTATTGGAATTCAGCTTGGTGGAATAGGTGGAATTGCACCCATGAGGAAGAAGGACATAGCCAAACTAGCCACGAAGGCAATGATTGGTGGAGCTATTGCTTCCAATCTGACTGCATGTATTGCTGGTATCTTGATATAAAATATTTTTTTTCAAACGTTTGCAACCATTTCCCATCGAAAGGGGTCTTAGTTATTGAAAAGGGTTTTAGGGTTAAAAAGGTTGGGGGAAAGTCATTCAAAGCTTTCTCTCCAACCTTTCTACTTTTAAGGGAAAGAAGTGAAATTATTTGTCGGGATAATGATGCTCTCCAGCATCATGTTTTCATGTAAAGAAAAGGACTTGAGTCCGGATTATTTATTTAGTTCTAAAGAGGCAAACCCTGTTCCTTTTGGCAGGTATGAGTTAAAGACTTATAACAATAGCTCAGCTGTACCTTATGATGTTGTCTTAGAAATTAAGCCAGAGAAAGATTCTGGTGGCCGCTATTTAATCAATGGTAAAAGTGTAGTGAATTTCTATTTTTCTTCTGCTCAAATAAAATCAGACGGCAAGACTCTGCAAATTTCAGAAGTGGCGTCTACCAAAATAAGTGGCCATGAAGCGGAATTGAAGTTTGAAAAGGACTACTATCATCGATTGGCAAAAGTTAAAAGCTTTAAAACACAGCTAAATGGAACCTCACTGATTCTGTATCAGAATGAGAATCACGGAGGTCAGTTTATGACTTTTCGCCTTCTTGAAGACTTGTAAAACGGAGTCTTTTTTTGCTAAGGCGTACAACCCTGCCAACCTCTTTTTCATTCAATAGGAAACACGTTAAAATTATGAAAAAGCTTATACTGTCATCCGTAACATGTGTTGGTTTGTTTATTGGAATGAGCCAATGCGATACTTCAAATCCTCAACCCATAGACCTTACTGTGAATCAGGACTTCGTAGGTAGAACTACAGAATTTGCCTTTGACTTTGTCAAAGAATTAGAGAAGGAAGAAGCGGGTAAAAACTTCTTTGTTTCACCCTTGAGCCTGCATATGGCCTTAGGTATGCTTCTCAATGGTTCAGATGGTAGCTCAAATGAGGAACTTCTGAATACTTTGAATTTAAAAGGGCTCGACGATCAATTGATCAATACCAGCTATTCGGAATTGATTGATAAATTGCCAAAGGCAGATCCGAAAGTGACGAATACACTTGCAAACTCCATTTGGCAAAGGGAGGGTTTTAATGTAGAAAAAAGTTTTCTGGATATAATGAAGGAGACTTTTAACGCGGAGCTTTATCAGGAACCCTTCAATGATGCTACTCTTAAAAAGATCAATCAATGGGCTAGTGATAATACTAATGCCAAGATTGATGAAATACTTACAGAGATTTCTGCTGATCAGGTAATGTTTATTATTAATGCCTTGTACTTTAAAGGAGACTGGGCTCTTCAGTTTGACAAAGAAAAAACGCAAAAGGCTGATTTTGCAGGATTATCCGGTACTCAGAAAGTAGATATGATGTCTGCTTTGGATACTTTTTCTTATGCTGATATGACGAAATATCAAGTTTTGGAAATGGATTACGGAAGTGGAAATTATGCCATGCGTGTCATGCTGCCAAACGAAGAGGTAAGTGTAGCGGAGCTGATTAATACTTTAGATAAGGATGAGTGGGATCAAATGTCAAAGGCTATGCGAGTTGGAAAAGTTGATCTGAGGTTTCCTAAAGTCAAACTTGAATACAATAAGAAACTCAATAATGTATTAGCCGCTATGGGAATGCCTTCACTTTTTAGTTCTTCGGCAGATTTGTCAAAAATTTCGCCACCTGCTGGCAGATTGGTGGTTGGTTTTGTGAAACAGGATGCTTTTGTAGAAATAGATGAAGAAGGAACTGAGGCTGCAGCAGTCACAACTATAGGTATAGAGCTTACCTCTGCCCCAATGTATCCGGTGTTTAATTGTAACAGACCTTTCGTTTTTACTATATATGAGAAGTCATCTGGTACCGTTCAGTTTGTTGGGAAAATTCTGAATCTGTAAAAATGAAAAGGTTATTCATACTACTTTTTTTCGCAACGGTCCTCGGCTCATGCAGCGAGAAGGATTGTTGCGTTTTGCCTCCTGTACTGTCGGAATTTCATGGAGAATGGGATTTGGTAAGATTGACAAACGGTTTTTCTCAATTAGACCAGACGGGAGAGGCCATTGGATTTACTGAAAAGATCATCATCAATGCGGAAAATAAGACTTTTACAAGAATGATCAATGATTCAAGTGAAGTCAGTTCTGTCACAAATGGGATTGAAGGCGGTCGAGAAGCTCTGATTCTTACGGATGAGCAGATGTATCATTGGTATTGGTTTGAACAGATTGATGGCAAGACACATCTTTTGTTATATCAAAAATGTCCAATTGGAGCTGTTTTGGCTGACGGATCAACGTATTACTATTCCAAGAGGTAGTATAATCTTTTGATAGTATAGGTAATTGTTAAATAATTCTCCTTAGCTTTGCGTGGCAAATAATAGATGTAGACTTATTTGCGATATGATTAACTCCTCAAAGCTTCTTTTCGAAGCACTCACCTACGACGACGTTCTTCTTGTTCCTGCTTACTCTGATGTGTTGCCACGTGACTGTAAGACTGTTACAAAACTTACCAGAAATATTTCATTGAATATTCCATTGCTTTCAGCCGCTATGGATACTGTGACAGAATATGAAATGGCTATTGCTGTGGCACAGGAAGGTGGTGTAGGTATTATCCACAAAAACATGAGCATTGCTGAGCAGGCAGAGCAAGTGAGAAAAGTTAAAAGATCAGAAAGTGGAATGATCATAGACCCCATTACCTTGCCGAAAGATGCCCTCGTGGGAGATGCTCTCAGAATAATGAAGGAGTTTAAGGTGGGTGGTATTCCGGTAGTGACTGAAGGAAACAAACTCTATGGTATTGTTACCAACAGAGACTTAAGATTTCAGACGGATCTTTTAATGCCGATTGAAAAGATTATGACTAAAGATAATCTTATCACCGCTAATCTTGGTGTTGGCTTAATGGAGGCAGAGAATATCTTAAAGGAATACAAGATTGAGAAGTTGCCTATTGTAGACAAAGATTACAACCTCGTAGGTCTTATTACTTATAAGGATATTTTAAAGAAAAGAGATAGGCCAAATGCCGCTAAAGACTCTCACGGCAGGCTTATTGTAGGTGCAGCTGTAGGGGTTACATCAGATATTGAGGAAAGAGTAGCAGCACTTGTAAAAGCAGGAGTAGACGTTGTTAGTATTGATACGGCTCATGGTCATTCACGAGGAGTTATTAAAACACTTTCAAGAGTAAAGAAAGCCTTTAGTAATGTCGATGTTATTTGTGGTAACATTGCAACAGGTGAGGCAGCTAAGGCACTTGTAGACGCCGGAGCTGATGGAATTAAAGTAGGTGTGGGTCCGGGAAGTATTTGTACTACCAGAATTATTGCTGGAATTGGCATGCCGCAGTTGACAGCCGTTTACGAATCAGCAAAAGCTATTCAAGGTTCAGGAGTGCCAATTATTGCAGATGGTGGTATCAGATTCTCTGGCGATGTTGTAAAGGCCTTAGCCGGAGGGGCCAGCTCTGTGATGATAGGAAGTCTATTGGCAGGAACAGACGAGGCTCCTGGTGAAATGGTGCTTTTTGAAGGAAGAAAATTTAAGACCTATAGGGGTATGGGTTCAGTGGAAGCCATGGAAGACGGTTCTAAAGACAGGTATTTCCAGGATGCAGAAGCTGATGTTAAGAAACTGGTTCCCGAAGGTATTGTAGGAAGAGTAGCTTATAGAGGTAAAGCTGGCGAAGTTTTGTATCAAATGGTAGGAGGGCTTAGAGCAGGAATGGGATATTGCGGAGCAAGTGATATAGAAGAGCTTCAAAAAGCCAAATTTGTCAAAATTACCTCTTCAGGGATGGCGGAGAGTCATCCGCATGATGTGCAAGTGACCCGAGAGGCACCCAATTACTCGAGATAAATCTTGAAGGCACAACTTAAACGTTGTGCCTTTTTTTATAATAATTTTTATGCAGTCTGATCAAAAGATTTTAACAGGGCAGTTTGTTTTACTCTGTTTAAGTTCTTTCCTCTTTTTCTCCAGTTTTAATATGCTTATTCCGGAATTGCCGGATTATCTCACCGCCATGGGCGGTGAGGATTACAAGGGTTTAATAATTGGTATTTTCACAGTAACTGCTGGCTTTTCAAGACCCTTTAGTGGAAAGCTAACAGATAAGTGGGGTAGAATACCTGTGATGATGGTAGGGGCCTTTGTTTGTGTAGTGTGCGGCTTCTTTTATCCTGTTGCCAATACCGTGTTTTTCTTTCTTTTATTACGCTTGGTTCACGGGTTTTCAACGGGGTTTAAGCCTACCGGCACAGCAGCATTTATAGCGGATATCGTACCTGTAACCAAAAGAGGCGAAGCAATGGGTATATATGGTTTTGTTACCAGCATGGGCATGGCCTTTGGGCCGTTTATAGGTAGTCTGATAGCCGAATTGACATCCATAAATACACTATTTTATCTTTCTTCTTTGTTTGCTTTTTTGTCAGTAGCTATTCTGTTTTCAATGAAAGAAACTTTGCCAGAGGAAAGAAGAGAACCTTTCTCATTTCGAATGTTTAAAGTGAAGTTTGCAGATATATTTCATAAAGATATTTGGCCCGTCGCTATTGTGGTATTTCTGACCTCATTTGGATACGGAACAGTGATAACTTTAACACCTGATCTGACAAAAATTGTGGGAGCAGAGAATAAGGGTCTTTACTTTCTTATTTTCACTATTTCGTCATTGCTGACCAGGATTTTGGCAGGTAAACTTTCTGATAGACAGGGTAGGGTAAATGTTTTAATTGGCGGAGCATTTTTTATGGTGTTGGCTTTTGGGTTTACCTCAGTCACCAGTCATCTTGTTTTCTTCGTTGTCGGGGGTATTCTTTTTGGTATGGCCTGGGGAATTATTTCACCTTCATATCAGGCATGGACAGTGGATCTGTGTACCCCTGAAACCAGAGGGAGAGCAGTGGCCACTATGTATATTTCTTTAGAAGCCGGAATTGGACTGGGGGCTGTCTTGCCTATGTTTTTGTATAATAATAGGGCAGATCAAATTGGCTGGGCTTTTCAACTTTGCATGGGAGTAGCAGGGCTTAGTTTATTGTTCTTGATATGGTATAAAAGAAAATATGAGAGAGTTTAAACCTCAAAAGCTAAATTGCAGAGTATAAGGGTGTCATTATTGATTACAAAAGTTTTCTCGTAAGCCCTTTCCCTTTTGATGGAATCTGCCTGTTTTTATATCTTTAAAAGCCTAATTGACAATTCAATAGTACCTACTTGGGCCTCACTTTGAAATGTCTGCGTGACTCCAATCCTGTGGGATGTCGTTATCTTGCCAGCTTCGCTTTGCAAAGAATGAACTAATTTTTAAGCCTTGATTTCTAATCGGGGCTTTTTTTGAATAATTTGTAAGTCAAATAATAACCTGTCTGAAATAAGATGAAAAACAATCGCCGTCAGTTTGTCAAAGATGCCGCAAAGCTTAGTATTGCTCCATTTGTTTTAAAACCTTTCAACATTCTTCCAACCGGGAAGCTAGGAGGTATTAATAATATCCGTTTAGCCACTATAGGCATGGGTATTCAGGGGCATTATGATACCAAAGCTGCAAGAGAGAACGAGGGAATTGAATTTGTAGGAGCGGCAGATTTGTATCAGGGAAGGTTAAATCATATGAAGGAGCTTGAAGGAAAAGATTTCTTTACAACTCGTGATTATCGTGAGATTTTAAACAGAAAGGATATTGACGCTGTGATTATAGCCACAACGGATCACTGGCATGATAAAATCACTATAGATTCTCTAAAGGCTGGAAAGCATGTTTATTGTGAAAAGCCCATGGTTCAGGATATTTCTGAAGGAGCGGCGGTAATTGACGCATGGAAAGCTTCAGGAAAGACAATGCAGGTAGGTAGCCAAAGAATTAGTGGTTCAGATTTTGAGGAGGCAAGGCGACTGATTGCAGCTGGAGAGATAGGAGAAATTAATTTTATAGAAGCCTCTTATGATCGGTTTAGCTCCATAGGTGCATGGAATTATAGTATTCCTTTGGATGCATCAGCAAATACAGTAGATTGGGATAACTACTTGAAAGACACCGCGAAAATTCCATTTGATGCTAAACGCTTTTTCAGATGGCGAAATTATAAGGAATATGGTACGGGTGTAGCAGGGGATCTTTTCGTGCACTTAGTAACCGGAGTGCATTACGCAGTGCAGTCAAAAGGGCCTGAGAGGATCTATGCTTCAGGTGGACTGACTTATTGGAAGGATGGAAGAAATGTGCCAGATGTGATGGTAGGAGTTTTGGATTACCCTAAAACCGATAAACATGCGGCTTTTCAGCTGGTAATGAGGGTGAATTTTGCGAATGCAGGCACAATAAATAATAATACCAGAATAATTGGCTCAGAGGGGCAGATTGAGTTCCAGTGGAATGGACTTAAAATTACGAAACGAAAGCTTGCCAAAGCTCCTGGAATGGGAGGGTATGATAGTCTCTTTACTTTTGAAGAAAAAGAGCAAAAGGCTTATGAGAATCATTATAATTCTCTTTACTCAGAAGCTGATAAGAAAGCTGAACCAATGACAGAAAGAATATTTAAAAACCCTGAGGATGAAAATGAGCATGTAAGGCATTTTGGCAATTTTTTCGAAAACATCAGAAAGGGGAGTCAGGATACCGTAGAAGATCCGATATTTGGTTTCAGGGCTGCCGCACCCGTACTGGCTTGCAATAAGAGCTACTTTGAGAAAACGACCTTGCATTGGGATCCGGTAAAAATGAAACTTATTTAGTTTCAAGAATCGTATTGATTGCCTTTTTATGATGTTTAATATGAAAGCAAATAAAGATTAAGTATTCTCTTAAACTTAGTTTTCCATAGACCACGTGAGGAAGTTGAATTCTATCTAATGTCCACTCAGGCCATTTTTCTAAAGATTTGATCAGCTTTTTATGACTGTTTTTGAATTCTTCAAGCTCATATTCTTTAGTACTTGTTTTTTTAAGTCTGGGTTCAAATCCGGTAGTTGCCGGTAAAGTAGCTTCGTAATACGTTTTTAATAGCCACTCTTCATTTCTAAATGTTTTAAGGTTTATACCAAATTTAATTAGCAGGGCTATTTTGGGAGCATTGAGTGCTTTAGACATGAGTTTGGCACTTAAACTTAGGTGAGCTACGTTTTCGGCAACAGACCATTTGTTGTTGTTCTTTTTATAAAACAGTTCTTCATTAGAACTTATTACCAAACTCAGTAGCTCATCGCTTGTAGACCATAGATAGTTTTCTATTTCACTCTTTTTCATCTTGCTAATTCTTTAAGTCGGTCTTCAAAATTTGAAGCAGTTATTTCATTATTAACGTAGGGTGAAAATTGGCGGTTAAGGGATTCACTATGTTCTGCGGATTTCTGAAGAGATAAATCATAATGAGTAAACCTAACCCATAGAATAGACTTTCGTTGGGATTTAACTGCGTTCCACATATTTAGTTCTACCACAATATGTTTTTTACCTAATTGAACGAGAGTAGAGTCAATGACAACCTTCTCCATAAGGTTTGCGGGTCTGAAATAGGCTATTTGATTTTGTGTGACCACCCAACTTCTTCCTGTTTTTGCCGCTTCTTCATATATCCTGAAGTTCAGATATTTTTCCAGGTGATCTTCCCGGGCATTCATGAAGTAATCTATATAGCGGGCATTGTTAAGATGATTAAACGGGTCACAATCCTGAAAACGAATGAGATGCTCTGATTCAAATACTTTATTCATGTTTTAATATACCAAACGTACGTTATAAATATTGTTAAATTTTTTTATCTCAATTTGCTCAAGGTTCTTACAAACACATCCTTGAGGTATTGGTCATTGTTATGCAATTGTGATAGCATGACGGCTCCTTCAAATTCCATCACAGCCTGCTCAGCCATTCGTTTAGAGGTGCCCTCAGGAAATTGGTTTGAGAATATTTTTGATAGGGCAAGTTCCCAGCCTAAAAAAATTTCTTTGATGGTTTTCCGAAACATAACCTCTTTTCCATTGGTCTCTAATGAAGTATTGGCTGCTATGCACCCACCATTTTGCTGTAGCATTATTTTGCCGATAGTAAGCATGAGTTTTTGCATCCGCTCTCTGTCATTCAGTGACTTATCATCTGCTATTGGGAAGGCCTCCTCTTTGAGCGTATGCAGGACTTTGGATAGTACCGCATCCATTATTCTTTCTTTACTGTCAAAATAATGGTAAAAACTTCCTTTCTGTAAACCACAGGCTTTTGCCAGATCACTCATTGAAGTATGGTAATAGCCATTCTCTCTGAAGACCTTAAGAGCAGTTTCTATAATCTCTTCTTTACTTGTTTTTATCAAAGGCATAATCAAATTAAAGAATAAATCTTTAATTGAACAATCGTTTTGTAACTTATTTGATCACTGCCTTCCACATAAGATCTGCTACAAATCTGTTTCCCGTTTCGTTTAAGTGAACTCTGTCAGTAGTTAAAATGCCCCGATCTTTGTTCTCTGGATTGTGTTCCAGGTTATACGACCTAAATTCTTTTCTTAGATCTATCAATTGGCAAGACAATTCACTTGCTAATCCTCTGATTATATTAGAATAATGATTCAGGTCGCCGTCTTGTTGATTACTATAATCAGTTTTTTCACCTATTGCCGCAGGGGTACATAAGGTAACTTTAATTCCTTGTTTTTGCAGTTTGCCAATGACTGCCTTGTAAAACTTTTCGAATTTATCTGCATCTGTGCCGGTACCATGGCTGGCTTTGTGCCATACATCATTCACGCCTACAAAAATCACCACCTCATCTGGTTCCTGGGAAAGAACATCGTCTTCCATTCTAAGATATAAATCGTAGATTTTATTGCCTCCTATGCCTGCACCTATGAGGTGGTATTGGTCTTCCAGCCCCTTTTTTTTCAAATCATTTTGCATTAAGGTAATGTAGCCTCCTTCTCTCACTCCATCTTGAGTAATTGAATCACCAAAAAATATTATTTTTATCGGTTTAATAGTAGAAAAGGCAGTTGCCACAAAGAATGAAAAAAGGAGAATTATGTATTTCATTAGGTTGAGTTATTTCAGTAAAGATATGTTTTCGTTTCTGATTTCAGAAAGTAAAGGCAATTTTCCGTTTTCAAACATAATGGCTAAACTTTCAAGGGGCACGGCGGCATCTTCCAATCCATAATTGTTATAATCCTGAAAGGTGAATTCGCCTAATTTATGTCTCTTAATGGCTTCTCTAAATCGAACTCCACCACCATCTGTCTCATAGGAATAGGCCAGATAGTCCACCAGATTACTGTCTTTATTAATCCAATACATAAATACATCCTGATGATCTTCACCACCTCCTTCTTCGTTAAACCATACTTTTAACAGGGAGTAACTCTGGTCTTTAATTTCTACCTCGCCCAGGAATTCTTTATTAACCGCCTCGTCGTTTAATCCATATGGTAAAAAGAAAAAATAGGCAACAGAGTTTACCGAACGTTCATATTTACCTGCCATGCTATCTGGCAAGCTAACTTGGAGGCCATTTACAAAACGTGAAAAGCCATCATTGGTAAGAAGGTCCTTGATTTCGTTATTTAATGAGTCTTTTTGAATTCGCTGGTAAGAAAATACGCCTTGCCTATTTTCTAGATCATAATGTAAACCTCTGAAGTCAAATTTCACATGTATGTTCTGGTAAGCTTTGCCGCCATGTGCGTCAATGGCTTCAGAAATAATCTTAGAAGCCTGGTCTGTGCAGGAGAATAGTATGCCGGTGAGCAGTACTAAAAGATATTTTATTTTCATAAAGAGTAATTAAAAAGCCCGATTGCAAGTTAACAAACGGGCTTTTTAAGTGAAGGGTTTTCTTTTAATTTAAAGCCAGATCATCGGGCTCAAATTTCACCACATCATTTTTGATTGGTTTTAAAGTTTTCAAGTAGGAATAAATTGCTCCCAAATCCTCTTCTGTCATACCAGCGTACATGATCCAGGGCATGAGTGTCTGGAAATCCCCTTTTTTAATTTCATGTGGTACGTAAGAACTATCGGCATAGGCTTTAAATAGTTTTATAAAATCCTCTTTGCTATATTTTAGACCGGTGGTAGGATCAGGGGTCAGATTCGCAGAATAGACAGTTCCAATTCCTGGTAGTTTGAAAGACATCCCTCCTCCAAACTCTGTTCCGGCTATGTTATTTCCTTTATCGTCTTTTTTCGTGTGACATTCAATACAACCTGCCGCATTGGTCAGGTACCCGCCGTAGGCTACAAGGTCAGATTTGTCAGGAATAGGCTGTGGATCTGCAGGCATCGGGAAGGTGTTCTTTATTAGGTTAACAGGGAAAACTGCTTCAGAAGGCTTGTTTTCAGTTGTAATTGGATCCAGACTTCTGATATAGGCTATTATGGAATATACATCTTCCGAGGCCATTTTACTGTAATTTGGCCAGGGCATCACTGGAAAAATTACATCATTGTCTTTGGTAATACCAGAGGTAATGGCTCTGTATAATTCCCCATCGCTCCAATCTCCAATTCCGTGCGGGCTAATATTTTTTGAAAAAAATGTGCCGGGGAATCCCATGTCTTCATTAAAGGTTTCGCCTCCACCGGCAAAAGTTCCGGGTGTTATGGGGCCGGCGAATTTAGAGAAGTCTCTAACCGAGTGACAATCCATACACAGGTTGACGTGGTTTGCCAGGTAGCGGCCTCGTTCTACCCTCTCTGGCGTAATTTCTACTTTAAGATCTTGAGGAGCATCTATATTGGGTAAGCCTAATTTCAGATAAGAAATACCACCTATTATGAGAAGGAGTAAGGCTATTCCAATCCACTTTAAAGTTTTTAATAAAGTTTTCATGAGTTTTTGAGTTTAATTCTCATTGAAATTACGAAAACGTATAGGCATTTTAATAATATTTTATTTAGCGGGACATTCTATGATTTTTTAAAATCAAATGCATATTTGGGCTATGGAAGATATCTTTAGTGTAAGCAATACCCTTTTTAGTATTTTGAGCTATGAAATGAGTTTAATTGAGCTCATAGCTACTATTACCGGAGGGATTGCCGTTTGGCTTTCGGCCAAAGAAAATGTGTGGAGCTGGATTATCGGGTTGTTCAATGTTGTTCTTGCCTTTTGGATGTTTTACCAAATTCAGCTTTACCCTGATATGTTTCTTCAAATTTTCTTTTTCATAACCAATATCATTGGTTTTTGGCAATGGAAATTTCCGAAATCATATGAAGCCAATGCCCGAAACGAATTAAAAATTACAAAACTTAGTACGAGGAATTTTGGACTGCTATCTGGTGTGGGTATTCTGGGAACTCTTTTGTTGGGAACCTTCTCGAAAAATCTGCACGAGATTGCCCCTCGACTTTTTAGTTTGCCCTCAGCTTTTCCTTACATGGATTCTTTTACTACTGTAATGAGTATTGTGGCTACTTTCATGCTCATAAGAAAGAAAGTGGAGGCCTGGTGGATTTGGTTGGTTGTAGATATTATAGCGACTTATATGTATTATGTTAAAGACGTGAAGCTTTATAGTCTTTTGTACTTGGTTTTTGTAATTATCGCGGCTTTCGGGGCCATGGAATGGACCAAAAGGTATTTAAAACAAGAAACTATTTAAGTAATCGCCAGTTCATAAGGCCTAGTTTGGTTAAAAAGTATTTGACAGAAACGCCCAGTACTCCGAGTCCATATTTTGAGCTTCGGGCAAAATTAATTGAAGAGGCTTCTTCGAAATACTTTGTAGGGCATGTTACTTCGGCTATTTCGTGACCTTTGAAGAATATCTGTGCTATGATCTCATTGTCAAAAATGAAATCGTCATCACATTTCATGAAATCTATAGATCGTAGCACATCCGCAGAAAAGGCACGGTAGCCGGTATGATATTCAGAAAGTTTCTGACTCATTAATAGATTTTGAGAAAATGTTAGAAGTCTATTGGCTATGTATTTGTAAATGGGCATTCCGCCTTTAAGTGCTCCTTTTCCTAATATCCTAGAACCAAAAACCACAGGATAAAGATCTTCACCAATAATTGAGGTCATTGCCTTAATAAGTTTCGGTGTGTATTGATAGTCTGGATGTACCATTATGATGATGTCTCCGCCTAATTCTAGGGCTTTAGAATAGCAAGTTTTTTGATTGCCACCGTAACCTTTGTTCATATTATGTGTAATCACATGATGTATTCCCAGTCTCTTTGCGGTTTCAGTGGTTTCATCAGGGCTGGCATCGTCAACTAAAATAACCTCATCTACGGTGTCAAATGGTATTTCATTGTATGTTCTTTCAATGGTCTGGGCCGCTTTATATGCGGGCATTACTACAATTACCTTTTTGTTTTTATACATAAAAGACGTCTGATGCTAGAGCTATACTAAATCCATTATTCATGCCAAAATAGTATAATTTTCAGGATTATGATGCATTTTTGCAAACCCGATGATGGGTCTAAACTGTTTATATTTAACAATGGAGTTTTCTAACGAGGTTTTGTTTTTTGGTGGTTTTGCTGTGTTTGTCATTTTTGTAATGATGCTGGATTTAGGGGCATTCTCAAAAAGTGAATCTCATGTAGTGAAGTTTAAAGAAGCAGCTATATGGAGTGGGGTATGGGTGCTTTTGGCAGTAAGCTTTTACTTTTTCCTTAGACATTACGGCTATTTGATACATGATATAAGTACTCCTGAAGCACTTGAAATAGTAAGAGGAAAGTACTACAAGAATGCCACATTACCAGCTGTTTTTGAAGAGGCACAGACTTTTCTTCAGAAAAACATGGCCTTGGAGTACATCACGGGTTATCTGGTTGAGTACTCATTATCAGTAGATAATATCTTTGTATTTATCTTAATCTTCACCTCTTTTGGTGTTAGAGAAAAGAACTATAAGAAAGTGTTGGTTTGGGGTATTTTGGGCTCCATAGTACTTAGATTTATATTTATTTTCCTCGGAGCCGCTCTAATTCAAAAATTTGACTGGATCTTGTACATTTTTGGTGCATTTCTGGTATACACAGGCATTAAAATTCTTTTCACTGATGATGAAGATGAAGAGATTGACACCAAAAACCATCCGGCCGTAAAAATCACCTCGAGGTATTTTAATGTTTACGAGAAGTTTGTGTCTGACAAATTCTTTGTAAAGAATAAGTATAGAGGGAATAAGATTTATGTTACACCTTTATTTGTAGTAATCATTGTTATTGCATTTACAGACGTAATCTTTGCTGTAGATTCAATTCCGGCCATTTTCTCTATTACCAAGGACCCTTACATTGTTTTCTTTTCGAATGTTTTTGCTATCATGGGCCTTAGATCCATGTTCTTTTTCTTAGTGAATATTATCAACATGTTTGCCTACCTAAAATATGGTTTAGGCGTGTTATTGACCTTCATTGGAGTAAAGATGTTGGCACATCATTGGTTAGAGGAATGGGGCTTTACAAATCAGCATTCCTTAATGGTAATTGTTGGTATTCTGGCCGTCAGTATTATTCTGTCGTGGCTTTTTCCTCCGAAAGAAGAACAGAAGGCAGCTTAACTTTTTGCCACCAGTTTCGACTCCAGGTTCTGTGATAGTTCCAGCCTTTGGCTTTCATGGTTAATGGAGAATAGCCGTATGATTCTTTAATTGACTCTGCTGAGTAGAAGAGTTCATCGTCTGTTAAAACCAGATCCCCAAAACTGTTCTCAGTTTTAAAAGCAAGATCGCTGAATGGTAATTCAGAAGTAAGTTCAGGTTTGAGTGCTATTAACTCAGCTTTCAGCTGTTTTGACCAGGAATGGCTTCTAACCTGAGGAGGGGATGGAACAAACTCTTTCTCAGAAACTTTCTGAGCGTATTCTAAATACTCTTTTAAAAGTTTGGGTCCATCATTTAAAGTGGCGTCTACTTTGAGGTCAGACGGGTCTATGCTAGATACCACCCAAATTTTTTCTTTAGCTCTTGTAATGGCCACATTGAGCCTGTTTTCTCCACCTTTTTGGCTTAGTGAGCCAAAAGACATTTTTAGTTGGCCATTTGGGTCCGGGGCATAGCCAATAGAAAAAATGACTACGTCAAACTCATCACCTTGGATATTCTCAATATTCTTAACAATAACCCTAGGGTAGTCAATTAGAATTTCTGAAATGAGTTCGGCTTGTTGATAATTAAAAGTCACAACACCAATAACTTTATCGCTACCATTTACTCTGATAATCCGAATAAGTTCAAGCACCCGTTTGGCTTCCAAAATATTCTGTTTGTTTTCCCAAACACCGTCTACCTTAATAAATCCAATGGCTGGTTCGCCCTCATTTAGCTCCTTGAAGTCTGGGAGTAACTTTAATCTATTCTTGTAGAACTTTGAATTAGAAAAGTCAATGAGGTCAAGTGATTTGCTTCGGTAATGCCCCTGAAGCATTTTAGACGGCAGGAATTGAGCAGCCAATTCTAATAAAGACTCTACTTCAAAAAGAATATTATGTTCACTGTCCTCTTCAAAACGGACTTTGTAAAGATCGTTTGGTCTCAATTGTTTTTCATCGCCGGCTATTACGATCTGTTTGCCTCTCAACATAGCCGGGAAGCCATTTTCTGCGAAGCATTGTGACGCTTCGTCAAAAATCACAAGGTCAAATAATGGCTCTCCGTGAATTGGGAATATTGCAGAAACCGTTTCTGGAGAGGCCATCCAACAAGGCACTAAATCAAATAACTCCTGACTAAACTCACCGACTACTTTTCTAACAGGCCATATCTGTCGTTTTTTTCCTGTTTGATGTTTTAAGTCCCGGTAGGTAGTGGTATTGCCCAGTCTGTTTTTCTCTATATTTTTATACGTATGCTCACGCAATTTTAAGGTCAGATGCTCCTGACTGAATTTGCGTTTTTTCATTATGAGCTCTTGTAGTTCATCTTCCCAAAGCTGCATTTGCATACTGCTAACCTGCCTTAAAATAGGATTCTTCTGCTCCAAATCATCTATCAGATGCAGAATGAGGTTCTGTTTGAAGTTCTTTGAAAAATCTTTGTCAAACTGATCAAGAGTAAGCTGATAGCATTTTTTCTCAACAGCTGTAAGTTTTTCATACAGTGCATCTCTAGCCTGAATATTGTCAAACTGCTTATCTAAAAAGGCATTTAAATCATTTCTATTTTCAGGCAGAACAGTCTCTATCTGAATAGAACTTAAAAAAGTCTGCCAGGTCGTTTTATTTTCATTAATTCTGCTTAATTCGCTTTTCCAAGCATCTACAAAATCATCAAAATCATCTTTTCGCTCTGTATCAAGGAATCGTTTTGAAAATGGAGCCTGAGTAATAAACTCATGGTATAAGTGACAGAAGCTTATTTGATTATTAATGGCTTCGAGTGCCTCGCTCCTTACTGGAAGCGGTGTGGATAGCCCTATTTCTGTACAGCGTTCTCTGAAATGAATGAGTTCTTGTACCTTTTCTGAGAGCCTGAGAACCTCATTTTTTTGTCCCCTCACGTCAAAGATGTCAGACAAAGCATAAATATGCTCTCTATCCTTTGAGAAACTTTTCCATACGATTCTCTTGAAAAGGCCATCTGTTTTTTCCTTTGCCAGTTCTATGGCATCAATTTCATTCTCGGGGTTTTCAAAAAGAATGGCTTTGTCAGATAACTCGAGTGACTCAAGTTCTTGTTTTATATTCAAAAGCTGATCTAAATAGTCACTGTCTGAGTGGTTTTTCTGAAAATGATAAAAGGCATTTTCAGAGTGAATGCTCTGCTCGTATTTCTCAATTAATCTCAGATCATTGTCTACAAGTAAATAAAATGGAGCATCTATTTTGGCCAGACCCTCTTTTACTGAGGCCAGCTGGTTAATGGTTTCTTTTATTTCCTGGTACTGAGCTGTGCTAAACTTTGAGAAATCTTTTCGATTCTTCCAAAACCATGAAGTAGAACTACTGTCTTCAAACTCGTCGCGGTATTTTTCTAAGGTATCAACTTTGCTTAAATAATCTGGTAATGTGCTAAAATGAAAGAAGGCAAAACTATCCTTAAGATCTAGTTTCTTTTCTTTTTCCTGATTAGCTAATAGATATAATTCTTTTATTGATTTGCCATAGGCAGAATCATCAAATAATGCTGTTTTAAAGTTCTGAAGTTCTTCTACTATCTTGTCTATCTTCCTGCATGCCGCATCAAATTCCCTTTCTAAAAAGATGGAATTAAGGCTTTGATTTTCATGCTTATAGATCAAAATATTGTCAATCTGATCAGATATCTTTTTATAAAGCTGTTTTCTATCACCTTTAAAATCATGAATAAGAGCTACAAAGGCTTGTATTCCTACCTCTGATAAACGTTGATAGACGGTATCAATAGCTGCTCTTTTTTGACAGACCAAAAGTACACGTTTACCCTGGGCGGCGTAATCTGCCATCAGGTTTCCAATTAACTGCGACTTCCCTGTACCGGGAGGTCCCTGAATCACCATTGACTTGCCAGACTTGATATACCGAATGGCTTCTTCTTGTGAAGCATCTACTGTTAAAGGCAGACGAAGATCTTCTTCTTTGACGGTAACTTCATCTAGCTGGTGGCTGCCTAAAAATTCTTCAATGCTTTCAAAATCTTCGGCAAACCCATTTTCAATTAAATAATCGTAGTCAGAGCTGATATAAGACCCGGCCTGCGGAAAAATTCCTAAAACGGCTTCGGGATATAGTTTTAACTCTCCGTCTTTTAAACTGTCGAAAGCAGATCTTTTTAAAGACTTGAATTCTTGAAGTTTATCAGTAAAGAGGTCTGAATTGAAGTTTAATTCTAATTCACTTTCCTTTAATAATTCATATAAGGCTGTTAGAAATGGCCGAGCCTCTGCTCCCAGGTCTTCTAAATTAGTTTCTAGGAGTTCATCTGAAACCTTGATTTCATTAAAGTAACTGTAGGCCAGTAAAAAACTTCTGTTTAAAGCAATACCCTGATCTCTCTTTTTCATTGACCAGCTCTTGCCATCCATGGAGAGCTCCACTGGAAAAAAAGCAAGTGGACACCTAACCAGTGTACCATCGGTAAATTTCCCCATTAGAATAGGGTAACCTACATAAAGATCTTCGGCACCCCTTTCTGCCCGAAGCATCTCATTGGTTTTTGTCACCAACTTTAACTGCTTGCTCAGCTCATTCACTTTTCCATCTCTCGGATCGATGTGATCACAGAGTACAATCTTTTTTGATGACTGAATTAAAGCCTCAATGATGCTGAAGGAAGGTTTGTTTACTTTAAAATCTAAGGAATGAATATCAAAAAATTGCCTGCTAAAGGGTTTTAGCAGTAGTAATGACCTGTTTCCCGAAGTTAAATTGGTAAGCCTTTTCTTATATGTCTTGAGGATTTTAAGCATTAAAAAGAAATAACAGTAGTCAATACTGGTTAATGAGTGCAGAAATTAAGCCAAATTTATCATAAGGCCATTAGATTACAACCTCTTACGTCTGAATTGTCGAATCTGCCCAGCACTTTAAATTGTTTATAATCCAAAGAGTAACTTCCTAAATCCTGTGTTTCTATGAATGAACAGGAGTCTATGTTGGCCAGGTCGATAACATTTATTCCTCCAGTTTTCCTGGTAGTAGTAGGCTTGCCTACACCAAAACTTGGCATATACGTGAAAGGGTCATTGACCTCTCTTAGTAAGACCCTCATAGAGGGCGAAGAACTGAAAAAGCCTTCGCCAGTAGAGTAGGCCTGTGATAGAAGTTCGGTCATCCCATATTCAGAATGAATGCTGTCAGAATGTAAACCTTCCTTAAGAATGGCATGCACTTCCTCACGTAAAAGCTCTTTTCGGCGGCCTTTCATGCCGCCTGTCTCCATAATAATGAGCCGGTCCTTATACTTTTCAAGAAACGAAAGCGGATACTCGCCTTCGGCCAAATCCAGAAGTGCAAAGGTGACTCCCAATAGCAGGATTTTCCTCTTAGAGTTTTCCAATAGATTCTTGAGTTGATAAATCAATTTGCCTATTTCATCTAAATAGAAACCAGAGTCCTGCGAAAAACTATTGTAGATAAAGCCTTTGACCATGTATACCAAAGAAGAGCTGTCCCTTTCAAGGTAATTGGGTAATAAAGCAAGAATATGATAATCAATGATTGGCCCGTAGAGCTTTTCAAAAGATTTAAGGCTCAGAAATTCGTAAAAGGGAAGATCTGCAATATGATGTTTGGAGTTTATGCTACCTGTGGTACCACTGCTTTCAAAGGTGTGCTGAATCTCTACATTGTCAGTAATAACGTCATGAGATTTAAAAAATGAAATAGGTAAACAAGGGATTTTTTCCAGTCTGTTAACTTTGGTTCTGTCAACACCCAGATTTTCAAGAAATGCTTTGTAAATTGGGTTCTTGTCTGACTGGTACTGAAAAATTTCCAGGGCTAAAGGCTCAAAATTGGAGTCATTATCTTTTAATGAGATTACTGCGGCTTTAAGCTGTTCTTTCAGATTCACAAAGAGGCAATTGAAATAAAAAAGGATGGTTTTAAACCAAAACGTATACGTTTTCGTTTTTACAAAAATACTTTACACAGTGAGAATCTTAGGTAAAATTATTGTTTTTTTCGGCTTAGGCTTTGCTTTAAGCTCTTGTTTTAAAGAGCCTGAGTTTTCATTTACACCTTCTATAGAATACAAAGATTTTAGCAAGGCTATTCTTTTAGATCAGTTTTTGGGTGCTACTAAGGATTCTATCGTACTTAATATTGGTTTTCAGGATGGTGACGGTGACTTGGGCCTTGGCGAGGAGGATAAACAAACGGCACAGGAAAATGACGACTTTAATTTCATAGTGCAGCCTTTCAGAAAGAAAAATGGAAAGTTTGAAGCTTATAATTCATTAATCCCCCTGTCAGGGTATTTTCCTTTGTTAAAAACGGACGAAAAGCCCGGGCCTCTTGAAGGGGTTTTAAGTTACACTATTGAGTTTTATCATTCATTTACACCTAAGAATGATACATTGAAGTTTCAGATTCAGATAAAGGATAGGGCCGGGAATACCAGTAACATTACTGAAACAGAAGAAATAGTAGTCAATCAGATTTAAATAATAATTCTGAAGGTGGTACCTACACCAAGTTCAGATTGCTTGATAAATAATTTACCACCATGGTAAGTTTCAATAATTCTTTTTGCCAGAGTTAATCCGAGTCCCCATCCTCTTTTTTTGGTTGAAAAACCCGGCCTGAAGATTTTTCTTTGATTTGAAGAGCTAATGCCTTTTCCGGTGTCTGAGATATCAATTCCCACTTTATTCTGGTGCTCAAAAACATGGATACTTAGATCGCCTACGCCCGTCATGGCATCCACTGCATTTTTGCAGAGGTTTTCTATTACCCACTCAAAGAGTTGTCTGTTGATTTTGGTCAGTTTATCTGTAGAAAGCTCATTATTTATACTCCAGTTTATTTTCCTTGAAATTCGTCTTTCAAGATAGGCAATGGTTTCTACTACTACCTGACCAATGTTTTCTTCCTTCATTACTGGAACAGAACCGATATTTGAGAATCGAGTAGTTATGGTTTCTAATCTGTAAAGATCTTTCTCCATTTCATCTCCAATATTCTGATCGAAATTTTCTTGAGTTCTCAAAACGCCTATCCAACCTAAAAGACCTGAAATGGGCGTGCCTAATTGATGAGCGGTCTCTTTTGCTAAGCCTACCCAAACCCTGTTTTCTTCGGCACGTCTGGAGGAGTTATAGGCAATAAAAGCAAGAGACCCAAAGATCAGAAATGTGGCCAATAGGATGTATGGAAAAAACTTTAATTGTTTAAGTGTAAGTGAGCTGGAGTAATAAAGTAAATAGGTGGTATCTCCTCCGTAATCAATAGAAATGGGTTCGTGTTCTTCAGCCATCTGCACGATTTTTTCCTGTAAAAGCAGATCTTTCTCTTCTTCTGAATATTTGTGGGTACTATCGGCCAATTCCGGTATATTCTTGAAGTTTATCGGCAGCCCGTTATTCACCAAAATGGTAGGGATTGTTTCATTGGCATCTACCACATCTGACACAAAAGTGTAATCACAGGTACTTTCCAGACCTTGTTCAATAAAAAAACGGATGCTTTCTGCGTACAAGGTGGCGTACCTTTTTTCTCTGTCTTCAAGGGCCTTGCCCAGCTGATTGAAATAATATAGCACAGCCCCACCGATGGCCAGAAGTATAACAATTACAATAATTCTTGATCTTGAAAACTGTTCATACAGGTTATAAAACAGACGATTTGATGCCATTAGGTTTGTTCAGAAACCAGGAACTTTTCTCTGGAATACACTCTTTTAATTGAAGAATATTAACGTTTTTAAATCTTAGACTAAGCTGATGAACTTAGCGATTGGTCTAATTTAGAATATTTCTAAATTGATTTTTGTGATTTTCGTCATAACAAAGATATACTATTATAAGTGTAAATTTGTAGCCGTATTAATTCAGTGATGACAGGACAATTTAAAGCAATCTCTATTTCTTATAAAAACGCTCCTCTTTCTTTGAGAGAGCAAATTGCACTCAACGAAGATGAGAGCAAGGCGTTGCTGTTAAAGATAAAAGAGGTTTTTGATCTCAATGAGGCTTTGATTTTGTCTACTTGTAATCGCACAGAGATTTATTACGTTTCTTCCGAAGAGCATCACGAAGATTTGTTAAAACTGCTTTCTGCACATAAAGGCATTGCTTCTTCTGATATTAGACCTTACCTCTTAGTAATTAACCAGGAAGAAGAGGCTCTCAAATATCTTTTTGAAGTAGCCACCGGGCTTCATTCTCAGGTGGTAGGAGATCTGCAGATTCCTAATCAGATAAAGAATGCTTATCAATGGTGTGCTGACATGAATATGGCTGGCCCATACCTTCATAGGTTAATGCATACGGTTTTCTTTGTGAACAAGAAAGTGTTTCTGGAGACATCATTTAGAGACGGAGCGGCGTCTACCAGCTATGCTGCTGTAGATACCATTGAGTCCTTTTTGCCTCTTTTAAGTGAGCCTAAGATTCTTGTTTTGGGTTTAGGTGAAATTGGGCAGGACGTGGTGAAGACCCTTCATGACAAAGGATATAAAAACTTTACTGTTTCTAACAGAACAAAAGAAAAGGCTGAACAATTATCAGAATCAATGGATTTTGATGTGTTGCCTTTTGAGAATGTTTTGAAGGAAATGTCATCATACGATATCATAATTTCTTCTGTGAGAGCAGAGAAACCTTTGGTGACGCTTGACCTGGTAAGATCTTTCGAGAACAAAACGGTTAAATATTTTATTGACCTATCTGTTCCCAGAAGTGTAGATCAGGCTGTAGAAGATGTAGCTGGTATGGTGGTCTATGATTTGGATGAAATCCAACAAAAAACCAATGAAGCTTTAGAAAACAGAAAAGCTTCCATTCCGCAAGTACAACGTATTATAGAGGAAGCCATTATAGAATTTGGTGACTGGTCAAATCAGATGGTGGTGTCTCCAACCATACAAAAGCTCAAGGGAGCATTAGAGCAGATTCGTAAAGACGAAATGGCTAAGTATACCAAATCTCTTTCTGAAGAAGAGGCGGTGAAGATAGAAAAAATCACCAGTGGTATGATGCAGCGAATTATCAAACTTCCTGTTTTACAACTTAAGGCTGCCTGCAAAAGAGGAGAAGCCGAAACACTCATTGACGTTCTCAATGACCTTTTCAATCTGGAGAAGGTAGAGGCGTAAGGATTCGATTAACATTTAATTGTATAGATTTGTTGAAGAGAATATTCAACGTATTAAACTATGCAATCTCCCTTAATAACTCTCAATAATGGCATTCAAATACCTCAACTTGGTCTAGGTGTATTTGAAGAAGATTTTGATATTTCAAAAACGAAGGATGCTGTTCTTTATGCCCTCAAAGCAGGTTACAGACACATAGATACTGCTGCCATCTATAGAAACGAAGAAGAGGTGGGTAAAGCTCTGAAAGAAACAGACGTGCCAAGGCATGAAATCTTTATTACTACGAAGGTATGGGATACTAATCAGGGATATGACAAGGCTTTAAAAGCGTATGATGCCAGTCTAAAAGCCTTAAAGGTTGATTATATCGATTTGTATTTAATTCATTGGCCGGTTAAGGCTCATAGAAAAGATACCTGGCGGGCATTGGAAAAAATCTATGAAGAAGGTAGAGTTAAGGCCATAGGCGTATCTAATTATTTAGTTCCTCACCTGAAGGAGTTGGAAACATACGCCAATATTATTCCGGCAGTAAACCAAATAGAACATACTCCTTTTTGTAACATGAGTGATACGGCTGCCTATTGCAAAGAAATAGGTACCGCCCTCGAAAGTTATGCCCCTTTGGTAAGAGGATTAAAAAGAGACCATCCTACATTAGTCAGTGTAGCTAAGAAATACGGCAAAAGCACTTTTCAGGTATTAATTAGATGGGCCTTGGATCAGGAAATAATTACCATACCCAAAAGCAGCTCTCCAAACCGTATAAAAGACAATTACGAAGCTCTGAGTTTCAGACTTGATCAGGAAGATCTAAAGAAAATGTCTACACTTCATGAGGGTACGCGGGTAGCATCTGATCCTATGACCTATTTGTAATTAATATTATTCCTGAATTCTTTACTTTCGTACAAACCTATTGAAAATGAGAAAAGTATTATTCTTCCTTTTGGTAAGTAGTTTTTTAAGCTCTTGCTCTGTCTATAAAAAATATGCCGATACCGAAGCCCCTTGGGAAGAAGAAATAAGTAGTCTTGAAGACTTAGACGATATCGAATCATATCCTGAAGAGGCGATACTGTTCATTGGAAGTTCAAGTATTAGACGCTGGACAAGCATAAAAGAGGATATGGCTCCCTACAAACCGATAAGAAGGGGCTATGGTGGGGCTCATTTTACAGATTTAATTCATTTTACTGACAGACTGGTTTATCCTCATAAATTTCAGGCCTTGGCCATATTTGTAGCTAATGATATTACGGGTGGAGAAAATGATAAATCAGTAAAGGAAGTAATGAGGCTTTTTGAAGAAGTGGTGAGAACAGTTAGGGTTAAATATCCTTATGTGCCCATTTTTCAGATTGCGGTAACTCCAACCAATAGCCGATGGAAGGTATGGCCAACTGTGCAGGAATTGAATGCAAGTTTTAAGACATACTGCGAAACTCATGAGAATATCTATTACATAGACCCTTCAGATGCTTATTTAGATCAGGACGGAAAGCCCAGGTCAGAGCTCTTTGTTGAAGATCAATTGCATTTAAATGAGGAAGGGTATGATATCTGGGCCTCTTTTATTAAAAAGGAGTTTGACAAAGTTTTAAAACCATAAAATTTATATGAAAAAAATTATTTCACTGTTGTCATTGGCTGTTTTATTCTCTTGTCAACCTAAGACTGAGGAAAGCGAAACGGAAAAGGCTGAGCCCGTAAAGGAACTAACTCTGCTGGTAGGTACTTACACAAAAAGAGATAGTGAGGGTATCTATATGATTAAATTTAATCCGGAAACCGGAGATTTCAGAGAAGTAGGCGTGACCGGAGATATTGAGGATCCTTCTTTTTTAGCTCTCTCACCAGATAAAAAGTATGTCTATTCGGTAAGTGAGATAGGAGGTGGGAGTGTTTATGCCTATGCTCTTGGTGATTCAAGTTTAAATTTTATCAGTTCAACGTCTTCTGGTGGAGTTCATCCTTGCCATATTGCCGTAGATAAAACAGGTAAGTGGGTATTTACGGGAAATTACTCAGACGGTTCTTTGGCAGTTCTGCCGATCCTTGGAAATGGTGGAGTTGGTAAATTTGTACAGGCCATTAAACATACTGGCTCCGGCCCCAATAAAGATCGCCAAAAAGAGCCTCATGTACATTCCGTTAATGTTAGCCCTAATAATCAAGATATTTATGTGCCTGATCTGGGGATTGATAAAGTTATGGCTTATCGATTCAATGATTCTACCGGCACCTTAACTGAAGGAAATTCTGTGGCTGTAAGTGCGGGTTCAGGTCCCAGACATTTTACTTTTCACCCAAATGGAAAATATGCTTATGTGGTTCAGGAGTTAACCGGCAAGGTTACCGCATTTAAGTATTCTGATAATACTCTGGAAACCATTGAAGAGGTGAGTACTTTACCTGAGGGTTTTGAAGGTAAAAATAGCTCGGCAGACATTCATATTTCACCTGATGGGAAGTTTTTGTATGCTTCTAATCGTTTTCATGATTCCATTGTGATCTTTGAAATTGATCAAAAAACAGGCAAACTTCAGCAGGTTAGTCATCATTCTGTGTTGGGTCAAATGCCCCGCAATTTTGGCATAACTCCAAATGGGAAATTCCTTTTGGTGGCCAATCAGGAAACAGACAATATAGTCATCTTTGAAAGGGATGCTGAGAGTGGTAAAATATCTCCTACGGGCAAAGAAATTCCTGTTTCTATGCCGGTGTGTCTCTTGTTCATTGACTAGTCCAAGTTGAAATATGTGCAAAAAATTAGGCTTTAGGAGATTAATGGCATAGTTTTGTCGTTTCAATAAGAGACAAAAGGAAATCTAGATGCTTAGAGGCCTCATAGCCATACTGGTGGTGTTAAGCTGCCAATCGTGTTTTTTATTTACTGATGATCCGGGTCCTGACCCTGTCAATGTAGATCCGTTACCTGAATTTTTAAGCACTCCATCATCCTATATTATTGCAAAAGGACCAATAGATGAAGGCTCAGGAATGGTGGCTTCTCAGTCTATGCCCGGCAATTTATGGGTAATTACAGATGGTAATACCAGTGCTAAATTACATTTGATATCAAATATAGGAGCTTATTTAGGGGCTATTGATCTTTGGCCTGCTACTAACAGGGATTGGGAAGATATTGCAGATGGACCGGGCCCTGAGGAGGGAGTTAACTACTTGTATATTGCTGACACCGGCGATAACGCCGAAAATTATGGAACATACAAGATTGTAAGAATGAAAGAGCCTTCAGGCATTACTGATGGACTTCAAACAGATATTATTTCTTTTAAATATGAAGACAAAAGCGGCTTAGACGTGGAGGCAATGTTTGTAGACCCCGCCACAAAGGATATTTATTTGGTCTCAAAAAGACAGCTCTTTGCTGTTAGGTTATATAAGCTAACTTATCCTTACAGTACCGAAGTAGAAAATGTAGCTACTTTCCAAGGCTCTATACCTTTAAACTTCATTACAGCTGCTGATATTTCGAAAGATGGTAAACAGATTATGCTGAAAAATTATGATGCTGTTTACTATTGGCGTTTGAAAGAAAATGAAACTATTCCTGAGGCGTTGTCGCGGTCAAGAGATGTAGGAGCTCCATATTTTGTAGAACCCCAGGGAGAATCACTTTGTTTTGATAACAAAGATAGCGGTTACTATACGCTTTCTGAGAGGGCTTACAATGAGCCAGAAGTAAGTTTATATTATTATCAACGAAAGACAGAAGAGTAAGCTATTAACCAAATAGCTTACCTAATTTACCTGCTCCCTGAAGCTTATTCATCTTTTTCATCATTTTCCGCATTTGGTCAAATTGCTTTAACAGGTTATTGACCTCCTGCACAGAAGTACCACTTCCTTTGGCTATTCGCTTTCGGCGGTTTCCATTGATGATGTCCGGGTTTTCTCTTTCTCCCGGAGTCATAGATTTAATGACAGCCTCTATGGGTTTAAATGAATCATTATCAATGTCTACATCTTTAACAGCTTTACCCATGCCGGGTATCATGCCCATCAAATCTTTGACATTACCCATTTTCTTTATTTGCTCCAGCTGACTTAAGAAGTCGTTGAGGTCGAACTTGTTCTCCCTCATTTTCTTGTTCAGCTTTTTGGCTTCGTCTTCGTCATATGCTTGCTGAGCCCTTTCTACGAGTGAGATTACATCACCCATCCCAAGGATTCTGTTCGCCATACGATCGGGGTGAAAGACATCAAGGTCTTCCATTTTCTCCCCGGTACTCATAAACTTAATGGGCTTATCTACTACTGCTTTTACAGAGAGAGCGGCACCACCTCTGGCATCACCATCCAGTTTGGTAAGTACCACACCATCAAAATCAAGTCTCTCATTGAAAGTCTTGGCGGTATTGACTGCATCTTGCCCGGTCATGGAGTCAACTACAAATAGTATTTCTGAAGGATTAATGGCTTTCTTAATATTCTCTACCTCCTTCATCATGACTTCATCTACGGCTAATCGACCGGCCGTATCCACAATGATGATGTTTTTGCCCTTTGCCTTTGCCTCTTTAATGGCATTTTGTGCAATGTCTACCGCATTTTTATTTTCAGGCTCCGCGTATACATCCACGCCAATTTGCTCCCCTAAAACCTGTAGTTGCTTTATGGCTGCAGGTCGGTAAATATCGCCGGCTACCAGCATCACTTGCTTACCTTGTTTTTTAAGATAACTGGCAAATTTCCCGGAGAACGTTGTTTTACCAGATCCTTGAAGACCGGCAATCAGTACAATAGCAGGTGAACCTTTAAGATTCACGGGCTCTGCCTTGCTACCCATCAGCTGGGTTAATTCTTCCTGAACAATTTTCGTAAACAATTGCCCTGGCTCTACAGCTATTTTTACCTGACGATCTAAAGCCTCTTGCTTTACCTTGTCAGTTACCTCCTTAGCTACTTTATAGTTAACGTCGGCATCCATTAAAGCCCGGCGTATTTCTTTTACGGTGGCAGCAATGTTTACATCGGTTATTCTTCCTTTCCCCTTCAGGGTTTTAAATGCACCGGAGAGTTTATCTTGTAAGCTTTCAAACATGAATAATTCGTTTAGAAAATTTGGAGGGCAAATTTAGTTATTTGCATTCAGCTTTTGAAATAAAAAAAGCCTCTGCATGATTTCATGCAGAGGCCGTTATCAAATTCTATCAGGAACTTACATTGAAGCTCTCTTATATACCATTACCAAAATTACTTAGTAGTGGCTACTCTTTTAACTTCTGTTTGGATCTCAAACGGTTTTACAACTGTTTTTGCCCCAGTAGTTAATGATACACTGTATTTACCATCAGGTAAAGAAGCCATATCAAAAACTTTCGCAAAATCATCTGATGAAACTACTTCTTTGTAAAGTATGTTCCCAGCGTCATCTTTCACTTCTACTACAGATTTCTCTGTAAGGTTTGTACCTGTTACTCTAAACTTCAGCCCTTCCATTGTTTTTACTGTAAGGTCTGCCTCCACAAGATTGTTAAAGAAAATGTGGTTGTCTGCTTTTACTGTTGTGGCTGATACTCCCATCAAAATCACAACTGCTACTAATAGTTTTTTCATATTATTATTCTATTTGTGTTTACGTCAAATCTTAAAAAATTACTAATCGTTTTTTCGTTCCTGATTTTCTCTTTGACGTTACAAACATACAGGACAATGCTAATAGCAAACAATAGCACATGTGTGACATATTGAAAGTTCATATCACGATCCTACGCAATTCTTTGAAAAGTACCATAATTGTATTCATTTTACCAGAAGTACTTGAAAAAGTACAACGGTTTTTAATACTCCCTTAATATCAGCTACTTACAGTTTTTCAAGAAAATCATAGGACATTAAAAAGAATTGAGTCAAGCTTTCCTGCTTAAAGTACAAAATGAACTTTTTGGCTTTTTTCCCTGATAGGCTTAGGCATAAAAAAACTCCCGTTTTTGGCGGGAGTTTCTTCAAATTGAGGCTTAATTTAGATCAAACCTTCAAGCTTATTGATACAGTTAAGATCTTCAAAAGCAATTTTTAAACGATCTCTCATACTTTCTTCTCCTTCTCTTAACCACTTACGAGGGTCATAGTACTTTTTGTTAGGTACATCATCTCCATCAGGGTTACCTAATTGAGTCTGAAGGTAGCCTTCATTCTTTTTGTAATATTTTAATACACCTTCCCAAGTGCTCCACTGCATATCTGTATCGATATTCATTTTCACTGCACCGTAATCTATAGCCTCTCTAATTTCTTCACGAGAAGAACCCGATCCACCATGGAACACAAAGTTTACAGGAAGGTCACTTTCTGTATTGAATTTCTCTTTAATATACTCCTGAGAGTTTTTAAGAATTACAGGCTGTAAAGAAACGTTACCTGGCTTATAAACACCATGAACATTTCCAAAAGCTGCAGCTACTGTGAAGTTTGGAGAAATCTTCATCAATGTTTCATATACATAGGCTACTTCTGTAGGTTGGGTATACAGCTTTGAGCTATCTACATCCGAATTATCTACACCGTCCTCTTCGCCACCGGTGATACCCAGCTCAATTTCCAGAGTCATGTCAATTTTTGCCATTCTCTCTAAATACTTAGAGCATATTTCCATGTTTTCTTCCAGAGACTCTTCAGATAGGTCTATCATGTGTGAGCTGAAAAGTGGCTTTCCTGTTTTTTTGTAATGTTCTTCGCCAGCATCAAGAAGGCCGTCTATCCATGGAAGGAGTTTTTTAGCACAGTGATCTGTATGTAAAACAACAGGTACGCCGTAGTGCTCAGCCATGTGATGTACATGAAGTGCACCTGAGATAGAGCCCGCAATAGCCGCTTTCTGGCCATCGTTTGATAAGCTTTTACCTGCGTAAAAAGACCCACCTCCGTTAGAGAACTGAATTATAACCGGAGAATTTACTGCGGCCGCTGTTTCTAAAACTGCATTTATAGAGTTTGTTCCTACTACGTTTACGGCAGGAAGAGCAAAGTTATTGTCATTTGCATAACGAAGAAGTTGGTTAAGGGCTTCTCCTGTAACTACACCTGGCTTAATCAAAGATTGGCTCATGAATAAGGTATTTTGTATTAAAATTAGATTTTTTTAAACTCAGCTTATACAGAATAATAGTCCTATATAAGGTGAGACAAAAGTACATTTTTTCTTACTAAAAGCATGAGTCTGACTATTCTTTACAAAATTGGTACTATTCATGAATCAGTTGAATTAATTGAATTTATAAAGGCAGTAAATTATTGGTGATTAGATTTAGAAGGTCAGTCCCGGAGCTCTTCTTCTACAGAGCATTGATCAACTGATTAATTAGCAGCTAGCCTGAGGGAGAAATGAATAGGTTAAAAGGGGAATGTTGAACTACAAATTAAGTTTTTTGTTTAATTACAAGAACAGCAGAAATTAGATGACCACTAAAGTAGGAATAATTGTAGGAACGAACCGCAGGGATGCTATGTCCTTAGAGATGGCAAAGTATTATAGTCAAAGGCTTATAGAAAAAGGAGTGGAGGCGGTTACTTTAGATTTGGCACAACTGCCGGAGGACTTTGCCTTTTCAGCCCTATACCATAATAAAGGTAAAAACGAACATTACAACTACTACCAAACTGAGCTGGATGGCGTAGATAAATGCTTTATTATAGCTCCTGAGTATAATGGTTCTTTCCCGGGTGTATTAAAAGTGTTTATTGACGGTTTGCGTTATCCTGATTCTTTGAGAGATAAAAAAGTGGCCATGGTAGGTCTTTCTAATGGTGTGCTTGGCAATGCTGTAGGCCTTGGTCACTTGAATGATATACTTAGTTATATGGGAGCCAATGTCTTAGGACTTCGGGTAAAATTAGGAGAAATTGCTAAGCATTTTGACGGCGAGAAGGTTAGTCATCCACTTTATGAAAAGTTTATTGACGAGCAAATAGAGAAACTGCTTAGTTTTTAATTCTTATCTCTATTTTTGCGAATCTTCTGGCTCTGTAGTTTAATGGATAGAACAGTGGTTTCCGGTACCATCGGTGGGGGTTCGATTCCCTCCAGAGCTACACTTATAGGATTTATGTGGCTTATAATGAGGCTATTATATATTAAAAATTAAAGATGTATAAGTAAGTGTAAAAGTTTATTTTCTTTATAAATTGAAATACTTTCTAGCTCTGTATTATTTCTGCTTAACTCCATGGAATATAAAAGAAGTGGATTGATAATAAGCTATGATGGTAAAAATCGATAAAAAATAAAGTTTCCTATTCCAAATTAGTGCATTTAAGTCGAATGGATGTGACATGGTATTGCCGCATTTCGCAAAAGAAGTATTAATTCCGAACAAGTGCGATTAAGACACCTCTGGCAAAAGAGGACGTTAAAGCCTTGAGAAAGTTTCAATTCCGATTAGGTGCGATTAAGACTTCGGCTGAAATTGAGACTTGCGAGGTAATTCCTTAGTTTCAATTCCGATTAGGTGCGATTAAGACAATGTTCTTGAACTTACAAGTAATTAAACTATTCTCGTTTCAATTCCGATTAGGTGCGATTAAGACCAGGAACCGGCACCCCGGCCACAAGTTCACAGCTTAGTTTCAATTCCGATTAGGTGCGATTAAGACAGTATGAACTGAACCCAAAGGATGTATCTGGATGGAGTTTCAATTCCGATTAGGTGCGATTAAGACGATGTAGCTTTCTCCGCCATCTACAGAAAGTATCGTTTCAATTCCGATTAGGTGCGATTAAGACCTTACGGCGGCTTATCCCAAGTATCTACTTAAGACGTTTCAATTCCGATTAGGTGCGATTAAGACATGATAGAGTTTGATTTCGTAGATGCCTGTTTGATGTTTCAATTCCGATTAGGAGCGATTAAGACTATAACCCGTTAATGAAATCAAGCGTATTAAACTAAGTTTCAATTCCGATTAGGTGCGATTAAGACTTCAAGAGATTTGGTACAAGTATTTATCTCTAAATGGTTTCAATTCCGATTAGGTGCGATTAAGACGCAAAGTTCCTGTATCTGTCAAAGTATCTGCTTTGTTTCAATTCCGATTAGGTGCGATTAAGACTTTCTCTGTGTTTGCTGTGTTATTATTTGCTATTAGTTTCAATTCCGATTAGGTGCGATTAAGACCTCATCACAATCGGAGGCCTCACATTAGCCAAAGGTTTCAATTCCGATTAGGTGCGATTAAGACTATTAAGCATACCGCTAACCTGAACGGCTTCGGTAGTTTCAATTCCGATTAGGTGCGATTAAGACA
>JANSYO010000100.1 GCA_024742395.1 Cytophagales bacterium
AAACCTGCACCACTTTCTTTAACCGGATAAGCTCTAAGAACATTCGGGCCAGCATCTGTATGAAGCATCTGATTCTGATATTTCTTAGGTAACAATCCGCCTTCATAAATAGTAATTCCTGTAGGTGAACCCGCCATTGTCTGCAATAAATTTGGCACAACACCGGGGTCATTAAGGTGCCAATGCCTAAGTGGAATTGAGTCAGACATATTCACTCTTCTGGTTCTCCAGTCGGCCCCGGTCATTTCATCTTTGAAACCATAATTTCCATAATCCATCACGTAGTTGATACGGGTACCTCTGTTGCCGTCATCGTCATTATCAGATTGCCACATTCTACCATAGGAGTCAACGGCCACTTCATAATTGTTTCTGAAGTTCCATGCTAACACCTCGACGTTCTCACCGTTCAGATCAGATCTGTAGACCATTCCTTCTCTGTATGGTGAGCCTTTGGCTCTAATTTCGCGTCCTAAATCGTCATACAACGGTTTGCCTTTGTTTGTCAAAAGCCCCTCTCCGGCATTCCCATAATTAAAATAAAACTTACCGTCAGGACCAAAGGTAAATGCATGCATACCATGATCGTGCTGCTCCCCGCCTATCCCCTCAAAAAGAATCTCCTTTTTATCAGGAACATCATCACCATCTGTATCAGTAAAAACGATAACATGAGGACTTCTTGAAACTATAACTCTATTGCCAAAAACACCTATACCAAGAGCTGAATTTATATCTTCACCCTGATAATATACTTTAGAAGTATCGGCTTTACCGTCTCCGTTTGTGTCTTCTAAAATGACAATCCTATCCCCTTTCTCATCGTAAGGGTTTCTCGGGTTTAATTCATTTCTGTAATTGTAACCCTCTGTAATCCATACCCTTCCTTTATCATCAATATCCATATTGGTTGGATTTCTCAACATGGGTTCTGCAGCAAAAAGACTTAATGAAAGCGATTTGTCATTTAAATCAATACCCTCTAAGGCAAATTCTACACTTCTTTTTTGTTCATCTGTCAGATTTGTGTATTCTTCTAAAGAAAGCTTTTGATGTCCTGAATTACAGGAATATAAGGCTGCTAAAGAAAGTACAACTAGTATGTTTTTCATAGGTTAGTATAGTGTATTTGCATTCAGGTATTTAACATTTTGCTGTCCCAAAACCCTTTTAGCAAAAAGAAAGCGATTTAGGTTAAATTCATCAAACTCCGGAGAGTTTCGGTTAAAACTCCCATACCTTACCATTCCGGAAGAATGAATGAATCTTTGACCACCTAAATAAACAGCAACATGCGTAACCTTACTTTCTGACGGACCAAAAAACAAAAGATCTCCTTCCAGCAAATTTTCGAATTCGGCACCGGGTTCAATTCTTATACCAGCTGCAGCTTGCTGAGAAGCATCTCTAGGTAAATAAATCCCTTTATTTAAGAAAACAGTTCTGGTAAAACCACTGCAATCTGCTCCTTTAAAACTGGTTCCTCCCCATAAATAAGGAATGCCTAAAAACCGGGAGGTAAGTTGTGCAATATTGGTGTGTTCAGACGCTTTTAAAAAATCTGCAAGATTCATAAGTTCTCTTGTAGGAACGTACCCCTTTCTTCCATCTGGCAATACCACGCCTGTATAATCTGCAGCCATTGATATTTTACCCAATAAACCATCTAAAGACAAATCAGAAACAGTTGGAGAGTTTAAGGTAGGCCGACTGTAAACAAAACCAAAACTTGAAGCATATATAACTTTCTCTGATGAATTATACTCCTTTGGGTTAAACTCTAAAACCCCGTTTTCAATATATCCTAAATAACCATCCGGAGTTTGAACTTTATACCAGCCGCCTTCCTTCAACAGAACTTTGACAGGTGTGCCCAGTAAGGCTTGTGTGCTTAATTCTTGTGAATGACCCGGCTGGCTTCGAATATTGGCTACACTCACATTAATAACCGCCAGAGTATCTGCACCAAGGCTTTTTGATGGCAGCAATTCCAAGGAGTCAATTAAATAAGAATTTTGAGCTGAAAGGTATTTAGTAACCGCATTTAATACTTCCTTTTGATCGGTTTGACCAAACAAAACCCCTTCATGAATTTCATAATCAAAAATACCTACACGTGTGTCAGGCACATATTGTTCCTTAAGAACATCCAAATAATTAAGGATTTCCTCTTCATTATCAGCTTGATTGCACGAAGGCAAAAAAGATGAGAGTATTAAAAAAAGTATAAGATTTACTTTTGAGTAGTTAGATGATTCCATCCCTGGGCTGTTATTGGAACGTGTTCTCCAGAATTAGTTACTAAAATATTGTTTTTCTCGTTGGTAACGAAACCAATTGGGGTGATTTCAGGAATACTTTTTACAAGCTCATAATCTTGCTGCGAAATAGTCATTAAAAGCTCATAGTCTTCCCCCCCATTTACCACAGCCGTAATTGGGCTCATTTTAAATTCATTAGCCATAAGAAGAGTTTTATTTTCTATGGGCAAATTATCTACAAATACAGAGAATCCGCATCCTGAATGTTGGCTTAAATGCAAAATTTCAGAAGCCAAACCATCAGAAACATCAATCATGCTGGTTGGAACCACATTTTTTTCTTTGAGTTCATGAATAACATCTGTACGGCCTTCCGGCTTAAGCTGACGCCCTACTAAATATTCATGTTCTATCAAGTCAGGTTTCATGTTTGGATTCTCCAGAAAAACCTGCTTTTCTCTTTCAAGTATTTGCAATCCAAAATAGGCTGCACCTAAATCACCTGTAACACAAAGAACGTCATTTGCCTTTGCTCCTTTTCTGTAAGCCACGGCCTCTTTGGCTACCTCACCTATGGCGGTCACAGAAATCACCAAACCAGACTGAGATGAGGTGGTATCACCTCCCACTAAATCTATATTGTAATTCTTACAGGCTGAGAGTATTCCTTCATACAATTCATCTATGGCCTCCACTGAAAAGCGATTACTCAAGCCAATACTCACTGTTACCTGCTTTGGTATGCCATTCATAGCAGCAATATCTGAAACATTAACAGCGATAGATTTATAGCCTAAATGACGCAAGGGTGTGTAAGATAAATCGAAATGAATACCCTCTAACAGCATATCAGTACTTATTAAAGTGTAATGAGATCCTGAGTCAATAACAGCAGCATCATCACCTATGCCATACACCGTGGATGGTTGTGATGTTGTTACTTTAGATTTAATCCTTTCAATTAAGCCAAACTCTCCTAATTCTGCTAAGTCGGTTCTTTTCATGTGTTTAAATAAAAAAAGGCAGGCCTTAGCCCACCTATCTATGTTAATATCTTAATTGCTTACTGAGCTATTAATGTGTATTCATTGGTTGTATTTCCAGTTTTCGGATAGGCCGTAGATAGTTTAACTACTAACTCAGAATTATCCTCTGCCAAAGAAACGATATCAAACTCTAAAACTCCACCTGTGCCAGTTGGTTCGGGTGTAATTCCAGAAATAATAATTTTACTATCCCCTTCTACCGTGTACGTTCCGGTATATGATTGACCATCTATTTCACTAATAATAGCAGTAGGTGCCGAAGATAGGTTCAAACGATATCCACTGTATGAAGGCTTAATATTATTAGAGCCTCCGCTTGAATAAACAATAGTAGAATTTTCCTTTACTACCCTGGCTACCCAAACTTTCTTTACTCTTTCTGCGGTGGATAAAGTTTTCTTACATGAAAATGAGACTAACCCGATGAATGCAAGGAAAGCAATAACTCTTACTGTCTTTTTCATTTACTAATTTTTAAAGAAATAAATATAGGCGAAATTACCTGTTATCTCTATGCCTGACAATTTTTTTGCCAATTTATTTAAGGCTTTTGACTTCGCAATAAAGATAGCATCTTTGCATTAGATACGGATGTTTTATGTCAAAGGATGCTTTACCGCAGTACACAAAAAATCAGCTGGCCTTAAGAAATGGTCAGGACAAGCCCGAAATATGGCTTGCCTTTCAAGGTAAAATTTATGATGTTACTGAGTCTCGACTATGGAAAAACGGCAAGCATTATGAACACTGGGCAGGACAAGATTTAAGCTCGGAACTAGCAGATGCACCACACACAGACTCTGTTTTTGAGAAATTTAAGATAATCGGTCTTTTAAGCTAAAATAGAATTTACAGACTATGAAAAAATACATCAATACCCTTGTTCTTTTTGCCAGTTTAGCCTTCTTGGTTATTTGGGTAGACTTATACTTATACAAAGGCGAAGAGTTGAAATACAATTACTTCTTCTTAATGTTTGCCCTTGCGGGTTTTCTATATTACACATACCGACGCGGACTTGACAAAATGAAAGAGCAGGAAAGGACTAAAGATCAAGGGAATACAGCAATAAAGAAGTCTAAAAAATGAGCAAAATAACCGGCAAGAGAAAGACTCCATCACCCAGCCATCGATATCTGCTTTTATGTATCATATACTCGCTTTTACTTGGCAAAAAGGAGAGCACCTGACTCATTAATGCAATTACAAAAGCAGCTCTATTTGGATATCCAAATCCTCCGGAAAAGAGTATAAGAACCAATAGTAAGGTAACTACACCAATCATCCTGATAAACCTAAGGGTCCATTTTGCTCCGAAAGAGCTTACGGAATTCTTTATTTCCTGATTCTTTAGATTTTCGAAATAAGAGAAAACCAGAAGATTTTGAGAGGCTACCAGAAAGAGCAAAAATGCAAGAACCCAACCGCTAAGATTAATGGAAGACTGGTAAACGAAGGCAATACCAACAACGGCAAGTGTATAGCCAATAGCCGTGACAGGCTCCTTTAGCCATTGAAACTTGCTATTCTTCATAAACTTATTCAATATAACGAAGTAAATCACTAAAAAAAGCGACAGAGCCGCTCCATAGAGTAATACCCTGTAAGGGATTAAAAAACTCAGAATAGTCCCTGTTACGATCAACGCAATTAACAGGATAGATAAATTGTACTGATTTTTTGCATGAAATGCATGCCTTTCAGAAAAATCTTTCGGGTATACTTTTAAATCTAGGATACGATCCAATATATAAATAGTCCATGTGGTAATTCCCAATAAGAGAATTGAAGCCATATCAATTCTACCCGAGCCATCTGGCAGACGCCAGAACATAATAGAAGTGAATATGGCACCCATTACCACATCAAGACTTAACAAATGAAAGGTCTTAAAGAAATTCCTGAGTAAGCTCAAGAGCGTTTTTTTCTACAAATCTACACTGCCTGTGCCTGCGAATGCAACATTACAGACATATTCTGCCTTTTTCTTCTTGAAATCTTCATGGGTTTATGGTTTTTCACCTTTACCATTCCTTGATTTTTCAAGATTCTGGCGGCTGAAAGATTAACCATTTCAGATTTATTAATCCTCCAAAAACCATGATCCTTTAGTCTTTCTTCAAGTGTCTTTAGTGTAGTGGCAACAATATAATGATCGCCATTTCGCATATATATATGCGAGTAATTTACTTCTGATCTTAGAAGCAACACCTGATGAGCAGGTTTTGTTATTCTCCCTCCTAAGTGTACTTCTGTAGAATTTGTTTTCATGTTATTTATAGTTTGAAAGCTGTGAAACAAATAAAAAATCATTCCTTGCCTGACCTTGATAAAACAAAAGGAATTTAGGGCAAAGGCTTCCCCAAATCACCTTATTGAAAAATAAGATCTCCAACTTTTATTTTTCCCGTTCTCTCGATCAGAAAATTCCTTCCGAAAAGAACCTTATTTCCTTCACGGCGATACGCGGATAATGTTTTCAATGGCTCTTTAGTCCGGATTCCTGAATGGGGATCATTATTGATCATCACACATCTTGCACAATTTTTTACACCTACTAACAGACTATCCCCAATTTTGATTTTACCCATCTGATCTTCTGAAAACGCCTTCCCCCCTTCTATCACAATGTTCGGTCTAAATCTCTCTATTGACACCTCTTCATCAAGCCTATCATTTAAATCCGACAAGCTTTCTTCACTGATAATAAGAACAGGATAACCATCGGCATTACTGACGACCTCTGTACCACTTATACTAAATTTTTCATCAACATACCTTAAGGAGGTATCTGGCTGATACATTAATCTGACCTCCATTGCCAATTTCTCAGAAAACCAGCGACTAAACTTTTTATTCACCTCCCGAGCTAAAAATCTATCATCCCAAACCCCTATTTCTTCATTTTCTCCTTCATAACTATTGAAATGAATCAGTATTGTTTCCTTTGATTCCTTATCATAAACTCTGATTCCCTCTTTTTCCAGAGTTGTTTGAAAACGCATGAGCTCTGGTCTTTCTCGCTGGGTGATATGGTAATTTTTATTGTCTATTAAAACCCATCTTCTGTCATGTTCTAAACCACGATCTGAAACACCCGAGCTCTCTAAAGCTATACCCGAAAGAGATTTAACTGGATAAATAAATATTTGGGATACCTTCACTTTTTATTTTCCTATTTTAAGACCGAAATTGAACACATAGGTATTAAACTCATTACTATTAAAAGGCATGTAAGAACTACTTACAAGCTTTTCCTGATCTGCCCTTCCAATGTACTGAGCACTGTTTTTTACATACTGAGCAAAAACATTGACGGCACCAATCCCAAGTTCTGCAGCAAAGCCCAGCCTTAGAGCAGATGGTTTCATACCACTGACAATAATTGGTTCAGTGATGTTTTGGTCAGATATTTTTGTAACAGATTTACGAATGACATTAACTCCAATAGTAGGTCCAACAGCTAAGGAAATTGATCTCTTGCCTTCATTATTAAACAATGAGAACTTCGGCATCAGTTTAAAGTTAAACCCTGCTTTAATGATATTGTATGGCAATGAAACATACGAACTTACCTCATTATTCAAATCATAATATTGCCATCTTATCAACTCTTGTTCGGCATCGTATTGTACTACGGCTAAAGTATCAGAAACTCTGGCAACATTGCCTGTTCCATTTGGGTCTATAAACTCCGGACTAAAAGATTTATCTAAAAGTGCGGTAGCTAATGTTTCCTTACTTGAAGTAATGGCTAACTTTTCATAAGAGAAAAAAGGTTCAAGTCCCATTTTCAGACCAAACTCAGACCTTGGTTTGTCCATAATCAGAAAATCTCTATTCACAGAGGCTGATAAATAAGGAGAGCTGAAAACTTTATTAATGTAACGGGGAGCTGATGAGTTAAAGGAGTAAATCTGTGTACCGGAATAAGACTGGCTATTTTGTGCCGAATTGAAACTAGGATAAAGGCTTACTTCCGGATAACTATTTCTCTGAGACCTGTTGAAACCAAGAAAATAATTAAAATAAAAGCCGCTTGTGCCAGCTTCTTTAGGCTTTACAAAACCGTTGCCATCAAAATCCTTCATTCTGGCCACACGTGTGGAACTCTCCTTAAGCTCAGAGGTTAATTCTGAAAAGATTTTATTCAAATCATATTTAGAAAGTTCATCATAGCCTTTTGCATCTTTAATGATTACGTAAAGACTCGCACCGTCCCCTATCTCAGCCTGTAAGGTGTCAAACTTCTGTTTCTGAGCCAAAACTAGACCCGGAAAACAAATGTATAGTATGATGCCAAGTATTATCCTTTTCATAATTTAGTACTTTTATCGGAGCTGGTGCTTTCTTTGATTCTTGTCCACAGATTCTTAGCCTTTTCATCTTTTGGCCATTCTCCGGTCCTGTTGTATTCACCAAGTTTTTTAAATAAGCCAGGCTTTTCTTCCTGGATCTGAACATCTGTAGGAATCGTCAAAACAATCTTCTTTCCTTCCAAAGAGTTATTCATATCCGCTACGTCAAAAATATTTTTCTTTGAAATAGACTCAGTGGTGATCTTATCCAGCTCTTGCTCTTTACTTTCTGTTATACTCTTACCATCTGCCAAAGTCATAATAGCCATCTTTTTGTCTTGCAATTTCTCAGAAGAGATTATTGCCCTGGATGTTCTTATTTCCGGATTGTTTGCAGAGGAACTTGGTAGCTTTTTTGTGCTAACAACTTTAAACAAGCTCTCAGAATCTGAATCGCTCTGCTTTACAGGTTCATCTAAAGTCAAAGCTAAATGAGTATCAGCAGAGTTGTTTAAATGCTCGTCGTGTTGACTCTTGCGAATAGTTTCCAGAGTTGCCTCTTCTTCATTTATTTCTTGCAAAACTGGCAAATCAGAGCTCATAGAAATAGTAGTCTTTTGCTCTGGTATGAGAAAAAGTAAAAATACTAATACCACCGCCGCTGCTGCAGAGCAATACCAAATCCATACGGCTGGTTTCCTTTTCTTTTCGAAAACTTGTTCCGAAATACTAGCCCATACCTTCTCCTTATCCCACTCTACTTTTATGGAATCATCTGAGAGTTTTTTAATAAACAACTCAGTTTCTATTTCCTGCTTCTTTTCCATATATACTAATCATCTTGCTTCGCAATAATTTTTTGGCATGGCTTAATTGTGATTTTGAAGTTCCTTCAGAAATTCCTAGCTCTTTGGCAATCTCTGCATGAGAAAACCCCTCAACCACATACATATTGAACACCGTTCTGTATCCTGGTGGAAGGCTTTTGACCTGATTCATAATCTCCTCAGCCTGCATGTCTTGAATGATGTCGGGCTCAATAGCCACGGTTTCCAGCACATCATCTGGTACCATTTGAAAAGAATTTCTTTTCCTGAGTTCCATTAAACACTCATTTATTAAAATTCTTTTCATCCAGGCCACAAAGCTTCGTTCATTTTCAAAGGAAGATTTTGACACATTCCTGAAAATTTTCACAAAAGCGTTAGTGACCATATCTTCAGCGGCCCCATCATTACTCAAATACCGCTTGGCCACTCTAATAAACTGATCACCAAAGGATTCGAACACCTTTCTACAGGCATTCTGATCTCCTTGCTGAAGCAATTCAATGGTTTTTAACGATATCAATTTTGAGCTTTTAATATGTGAATGTATAATTTACTGTAAAGGTTGTATTAGTTAATTTCAAAGGCAAGAATATTTAAACTTCCATATTTCAGTTTCCTTGCCTAATTTTGCGGCACAAAGGCAGTAACGCCAATCATCTATTTAATTACCCAATGAGAGAAATACAATTCCGCGACGCCATTAAAGAAGCTATGTCTGAAGAGATGCGTCGAGATCCAGATGTTTATTTAATGGGAGAAGAAGTAGCCGAATACAACGGTGCTTATAAAGCTAGTCAGGGAATGCTGGACGAGTTTGGCCCAAAGAGAGTAATAGATACTCCAATTGCTGAACTTGGATTCTCCGGAGTAGGTGTTGGTTCCGCTATGAATGGTCTGAGACCTATTGTAGAATTCATGACATTCAATTTCTCCCTGGTAGCTATAGATCAAATCATTAACTCAGCAGCCAAAATAATGGCTATGTCTGGCGGACAATACTCTTGTCCTATAGTTTTTAGAGGACCTACAGGAAATGCTGGTCAATTAGGTGCTCAGCACTCATCAAACTTTGAAAACTGGTACGCAAATACACCCGGTTTAAAGGTCGTTATCCCTTCTAACCCATACGATGCCAAAGGTTTATTGAAGTCATCTATCAGAGACAATGACCCAGTTATCTTTATGGAGTCGGAGCAGATGTACGGAGACAAAGGTGAAGTACCTGAAGGCGAATACTTAATACCGCTAGGTGTAGCAAATATTATAGAAGAAGGATCAGATGTAACCATCGTTTCTTTTGGAAAAATGATTCCTCGTGTAGTATTACCTGCAGTAGAAGAATTAAAGAAAAAAGGTATTAAAGCTGAAGTTATTGACCTAAGAACAGTTAGACCTATAGACTACGATACAATTGTAAAGTCGGTTAAGAAAACCAACCGTTGTGTAGTGGTGGAAGAGGGACCACCGGTAGCCTCACTATCTGCCGAAATAAGTTACCACCTTCAAAGGTTTGCATTTGACTATTTAGATGCACCGGTAGTGAGAGTTAATAGCATGGATATTCCATTAAATTATGCTCCTACTCTAATTGAAGCTACTTTACCTAATCCTCAGAGAGTTATGGATGCGGTAGACAAAGTAATGTATCGTTAGAAAATTACTATTTGAAAGAAAAGAAAAGCTCGGTTCGCCTGAGCTTTTTTTATGCCTTTTTGATTTTGTAGATTGCAACAAAACCTATAAAAATGAAAAAAATACGTATACTGTTAGTTGGTGCCGGAAACATGGGAGCATCACATGGAAAAGCCTATCATAATTTACCGGAATTTGAAATCTGTGGAATTGTCTCAAGAGGAAAAAGCAAAGAGAAACTAAACGAAACTTTAGGTGGGAATTATCCATTATATAATGATTATACTACTGCATTAAAGGAGTCGAATCCTGATGCAGTGAGTATTTCAACCTATCCGGACACACATGAAAATTACGCTATAGCAGCTTTAAATGCTGACTGTCATGTATTTATAGAGAAACCACTCGCAGATTCTGTAGAAGCGGCAGAAAGAGTAGCTGCTCTTGCCAAGGAAAAGAATAAAAAACTGGTGGTTGGGTATATTCTTCGAGTTCACCCAAGCTGGGAAAAATTTGTTGATGTGTCAAGAACACTTGGCAAACCATTGGTCATGCGTATGAACCTAAACCAACAAAGCCACGGCTATATGTGGGGGGTACATAAAAATTTGATGAATAGCCTTAGTCCAATAGTGGATTGTGCGGTACACTACATTGATATCATGTGTTTAATGACACAAGCCAAACCGGTAAAAGTTTCTGCTATTGGTGCCAGACTAACAGATGAAATTCCAGAATGGAACTACAATTACGGCCAACTTCAAATACATTTTGATGATGGTTCAGTGGGCTGGTATGAAGCTGGCTGGGGCCCAATGATGAGTCAGACTGCCTTCTTTGTAAAAGACGTGGTGGGTCCTAAGGGTTGTGTGTCTATTGTGGCTAAGAATGCGAGTGCTGAAGGAAAGTCTGACGATGTAGATTCTCACACCAAAACAGAATCAATTAGAGTACATCATGCTCAATTAGACGAAAACAACGAATTTGTAAAAGAAGATGAGTGGATAGAAATGACTGATGAGCCAAATCATGATGAACTTTGTAAAAGAGAGCAGGAATATTTCCTTAAGGCTATTCATCAAGATTTAGATTTGACAGATCATATTAATGATGCTGTTAACAGCCTAAAAGTAGCTTTTGCATGTGATGAATCAGTAAAAACCGGAGAGATGGTTCATATCAAGTAAACAATAATTGGCTCAAAATTTAGTCAATCCATTTTTTTTGAGAAATTTGTAAAGATTGGGAGACCCGAAAGAATGACAAAAGAGCTCGAACGCATTATAGATAACATGGAAACCGTTTTCAGAGGGGATGCCTGGCATGGTCCTTCTGTAACAGAAATGATGAATAGTCTGAAACCAGAACTGGTAGATCAACGCCATGGCTTTTCAAAGAGAACCATTGCAGAGTTGATTTATCATTTAATAGCCTGGAGAAGGTTTGCGATTGAGAAGCTAAATGACAACATTCATTTTTCTCTTGACTCAGACGAAGCAAATTGGGGTTCAGCAGAAATCACATCAAAGGAAAGTTGGCCTGAACTAAAGAAATTGTTTACAGCTACACATAAAGAATTAGTAGAGCTTTTAAACAAAGAGAATGATGAACTCTTAGACAAAAGAGTACCGGGTGAGTTCTATGACTTTCACAAATTACTTACAGGAATTGTACAACATGACACCTATCATCTGGGGATGATTTGGGTATTATGGGAATAAATAAATACTCATGGAAGAAGAAATAAACATAGAAGAAAATAAGCTTCTGGTTAGCAGAATCACTAACCTTTTAAATGCAGGCTTTCACGGAGGTGCCTGGCATGGACCATCTGTGTTAGATGCCGTTAAAGGAATCACACCAAAAGAAGCCAGTTTTAAAACACCAACAGTTCATACCATAGCTGAGCTTATTTATCATATTACCAGCTGGAGAATCTTTACTATAAAACGACTCCAAGGTGACTCAGAATATCAAATTGATGATGATAAAAAGAATTTTGGCTCCAGTCCAAAAGTAGATCAGTTTGAACTGGAAACATTGCTAATGGAGCTTAGCCTTAGTCATGACGAACTGGTAAAAGAACTGAGTACCAAAGACAACGATTTCCTAAATGAGATTGTGCCGGGATCTGAGTATGATTATTATACCTTAATTCACGGAATTATTCAGCACGATATTTATCATGCAGGGCAGATTGTCATTCTTAAAAAGATGTGTGCAGCCGCTGGCAGCCATGGTGACGATGATGAAATGACAAGCAGCCGATATTTTGATGATGGACTTGGAGATGTTTTTTAAGATTAAAAAGTAATTATCTAAAAAAAGGCGAGCAATAAATGCTCGCCATTTTTTGTCTTTCCACCTTAAGTCTTTCTAATCATTAGTAGCTCGTGTAAAATAAGATGTTCGGCCAATCAGAGAAATTCCAATGTAACCTCTAACGTTAAGTTTCGAAGAACTTACTTCTGTTATAGTACAAGAATAGGTTTTACCATTTTTTGGGTCATAAATGGTACCATCTTCCCATTCATCATCGCCATCTCTTTCAAATCCCTTTAAAAATACTAAACCTAACAAAGGCTTAGATTTCAAGTCAGCTTTTGGATTATTGACATCTGTTCTTGGCTTGCCGTTCTCATTAGGTTCCTTTAGCCATACTATCTTACCATATAGCTTTCCACCTGACTCATAAAATTTTACCCTGGCGGTTTTTTCATCGTTATACCATGTCCCATCTGTGATTTTCTGTGCAATTGAAGCGGTGGATATGGCAAGTAAAGCCAATAAAAATGTGATTTTCTTCATTTCGTTTTTAGTTCTATTGATTTTGTTAGTAAGCCGAAAAATACAAAACTTACGAATAATCCCAAAAATACTCCGAAAAGTACATCTCCGGGATAATGTACGCCTACATAAATACGACTATAAGAAACCAATATTGCCCATAATAACATCCACTTAACAAAAGAAGATTTATCTCTAAAGAGAATAGCAATGGAACCAAACAATGCAAAAGAATTAGCTGCATGAGATGACACAAAACCATATTTACCACCACATCCTGATACTACATGAACCAATGACCCTATTTTAGGATCATGACAAGGCCTGAGTCTTTCAAAATAGGGTTTCATAAGTCCTGATGAAATAAAATCAGTAAAACCTACAGCACACACTATCACCAGGACGGCAATTATTGCTGACTTTAGTTCATATCGTTTAAAGAGTAAATAAATAATGAAGAGATATAACAGTATCCAGGTTTTCCTCCCTGTAATAATCTCCATGGGGAGATCAAGAAATGGCCAGTGCAGGCCATTTAAAAACAAGAAAAATTGCTGATCTATATGTATGATTTCAGGGAGCATTTCTTAGGCAAAACCCAAAACTGATCTAACTTTAGACATCGTCTGATCAGCGATTATTTTTGCTTTCGACTCGCCTTCCTTAAGTTTTTCTTCTATTGCATCAATATTCTCCATGTAATATGCGAATTGCTGTCTCTCTTCTGAAAACCGCGATAAAATAACTTCCAGAAGTGCCTTTTTCGCATGACCATAACCATAGCCGCCCGCCTCGTAATTCTTTCTCATTTCATTTACCTGAAACTCGCTGCCTAGAAGTTTATATAAAGCAAACACATTACATGTATCTGGGTTCTTTGGCTCTTCAAGAGGAGTGGTATCTGTTACAATCTTTTTTATAGACTTGTAAAGCTCTTTCTCTGGCAAGAATATATCAATGTAGTTATTATAGGACTTTGACATTTTTTGACCGTCAATGCCTGGAATTGTCATCACATTTTCGTCAATAATTGGCTCAGGCAATATCAACACCTCTCCATATG
>JANSYO010000437.1 GCA_024742395.1 Cytophagales bacterium
GAAAATTCGAAAAAATCAAGGAAATTCTCATGAAAATAATGAAAAAACAAAGGCCGTAACATTTCAAGGAAAAAAGATCCGCTAATATCCAAAAACCTATAATAGGTTTCAGGCCATTTTAGGGTTAATAACCTTTTGAACACGTCACTTGTGAAGTATTCTATAATGTATGTAAATTCACCTTGATAGCTGTACTTGTTATTCGGTATTGAACTTCGGGAAAGACAATATTATACGAATGTACTGCGGGCTTGGTGTGAGAATGCCCGCCGCACTCGCGATGGATGGTCGGTTATGTGTTTGTTAACCTTTGGTGGAAGTATTGTTACATTATAATAATGTCTTCGTCCGAGTTGAAAGTGCTCCTCATAGGAGAATCTGATGTGGGGAAATCTAACATTCTCCTGCGATTCACCCAAAACGTATTCAGTGCTGATTTCATCCCTACTATGGGAACAGATTTCTTATCGAAGGAGATACAGATACCCGATAAAGAGGATACAGTTCGATTAAACATCTGGGACACAGCTGGACAAGAACGCTTTAGGTGGGTTCACTTCAACATTTTAGTGAAAACGAGGTTTGTTTCTAAACAAAACATGTTAACTATAGAGCTGTGACAAGAAGTTATTATCGAGGTGCAGCAGGAGCTTTGCTTGTTTATGATGTAACAAGGTTAGCTTCTTTTTTTTTGTTTCACTATTACATCCATCAAGAGATGTTCTAGTGTTATTTTGTTATGATTTGTGCATCTCTCTGATCAAAGAGAACATTTTCTAGGCGTTCTACATTCAATCACCTCACCAGTTGGCTTACTGATGCGAGAAATATGACAAATCCAAATACAGTCATCATGTTGATTGGAAACAAGAGTGATTTATCATCGCAACGAGACGTACAATATGAAGAAGCAAAAAAATTTTCCGACGAAAATGGTCAGTTACTGCGCCTTGGATCTATCAAATACTTACGTAAAGGTGTTTATAGGCTTAATCTTTATGGAAAC
>JANSYO010000289.1 GCA_024742395.1 Cytophagales bacterium
CCCATCTGCTTGGAATGCAAAACTAACCACCGAGAACAACAAAGAAAACACTTCTACCAAATACACTACCACAAGGAATTTGATAAAAAAAGCTGAAAGAAGAAAGTTAGCATCTTATCTTCGTTCTACGAACTCTTACATGCTCCAAAACAACAAGTGATTGTTATTACGATCAAAATGATAGTTCCCAAACCGAAACTAAGCCAGTAATCGTACTGTTCGACATTTTGATAAAAATCGTATTGCGCAACTGCTGTCTGTGTGGCTTCTACGAATCCCTTTATGTACACTCCACACCCAAATACATTTGCCAAATAAAAAATGAGACCAATCGAACCACCAAACTCAGGACCAAGCGAACGGCTAATCATATCTTGGAATTTGTTTAGTTTTTTGACTTGTCACTGTTATAACTTGTTAATACGTACAATAAGCTCCCCCTCCTTTCATTTTGCCATTAGTAGCAATGGCTGATAGACTAGACCAGGTGAGTATCGTGCAACAATTACCAAGAATTACAATCAAGTAAGATAGCAGCAACCCGGACTGTTTTCGATATGTTAGCCACCTTTTATGTAACCGATAGAGACCTACTTGTCCTACCACCCATCCCATACGTAGAAAAGTCACCACACCAAATATTCCGAGCATCGTCGGAACAAACACTCCCGTAAACCATCCTAGTTGGTTTCCTGCACTCTCCTTGGGTTCAATAATTGGTAAAGACCCATACGAATTCATGCCAGTGTTAATATTCATCCACAGAAAGAGAAAAACGACTCCTGCCTACTGGGAGCAGTGAAAATAAAAAATTTACATGGAATCCGAAACACTATCACATAATCAGAATACAGGTACATTTAATCTGGCTTATTTTACATTATCACGGAATGGGATTCCTCTGGACTGACTGTGGTCTCTCTTGTGCTTAATTGGGTTGGTGGAATATTTCTTTGTAGTATTCAATCATGTGGGTGATTATTTCTGTGTTGGTCATGTCCATGAGGCTTGCTGGAGTGTGTACTTCGGGGCGTAGTAAAGTGGGAGCAAAAACGAGCCCTAAGTTCTTGCTTGTCATCATATTCGATTCTGAGTTACGTCCTACTCTTGTAAGAAACCTCATGAGATACAATAATACATTCTTATTTGCTTCTGGCAACGTGTTGATGAAGTTACGCAGAACTCCAGTCTTTTCGTTGCTTTCTTTGTAATGATCTGCAATAGTTAAGAGTCAGAATGTTTTCATTTTGATAGAAACTGAATAAACTTACTAAAATTAGTGATAATGCGTTCATAC
>JANSYO010000299.1 GCA_024742395.1 Cytophagales bacterium
CACCTTCTTCATAGCAGTTGCCGGCGCCGTAATAACGTGCGGTGTTGCCGGGCCTCTGTGCGCACAAAGCGCTGGTTGCTAAGAGTAGTACCGAAAAAATAAATAGTCTCATGGCCACAAAGGTTTGGTATTATAATTCCTTATACGGGCGAAACAGAATAATGTGGCGTCCGTAGAAAGAAAGTGAGTAGAGTAGGACACCGCAAGTATGTTGATGCAGGTAATGTAGTGTGGAGAATTTGATTAGTCAAATTTATTTTGAGGAGCGTCATCAGCATACTTGCGGTTTTTTATCTATGGCTTATAGGTCTGGCGTTGAGGTAAATTACCGCACCATAAAAAAAATGGGTAATTTCACCGGTATAGCTTATTAAACTGAAAGACGCCCGCATGAAGTATTTGCTGTTCATTTTTTTTGGTTTGGCCTGTGTAAATCCCTTACTGGCTCAAAATGAAGGTGCAGGAAAGGTCAATTTTTATACGGAAAAGATCGCTGCTGAACCAGATAGCATCAAATGGTATATCAATAGGGCAGAGTCTTACATGATGGATGGCCGCGCCGATTCCGCTCGCGCCGATTATGAGCAGGTGGTGAGCTTGTACAATTCTAATCCGATAGGCAAACCCGCCGGTTATGTATCGTTGGCCTACTATAAGCTGGCCCAGATACAATTGAATAACAAGCAGTATGAGCCTGCGCTGAAAAACATAAAAGAGGCGCTTACTTTAATGCCTGAAGAAAAGCCTTACTTACTGCAGGAAGCACGCATTTTGGCCGCTACTCCCGGTAAAGAAAAAGAGGCTGTACAGAAATATGATAACCTGGTGGCCGCATACCCAACCGATGAGAAGATTTTGCTGGAGTATGGCAAGTGGGTAGAACCCAGAGATGCGGCCAAGGCGGTGATACTGTATGAAAAAGTACTACGTGCCAATGTGCTGAATACCGATGCCCTGCTGGCCCTGGGTAATTATTTCTCCACCGCGGCAGAGAAGCTGAACGATAAGGCGCTGACCTCCACTTATAGAAATAAGGCTATCAGCTATTTTCAACTGTTGTATAAAATCAGCCCTAATTATCCTGGACTGAAAGATAAGCTGATCGATTTGTTAGAGGCAGAAGGCCGCGGCGCTGAGGTGAGCAATTTAAAGGGTAACCCGGAGGACTAATGGACTTTTCAGGTTAAAATCTAGTGTAAACCCTGGGTAATTCTCGCTCTGAAAGGAAGGCCTTTGAGTAACCTAAGTACAAAACAGGCCACCCCAACG
>JANSYO010000290.1 GCA_024742395.1 Cytophagales bacterium
CGATGCCCTAGACGTGCTAGTGATCACCCCTTACCCAGTACAAGCGGGTTCTGTCATTCGCTGCCGTCCAGTTGGCGTTTTGAACATGACCGACGAAGCCGGTGAAGACGCTAAATTGGTTGCTGTACCGCACACCAAATTGACCAAAATGTATGATGACATCAAAGACATTAACGATGTACCTCAACTACTTCGTGACCAGATTTCTCACTTCTTTGAAAACTATAAAGATCTAGAAACTGGTAAGTGGGTTAAAGTTGAAGGCTGGGGTGATGCCGATGAAGCTCGCCGTGCCATCGTAGGTGGTATCGCTGCCTATAACGGTCAGAAGTAATTGCTAAAATTGTGACCTAAACCGTTATAAGAAACGCCAAGTGCTAGTCTAATGCGCTTGGCGTTTTTTTATGCCTAAATTTTTTGCCCCGTCATGAAACACAGTGGCAACCCAGTCTGCTTCATACTGGATCACACCGCAATCTTTCCTAACACCATAGTCAGTAAAAACTGAGTATTCGCCCTAGAAAAAAATGCACCAATATTTTTCTTGAGCAACTTTTTCGCGTATGAACACGCACCAATTCAGTTAATAAATCTCTTTTTTCAGTAATAAAGCCGAATTTCCGTGAATTCTTTAATCATGGCACGGACTTTGAGAAGTAAATAATAAACGCGCGCGATTTATTTCACCCGACTCCAAGAATGAGGACATCATGAAATCTAAATCCATACTCAAACGATTGATTCGCTATACCAGTTTAAGCATTGGCCTAAGTGTAGGCTTGATCGGATCGGCTGCTGCAGACTGGCCAGAAAAAGAAGACTTAAAGTTCGGCTTTATTAAGCTTACTGATATGGCCCCTCTGGCCATCGCAAAAGAAAAAGGCTTTTTTGAAGATGAGGGCCTTTACGTACAGTTAGAAGCACAAGCAAACTGGAAAGTACTGCTAGATCGAGTCATTACCGGCGAACTCGATGGTGCTCATATGTTAGCGGGCCAACCCCTAGGGGCAACCATTGGCTTTGGTACACAAGCTCACATCATTACTGCGTTTTCTATGGACTTAAATGGCAACGGTATTACGGTATCGAATGACGTATGGGAAAAAATGAAAAAGAACATTCCCCACGAAAACGGTAAGCCGGTTCATCCTATTAAAGCAGATTACCTAAAACCCATAATTGATGATTACAAAAAAGACGGTAAACCTTTCAACATGGGTATGGTATTCCCAGTATCAACTCATAATTATGAATTACGTTATTGGCTTGCAGCGGGTGGTATTCACCCTGGCTA
>JANSYO010000353.1 GCA_024742395.1 Cytophagales bacterium
ATTCTTATGATGAGCAAGTAAAGAAAAGCTCATTTGATGGACAGATGCGAAAGAAACATACGTTTTTCTTGTGGTCCTTACCTGTTGGTCCTCAATCAGTCCGGTGATTCCTATAAAATTATCTAAAAGAAAGTTAGATACTATGGAAGCAAGGTACTTACCTCAAAATAGGACCTGACTGGAGCGCGAATAGTGTCATTCAGATCCACACCTAAATGAAAACTCTGGTTTGCGACACTAGGTAATCCATTTTAACCACTGTACCTTCGGCAGTAAATACAGTGGCCAGCATGAACTGACCACAGTTTGTGATTTTTACCCCAATCATGTGTAATTCGTTACTTTACTAGCCCCCAATCCTCCGCACCAAAACCTAAAACCACCAAGCCACATCAGGATTCATAAATTATACTGCAATCAGGCGCACTAAGCACCCTAACAGTTATCTTGAAATATTCCACACCACTACATAGAGAAAGAGATCGACGGATACAGAAGAACCGCAAATGCTTCCGGACCTCAATCTGCTATCAAGGATTACACCCCAACCACTGATATCGGTAAACAAGCTCCAGCTGCTAACAGCGAAGACGGATACAGAATAACCGGAGATGCTTCCGGACCTCAATCTGCAGTCAAGGGTTATACTCCAACCACTGACCCAGGAAAACAAGCTCCTGTCAACTAAATGCTGTTTATTGAATAAATTTGATTAAATCACATCTTTTCAGCTCTTTGCGTACTGCTACAAGTAAGGATCTTACAATAATCAAGGGTTTCTCCCACACAATCAGACCATTCGAGCTTTGAAGCGCTGCCGATGCTGTATCTGTGCTGGAAAATGTTATAAAAGCTTGTCCCCTCATACGTCCCTTAGTCTTTAAATCAACATGTACACTACGAAACTTTTGTGAGCAAATGGAAGAAGAATATCGAATTGTTTGATTACCCAGCTGTCTCTGTTGCTTCAAACTTGCTGAATATTTGTTTTAAGTCTTCGGAGGTAGTGTGTTTCGAAATGTTCTTGATATAAAGCTTATTTGTGGGTACACCAGGTTCATACTTGGGGAATTTCGCCAATATATCTGTCTCTTTCAGTATCAAAGTCGTCAACCTA
>JANSYO010000101.1 GCA_024742395.1 Cytophagales bacterium
ATTTATAACAGAATTATATTCGATGAGATTGATCGATTGTATCCTGAACTTCAGCCTCAGATAAACATCTTAAAAGCGTCTGATTTTGAATGGATTGCGAACCCAAACTGGTATTATAGAGTAAGTAAATATTGCCTACCCTTTTTAAAAGGTACATATGTACCTGAAAGCTATTTTCTTGATAAGCTAGAAACGCTCCCGGAAAAATTAGAGAACTTTGTTCTGAAACCTCTTTATTCCTTTGCAGGAGCAGGTGTAGACCTCCATCCTACTCAAGAAAAAATTGAGAAAATAGAAAATAAAAGTGATTACCTTCTACAAAGAAAAGTACAATATTCACCTTTTGTGATTTCGCCTACGGGTGATAAATCAAAGGCAGAAATCAGATTAATTTATATTTGGCCCGAAGGAGCCTCCAGACCTAAACTGGTTACCAGTCTTGCCAGGTTAAGCAAAGGAGAAATGATAAATTCCTCGAAAAACCAAGATGATACCTGGGTGGGAGGAAGTGCAGTATTCTACGAACCCAATTAAACATGGACCTAAGACAAGTCTTCCTAAAAAATGTAGCTCAAACCAGTCAATTCCCATTAGCTCTAGAATTTACCAAAGCTGAAGGAGTCTATCTTATCGATAAAGAAGGCAAAGAATACATTGATTTAATATCAGGAATCGCCGTGAGTAATATGGGGCATTGTCATCCGGATGTAGTTAAAGCCATAAAAAATCAGGCAGAGACCTATTTGCATCAAATGGTTTATGGTGAGTTTGTGCAAGCTCCCCAAGTTCAATTAGCCAAAGCTTTAACGGATTCTCTGGAAGATTATGAAACACCCTATGGCAAGATTGACAATGTTTATTTTGTTAACTCAGGTACAGAGGCGGTAGAAGGGGCTATGAAATTAGCCAAACGCTTTACTGGCCGTACTGAAATAATATCGTTTCAAAAGGCTTATCATGGGAGCAGCCAAGGAGCATTGTCTCTGGGAGATGAGGACTTTAAACGCAATTTCAGACCTCTTTTACCCGAAATAAGAAAAATTGAAAGAGAGAATTTTGAACAATTAAACAGGATCTCCACGAAAACAGCTGCTGTTTTTTTTGAACCTATTGGTGGTGAAAGTGGGGTAAAACCTACTTCTCCGAAATATATAAGAGCCTTACGCCAACGCTGCACTGAAACAGGAACAGTCTTAGTATTTGATGAAATTCAAAGTGGTTTAGGTCGAACCGGTAATTTGTGGGCCTTTGAAGATTATCAAATCGTACCTGACGTCTTACTTAGTGCCAAAGGTTTGGGTGGTGGAATGCCCATTGGAGCCTTTATGGCTCCTACTGAGATTATGAAAGTGCTAAGGGAAAATCCGATTTTGGGACATATAACCACTTTTGGAGGACATCCGGTTAGCTGTGCTGCCGCCTTAGCAAACTTTAGGGCATGGCAACGGGAGATTTCTCCTTCTGAAACTAAAAGAAAAGGAGAGCTTTTTAAAAAACTTTTATCTCATCCTAAGATTAAGTCTGTTAGAGGTACCGGCTTAATGTTAGCGGCAGAAGTCGGCGATTTTGATTATCTTTTAAAGGTTATTGATCACACTATAAAAAATGGTGTTGTTACTGACTGGTTCTTATATTGTGATGATTCTATGAGAATTGCTCCGCCATTAATTATTTCTGATGAGCAAATTGCCACTGCTTGTAAAACCATACTCTCAGCTTTAGATAAAGCATAAAGAAAGCCTGTTCTCTTTCGAAAACAGGCTATTTAACTTCTCAGTTAATTCAGATTTTACATTGCTGCTTCCAGCTTTTGTGTAAGAACATGTTTAGGTACTGCACCTACTATTTTATCAACCATTTCTCCTTTCTTGAAGATCATCAAGGTAGGTATTGATCTGATTCCAAATTCCATTGGAGTGCTGCTATTAGCATCTACATCCATTTTACCAACTACGGCAGTATCTTCATACTCACCGGCTATTTCTTCTACAACCGGCCCGATCATCTTACATGGTCCGCACCATTCAGCCCAAAAGTCAACCAATACGGGCTTGTCTGAGTTTATTATTTCTTTGAAGTTGCTATCGCTAATTTCAATTGCTTTACCTGCCATTGTTTTCTAATTTAATTAAGTTCAATAGTGAAACACTATCATAACAAAATAAAGTTCCACCTCTTTTTACCGGAAAATAAACTCCCATTAAATGACTGGTTTAGAATCTGGAAAATTCAGTGTATTTACCCACATTGCACTTAGAAACAAAGCTTACAAAATTTAAAAAAATAGAATCAAAAAATACGATGAGACTTAAATCTGTACTTTTCCTTTTCTTGTTATTAATGCTGGGTTGTAAAAATGACATTCAAGAACTATCTCCTACTTCACTTATTAATGGCCAGACTGAACTACTAACCAAAGCAGATGGTAGCAGTATTCTATCGGGAAGTGGTTCGCAACCAAAAAAGTGGTATGTGCTACGTTTCTATTCTGCTAAAAGTGGGGATATAAGTACACAAAAAGCTGACTACCTGGGTGTGGTTAACTCCAATCTACAGACTGATAAACTTAAGAATTTACCATCATCTCTTAAAAAAGCAGAAATTAGTTTTAACTCCATTACCAGTGGAACTCTCGGTTATGGCGGGGTGCAGAATGGTCAATTTGAAATTAAAATTAATGGTGGGAACCGCCTATTAAATTCCTCTGGGACATTTAATCTCAACTCTGGATTCACACCTTTTTACAAATCAAGTTATCCCGGAATATTCGTCGATCGGATGGTAATTCCTTCAATTCACATTGAAAGTGGGAAATTGGATTTTGATGGCGAAACGTATAAAGGCGAATTCTTGCAATTAGTAAGCACAGAGACGAATTCACTGCTCGATTTTCCTGCAACAGTAGTTTTACTCTATTCCCCATCGTAAAATTTAACATTGAACTCTGCCAAAAATGGTTAAATTTGAGTTTTATGAATAATATTTCACCAATATGTCAAAAAAGAATAAAGTTATATCGGCCCTAAAAAAGAGCCTCAAAAAACTTAAATCGGTACAGCTTGTCAAAGAATTTAAGGAAGACGATAAAGATTACTCCATTTTTGCCTTGATTTTAAAAGGTAAGAAATCAAAGATTGGAAAACTTGTGAAACCATCTGAAGAAGAAGCCGCTGAAAAGGCTTTCAAACCAAAGAAGAAAAAAGACTCTTCAGAGAAATCAGAGGCAAAGAAAAAGTCTAAAAAGGAAAAGAAAAATTCTAAAACAAAGGACAAGCCAAAGGAGAAAAAAAACAAGTTAAAAACCACTAAAGAAATAAGTGCAGAAGCAAAGGAAAAGCCGGCTAAAGAAGTGAAGGCCCAAACACCTGAACCTGAGGAAGTAGCGGTTCAAAAGAACGATATAAAAGAAGAATCAAAGCCAGAAACTCCGGTTAAACCTAAAACTACAAGGGGAAGAAAACCGGCTTCTGGTGATAATTTAAAGGTTATTGATGGTATAGGACCAAAAATAGAGTCCTTTCTAAAAGAGCACGGCACAGATACATATGCAAAACTTGCCAAGGCAAATCCTGAAGACATAAAGTCTATGCTGATTGCAAAAGGAGGCACCAGATATAATGCCAATGACCCTACCTACTGGCCTGAACAGGCCGCATTACTGGCTCAAAACAAAATGGATGAGTTAGAGGCCTTGAAAGCCAGATTAAAAGAAGCTAACTAAAGCTTTAATTATATTTTACAAAAAGGAGAATACTGGTAGCAGCGTTCTCCTTTTTAATTCCTGCCTCAGGCAAATGAGACATTATTATCACCACACAGCTCCTTTAGTTGCTTAAACATTTTTTTATTGATATCGACCTTGGTGTTTCTACTAAACAATTCTAAATCAAACTCCTCTTCGTTGTCTTTGATATTGAATTTCAATTCGAAGGGCCCAGGATAAGTTTCACTTACTTCTCTAATTTCAGAAATAAGCTGTTCATTAATCTTACTAAGTTCTATTCTTAGATTTACCTGTTTAAAGCGTTTTTCTTTAACATCTGCCAAAAGCTGCATTTCAATGGGTTTAAACTCAATATCGTTCCCACTCCATTTGTTTTGGACTTTGCCTCTAATGTAAAGAAACTGCCCTTCCATTAAATAATTGCTGAAATTGATATGGTCGTTTCCAAATAAAGCAATCTCAAGTGAACCCTCATAATCTTCCATTTTAAAAATAGAAAACGGCTTTCCTCCTTTGGTTTGCCTCATTTGTACCGACGTGAGCATCCCCCCAATACTGAACTCCTTTCCAATATTCTCCTCTTTCATAACGGTGTCTAAAGGGCGGCATAAGCTCATTTCTATAGAGAATTGATCAAGTGGATGACCCGAAATATAAAAACCAACCACATCTTTCTCGTATTTGAGTCTTTCAATATTACCCCATGGTTCTACTATTTCAGGTTTTGGAGCAGACATGTCTGTTCCACCAGAAATCCCTCCTCCGAATAAAGACGCTTGAGCCGAATTCTTTTCTTCCTGAATTCGATTGGCATACCTTATAAGAGTCTCTATAAAGTTTACACCATTTTGTCCTGAAGCAAAATACTGTGAACGGTGAAATTCTTCGAAACAATCGAAACCACCTGCGTAAACAAGAGATTCTAAAGTTTTCTTATTTACCGTTCTCAGGTTTACCCTAGTCATGAAATCATATATATCCTTGTAAGGACCATTGGTCTCTCTTTCTTCAATTATTGCATCCACAGCCGCATCTCCAGACCCTTTAATCCCCCCTAAACCAAATCTGATTTCTCCATCTTTATTTACACCAAACCTTTTGACAGATTCATTAACATCCGGACCTAGTACGGGCAAGCCTAAAGACCTACACTCTTCCATAAAGAAGGTAATCTTATCAATATTACCCAATTGAGAGGTCAAAACCCCAGCCATGTATTCAGATGGATAATGAGACTTCAAATAGGCAGTTTGATAGGCTACAAACGCATAACAAGTAGAGTGCGATTTATTAAAGGCGTATTGAGCAAAAGCTTCCCAGTCTTTCCATATCTTCTCCAGTGTTTTGGCCGGATGTCCATTGGCCTGACCACCTTCCATGAATTTGGCCTTTAATTTATTTAGAACATCGATGAGCTTTTTACCCATGGCCTTTCTCAAAACGTCTGCATCACCTTTAGTGAAATTGGCTAGTTTTTGAGATAAAAGCATCACCTGCTCCTGATAAACCGTTATACCATAAGTTTCAGCCAGATACTCTTCCATTTCTGGTAAATCATAGGTAATCTCTTGTTTACCATGCTTTCTCAAAATGAAGTCTGGAATATAAGCCAAAGGGCCCGGTCTATAAAGTGCGTTCATAGCAATGAGGTCATCAAAACGGTCAGGTTTCAATTCTTTCATATACTTCTTCATTCCATCTGACTCAAACTGGAAAATTGCGTTTGTTTCTCCCCGTTGAAACAGCTCAAACGTCTTTTCATCATCCAGAGGAATATCATCTATAGAAATGTCAACGCCATGGTTCTCCTTGATCATTCTGAGGGCTTCCTTGATAATGGTCAGGTTGCGAAGTCCCAGAAAATCCATCTTAATTACACCGGCATCTTCAATAATTTTACCTTCATATTGCGTAACTAACAGATCAGAATCTTTGGAAGTACTGACCGGAACAATGTCAGACAAATCATGAGGTGCAATGATAATACCTGCTGCATGGATGCCGGTATTTCGGACTGTTCCTTCCAGTTTTTCTGCTTGTTTCAGAACTTTTGCCTCCAGTCCGGTACCATGATAAAACTCTCTTACTTTTCTGACATTCTCCATTTCCTCCGGACTCAGCCCTAATGAATGAAGACTTTTAGGGCCTGTTTCAGGAAAATGAACCAGTTTGTCGAAATTCATTCCATAACTTGGTTTGTCAGGAATCAGTTTAGCAATGTAATTAGCCTCAGAAAGCGGCAATTCCATTACTCTGGCCACATCTTTAATAGATGATTTTGTGGCCATGGTACCATAGGTGATAATCTGGGCCACTTGTTGTTTACCATACTTCTGAACTACGTAATCTATAACCTTTTGTCGGCCTTCATCGTCAAAATCCGTATCAATATCGGGCATTGACTTACGGTCTGGGTTTAAGAATCGCTCAAATAGGAGATTGTATTTAATTGGATCAATATTGGTTATTCCAATACAATAGGCCACCACCGAACCCGCAGCAGAACCCCTACCTGGACCAATCATCACTCCAAGGTCTCTTCCTGCAGCAATGAAATCCATTACGATTAGAAAATACCCTGCAAAACCCATAGTTTTGATCGTAAAGAGCTCAAAATCAATCCTCTCTTTCGCTTTTTCATCTATTTCACCATACCGGGCTTTAGCACCTTCATAAGTTAAATGCTGAAGGTATTCCCATTGATTCAGTTTATCATCTGCATGTTTTTTAAATTCATCCGGAATAGGAAAATTAGGGAGTAAGATGTCTTGTTTGAGCTCCAACGTCTCTACTTTTCCTACTATTTCATTGGTATTGTCAATGGCAGCAGGGATATCACTGAACAACTGTGACATCTCTGCGGTAGTTTTGAAATAGAACTGATCATTAAAAAAGGCAAAACGACCCGATTTTCCACCTCCTTCGTCATCATAATCCTTCATTTTAGGAGTGGCCAATTTCTCGTTGGTATTAACACATAAAAGAATATCATGTGCCACCCAATCATCCTGATCAACGTAATGTGAGTCGTTTGAAGCAATTACTTTTACGTTGTACTCCTTTGCCCACTGCAGTAATACTTTGTTTACTTTATTTTGATCCGGAATATCATGCCTTTGAATTTCAATGTAATAATCCTCTCCAAAGCGGTCCAGCCACCATTTAAATTCTGCCTCACCGGCCTCTTCTCCATGTCTAAGAATTTCCTGTGGTACCTTAGCTCCTATACAACATGTAGTGGCAATCAATCCTTCCTTATATTTCTCAATTAGCTCCTTGGTAATTCTGGGATACTTCCCATAAAGGCCATCCATATAGCCAATAGAGCAAAGTTTCGTGAGATTTTGGTATCCTTTTTTGTCTTTAGCCAGAAGTAACTGATGATAACGCTTATCTTTCTTTTCCTTAGTAAAACTCTTAATCGTGTGATCTTCTACGACATAGAATTCGCAGCCCACAATTGGCTTAATACCAAATTTATTGGCATTCGCCACAAAATCAAATACGCCAAACATATTACCGTGGTCAGTTATTCCGACGGCCGGCATATTATCTGCTTTAGCTTTTTCAAAGAGTTTTTTGATGCTCGAAGCACCATCCAAAAGGGAAAACTGGGTATGATTGTGTAGGTGAGAAAACTTCATTTATCAGGGGGTATATTCACTCTGTGCTAAACACAAAATTAGCCAATTTGAGCCGCCTAGAAGAAAGAAATAGTCAATTTACTTTTCCACCCAAATCGGTGAACAACAGAATAAAAGAAGAAGGTTGGATAAGATATACTAAATATCTATCTTTGCAGCCCAATTTACTTTTTTACATAAAAACTGTTTAAATCGATGCCAAAACAAAAAACAAATTCTGGATCGAAAAAGCGTTTCAAAATCACTGGCACAGGTAAAATCAAGCGTAAGCATGCTTACCACAGCCATATTTTGACCAAAAAATCTAAGAAACGTAAGTCTATCTTAGCTGGTTCAACGTTGGTTCATCCATCAGACGAAGACAGAATTAAAAGCTTATTAGCTCTTTAATTCAAAATTTTATTGGTTCTATTGTTTCACCCGACCAAAGGCTAAAAAAGAATCTGACAGAGTTCAGGACGCCTCAAGTCAAAAAAACTTAATTAATTATGCCACGTAGTGTCAATCATGTAGCGTCAAGAGCAAGACGTAAAAAAACGTTAAAACTAGCAAAAGGCTATTTTGGACGTAGAAAAAATGTTTGGACGGTTGCCAAAAACGCCGTTGAAAAAGGTTTAGTTTACGCCTACACAGGTCGTAAACAAAAGAAAAGAAATTTCCGCAAATTGTGGATTGTACGTATTAATGCAGGTGCAAGAATGCACGGTTTATCTTACTCAGTATTCATGAATAAGCTAAGCACTGCAGGTATTCAATTAAACAGAAAAGTTTTGGCTGATTTAGCGATGAATAATCCTGAAGCTTTCAAAGCTGTTGTAGATAAAGTTAAATAGGCGAAATTCTTCGCTTTGGATTAAAAAGACGTCTTTATAGACGTCTTTTTTTTTGTTTCAATGTTACCAATAAATAAAGAGATTAACAGATTTCAGGTATCTATTTATAATATTGGTACATTTAGGTGCAAATAACGTATTCGACTTCTGTTATTTATTGACCTGTCACACATTTTATGAAACTTGCCATTCACGCAAGGCTTCTAGTCATAAGCCTCTTCTTATTTGGATTTGCGTCTGCATCCTATTCTCAAGTAGTCGTAGATCTTCCTGTTAATAATTCAGTATTTCAGCGGAACCAATCCAATCAGGCAAATATTAATATTGCCGGTACCTATGCAAACAAAGCCGTTAGTTCTATACAGGCCAGACTTTTATTTGCCGGCACTACCTCAGTCGTAACTGGTTTTAATTGGACCATCATAGATACTTACCCAACAAAAGGCATGTTTTATGGTACACTTTCAAATGTATCTGCCGGATGGTATACATTAGAAATAAGAGTCATGAAATCTGGCACAGTACTTTCCTCTACCTCTGTGAATCGTGTAGGAGTAGGTGATGTATTTTTAGCCTTTGGCCAATCAAACGCACAAGGTTATCCGGGGATTGCAGGTTTATCAGCTACCTCAGAAAAAGTAATAAGCCATAACTACATTGACTCCTGTTCTCAACAAACACCTAATTTTCCGGTACTCTCAAAAATTTCGGGAGCTTCCAATGTTGGTCAGCATGGGGTTGGTACATGGTACTGGGGTCGATTCGGAGATAATTTAACTAATATAACCGGAGTACCTGTAGCGGTTTTTAATGGAGCTACCGCCGGGGCAAGCGTTGGTAATTTTGTTGACAGCTTTAATGGTGGGGGCACCATTCACCCTTTTACACAAAGCCAGTTTTGCCAAGGCATCAATCCAGTTTTCCCTTCAGGAGTCGGTACTCCCTATCTGACCTTTTTACGAACCATTCAGTACTACAATTCTATTTACGGAATTCGGGCAATTCTATGGATGCAAGGCGAATCAGACACATACCTCGGAACTGTTCAAGGGGATTATACTAACAGACTGATTTCTATTATTGCCAGAACTCGTTCAGATTTTGGCAAGCCAATTCCTTGGGTGATTTCCAGAACATCCTATTTTGAAGGTGCGACGAGTGCTAACGTTATTGTAGGGCAAAATTCGGTTTTAAATACCGGAAATCAAGTTTTTTCAGGTCCATTCACTGATGACATTACAGGCCAATCTACTCGACCTGATAATGTACATTTTAACGGTGATGGCTTGACACAAGTTGCCGATAGATGGTCAAATTCTCTTACAGCAAATAGTTATAGCGGACAAAATTTTTTAAGTGTATCAACTCCAATTCCATCCAACACTTTACCAAAATTAACCTCAACTATTTCAGGAAGTAATGTAACCTTAACAGCTCCCAGTGGTTATGCAGCCTATAAATGGGTTACTACAGATAATTTCAAAAGTCCTGCGGTTTCCACTTCTCAGAGTTTGACCTCTTCAGGAAACAATACATACCGCTGCTTTATGACCACGAATACTGGAAATATAGTTATGAGTCAGAAAGTCAATATGTCTGACGTTATTAACCAGCAGTCTATTCCTAATACTTGTAATGGTGGTGGTGTATTTCTCTCAGACTATGGCCCATATTCAGCAATCAATGGCTGGGGGCCGGTTGAGTTTGATAAATCCAATGGCGGATTGGGTGATGGTGATGGAGTTCCACTCAAACTTAACAATGTTTCTTTTAGTAAAGGAATAGGTACCCATGCCGGCTCTGAAATAGTGTACAAAATCCCTCAGAGTTCATATAACTTTTTTACCGCAACCATCGGAATCGATGATAATATAACAAGCGGTGGTTCTGTTATTTTCAAAGTATATCTGGATAATGTACTGAAATATACCAGTCCGCTAATGACTTCATCCAGTGCCAATCAATTAGTTAGTGTGCCATTATTAAATGCATCTACTTTAAAACTGGTGGTAGAAGATGGTGGAGATGGTATAAGTAGTGATCATGCAGATTGGGCCAATGCACAGCTTATATGTGATGATATTTCTCCTTCAGATCCCAGCTCCTTGAGCGTTACCGATATGAAAACCAGATGCCTAAAATTAAACTGGTCAGCCTCAATAGACAATATTGGAGTAACTGCCTACGAATTGTTCTTAGATGGTAATTTTGTTGAAACCGTAGGCACTTCTACATTGAGCTATGTCTTCGGCAATTTGAATAGAAGCACCTCGTACATTCTAGGAGTAAGAGCGGTAGATATTGCAGGCAATAAATCAGCTATTTCCACAATACAAGGCTCGACAAATGGCTTATCTATTACATATGCCCCTTCAAATCAAGTATGTGTGGGGGTCACGTATATGCCAGTTAATACCCAACCAGGCGGTACTTACCAAATACTCTCTGGTGGAGGAATAGCCACTTTGAATACAAGCACAGGAGAGTTGTTAATAAATAGTCCCGGGGATGTACAGATTAGATATGAGTATGAAGTTGGCACGGGTTGTGAAGAAACAGCCAACTTCTTTGTTACGGCTTATACTCAACACGGACCACCGGTAATAAGCTCTACCACAACACTATTAAATAAAGGAAGCTCGGTGACCTTAAGTTCAAATACAAACTGCTCTCCCTATTCATTGGAATGGTCAAATGCGAACACCAATGTTTCTTTCTCTGCGACACCATTAGATACAACGACGTATTTTGCAAGATGTTTAAATATCTTTTGCTACAGCAATCAATCAAATACAATAACCGTTAAAGTTATTCCAGACTGTCCACAGACGTTTAATTTAGCTTCTACGGCTTCTGACCTAAACCATGGAGTGGCCTCTTATAACTTTTCAGCTGCCCAGAGCATTGACGCTACAAATAAGATCAAAAACCCAACTGGTGCTATTTTTAAGGCAGGTAAAAAAATTGAACTTAAACCCGGGTTCTCTATTGAGGCCGGCTCTGTCTTTTCGGCCACTATTCAAGGTTGCCCCTAATATTTTCCTGCCATTCTTAGTCAATTACTGACAAACTGTCACAATTAATCAAGCGTTTTGGCCTTGGCATATTGATTGATCAATAGGTATCAGTTACATTTTTGAAATTAAAAACTACTTATATAACATGGGAAAAATAATAGGAATTGACTTGGGAACAACCAACTCCTGTGTGGCCGTAATGGAAGGGAATGAGCCGGTGGTAATCGCCAACAGCGAGGGAGCCAGAACTACGCCTTCTATCGTGGCCTTTTTGGAGAACGGTGAAAAGAAGGTAGGTGCTCCGGCAAAACGCCAGGCAATTACCAACCCTAAAAACACAATCGCTTCTGTGAAGCGTTTTATGGGTAAAAAATATAGCGATGTAGGATCAGAACTTAAGACTATTGCTTACACTGTCGAGAAAGGTGCTAATGACACCCCTCGAGTGAAAATAGGTGATAGACAATATACTCCTCAGGAAATCTCTGCATTTATTCTTCAGAAAATGAAGCAAACTGCAGAAGATTATTTAGGAACTGAGGTTACAGAGGCAGTTATTACAGTACCAGCCTACTTTAACGATTCTGAGCGTCAGGCTACAAAAGAAGCCGGAACAATTGCGGGCTTGGATGTTAAAAGAATTATTAACGAGCCTACAGCCGCAGCCTTGGCTTATGGCCTTGATAAACAAGATAAAGATGCTACCGTGGCTGTATTTGACCTAGGTGGTGGTACTTTTGACGTATCGATCCTTGAACTTGGAGACGGTGTGTTTGAAGTGAAATCTACAGATGGCGATACTCACCTGGGCGGGGACGACTTTGACCAGGTAATCATAGAATGGTTAGCTGAAGAATTCAAAAAAGATGAAGGAGTAGATTTGCGTCATGACGCCATGGCTCTTCAACGTTTGAAAGAGGCTGCTGAAAAAGCGAAGATTGAACTTTCAAGCTCTACACAAGCTGAAATTAACTTACCGTATATCTTCCCTGTGGATGGTGTACCTAAGCACTTAGTAAGATCACTTTCAAGAGCTAAATTTGAGCAATTAGCTGATAGCTTATTGACTCGAATGATGGAGCCTTGTAAGCGTGCTATGAAAAATGCCGGAATCAGCAATAGCCAAATTGATGAAGTAATCCTTGTGGGTGGATCTACCCGTATTCCGAGAGTACAGGAAGAAGTTGAGAAATTCTTTGGTAAAAAACCTTCAAAGAATGTGAATCCTGATGAGGCTGTAGCCATTGGTGCCGCTATTCAAGGGGGTGTATTAACAGGTGAAGTAAAAGACATTCTTTTATTGGATGTGATTCCATTATCTCTTGGTATTGAAACCATGGGAGGTGTATTTACAAAAATGATTGAAGCCAATACGACTATCCCAACCAATAAGGTAGAGGTATTCTCAACAGCTGCTGATAATCAGCCATCTGTAGAACTACACGTTTTACAAGGTGAACGCCCAATGGCCAATCAGAACAAGTCTTTAGGTAGATTCCACTTAGATGGTATTCCACCAGCCCCAAGAGGTGTACCTCAGGTAGAAGTAACGTTTGATGTGGATGCAAACGGTATTTTGAACGTTACAGCTAAAGATAAAGGTACAGGTAAAGAGCAAAACATTCGTATCGAAGCTTCTAGTGGTCTTTCTGATGATGAGATCCAAAGAATGCGAGATGAGGCGAAAGCGAATGAAGAAGCAGATAAATTGCAGAAAGAGAAAGTAGAAAAAGTAAATGCTGCTGATGCGATGATTTTCTCTACTGAAAAGCAACTGAAAGAATATGGCGATAAGCTTTCTGAAGGGAATAAAACAGCTATTGAAGGTGCACTAACAGAGCTTAAAGCTGCTCATGGCACTCAGGATTTAGCTGCTATTGATGCCGCAATGGAGAAAATTAATGCTGCATGGCAGGCTGCTTCTCAAGAAATATATGCTGCTCAGCAAGCTGCTGGTGGTGCTGACCCAATGGGTGGTGCAGCTACCGGCGATGCTCAGGCAAATGCCGGTGCCCCTTCAGATGATGAAGGTGTAACCGACGTGAACTTTGAAGAAGTGAAATAATTTCCGCAGATCGCAGAATATATGAAACGCCGCATCAGTAGATGTGGCGTTTTTTTATGGTTGGAACAGTTATTTATGTTTAGGTATAAACAAAATATATACTTACTCATGAATACTACCAAAAATTACGAAACATTATCTGTAGCTCTTAATGATCTGATTAAAAGAGGTTATAAAGTTGACTTTAACCTATTAAAAGAGAATGATGAGGGTAAAGCCGCTTGGGACGAATTTATCGGCAGGCAATTCAATATCGTTGAAATGCACCGATTCGACGGAATGACC
>JANSYO010000210.1 GCA_024742395.1 Cytophagales bacterium
CCTTCTTTTGGGTCTAATAATTGAAAGAGTATATAAACAAACACTCTCAGAAACCTTGGAGTCTAAGCTCTGGTCTAAGTTAGGCATGGAGGCCCCAGCATTTTGGAGTTTGGACAGGGAAGATAGCTTAGGAATTGAAAAAGCGTTTTGCTGCCTTCAAGCTCGAGCTACAGATTTTGCAAAATTTGGCAGACTCTATCTAAACCAAGGTAATTGGAATGGAGAACAAATAGTATCTAGAGATTGGGTTATGTATTCAACTAATCCTGACCCTAGTGGCAATAACAAACACAACTACAACAATAACTGGGGAATTGGGCCTGCAAAATATAAAAGCTTTTACGCTGTCGGATTGTTTGGGCAGTACCTTTACCTTTACCCAGAAAAAAATATTATGATTGTCAGATTTGGTGACACAGAAACCTCGGCACACCCAAATTATTGGCAATCAACATTTCTACAAATAATAGATCAAATGGAAGGTAATTAGATGCAAAAGTATTTTTATCTTTTCTTATTGCTCTTTCCAGGCTGTTTAAAGGCACAAAAATCGTACTTGGAAAGTTCAGGCGATATTTTCTCGATTGCACTACCAGCCGTAGCATTTCTCAGTTCAATAAATGCAAAATCTGAACATTCACATGTGAAGGATTTCGCTTTGGGATTTTTATGTTCTGAATTAACCACCCACAGCCTAAAAAGAATAATTGATAAGCCAAGGCCAAATGGCGGAAGATTCAGTTTTCCTTCTGGTCATACTTCCGCCGCCTTTTTCGGTGCCTCATTTGTTCATCAGCGTTTTGGATATAAAGTTGGTATCCCAACGTATTTACTTGCTACTTATGTAGGTTATACTAGAATCAAAGCCAATAAACATGATATTTATGATGTCTTAGGCGGTGCGGTTATAGGCCTAAGTAGCTGTATTTTATTTAGAAAAAGTTTTCGTAATCAAAATCATAAAACGAAGGTTGATATAACTCTACTAAGTTTCAATTTACAATATACTTTTTAATTATTTTTGGTTTAGATTGTCATTCAATCAACCATTTCTCTATCATCCTTCTGATCTCTACCTTCATAAATACGTTTCACAAAGTCGTTTGTATACATCTCCATTCGTTCCAAAATGGACTCAAATTGAATAATACAGTGTGTCACAAGCCACAAAATTGTGTCACACTTTTCCTAAATCTAGCTCTCCAAGCTGTAATTGGGCATTTCTTGGCCAAATTTCACATAATTGAGGATATTCCAGATGTGCCACATTTTAAAGATTATTGGTTATAGTGTAGTTTTTGTTTCTATTTGCGTTGTGCTTAATTAATCAATAATGATTTTGACCAATTAGTTATAACACATAGAAAGTGAGGATTGCACATTTGTTTGCTAAGACAAAGAATAAATGTTGATCTAGAGATTAGGGTTATAACTAAAATAATGTTCTCTTCTAACACTAACTAGTCCATTCACAAGCACGGACTTCTGATACCCTTCTTCAAAGAGCAATAAATATGTAATTCTATCAAATCTCAACTTAAGTACAGGAATGCCTTATTCTTTTCGTCCTCAATAAAAACTCATCCATGTCACTCACCTTATACCCATTCCTTCCTGTTGAAATAATGTACTCTGGAAAATTATGTTTGATCTGATAAAAGGTATTCTTTGAAACACCTAAATACAGCATTGCTTCTTTTTGGTTTAAGTACCCTCTTTTTATCTTTTCTTCCTGGGTAGAATTTTCCTTTGAGAAGTGTGCTATACTCTCAGAAACAAACTCTGATACAAGGGCTTTCAGTTCATCAATTTCAAGTTCTATTAATTGGATTCTCTTACTTTTCATCGTCTCTATTTTTTCTTCAATCTTAGATAACTTGAAAAAGATGAATGTCCCTTTCGTGCCTTTTCGTCGCTTTTTGACACTTTTGGTGTCGTTTAAAATTCAGTATTGCGTTCGGATAAATTTATCTGAGGGTTAATGATCTCAAATCAAAAAGTGGAATAATTCCAGATATCAATCCTCCTAATCTATTAATCACAAGAATCGATTAAGGCATAATTACCTTTAATGTGCTTAGTTTCCTGAGAATTTAAATCTGC
>JANSYO010000232.1 GCA_024742395.1 Cytophagales bacterium
CTAACAAGCCATCTTCTTCTGATAGATGTACATCAGGAAAGATCAGATTTTCGCTTAAGAGGTATACAGGCATAGGTATTACGCCAAAATTAACGTTATATTTACATCATTACAGAATATCAAAATCAAACAACTCACCATCATGAAAAAATTTGCATTACCGGTTTTGGCCCTGGTATTAGTAAGCCTGGCCCTTTTTCAAACTTCTTGCGATAAGGTAAAAGAAGGACGCTTTATCATCCCAATCACCCTTCAGGATGTTACTGTAGATGAGGTTACTTTTACGGAGCAGCAGCAGTGGCACACTTTTACTAGCGAAGTGATCACTACATCAATAGAAGATACCCTTAATTCTTTTGGCGCTTCTTTGGCAGACATTCAAAAGATACAGACCAGCAACCTGGTAGTAAGAATTACGGGACCTGCAGGCGCTACTTTTGACGATATCCGCTATGCTGATGCTTATTTGCTAAGCCCAGGACTGGATACCGTTAAGGTAGCTTACTACAACGACAGCATTCCGCAAACCGGTTTGACTGAGTTGAGCTTCAGCTCTGACTATGCTGACCTTTCAGAGCATCTCACCGCACCACAATTTACATTTTATGCCCGCGGCTTTTATACAGACCCAAAATCTTCTTTCGATATCTCTATTGATTTCGACGTAGAAGTAATTGCTGAAATAGAAGATTAAGCAAACCGGATAAACAAAACAAAAGAGGCTGTTTCTGCAATGGAGACAGCCTCTTTCTTTCTAAAGCAGTGTAGGTTTAATTACCATTTTTTTGCTTGCCATTACCATTCTGGTTCCAGGCCACTTCCAGGTCTTTCAAATCAGTAGAAAGCTTTTCGCCTCCTTTTATACCAAAGTCCATAGTACGTATTGGGAATGGTATGGTAATATCGTTATCATCAAACGCCTTTTTGATGTTCTTAATAGCATCACTGCGGGCTTTCAAAAATCCTGGCTGATCGGGATAGTTGATCCAGAAACGCAGACTAAAATTGATAGAGCTATCACCAAATTCAGAATAGAATAACTCTACATCTTTATTCTTGTCCCGATAGTCTATCTGTTCAACAGCTTCCACTGCTACCCGCTCTGCTTTCTCCAGATCATCGCCATAAGAAACACCTACCGGTATATCAATACGACGCTCTCCGGGCGCACTATAGTTGGTTAGCACCTCATCAATTACAGAGGTGTTGGGAATGTATACATATTGTCCCTGAAAATTCTGTATGCGGGTATATCTTAAGCTGATCTCCTTGACCACGCCCATTTCGTCTGATACCTCTACCACATCACCCACTTTTATGGGCTTTCTAATGGAGATTACAATACCGGATAGCATGTTGCTGGCCGTATCCTGAAAAGCAAAACCCAGAGCCAAACCTATAATACCAGCACCTGCCAGCAGGGAGGTGACCGTTTTGTCCAAATTTAATACACTGAGGGAAACAAATATACCCACGCCTAATACCAGCACCATCAACATATTTGATAATAACTTGGTTATCATGCGCTCTTCGGTTACACGATGCGCGATCTTATTGAATGCAAATTTAACCAGTCTCGCCAACCCATAAAATGCTATCAATACCAACAGGGCCACAACCATATTTGGAGCCATTGCTATCAGCGTTTCCAGCCAGCCTTCCAGCTTATCAGTTACCAGTCCGTAGGCTTCTTTTATTTGTACGCCATCCACTTCTTCCATGTGGGCCCCGGAGCCAAAACATGGAC
>JANSYO010000378.1 GCA_024742395.1 Cytophagales bacterium
GTAAAGGTATTTATCATCAAAAAAGATGAAAGCCTGACAGAGGAAGAGATTAAGACATACTGTAAAGACAACCTGACAGGCTACAAAAAACCCAAATACGTGGAGTTTTTGAAAGAACTACCCAAATCCAATGTCGGAAAAGTCTTAAGAAGAGTGCTCAAGGAAGAAGACATGAAAAGAAACACGTATTCTTAGGTTTTGGCTTTATTATTGCGGAAATATTGACTCGGTTGACTTTCTGCCAAGAGTCGTTTTAATTTTTCCCTGATAGTAAAACTACTAAACAACCTATGAAGCGTCTGATTCTGACGATTTTCGCTTTCTTTTTCTGTGTACTTGCACATGCTGCGTCTAAAGACACCACGTACTGGAACCTGGGGGGAATTAGCTCATTTACGTTCAGTCAGGTGTCGCTGACCAACTGGGCTGCAGGGGGAGACAATTCTACTTCGTTTCACGGACACATTCATGCCTTTGCAGACCATGTAAAAGGAGTTGCTATATTTGAAAACACCATTGAGCTGGGCTATGGTGTACTCAAGCAGGGCGAGCATGGTTTTATCAAGGCTGATGACAAAATCAGTTTTCACTCAAAATACGGTAGACGACTATCCAGAAATAACAAAAAGTGGTACTGGACCAGCAACATCAACTTTCGATCACAGTTTGATGACGGCTTTAACAAGAAAGACCGTTCGAAAAAAATATCCGGATGGCTGGCTCCCGGCTATCTTTTTACATCCATAGGTATAGATTACAAAGCCTCCAAAAACTTTTGGGTAGCCTACACACCCTTATCTGCTAAGATTACCATAGTAAACGACAAGGCGCTATCCGATGCGGGTGCTTTTGGGGTAGAACCCGGCGAAACAACACGGTCCGAAGTAGGGTCGTTTCTTACCTCTGTGCTTAAAACTCACCTGCTCGAAAATATCAACTTCGAATCCAAACTTCAGCTCTTTTCTAACTACATGGAAGAGCCGGAAAAAGTCGACATCAACTGGGAAACTACCTATGTACTTAAGGTAAATAACTTTATCACCACAAATATCCTAAACCAGTTGATCTACGATGACGACA
>JANSYO010000031.1 GCA_024742395.1 Cytophagales bacterium
AAGTAGCTTTTTTGTTTAAATTGCATGTTAAATTTCGTGTTTCCTATTTCACCTTTTGACGCTATCATACTCCAATGAGCACTAAACTGAAAGTCGGCATTCTGTTCGGTGGCCCTTCCCGAGAAAGAGAGATTTCTTTTAGAGGCGGTAAAACAGCTTTCGAACATATAGACAAATCCCTTTATGAGCCTGTTCTCATTTTTATTGACAGCCTCGGCAACTTTATCGAGATAAATCCTGAATTGATCTATGCCGATTCTATCAAAGATATCTATCCGTCTAAAAACCTGAATAATGGCTATAGAGTTTATATTGAGTCACTTGGTGATCTTAATGAGACACAGCTTTATAAACTAATTTATAAGATTGGTAAGCAGATAAAGCCTGAAAAACTATCAGAAAGAATTGACATTGCCTTTCCTGTAATGCATGGGCCATATGCCGAGGACGGGAGCATTCAAGGCTTGCTTGATTGGCTTGGAGTACCGTATGTTGGGCCTAATATGCTTGCTTCCGCTATTGGAATAAACAAGCCATTTCAAAATGAAATACTTAAGAAGTCTAACGGTCAGAAGAAAAAGAGTAAAGTAATCTTACGAGCTGAATGGGAAAGTGCTGACCGCTCAGCTTTGTTTAGTTCATTAACAAAAGAACTCGGCTTTCCGCTTGTGGTAAAAGCCCCACATCAAGGCTCCTCAATCGGGGTAGGTATTGTTAGAAAAAGGAGCATGGAAGACTTTTCCAAGAAAATGGATCAGTGCTTTTTTAACCAAATTATTCAGGCAAAAGACTGGAATAAACTTACGAAAAGACAAAAAAAGAACTATCTCGATAAAATTCTTGATTTATCTGAAGGTATAGGTTTTCCGGTGGTGCTTAATAATAAAAAGCTCTGCCACCCTACAGAATTATTAGAAGCCCTTGATACAGAATTAACAAATAAAAAACAGACGAAAATTATATCAGCAAATGCTGAAGAGTATGTGCTTATTGAGGAATTCATTGAGGGACAGGAGCTTTCAATGGGACTCATTCAGGACGACAACTATAATGTATTCGCACTGCCTCCTACTGAAATTTATGGAGAGATAGAAAGCTTTGATTTTAAATCAAAATATCAATCTAACATCACCAAAAAGAGAATTCCGATTGACACACATATTGAGAATCTCCAGAAGGTAGAAAGAGAAGGTATCCAGGCTTTCAAAGACTTAGGCATGAATGTAGTGGTGAGAATTGATGGCTTTGTTACTGCAAAAGATGAAATTATTTTTCATGACCCCAATACTCTGCCTGGCATGTCTCCTACCAGCCTGATTTTTAAACAAATGGCAGAAATTGGTTTGGACATTACCGATTCCATTAACTATTTGATTAGACAGTCGATCATTCAACGAAAACTAGAAGGAAAGCGTCACTTCTCTTATTGTCAGTTGCTTGAAAAAATTGACAGCAATATGCTTTTATCCTCTAAAAAAGAGAGAAAAAAAATAGCTGTGGTTTTTGGAGAAAACGAAGAAGAGTATTTGACTGCCCAACAAAAATACAACGAGCTTTCTGCCTCTGAAGATTACGACCCCACTTGCGTTTGCCAGGCTAAAAATGGAAATCATTATATCATTCCAATAAATTTAATGTTTAAAGCAAACATTATGGACTTTGGGAAGGCCATTGCCACCGGACAGCACCCTTTCGTCAAATCATTGATAGAAAAAACGGCTGATATCAGAAGGAAATATGCCGGAGAAGTAAATTTTGAAGTAAGTAAAATAGAAGAGGCAAAACTTCTGTCAAGTTTTGATTTCATCTATTCTTGCTCGAAAGAAGAGTTACAGGAAACAGTGTAATGGCCAAAAAGAAGAAATTCTATGTAGTTTGGGAAGGCAGAAAAAAAGGAATCTTTGCCTCTTGGGATGCATGCAAAAAGCAAATTGACGGCTACACCGGTGCCAAATACAAGTCATTTGAAAATGAAAAAGAAGCCATCGATGCATTTTCAAAAGAGTATTCTAAATTCATTCAGAAAGGTGGATCAAAAGCAAAAAAAGCTCCCAACCCAAATGCAGCCCCACCCAACAAGCAAAGTATAGTAGTAGATGCCGCCTGGAATACCCGAACAGGCGATATGGAATATCAAGGCTTCGATTTCAGAAACGGAAAGCTCCTGTTTAAAAAGGGGCCTTTTAAGGATGGCACAAATAATGTTGGAGAATTTTTGGCAATAGTTCATGCCTTAGCTTTACTAAAAAAGCATAGCATAGACTTACCTATTTACAGCGATAGCCGAACCGCGATGAGCTGGGTAAGAAAAAAAACAGCTAATTCTAAATTAGAAAAGACAGAAAACAATGCAGAGCTCTTTGAGCTTATGGAAAGAGCAGAAGAGTGGCTTAAAACCAATACCTATAAAAATCCTATTCTCAAATGGGATACTAAAAACTGGGGGGAGAACCCAGCCGACTTCGGAAGAAAATAATGTTTCAGTTCAAACAGTTTAGGATTCTTCAAGACAAGTGTGCCATGAAAGTGTGCACAGATGCCTGTATTTTAGGTGCTCATACAAAAGTAAATGAGGACGAACGTATTCTCGATATCGGTACCGGTACCGGTCTTCTTAGTTTAATGCTGGCTCAAAAAAATGAGGTAAAAATTGAGGCCATTGAAATTGATCATGATGCTGCCCTACAGGCCAAAGAAAACATTTCTGCTAGTCCGTTTAGCCATAAAATAGTCTTACATCAAGGGAATATTCTTGACTACCCTGGCAGAGGTTATGACCTGATCATCTCTAATCCACCTTTCTTTTCAAATCAATTAAATTCTGAGAATGACAAAAAAAATAAAGCCAAACATGATGAGGGTCTTTTATTAAAGGATTTGTCACGATTAATACACGACAAATTAAGTAGCACAGGCAGAGCCGTAATTCTTCTGCCTTTATTTGAAATGAAATCATTTATTTGTGAAATGGACCAATATGGCTTTTTTGTGGCCCACAAGTTAAAAATACGCCATTCAGAGTCAAAGCCATTTTTTAGGGAGATTGTCACATTTAGTCGGAAAGCGTCTTTAAAGAAGGAAGATATTTTGACTATTTATGAAAATGACAATAACACATATAGCAATGATTTTGAGTCACTTTTGAGAGAATACTACATTATTTTTTAAATTTGAAGTACAAATAATGCTTTCCTTAACATGTCTCAGCCGCAAATAAGCGTCCTTATTCCTCTCTTAAACGAGGAGGAGTCTCTACCGGAATTACACGACTGGATACATAAAACCCTTTCAGAGGCTAATTTAAGCTATGAAATTCTCTTTATTGATGACGGCAGCAGAGATGACTCTTGGAAAGTAATATCAGAATTACAAAAGAAAAATAGCCGTGTAAGGGGTGTCAAGTTTAGCCGAAACTACGGCAAAACAGCTGCATTAGACACTGGATTTAAAATGGTAAAAGGCGATGTAGTTATTACTATGGATGCCGATTTACAGGACAACCCTGAAGAAATTCCTGATTTATATAAGAAAATAACCGTTGATGGTTATGATCTGGTCAGCGGATGGAAAAAGAAAAGACATGACCCTATCTTGTCAAAGAATATTCCGTCTAAACTTTTTAACTGGGCGGCCAGAAAAATCAGTGATGTACATTTACATGACTTCAATTGTGGGCTAAAAGCCTACAATAAAAAAGTAGTAAAAAACATCAGTATTTATGGCGAAATGCATCGATACATACCGGTAATTGCCAAATGGAATGGATTTACCAAAATCGGTGAACAGGTAGTAAAACACCAAGCCAGAAAATACGGGACTACAAAGTTTGGAATGAGTAGATTTATTAATGGATTCCTCGATCTCCTAAGCATCACCTTCGTCAATAAATTTGGCCGCAGGCCCATGCATTTCTTTGGTGCGTACGGCGTTTTATCCATACTCATTGGCTCAGCCCTAACGTTTTTTTTAATTGCTGAAAAGATTTACAATCTCTGGAGAAATCTGCCATACAGAAATGTGACAGACAATCCTCTTTTCTTCCTTGCTTTGGTGCTCGCACTTGTAGGTGTTCAGCTATTTCTGGCTGGCTTTCTTGGTGAACTTTTTGTAAAACAAAATTCAAGTACCATATCCTATGTCATTGATGAAGAGATATAATACTCCGAAAGCCGGGCTTTTTTTAGTGCTCTTGCTTGTGCTTGGCTCATGCTTACCAGACGACACCGACCCTGAAGACTTGTATGGACAATGGAAAATCACTGAAATTCAGGCTGTACTCGATGAACGTAATGCTCCAAGACTTACAAAAGAGAAGGTTTATGGCACAGAAAACCTTTATTTCGAATTTTTGAGTGGAGGTAGGTTTGCTACTAATACTGATATTGGTCTAAATAAATTTCTTCTGGAAAAACGTGTGGTTACCTCAGGTATTTATGACTTCACAAGCCAAGGAAATAGAGATTATATAGAATTACGATTTAACGATCCACAGTTTAATACACAAATAGAACTCACTTTTGAGGTTATAGATTTAGATACAAATAGTCCAAAAATGCGTATGGACACAAATGCATTCATTAGCAGTATCAGAGCATCTATCAATAGGTTACCCAACGATCTCCAAAACTCTTTTTATGAGTTTACTACCCGAATAACTGAAGCTGAATTCATACTTTCATTTTCTAAAGATTAAGCCGCCATGCTGCATAGATGTATATTTTTCCTCGCCGTTTTATCTGTCCTCTCATGCAAAAAAGATGCAGATATAGACCCTGTCAATATTCAAGGAAAATGGAACGTGGACTCAGCCGAGTCTAAAATTGAATATAATTCCAGCTCACCAGATAATACAAATATTGACCTTAGTTCAGAAGGTTTATACTTTGACTTCAAATCTGACGGTACTTATTCTACTAATGCTGAATTGGGTATAGGAAATATTTCGGCTGGAGAACAAATCAATACCGATACCTATAGTATTGAAGGAAATAGATTAAAAATAGCTTTTGTAGAAACTGATTTAAAAATTCCAATTATACTTCTTTTTGATATTGAGCTTAATGGCACCAATCTCAATCTTAAAATGGACAGGAATGATTTACTTGATTCCTATGAAGAAATCGGAGGTAAATTAGATATTGTCTCCAAATCTATTTTTCAATTATTGCTGAGTGAAGTAATCAAAATTGAATACACTATTCAATTGAGTCAATAAACCGCTTACTCATAGTGGTACCAGTCTTTCCACCAGATTTGTAACTTTTTCCTTATTTCCGCCTCTTTAGCATTATTGCCTGGTTCATAAATCTTTTCTCCTTTCAGTTCATCAGGCATAAAGTTTTGCTTAGCAAAACTACCTTCGTAATTGTGTGAATATTGGTAGTCTTTCCCATACCCCACCTCCTTCATAAGTTTGGTAGGAGCATTTCTTAAATGCAAAGGTACGGGCATATGCGATGTTTTTTCCGCCAGAGCTATGGCTTTGTCAATAGCTACATAAGATGCATTAGACTTAGGGGAGGTAGCCAAATAAATGGCTGTTTGCGAAAGTATAATTCTTCCTTCAGGGTAGCCAATTTTCTTCACAGCTTCCATACAATTATTGGCCATTATAGTTGCGGTAGGGTTGGCGTTGCCAATATCCTCCGAAGCCAAAATAAGCATTCTTCTCGCTATAAACATAGGATCTTCACCGGCTACCAGCATTCTTGCCAACCAATAAAGAGCCCCATTGGGATCTGAACCTCGCATCGACTTAATAAAAGCGGAAATAATATCATAATGCTGCTCACCACTTTTATCATACCTGGCCAGGTTTTTCTGAACCACCTCTTCTACCACCTCGTCATTAATCACAATTGGATTATTTCCAAGCTGAGAAGTAACCACCATTTCCAGCAAATTCAACAGCTTTCTACCGTCTCCTCCTGAAATCCTGAAAAGTGAGTTGGTTGATTCCAGTTTGAACTTATGTTCTTTGAGTTCAGAATCTTCAGTTATTGCTCTTTTAAGAATAGCCGAAAGCTCCTTCTCACCGAAAGCTTCTAAAATGTACACCTGAGCCCTGCTTAGTAATGCGGAGTTAACTTCAAAAGACGGATTCTCAGTAGTAGCCCCAATTAACGTAACCTTACCCCTCTCCACTGCACCCAGAAGCGTGTCTTGCTGAGATTTATTAAAACGATGAATTTCATCAATAAACAAAATAGGCGGAAATAGGCCAGAAGGTTTATTAAGCACCTCTCTTAAATCTTTAACTCCAGAACTAATGGCTGAAAGCGAATGGAACTGCCTTTTTGTAAGCTCCGCCAACATTAAAGAAAGGGTGGTTTTTCCTACACCTGGAGGCCCCCAAAGTATCATAGATGGCACTAAATTAGCCTCAATGGCTTTTCTTAGCGGCTTGCCCTTACCCAGAATATGCTCCTGACCAATGTATTCATCCAGGTTTTTGGGTCTTAGCCGTTCGGCCAAAGGCATATTTTGCATATCAAATTCAATTTAAGCTCAAAACAAAGGTAATTTTTAGAAGAATACTAAGCATTCTCTGGAATGCTAAAATATCCTTATCTTTAATTCACCTTCAACCTGCTTAACCTTTGAAACTATGAAATTGAGTACTGATCAAACACTTCTTGACTACTTCTATTATTGGGAAAATGAAACTCCTGATAAGATTTATCTTCGACAACCATTCGGCGATACCTTCAGAGACTTCACATGGAAAGATGTTGGAGAACAAGCCAGAAAAATTGCCGGATATTTCAAGTCTTTACACCTTCCTGAAAAGAGCAATATCGGTATCATCTCAAAAAACTGTGCCGAATGGATCATTTCAGACCTCGCCATCATGATGTCTGGCAATATATCTGTTCCCTTTTATCCTACCTTGGTGGGTGATCAGCTGAAATCTGTTTTAATACATAGCGACTGTAAATATCTTTTCGTAGGTAAACTAGACCATCCTTTAGCTACTAAAACAGGAATACCCGAAGAAGTAAACTGTATTTCTTTTCCTGGATATAATCCTGATTCGAAACATATCCAATGGAATGAAATACTCGCTGCTAAACCTTTAAAGGATCATTTCGTACCAAAACATGAAGATCTCGCATCAATTATCTATACCTCGGGAACTACTGGAAATCCCAAAGGAGTAATGACTACTTTCGGTGCATTTTCTCATTTACTCTACGAAACACGAGAGATTACCTTAGTGGGTGAAAAAGATAATATTTTTTTCTCTTACCTCCCTTTATCTCATATAGCTGAAAGAACAATTATCGAAGCTGCCAGTATGGTTTGCGGTGGCACCATATATTTTGCAGAATCTTTAGAGAGCTTTGCAAAAAATCTTCAAAATGCCAGCCCAACCCACTTCCTGGCTGTCCCTCGAATCTGGACGAAGTTCCAATTAGGCATTCTTTCAAAAATGCCTCAAAAGAAGCTTAATTTTTTACTTCAGATTCCTCTCATTAACTCTATCATAAAGAAAAAAATAAAGGCTGGTCTTGGTCTTACTAGAGCTAAACTAGTCATTACAGGTGCCGCACCTATGCCTGTGGCTTTATTAAAATGGTTTAGGCGTTTAGATATTAATATTCAAGAAGCATACGGTATGACCGAAAACCTGGCAGGGGTATGTGCCATGCCAGCTGATCATATAAAAGATGGTACCGTAGGTAAACTACACCCAAAAGTAGAGCTCAAACTAGATGAAGAAACCAATGAAATAATGACAAGAGCTCCATGGAACATGGCTGGTTATTATAAAGAACCACAAATGACCAAAGAGACCATAACTACTGAGGGTTGGTTAAAAACCGGTGATGTTGGCGAATTAGATAACGAAAACTACCTGACCATTACTGGAAGAGTAAAAGAAATGTATAAAACTTCAAAAGGTGAATATGTGGTGCCATCGCAAATAGAAATGCTTTTCTCTGAAAGTGAGTGGATAGAACAAATCTGTGTGGTGGGTCAAAGTTTACCCCAACCTATTGCCTTGGTTATTTTATCTGATAATGCCGCTTCAATAGCAGCTGATGAACTTACCTCAAACCTTGAGGAGCTATTACATAAAACCAATGAAGTATTGAAGTCTTATGAAAAAGTAAAATGTCTTGTTGTTCTTAAGGAGCCTTGGACCGAAGATAATAACTGCCTGACTCCAACCTTAAAAATCAAAAGACCCGTCATTGAAAAACGTTTTGAACATTTATATCAAAGTTGGTTTGATAAAGGTTCACACATTGTGCAGGAAGCTGTAATTGAGACTGTTTCTTAATTATAAAAAAAGGACTGCCATTCATCAATAATATAGTCTATCAGAGCATTTAGATTAAATCATTGGTTATTTTTGAGAATAATTCAAATTACTAACCAATTCTTTGATCATGTTCAAAAAGCTATTTTTGACCACTCTTAGTGTGCTTTTTCTTTCGGCACTAAGTTTCGGTCAGCAAAAAAAGGTATTAGTCTTTTCGAAGACAGCAGGATATCGTCATTCCTCTATTGAAGCCGGCATAGAATTTTTCAAAAAAGTAGGATCGAAAGAAAACATTTCTTTTTCATTCTCTGAAAATTCCGAAGACATCGACGAAGATAACTTAACTCAGTATAACGCTGTTGTCTTCTTAAATACAACAGGAAACATACTGAATGATCGCCAGCAGGCAGATTTTGAAAGATATATTCAAGCTGGTGGCGGCTTTATGGGTATTCATGCCGCTGCTGATACCGAATATGAATGGCCGTGGTATAATAGGCTATTGGGGGCCTATTTTGCTTCTCACCCTGGTGGTGATGTATCCAACATACAGAATGGCAAAATGACCGTTCATTCAAAAAAACATCCGGCTACAGCTCACCTGGCCACTACATTTGAAAGAAAAGATGAGTTCTATGATTTCAAATCTGTGCAAAAAGAGGCTATTAATGTTTTGATAAGTGTAGATGAAAAAAGCTACAAACAAGGTAAAATGGGCGACTGGCACCCTATGGCCTGGTATCATGAATTTGATGGAGGCAAAGTTTTCTACAGCAATTTTGGACATGTGGAGTCTACTTTTGAATCAGAAGAAAACATGCAGATTCACCTAACTGAAGGCCTTAAATCAGTTTTGGCTGAGAAGCTTGACTACACTAAAGTAAGATCACAGAGAGCTCCTGAAGAAAACCGATTCATAAAAACTACTTTAGCCAACAACCTTTATGAGCCTACAGAGCTGGCTATCTTGCCAAATGGTAAAGTTTTGGTTGTAGAAAGAAGAGGTGAGGTTAAACTGTGGAATCCTGAGACTGAGGTTTTTAGTACTATCAATAAATTTGACGTTTTCAGTGGCTTCGAATATGGCTTGATGGGCATTGGTGTGGATCCTAATTTCTCAAGAAATAACTGGATCTACCTGTATTACACACCCAATACAGACGAACATACTGACAATTACCTCTCAAGATTTACCTATAATCCTGAAAAAGATGAGATAGATATTAGCTCTGAAAAGATTGTACTGAGAGTAAAAGTAAAAAAGAATGAGTGCTGTCATACGGGCGGTTCTATAGACTGGGACGCCAAAGGCAATTTGTATCTATCTACCGGAGACGACACCAACCCATTTGCCTCAGATGGATATGGACCAATGGATTTCACGCCAGGTCGTGAAGGATGGGATGCTTTGCGTTCTTCAGCAAACACAAATGATCTTCGTGGTAAAGTCTTAAGAATAAAGCCTGAAAAGGATGGAACATATTCTATTCCCCAAGGAAACCTTTATCCGGTTGGAACACCTAATACCAGACCTGAGATTTTCATTATGGGCTCAAGAAACCCTTATAGAATAAGCGTTGATAAACGTACGGGAGACCTTTACTGGGGAGATATTGGGCCAGATGCCGGTAAACCCAACCCGGATAGAGGCTCAGAAGGACTGGTAGAGTTTAACAGAACGAAAGAACCGGGCTTTTATGGCTGGCCTATGTTTGTGGGTAATAACAGGCCATACAAACATTATAATTTTGAAACGAAGGTTTCCGGAGAACCATACGATGCTGCGAATCCGGTAAATGATTCTCCAAATAATACAGGTCTAAAGAACTTGCCACCTACCAGAGAGCCCCTTATTTATTACGGTTATGGCGATTCAGAGGATTATCCTCTTTTTGGAAAAGGTGGCTGTAATCCTATGGCTGGTCCGGTCTATTATTCTGATGATTACAAAGAAAATGAGCACCGGTTTCCTTCTTATTTCGATGGCAAATTCTTTGCTTATGAGTGGATCAGAGATTGGATTATCCTGGTAGATTTTGATGAAAAAGGGAATGTGGCAGGTATGGAAAAATTCATGCCTTCTACAAAGTTTAACCACCCAATGGATATGGCCTTCAATAGCAACGGAGTTCTTTACCTGTTAGAATATGGGCAAAAATGGTTTGCACAAAATGAAGATGCGGCATTATCCAGAATAGAATTTAATCCTAATAACCGACCACCTTCTGTAAAAATTGCGGTTGCTAAGAACATAGGAGCCGCCCCATTAAAAACTTCATTCAGTTCAGAAGGAACGGTAGATTTTGATGGCGACGAGCTTACCTATTCATGGGATTTTGGTGGCGGAGCCGAAAACAGCAGCCAGAAAAACGCTGAAGTCACCTTCAAAACACCTGGAGAATACACAGTGACACTTACAGTAAAAGATAGTAAAGGAAGTGTTTCAAAAGAAACCTTGCAGATGAAGGTAGGTAATGAAATTCCGGAAGTAGAAATTGAAGTCACAGGCAATCAAAGCTTCTATCTTGGGGAGAATGATATCAACTATCAGGTAAAGGTTAAAGACAAAGAAGATGGAACTTTAGGAAAGGGAATTAAACCAGAAAACGTAGTAGTTAGTATAAATTATCTGGAAGGATATGACAAAAACCAGATCACCATTGGACATCAGCAAAACCTTGCTTTCTCTAATGGGAGAAGACTAATTGAGGAAGGAGATTGTCTGGCTTGTCATCAGGTTAATGAAAAATCAATCGGACCTTCTTATAAGCAGGTAGCCGAAAAATACCCAAAAAGCCGTGAAAATACTGAAAAGTTAGCCAAGAAGATCATTGGTGGCGGTGGTGGTGTTTGGGGTGAAACCTCAATGGCCGCTCACCCTGATCTTAAAATGGAAGACGCCACTGCCATGGTTCAGTATATCCTTTCTATCAATGATAAAAAAGCTGCAAGCTTGCCGTCAAAAGGCACATATAAAGCTAATGCCCATGAAGGTAAAAAGGCGGGGGCCTATGTGATACAGGCGTCTTATCAGGATAACGGTGGTAAAACAATTGGCTCGCAAATTGGCTCAAGCTCATTGGCCTTAAGAAGTGCTAATATCCCTGCCGTAGATTATGATAAAACTGAAGGCACATTGAAATTTGATGTACCTCAGGTAGGCGAATTGGTCATAGCCAATGACGGTGCATTTGTAATGTATGAAGACATTGACCTAACAAGCCTTAACACTATTAAAGTGGGAGCTTTTGGCCAGGCTAATCAGACCGTTGGTGGTAAAATAATCTTCAGATCTGGTTCAAAGGATGGGAAGAAATTAGGAGAAATAAATGTTCCTGCCGCTAATATGGTTCCTTTAGAATTGAAATTAGGAACTGTGCCCGCTGGCAAGAAAAACCTATATCTCATTTTTGAAAATAAGAATTCAGAGGGCAAACCACTCTTTGGTCTTTCTTTCCTCGAATTCAGCAAATAGAATACTATTTGATTGAAAACAAAGCCTGTACAGAGTGTACGGGCTTTTGTTTTATTAGATAAAAATAATAATTTCATAGCCTAAAATCCACCTATGAAATCCATCATTAACCTTATCAAAAGGAATTTTGAGTTAAGTCAGCATCAATCTTTAAGCGTTATTTTTGGAATACTGGCATTGCTTCTGCTTCTGATTTCATATTCCCTTTTCAGCTATTGGACAGATCAACGAGAACAGGAATTTGTCCTGAGTGAATACCTTGCTCCAGAAGAACATTTACAGGAATTAAACCTGGAAAAAGCAAAAATCAAAAAGAGCTATTTCAAGCAGAAAGAGACAGAACATTTTAGTGTATTCAATCCGAATGAGGCAACGTTAGAAGAACTTGTCAAAAATGGATTTCCAAAATATGCCGCAAGAAACCTGGTTAATTTCAGAAACAAGGGAAAAGTTTTTAAGTACAAAGAAGATATTGCCAGTGTTTATGGCTTAAGTGAATCCCTTTATAATAAACTTGAAGATTTTATCGATTTACCAAGTCTTGAGGACGAAGAGTTATCAAATAGCTTTGACAGTATCTATGAAAAACCGGTTGAGAAGGAGAGCAAAGTACCTAAAGTATTCAAAAAAGAGATTGAACATTTCGATATAAACCTGGCCCAATCACAAGATTTAACGCAAGTTTATGGAATTGGTAAAATATTTGCAGATCGTATAATTAAGTACAGAGACGCTTTGGGTGGTTTTTACTCTAAAGAACAAATAAAGACCACATATGGGCTTCCTGATAGTACTTATCAAGAGCTATCAAAGTATATTTATATTGAATCTGTACCCAAAAAAGTAAAAATAAATAGTGTAGACTTAGCCAAATGGAAAAGTCCGGTAATTAAATTTAACAAAAAGAAAGCCTTGCTGGCCTACATTGCTCAGCATGGACCAGTCAAAGATATTAATGATTTAAAAAAAGTGAGAATTTTGAACGATAGTGATATTGCCTCTTTGGCTCCCTATCTGGATTTCTCAACAACTGAATAGCATGAAAAAGTATACTCTACTCCTCTCTTTTATTCTTCTTATTTTGGTTACGGGTTGTGATAAAAGTGTAACACCAGATGTGGATCCTATTCCTGACCCGGTAGAATTGGAAGTTAGCTCTGAAGTGGCCTTAAAATGGGTTGACATGACTCTTAAGGTGATGAAAGAATCGCCAAGTAATTCTCCTACGTATGCATCAAGAACTCTTGGGTATATTGGAATCACCATGTATGAATCTGTAGTGAATGGAAGCATCATTTATAATTCTGTGGCAGGCCAACTTAGCGGACTTGCACCCTTGGTGAAACCAGAAGGTGACTTAGACTGGGAAACAACGTTAAGTGCGGGACAAGCAGCAATAATAAAACACATGTACCCTCACGCTTCAGATAAATTGAAAGAAGATATTGATTTCTTACATAACAGTATTAAAACAGACAGGGTTATTGCTGGCATCTCTGCAGATCAGATTTCAAAATCTGAGGAATATGGAGTGGCCATTGCAAACATCATTTATGAGTGGTCTAAAGAAGATAAAGGTCACGAAGGCTATAAAAATGTGTTTGATGCAAACTACGAATATCCATCTGGAAGACAATACTGGTCGCCTCCGGCACAGGGGCAATCCAGCATTATGCTTCCTATGCACCCCTATTGGGGCAATAACAGACTCTTTGTACCTAAAAACGATATTATTCCTATTCCTGAGATCCTTGAGTATTCTACAGATAAGGAAAGTGATTATTATAAAGAAATGCAGCTGGTTTACGAGGTTAATACTAACTTAACCCAAGAGGAGAAAGAAACAGCCTTGTGGTGGGGAGACGATCCTGCCGTATCACCGAGCCCTCCTGGTCATTCCTACTTTTTAGCCGCCAAATTAGTAGCACAGAACAAAACCAACCTTTTTGAAGCGACTTCTGCTTTTGCAAAAGTAGGAATGGCTGTAGCAGACGCTTTTGTTTGCACCTGGAAATGCAAGTATCATTACCATGCAGAAAGACCCACTAACTTTATTAAAAGAAACATTGATGGCAGATACAGTCAGTTCTGGCCTGAGCCGCCATTCCCTGCCTTTACATCCGGGCATTCTACTCAAGCCGCAGCGGCAGCCACTGCACTTATTTCTGTCTTTGGAGATGCCAATCACATTGTAGACGACTTTCATACTGGAAGACCGAAGGACATTGTCAGAAATGTTGAATTTAAAACAAGAGAATTTGACTCCATTTGGGCATTTGCCGAGGAGTGCGGGTATTCAAGGATTCTTGGTGGTATTCATACACCTCAAGACAATGAAAGAGGTCTGGAAGAAGGTAAATTAATTGGCGAAAATGTCAATACCCTTTTATGGACTAAATAAATAGAGAGAAAATTATTTTCATAAATAAAGGATAAGCATTGAACGCTCTTTTGAAGATTGGTACTTTTGCATTCCAATATCAAAAGTCTTAAGCAATGAAAATAGCAATTGGTGGTGACCACGCAGGATTTGAATACAAGAAAACCATTCTAAGATGGTTACAGGAACAGAATTTCGAAACGGCGGATTTCGGACCATACACAGATGAATCTTTTGATTATCCAGACTCTGTGCACCCTCTTTGTGATGCTATTGAGAAAGGCGAATACCAATATGGTATCTTGATATGTGGCTCAGGTAATGGCGTTTGTATTACAGCCAATAAACACCAAGGAATTAGGGCTGGCTTAGTCTGGGATGAAGAAGTTGTAAAGCTTATCCGTCAACATAACAATGCCAATGTTATCTGCTTACCTGCTCGTTTTATTGATTCAGACACTGCTCTGCAATTTGTCAAAACTTTTCTATCTACAGAATTTGAAGGTGGCCGGCATGGCAGAAGAGTAGATAAAATTGCCTGTGCTTAAAGACCTTTGAGTCTGAAATGGCGGGTTCCTTCTACTCTTTCGTATGAGCTGTTTAACTCTGGTATTCTGCTGAATATCTTCGGAAAAACCTGTGCATTATCTATTATATATTCCGGCTTCTCTGTAACCAAATTTGCGTATACCGAAGCCAATTTTTGATAAATATCGGGGTGTTCAAGATCGCCTTTTGATACATCCCAATTGATGTATGGAGACCCGGACTTTGCATAGAAGTAATCATCTAACTTTTCTCCGGTTACCAGAATTGATCTATCTCTAATGTAGTTCTTTGTAGAAGATTTCTCTATCCTCAGATCCCCCAAATGCCTATATCCCTCACCAAAAAGTGGGTTTACTCCTTGAATATTGATAAAAACCAATAAGACTATTATACCCAAAAAAGTAAGCTCTGAGGTATAAATCCCTCTGATATGTATAAACCAGCCGGTCAAAAAGAAAGCTAAAAATGGTGCCAAACCAAGTGCCTGATAGGTGGACAGATTCCCCGAAAGCAAATAGGCAACAAGTCCAAAAAATGCAGAAAACACCAGAACTTGCTGTTTCCTGTTCTGAAAGTTGGCGTACCTTACATTCCCGAAAATCTTAATCATTCCCATAACGGCAATCAGGATAGGCAACCCAAAAACATAAAACACTCTGATCAGATCTTTATTCAATGTAAAGCTCAAACGCTGAAACTGCAACAACCATTGATGATAATAATGATCAAAGGATCCGAGGAAATAAAAGAAGATCCCTGAAACAAAAATGGGTAGTAAAAAGCCTAATACTAGGAGTAAAATCTGATTGGCCTTAACTGGTGTAAACATGACCAGACTAATTAAGGCCCAAAGCAGAAATACAGGAAAAGAATAAAGACAAAGAGAACCAAGGCCAATGAGTAGTCCTGCTTCAAAAACATGCTGAGATGACTCATGATTACCCTCAATTTGTTTAAAAAGACTGTTTATTGCTAATAGCAAAAATGAGATGGAAATTAAGGTAGGCGATAGTTTATTAAAGTCAAATGACAAGGACATTATAACTACATACATTAATGCCGGCAGGTAATTCTTTTCTATAATTACTCTGTTCTTGTTTATAACGTAACCAAAATAAAGGGCTTGAGCATAAACAATTACCATGGCTACCAGTTCATAATAGAATTGATTTCTGCCAAACATTAAATCTACAAAACCATAAATATAAGCTGCCAATGGCCCTATTTCTGTCCAAACACCACTGTAAAGACTGTGACCATTATTCAGTCTTTCTCCTACCAGCATCCATTCCATTTCTGGCTGAAGAACAGGCAGTACATTCAGTATGAACGGGATTTTCAGCAGAAAAAGAACCACCAAAATAGAGAAAACATGAAAAAACGTATTGAGCCTAAAAAGCGTTATCAATGGCGGTATATTTATATTTACAGGGGCAAAATTATACTTTTGGGCACCGATTAACCAAAATAAACCAAGATATTTGCACCCTGAATTTAAGGCAATTAGGAAAGCACTGCGAGATGGAAAATAAAAGACAGAAACAGATATCAAGACAAATACAGAAAGACCTTGGAGAAATCTTTCAAAAAGACTTCAAAGAAGCCTTTGGTGGTGCATTTATTACAATAACTGATGTAAAGATCAGCCCGGATCTGGGGGTGGCCAGAGTGTATTTGAGCTTTTTAATGGTAGAGGATAAGGAGGCTTTACTGGAAACCATTAAAGATAACTCTAAAAAAATAAGAGGTTTATTTGGAAACAGAGTACGAAATCAATTTCGCGTAGTGCCTAATTTTCAATTTTTCTTAGACGATACGGCTGAATATGCTCAGAAAATGAATGAGCTTTTCTCAAATCTTGAAATCCCGCCGGCACCCGAAGATGACGACGAGGATGATGAAATATACACCCGATAAAAGTCTGCAATGAATCTGCCGTTCCACATTGCCAAAAAGTATTTCTTTTCTACAAAAAAGAGAGGATTTATCCATTTCATTTCCATCATTTCAATGGTGGGAGTATGTGTAGGTACCGCAGCACTAATAATTGTTTTATCTGTATTCAATGGACTTGAAGACCTGAACAGGTCTATCTTCAAAAGCAGCGATGCTGATTTAAAGGTAAGTCCGGCTTTTGGAAAGACTTTTGATAAAGACAGTGTTGATCTTAAGGCAATTCACCGCTTAGACGGAGTTAAGAAAGTAACGCAGGTAATACAGGACAATGCCCTGGCTAAAAGAGAAGAAGATCAGGTAATAGTCGTTGTAAAGGGCGTTGACAGCACTTTTAACGAAGACAATCCACTTTTGGACAACCTTTTCGATGGCGAACTCATGGTGAGCTCTCGTGGAGAAAACTTTGCTTTTGTTGGTGGCGGGATATACAGAACACTGAATCTGCAAAGCTTCAATTATCTGAGACCCCTTGAGCTTTGGTATCCGAGAAATCAGAAGTTAAATGCTCTGGATCCAGAATCAAACATCAATAGAATTTCCCTTCCTGTGGCCGGGGCTTTTATTTTAGAACAACAATACGATAACCTAGTGTATATACCCATTGGTCAAATGGAATTTTTGACTGAAATGTATAATAAGAGAACAAGTCTCGAAATTAGATTGACAGACGAGAAATATACCGCCAGTGTACAATCTTCATTAAAAAAAATGCTCGGAGAGCCGTTTAAGGTTCAAAACAGGGATGAGCAAAATGCGGCACTTTACCGTGCCATAAAAATTGAAAAACTATTCATCTTTCTTGCCCTCCTGTTCATTATTGGTATAGCTAGCTTTAATATTTACTTTGCCTTAAGCATGCTGGTGCTTGATAAAAAAGATGACATCAAAACGCTTTTTGCACTAGGTGCCGAAAAGAATTTAATTCAAAGAATTTTCATGTCTGAAGGAGCGATCATTTCCTTAACAGGTGCCTCTTTGGGCCTGATTATCGGAGTTGGCATATGCTGGACTCAGATGCAGTTTGGTTGGCTAAAAATGGGTTTGCAGTTTGCAATAGTAGACGCCTACCCTATTTTATTAAAGTTTTCAGACGTACTTTTATCTATGCTTGGCATAATCACCATTACTTTTTTGGCCTCTTACTTTCCGGCCAGAAAAGCCGTTAAAATTGAGAATTAAAAATGTATAAGTTCATTGCTTTCCTATTTATTCTGGGAATTGGATCTGCCTCAGGTCAATCGCAGTATCTTCAACTGCTGGATGACTCTCAAAATTGGATATTGGAAACTCCTAAAATCCAGAAAAAAGAACTGGTATTTACCAATTACACAAAAAGTAAATTGGAGTTAAATACCATGATCTGGAAATTTCTTCCAAACGGAAGATTGGAATATGACTACCAAAGCAGCGAAGAAGTTTATGCCTGTGCAGGGGTAGATTTCCTGGACATGGACGTAGATGAATGCAGATGGTCCTATGACCCTACTTCACTTATTTTGACGCTACAGATAAAAGGCGGCTACGCAAGCCTTGACGATTTCGTCTTTAAACGTGACTATAAAGTCTCTATGCTGGATAATGGCGTAGATTATGGATACAAACTAACACTTGATAAAGAGTATTTCTTTAATGACCTCAGAAAATCAAAATAGAGCAGTAGGTGGCTCTGTTCACTTTACAATCTTAAGCCTGCTTTTTGCTTGCTTATTTTCCGTTCAAACATGGGCTCAGAAAGCGTATAATCCTTCTGAAACAAAGTTTTTTGATTTAATTCATACCAGCTTAGATATAAAACCAGACTGGAGCACCAACCACCTGGAGGGTAAGGCAGAACTAAAACTTAAACCTTGGTTTTATCCTCAATCAGAACTTATTCTTGACGCTAAAGGCTTTGACATTCATGAAGTTAAACTAAATGGGAATACTGCCCGATTTGAATACGATAAAGTAAAACTTAATATTCATTTAGACAGGGAATACCATAGAAAAGATACACTTAATATTTATGTAAGCTATACAGCTAAACCTGATGAGCTTCAAAGTATTCCGGAGTTTAAGGATATGGAGTACAAAGGCTTGTACTTTGTCAATAAAACCTCCTCAAAACCACAACAGATATGGTCTGAGGGTGAAACTGAGTATAACTCTTGTTGGTTTCCAACTCTTGATTCGCCAAATCAGAAGCATACTCAAGATATCCGTTTCACGGTACCGAAAGAATTCACCACCTTGTCAAATGGATTATTAACTTCTACAAAAGAAAATGGTGACGGTACCAAAACAGATCATTGGGTTCATAACCTTGAACATTCTGTTTATCTTACCATGATAGCGGCAGGAGAATTCAGCAAAGTAATTGACCCTGCATCAAAAAAGTATGAAATAAGCTATTATGTAGAGCCTGAATACGAGAAAAGTGCCCTGGCTATTTTTGGCAGAACTCCTGAAATGATCAGCTATTTCGAAGATTTACTAAATGTCAAGTATCCTTGGCAAAAATATGCTCAGATAGCCGTAAGGGATTATGTAAGTGGGGCCATGGAGAATACAACGGCCACTATTCACGGAAGTAGTATTCAAAAAGTTGCTAATCAGATCGTTGATCAAAATGACGATGGAGTAATAGCACATGAACTTTTTCATCATTGGTTTGGTGATTTAGTAACTGCAGAGTCCTGGGCAAACCTGCCCCTCAATGAGGCTTTTGCCGATTACTCTGAACACCTATGGACCGCCCATAAATATGGTAATGAAGAAGCCCAATGGGTAAATTACTCTGCACTAAACCAATACCTGGATGAAGCAGACAGTAAGCAAGTTCCGGTAATCAGATATGGGTACTCAGATAAAGAAGACATGTTTGATAGCCATTCCTATGCAAAAGGTGGTCGTATTTTGCATATGCTGAGACAGGAAGTTGGCGACGAGGCCTTCTTTAAGGCCTTAGAAGTCTATTTGAAAGCTAATTCCGGAAAAAATGCTGAATTAAGTGATTTGAGAAAAGCGTTTGAAGAGGTCAGTGGACAAGACCTTAATTGGTTTTTTGACCAGTGGTTTCTTTCTCCCGGCCACCCGAGGATTCATGTAGAACAAGAATACAAAAAAGGTAAGCTGAGCTTTACGATTAATCAACAATTGGACAGCCTAAATTCAATGGTCTATACCTTTCCATTGAAAGTAGAAATAGGAACAGGAGATCAAAGCTTTCTCAAAACAATCAGAGTAGATCAATCTGTTCAAATCTTTAGTTTTGATTTAGAAGAAAAACCCCTTTTTGTAAGTTTTGACCCCTATTCAGATTTTTTAGGTGTTGTAGATCTAGAACAATCAGATAAGGAATTGCAGCAACAAGTCAAACTATCCAAGGGTGCTATTGCCAGAGCAAAAGCATTCATGCTTCTCACCAGTTCTGAAGAAGAGGAGGAAGGTAATTTTACAGTCAATCAGATGTTTGACAAAGCCAAAAGAGAAGTGGCCCTATCGGCTTTGCAAGATTCCTATTGGAGAATCAGAGAAATGGCTACACATAAATTCTTTGATTATGATGGAGATGACTTCCTAAAAGTTGAAAGAGCATTACAATCATTGATAAGAACAGATGCTAAGTCTCAGGTTAGGGCAGCCTCCATTTTGGCAATGAAAAATTTCCTTAACCCACAGAATGATTTACTATTCAGAAAAGCCTTGACCGATACTTCTTATAGCGTAAGAGCAGCAGCATTAGAGGCTTTATTGATATCAAACCCACCGGATGCTGACTCCCTGGCCACCATGATGGAAGATATTAATGACGTGAATATATTTACAGCAGTAGCTAATTATAAGGCGGCGAAATCTAATCCTGATGACCTGGATTGGTTTATAAAAAAAATGGCTTCTTTTGAAGGAATGGAGCTATATCAGACCATAGGTGTTTTCGGAAGCTATCTGATTACCTCTGGCAAAGACGTTCAGCTTAAAAGTATTCCGTTTCTTGAAAACATAGCAAAAAACGAGTCATTATGGATAGGAAGATTTGCGGCTTCTCAAGGTCTGGTTTTACTTATGGATTTGCCGGAAGCAATTACTGCTTTAAAAAATATTATAGCTCTGGAAAAAAATGAGAAACTACAAGAGCTTTATCGTCAACTGCCCATTGACTAAATGAATCTAAAGGATCAACTAAATTTTGCAAGTAAACTCACCCCGAAAAGGGTAGTGAATGCTGTGAAAATTTTAGGATCCTATGGTCTTTCAAAACTGACCAAATCACCAAAGATTTCGGGATTACCAATGGCTATTGGATTTGAGCCTACCACCTCATGCAATTTACGTTGTCCGGAGTGCCCAAGCGGGCTTCGGTCTTTTACAAGACCCACGGGCATGTTGCAGAAAGAACTTTACGAAAACACCATTGATCAGCTAAAAGAAAGTCTCTTATATCTAACGTTTTATTTTCAGGGAGAGCCCTACCTCCACAAAAATTTTCTGGAAATGGTCAGATATGCCGCTGACCGGAAAATTTACACGGCCACAAGCACCAATGCTCACTATCTAACCCCTGAAATGGCCGAAAAAACGGTAAAAAGCGGAATTGATAGAATGATTATTTCCATTGACGGCACTACGCAGGAGACCTACGAGCAATACCGTGTGGGAGGGCAGTTGAGTAAAGCTTTGGAAGGCACCAAAAACCTGATTGAGGCCAAGAAAAGACTCAATTCTAAAACACCGCACACCATTTTTCAATTTCTGGTGGTCAAACCAAATGAGCATCAGATAGAAGACGTATATCGGCTTGCGGAAGAATACGGAGTAGATGAAGTTCGGCTCAAAACGGCTCAGATTTATGAATACGAAAACGGCAATGAGCTTATCCCTTCAATTGATAAGTATTCGAGATACAGAAATAACGGCGATGGCACGTTCAGCATCAAAAACAAGCTACTGAACCATTGCTGGAAAATGTGGCATAGCTGTGTAATTACCTGGGATGGCACTTTGGTACCCTGCTGTTTTGACAAAGACTCTGAACACCCGATGGGTTCACTTCAAATAAAAACATTCAAAGAAATCTGGCACTCCAAACCGTACCAAAACTTCCGCAAAGCCCTCATCAAATCCCGCTCAGAAGTAGAGATTTGCAAGAATTGCAGTGAGGGGGCTTTGGTTTGATGGAATCTAATTTCTAATTGGTAGTTTCGCCATACTAAATCAGCATTTCAGAAATGAAAACCCTATTTAATAAAACGCACATTTTCTTATTAATACTTTTCAATCTGCTTTATTTTTCTTCCCAAGCTCAGATTTTCATAGAGCTTTCAAATTCAATTGAGCCAGCCTATTGGGGGGACATGAAGGCCTTGGATATAGATTCGGATGGAGATGAAGACCTTATTTTGACAGGACAGAAAAATAATGGTTCTCCATTTAGTGGTATCTATAAAAATGATGGACAAGGAAACTTCGAATTATCAAATACAGAAATTGTTCAGTTAAATAGAGGGAGTATTGCTATTGGTGATTTAAATAAGGATGAGCATCCAGATTTTATCATTAGTGGTATGAATTCTCGAGAAGTCCCTGAAATAGCGGCCTATCTGAACGATGGCTCCGGAGGTTTCCTTAAAGTTGATTCTTTGCCTTTCGCCCCAACACGGTTTATGCAAATAGCCATGAAAGATCTTAATTCAGATGGCTATCTTGATTTGGTATCAATTGGAGATATGTCTTCTGCAACACCAATCGGGAGAGTGTATTGGGGTAATGGATCAGCCTATTTGTTCAGCACTGAACCTACAAATCTTGAAGGACTTTCCAATGTCAGACTCGTTTTGGAGGATTTCGATAATGATGGCGATTTTGACATATGCTATTTTGGTAATAAAAACCAATCCGGTTTTGTAAACCTCTATCAGAATGATGGGAACGGAGGTTTCACTAAAGTTAACACTGTCAACTTCACAGGCGTTTACACAGGAACTCTTTCAGTAGCCGATGTCAATAATGATGATCTAAAGGATATATTCATGGCTGGGTATGATCCAGACACCCGTGTTCCAATTTCAAGACTATATATAAATCAGGGAAACCTGAATTTTAAGAACAGAAAAGAAGACTTTCCCGGACTTGTATTAGGAAGTTCGAGCTTTGGCGATTTTAATAATGATGGTTTCTTAGACCTTTATATGGATGGTTATCATCAGGAGGCAGACAAAAAAGCAGCTGAATTATTCTTGAATAACGAGGGCAAAAGTTTTCAGAAGGTTTCGGGAGCTGAGCTTTTGCCTTTTCACCTCTCAAAAAGTGTTTCGACGGACATAAACCTCGATGGTAAAACCGACTTATTGGTAGTCGGTGGAACTGATGCTTCAGGAGGTGTTTTTAATATCTATCAATCGATTGCTCAAAATTGTGTTTCAGAACATGTGGTTGATAGTATAACTTCATGTGGAAATTTTAAATGGATTGACGGAGTTACGTATACAGAAAGTAATTCCACTAGCCAATTCGTCCTAAAAAATAAATTTGGTTGTGACTCGGTTATTCATCTAAACCTTACCCTGGAAAAAGTAAAACGCATTGAAAAAAAGGTTGTTACTAATGAACCTTATTTCTGGTATGATGGAACAGGGTACGGTTATACATACACAACAAAAGACTCGATTTCCTTCAACAATGAAAATGGATGTGATTCAATTTATGTACTTGATGTTACTATTGAGCGACTTGTAAAGGCCGGAGGTTTTTTAAGAGATACTTCGTTTCATTTAGAATTATCCAACAACTACTCTTTTGGAGATATCAATAATGATGGAAAAAACGACATATTAAGGCTTAAGCGAAACGGTCAGCTTAACAACTATCTAGACATTTACTTGAACGATGGAAATAGCAACTATGAATTCAGAGATTACTTTTATAGCGGAGATTTAAAAATGCTTAGTCATGAAGTAATTGATTTGGATGAGGATGGGGACGATGATATTCTTTGTGCTGGACAAGTTCCAATGGCACCTTTTGAAATTACGAAAGCATACCTAAAGGATGGTGATGGATTTATTGAGAAAGTAGATAGCGGTTTACCCTTTCTTGATCTTAGAACTATTAAACATACTGATGTAAATTCTGACGGCATAAAAGATATTATTGGCTTTGAAGATAGGTTAGTCTCTCCCACCGAGCCTGAAGTTAATCTTAAAGTATGTCTAAATCAAGAAGAGGGAAAATTCGCATCAACTACGGTTTATAGTTTCGACAGAGGGAATTTTGATTACTCTTTATCCATGGGAGATTTTAACGGCGATGGTTATCAGGACATTCTTCTAAAAGAAGGCAGTGAAAAATTCACCTTATTAATGAATCGGACTGATGGAACATTTGCTCCCCAAAGTCTTTCTACTACAAATTTAAAAAGTCTGGACTTTCTTAGACTTAATAATGACGGGTTTGATGACATTCTAATATCATACTACAACTTTGAAGATGCCCGGAAACCCAAGAAAATTATGGGAAATTCGGAGGCTGAGATCAAAACTGAGAATTTTGAATTACCACCAGCTATGAGGAGCACATATTTTTCTATTCTTGATTTCGACAAAGACGGTGATTCAGATATCATTGCCGAGTCCTCCCCATGGCCATTTCTTTTCATCAATGACGGAACCGGAACATACAGTAAAACACAAGAAAGTTGTTTTATAGGAGGAAATGAGGTAGGTCACGAGGTAACAGATGTCAACGGAGATGGTTACTTGGATTATACTTCAAACGGTTATATTTACTATAACCAAGGGTGCAACCCGGTATATTACCAGGACACAAAAGTTTCCTATTATCCTGTCCGTTGGATCAATGGAAAAACATACAATGAATCTAATAATACTGACCGTTTTACCCTGAAAGCAAAAAATGGGTGCGATAGTATTGTATTACTTGATTTACAAATTATTCAAAGCCCGCGAGGTGCAGGCTTCATTGAGCAAACGGACAAAGAACTAAATTGTAATTATGGGATGCATTCGTTCACCTCTGCTGACTTGAACAATGACGGATTGCCCGACTTAATTTCAACCGGTAACGGAAGCGGATCACAAGTTCTCCGCATTAGCCTAAACAAAGGAAAAAGAACATTTGAAACAGGGGGGCAATCCTTTCCAATTGAATATTGGTTTCGGCCACAGCTGGGCGTTTTTGATGTCGATGGTGACTCAGATTTAGACATTCTTGTCGCAGGCAGATATCTTACTCTTTTAATAGATGATGGATATGGTAAATTTGGTGATTCAGGAAAATTTCCAAAAACACCTTTTTCACAAGCAACCAGATTGGCAATAGGCGATCTTAACCTCGATGATCACACAGATTTTGTATTATCCGGGTTCATGGACGAGGAGCGAATACACACTTTGAAATTTTTTCATGGAGATGGAAAAGGAAATTTTGAAGAAGTGAAATATGGAGGTATTGATACTTACGGAGAAATAAGTCTTTCTGATATCAATAATGATGGTCTTCTTGATCTCATTATTTCTGGTCAAAACACCGGAGGGCATGTATTAAATACCTATCTGAATTCGGGCAAAAATCATTTCGACAAATCCTCGATGTCCTTTACCCCTCTGCTGAATCCCATTCTTGAAGTTTTTGATATCAACTCTGACGGATACTTAGACATTATTAGTTCAGGAATTACTTCCGATAGTTCAGGAATTTGTGAAGTCTACATGAATAAGGAAGGGCAGTCATTTGAATTGATTTATAAGGACGTTTTTGAGGGTTTAAATTCCGGCGACATTGCTCATGCAGATATAGACAATGATGGAGATGAGGATATGCTTATTTTAGGTAAGGATGATCATGAAGAATCAAAAACCAGGCTTTATCTCAACCTGGAGAATCAAAATTTTCAGCTTGAACAAGATGCTCCGTTTGTAAATGTGCAAAGGGGAATGGCTCATTTCAATGACCTTGATGGCGATAACGCTGTTGACTTAATTCTTGGTGGGGTAAACAATGAAAGGGGGTCAGAATTTAGAATTTATTGGAATGAGAGAGGTATTGAAGAATGCTCACCATCATATTCTACAGACTCCATAGTATCTTATGAACCGGTTCACTGGATCAATGGCCTAATCTACGATCAATCAGTTGATACCGTAACCTACTATTTAACAAATTCAACAGGTTGTGATTCTATTATCAATCTTCATTTGACGATAAAGGAACCACTTGCTTCAATCGAGCTGTCAGAAACTTATCCAATTGTTTACCCAAATCCGGCTTCCAATATTCTCAACATTGTAAATGAAAACACCGCTCTTTCTAAATATTATGTTTTAAACTCAGCCGGCACTCTCTTTGACTTATGGGGAAGCACTAAAACAGAGCAAAAAATCGATATTTCAAATCTGAAACCAGGCACCTATTTTCTAAAAATTCAAAACGAAGAAAGTGCATGGATAAAGAGGTTTGTTAAATTAGACTTTTAATCACCTATCCAACTTTTAATGCAAACCACATGAAAAAAATCACCAAGAGAGACATCAAATTTTTCTTCCAGGGCGTGTAATCATTACTTGTCCTGGAGGTTATCTGGGATTGGGATTCCCTTGTCGCTTCTTTCAACAAAGGATGGAATGATGCTCATGAAGAGGCAGAAATGAGCAAAAGAAAAAGGGGCCGGTCAATTCAATTGGCTGGCCCCTTTTTCCTCAAACCTCCACCGGCCACCGGTCATTCGGCATCCCCCACTCCGCCCAACTACCGTCGTAAACGGCAGGGTTTGAATATTCTGCAAGTTCTGCAGCCAAAGCAATAATGGAGGCTGTAACCCCAGAGCCGCAGCTCATTACTAATTGTTTGTCACCAATGCTAAATGGCTCAAAAATCGCTTTTAACTCTTCAACAGATTTCATATAAATGCCATCCTGTACCTCTTGAAAAGGAAGACAGACCGAACCTGGGATATGTCCTCCTCGTAAGCCTGGTCTGGGCTCAGGAGCCGTGGCATCAAAACGCCCTTTGGATCTTGCATCCATAATTTGGTGGGTTGCCTTGCCTATAATACTGAGAATATCATCTGATTTATAAAACAGTGATTTATCGACCATAGCCTCAAAATTACCCGATGGGACTTCCGGCCATTGTGCTTCTTCTGTTTCATATTCAGCATTCTGCCAGGCAGGTAATCCTCCGTCTAAAACGAAAACTTTTCTATGCCCCATTGCTCTGAACATCCACCACCCTCTTGGACTGCCGTAAGTTCCTACCTGATCATATACGATTACAATAGAATCATGATTAATGCCCAATTTTTTGGCTGACTGAGAAAAGTGTTCCTCAGAAGGCATCATATGGGGTAATTCAGTATCTAAAATGCTAAAGTCTGCATTGATATCCATCTGAACAGCTCCCGGAATTTTATGTCCAGACTCCCAGTTTTCCGGGGCTCCAATAGGTTTCATCTTAGCCTCCACAATTTTTATCAATGGATGATTCATGAAAAGATGTAACCATTGAACGATAACAAGCGGGCCTTCAGGCAAGGTAGGGTTAGTCATTATTCACTCTATTTTGATCGAATTTAATAGCATTTTCTTAGTTTTGCACCTCGTTTTTGAGAAAAGAGTCTAATTCTGAGATATTAGTCAAAAGACATTTGAAAAAGGGCCTTTATTTAAACTAATGCCTTCATAAATCTGTCTTAGTCTGCCGGCTTTAAGCCTCAGAATTATAAAACTGAACTCGATTACGAAGGATTTCTAACAAACGAAAAGAAAAAAAACATGTCGGCACCAGCCACAACTCTCCAGGATATTATTGCTCACGCAAAAGAATACGGATTTGTATTTCCTTCTTCAGAAATATATGACGGACTTCAGGCTGTCTATGACTATGGTCAAAACGGGGTTGAACTAAAGAACAATCTGAAAACCGCATGGTGGAAAGCCATGACTCAGCTTCATGATAACATCGTGGGGATAGATGCCGCCATTTTCATGCATCCCCTGACATGGAAAGCTTCAGGTCACGTTGACGGTTTCAATGATCCGATGATTGACAATAAGGATAGTAAGAAACGCTACCGTGCCGATCAACTTTTAGAAGGCAAGGCAGAAGCACTGCTTGCTGAAGGTAAGGAAGAAGAATCTAAAGCTTTGCTCGCCAAAATGGGCAAATTGCTTGGTGATGAAGATCTGGAAGCAGTTAGAGAATTAATTATTGAAGAGAACATTGTGTGCCCTGTATCTGGTACAGCCAACTGGACAGAGGTACGTCAGTTTAACTTAATGTTCTCTACTCAGGTAGGCTCCGTGGCAGAAGATTCAAGTCAAATTTATCTTAGACCAGAAACTGCTCAGGGAATTTTTGTCAATTTCTTGAACGTTCAAAAAAGCGGTCGAATGAAAGTTCCTTTTGGAATTGCTCAAATAGGAAAAGCATTCAGAAATGAAATCGTAGCACGTCAGTTTATCTTTAGAATGCGTGAGTTTGAGCAAATGGAAATGCAATTCTTTGTACGACCTGGCTCTGAAATGGAATGGTACAATCAATGGAAAGAAACCCGACTTAATTTTCATAAGGCCATTGGAATGCCGGCTGAGAGTCTTCAATATCATGATCATGATAAATTAGCTCACTACGCCAATGCAGCTGTTGATATTGAATATAAATTTCCTTTCGGATTCAGAGAGATTGAAGGTATTCACTCAAGAACCGACTTTGACCTAAGAAATCATCAGGAGCTATCTAAAAAGAAACAGCAATACTTTGATCCTGAGATAGACCCAAGTACAAACAAACCGTACGGAAACTACATTCCTTATGTTGTTGAAACTTCTGTAGGTGCAGACAGACTTTTCTTGGCTACTTTTTGTAATGCTTTCACCAAGGAAACAGTGGGTGAAGGAGACAGAGCCAAGGAAAGAACGTATTTAAAACTGCATCCGGCACTGGCTCCGGTTAAAGCAGCCGTTCTTCCTTTAGTGAAGAAAGATGGACTAGCAGAGCTGGCACAAGAAATAGCAGATTCTTTGAAGTCTTCTTTCAGAGCTATTTATGATGATAGCGGTGCCATAGGCAAAAGATACACCCGTCAGGATTTAATTGGTACGCCGTTTTGCATCGCCGTAGATTATGAATCTAAAGAAGATAACTGTGTGACCATCAGACACCGTGACAGTATGGAGCAGGAAAGAGTTCCAATATCCGAATTGAAAGAAAGAATTGGCAAAGAAGTAGCCATTGATAGAATACTGGAAGCCATTTAGGAAACTCTGAAAGCTTAATTAAAAAGGGGCTGCCTATGTAGCCACCCTTTATTTTGCAAAAACACTTGACACTTGTCTGATTTTTTACGACATTTGTTTAGGGTAAAATATAGGGGAAATGAAGTACAAAGTAAATGATCAAGATGATAACCAAAATTTAAATTTGGCTAAAGATGCTCAGGCTGGCTATGGGTATAATTTTGTGGCTAACCTACCTGTAAGTCAAAGTTTTAGCCAAAGTGATTGGTCTTCATTTTTACACATATCTGAGCGTACAATTATCCGTTATCGCGAACAGAACAAAACCTTTGATCCTCTGCAAACCGATAGAATAATTGTCCTAAATGAGCTTTATAAGTTTGGTTTGGAAACTTTTGGAAATGAAGAATTATTAAATCGCTGGTTAACTACAAAAAATCTTGCCTTAAGCAATAAAACACCCAAAGAGCTACTTGTCACTTCTTTTGGTATTCGTTTAGTGAAGGATGAAATAGGCCGTATAGCTCACGGTGTACTGGCTTGATAGTTTACAGATTAGCTACCAGAAAGTTCAAAAACGATATTTCGGGAACAGGTGCCCGACTATATGGTGGTAGATGGAACAGTCGCGGCACACAATTACTTTATACCAGTTCTTCCATAGCTTTATGCACTTTGGAAATTGCTGTTCGAACTCCCTTAAACAACCTGCCTACAGACTATTTTTTACTTAGCATTTATATACCTGAATCTACTGCAATTTTACAACTTCCAGAAAGTGAATTGCCTCGAGATTGGAATGTTCTACCACATGGTGACGCCACTCAGCGAATTGGAGATAATTTTGCAAAAAACGCACAATATCTAACTCTGAAAGTTCCGTCTGCATCTGCACAGGGAGACTTCAATTTTTTATTAAACCCTTTTCACTCTGATTTTTCTCAAGTTAAAATTATTGAATCACGCCCTTTTGAATTTGACTCAAGATTGTTCATAAAGCCCTAGTTCATTGTCTTTTGGGCGTTAAAACCATGCAGCTCCTCTACTAAACTCTTTTGCTTTAATTAAAATGATTAATTTCATTTCAAACCTTACCTTTTTGATGTGATAAAGAAATTTCTCCTAATTGTAACATGCTATGGTGTAGCTGCCTGCAATCTATCGACGGAAGAGAATGTGAATGAAAGGCAACTAAGCCCTGTCTTAGAAAAATTGTGGGAGTCTGATACCCTTCTAACAGCGAATGAATCTGTCATCTATGACTCTCTTTCGAATTCCATTTACGTATCCTGTATGGGAGCTATGCCTGATGATGCCAAAGACGGTGACGGTTTCATTGCTAAGCTCTCCTTGAAAGGAGAAATAGACAATTTATCCTGGATCACAGGCCTGAATTGTCCTAAAGGATTGGCCATTTACGGGAGAGAATTATATGTAAGTGATATTGATGAGTTAGTGTGTATTGACCTTGACAAAGGAATAGTTATAAGTAAAACAAGATTTCCTGAGATTGATTTTATAAATGATATTGACATTTCAGAGAACGGCGAAATCTTCCTTAATGAAACCCGCAAAAACAAGATCTACAGTCTAAAAAATGATTCTTTGAGTCTTTTTTACTCTACTGAGAAACTAGGCGGACTTAATGGCGTACACTCCTCTAAGGATGGTGTTTTTTTTACTGGTTCTGAAGGCAAAATTTATGCTCTTAATGATAAAGTTGAACTGCGTGTAGCGGCAGATAGCGTGGAAAATGCTGATGGAATTGAGCAATACAAATCAGGATATTTCGCTTCTTCCTGGCAGGGAAGAATTTATTATTTTACCGAAGGAGGACACACCTCAAAACTCGTTGATACCTGGGATAACCAAATACATTCTGCTGATATCGATGTGGTAGATAACTTAAACCTGCTTTTATCGCCAACACTCTTCAATAACAAAGTGATTGCCTACAGAATTAAGTAATTCATAGTCAACACCTTAATAGATTTAAAAATTCTATCTAATTTTAATTTTAAACAATCATATTTTACCCAAAATGAAAAAAAATCTATTTTTAGCCCTCGCAGCTGCTATTGCTGTTTCGGCCTGCACAAGTACAACAGAAAATACCTCAGAAACAGAAGAGACTGCCGAAACCACACCAAAATTAAGCCTAGCCTGGGAAACAGATACCACACTCATTACGCCTGAGTCTGTAATATATGATTCACAAAACGACGTTTATTATGTCTCATGTATTGGAGCCGTGCCTCCCGGAGCCAAAGATGGCGATGGCTATATTGCCAAAATAGGAGCCAATGGCGAAATCATTTCAAATCAATGGGTAACAGGTCTGAATGGCCCTAAAGGCTTGGCCTTAGTAGACAATATTTTATATGTAGCTGATATAGATCAATTAGTGGCTATTAATACTGAAAATGGAGAAATCATTTCAAGCGAAACTATTGAAGGAGCTACTTTTTTAAATGATGCCGGCTCTACTCCTAATGGCGATATTCTAATTACCGACTCTGACCTGAATACCGTTTTTGTAAAGAGTGGTGAAGAGACCACGGTATTATTCTCAAGTCCTGATTTAGGAAGACTTAATGGTGTTCTTTTTGAAGATGGCAAATATCTTTTGGCTGGTTTTAATTCGGGAAAACTTTTTTCACTTGATGGCTCAGCTCTAACTATGCTGGCCGATAGTATGCAAGGGGCTGATGGTATTGAAAAATACCATGACGGTCACTTTGTTTCAAGTTGGAATGGACATATTTTCTATGTTGATAAAAACGGAAAAAGAACTAAGCTATTGGATACAGAAGCTGACAAGATTAATGCAGCGGACATTGACGTCATACAAGAAAAGAACTTACTATTGGTTCCTACTTTCTTTGCCAATAAAGTGGTGGCTTATAAGATTGACTAATCTTGTAGTGAAAATAATGGAATGACTAGCCTACGATTCATTCAAGGTCAATCATTCCATTTTTTTATTCCCTTTGTTTTTCGAAACCTACTTATAAACCCTATGAAAAATTCCAGAAGATTGTTCCTGAAACAGGCCGGCCTGAGTAGTCTTGGTCTGGCTGCTCTTCCTATACTAAGTAGATGTAGAGCAAATAATAACAATAACAAGAATCCATTCGTATTTGCCAGAGCAACACCCGAATCGCAAGGTGTGGATTCACAAAAACTTATAGACTTCGTCAAAGCCGCAGATAGCTCTGGTCTGGAATGGCACAGTTTTCGGATCTTACGACATGGAAATATTATTGCCGAAGGTTTTTGGGAACCCTTCAAATCTGATTACAAGCATACGCTTTATTCCTTAAGTAAAAGTTTTACAAGTACAGCCATTGGTTTTGCAGTTAAAGAAGGTCTAATAAGTGTTGAAGATCAAGTCATTTCATTTTTTCCGAATGAGCTTCCTGAAGTCATAGATTATAAATTGAAGAGTCTGAAAATCAAACATCTATTAACCATGAATACCGGGCATGATAGCGGTACAATGGGTTTGATGAGAGAAAATGAAGGCAACAAAACCTGGGTCCAATCATTTCTGGAACAGCCCTTAAAACATGAGCCAGGCACTCATTTTTTTTATAATACTGGTGCTACTTATATGCTGGGAGCTATTGTTCATGCTAAAACTTCCCAAAACTTAGAAGAATACCTTAAGCCCAGATTCTTTGACAAACTTGAAATAAGTGACTATGATTGGGAGCAATCGCCTGAAGGACTGAATACAGCTGGTTATGGCCTTAGAGTAAAGAATGAAGATATTGCCAAATTAGGACAATTTTATCTTCAAAACGGAACCTGGGGAAATGAGGAGCTTCTTTCCGCTGAATGGGTAGAAGAGGCGAGCAGTAAGCACACAGAATCTCAGGAAGGTGATGGTGACTGGTCACAAGGCTACGGTTACCAATTTTGGCGTTGTAAGCCAGCACCTGGCTTCTACAGAGGAGATGGTGCTTACGGGCAATATTGCGTCATCATTCCTCAATATGACATGGTAATAGCGGTAAACTCTGAGTCTTTTGATATGGGAAAATCTATGCAAATCATGTGGGATCATATTTTGCCAGCCATAAAGAACGATCCATTGCCAGAGAATAGAGAATCCAATAAAATATTAAACGCACTCTGCTCCAATCTCAATATAGACACTCCTAAAGGCCTAAAAAGTAGCTCTTTAGCAATTGAAATCAATAGTCGGGAATACAAAATTGACGACAATTCTTTTGGCATTGAAAGTCTGACTTTTGACATAGCTCATGATCAGGGTGAAATGAAAATTCTAACAGAAGAGGGAGAGAATATTCTACGATTTGGTATGGAAAACTGGTTAACCAATGAAGCCTTTGTAAAAAACGATTTCCCTATAGAAAATAGAATTCATGTTCCATCATTAATTGCGGCTACGGCTACTTGGTTAAACGAAAACACTCTAAGTATTACACGTAAATTTGTAGAGGCAGTACATAGCGATACTTTGATTTGTCTCTTTGAAGGCAATAAGCTAAAACTTAGTTTTAATAATTCAGTGGCTGCAAATTCAAACACTGAAGACCCTAGAGAAACTTTGTTTGGAATAGCCTGATGAAAAAAAATCTATCCCTGCCCGCAAGTTTTATTCAGTACTTTCATCTAAGTAAATAGAAACCCGAGCTATTGGATCAAAAGACTCTCATTACTCAGCTGAAACAAGGGGACGAGACGGCATTTAGACAGTTGGTAGAACAATATCAATCACTTGTCTTTAATACCATCCTGTCCATGGTTCAGAATGCCCAAGATGCTGATGACCTCAGCCAGGAGGTATTTATTGAGGTCTATCGTTCCATTGCCTCGTTTCGTGAAGATGCCAAAATCAGTACATGGCTGTATAGAATAGCGTCGAATAAGTCGCTTGAATATATTCGTAAAAAGAAAACAAAGAAGCGATTCGCGTTTGTCAAAAGTCTTTTTACTTCAGATGATGAGCCTGATATACAACCTTCAGATTTTGTGCACCCTGGAGTAGAGCTAGAGAACAAAGAAAGAGCCGAAGTGCTTTTTCGTGCGATAGCTAAACTCTCTGATAATCAGCGACTGGCCTATACACTGCATAATATAGAAGACCTTAGCTATAAAGAAATAGCTGAGGTTATGCAGGTCTCGCTATCGTCTGTAGAGTCATTATTGTTTAGAGCAAAACAAAACCTTAGAAAGTTATTGGAAGAATTTTACAAAGAAGATTATGAATAAGGAAGAACAAATAAATAAGACGCTTGATGCTCTCAAGGAGATGCGACAAGCCGAACCTCCGCCGTTTTTCTATACCCGCTTAAAAGCTCGAATGGAAAGGGAGCTAGAACAAAAACCTGTACTTAGATGGGCTCTAAAGCCTGCTTTTGTCATCCCTGTACTGGTTTTAACCGTGGCACTTAATGTAACCACAGTTTTACAGTTCAAAGACGTTAATTCGAATACTGCAGAAACCTCTGCTGCAGATACATTTGCACAAGAATACAACCTGAATACCACGTATGGAGTAGAACTTTACTAATATGAGAACGATGAATATTAAATGGCTCTGGGTGCTGGGGATTCTTCTTGTAATGAACCTCATTATGGTGGCCGGGCTAATGTTAAAAAAGGACAATAAGGAGATAGGCGGTATCAGGCCGGAACAGCCTTTACTGCATGAAGTTTTGGGTTTAGATCAGGACCAAATGATTCAGTTTGAAGAATTGAAGAATCATCATCAGGCTATGATGAGAGAAAACAATGACAAGATTAACCAATTACGGGAGCAAATCTTTAGTAAGTTAGACAATCATTTAAACAGCCAGGAGATAGATAGTCTAAGCAGGGCGATTGGTACTTTAGTGGCAGAGCAAACAAGACTAACTCACAGCCATTTGCAAGACATTGGAGACCTGTGTAAAGAAGATCAAAAGGAAAAATTTGAATCATTCTTAAAAGAAGCAATAAATGGTGATAGAGGACCCGGGCCTGAAAACAGGCTGGTAGCTCCACAAGGTCAAAGACCTCCAAGACCTGGAAATGGGCCTCCTCCACCCCGAAATTAAGTAGCAATTAAACTTTTCTTTGATCGTTAAGTCTAAGGCTAGTGGATTGATAATTGTGACTGTTAGTTTATCAATGTCATTTCAACAGAATAACCCTTAAAACTCAACGGATGAGACAGGTTTCAAGTTACAGTTACGCCAAATTTCAAGGTACTCTAACCGAGAAACATAAACGGCACCTGCTAAACCGTACGCTTTTTGGCTGTTCATATGAGGATTTCCAGTCCTTTGAAAACCTTTCACTTGAAAAGTCCATACAAAGACTTATCACTGAGTCGCCCTCTCCACCCCCTCCGCTAAATTATTACGAAAGCCAACACGCTGACCCAAGCGGTGTTAAGGAAGGGGATACATGGGTCTTTGCTCCATTTGGCGATGGAGTAGTGAATTTTTGGAGAAATCAATCCCTTAGGTATTGGTGGATTCAAAACATGTGGTTTCAAGAAAGAACGATTCATGAGAAAATGATTCTTTTTTGGCACAATCATTTTGCTACTCAGATAGAGATTTACGAAATAGCCCGTATGGCGTATAAGCATCATGACACGCTAAGAAAGTTCGCATTAGGGAATTTCAAAGACTTTGTGAAGGCCATAACCATTGATGCAGCTATGCTTGAATATCTCAATGGCCAAAGAAACACCAAAGAAAGTCCTGATGAAAATTATGCCCGAGAATTACAAGAGCTTTTTACCTTAGGTAAGGGTTCTCAATCTGGTTATACTGAGGAAGATGTTAGAGCCGCGGCAAGAGTTCTTACCGGACATAGATTTTCCTGGTTAAATAATTATAATCACCAGTTTAGAGCCGAAAACCATGATCAGGGAGATAAAATCTTTTCTGAGTTTTATGGCAATATTGTCATCAAAGGGAGGACAGGTAATGAAGGGGCAGAAGAACTTGACGAACTCATTGACATGATATTCAAGTCAGAGGAAGTCAGTAGGTTCATTGTACGAAAGCTCTATCGATTTTTTCTTTATTATGAAATAACTGATCAGATAGAAACAGAGTTTATTGAGCCCTTAGCCAAAATCTTTAGAGAGAATAATTATGAAATAAAGCCTTTACTATCAGCCTTTTTCAGTAGTGAACACTTCTTAGATCCCGCATTTTTTGGAGCACTTATCAGCAGTCCTCTAGAGTTTACTATCAAAACCCTAAAACATTTAAATCCTCCTTTACCCACTCTTGATGAAAGTATTTATCTGAATTACAGTGTATCAGGAGTATATATGCGTTTTGCCGAAACCACTCAGCAATACATTGGTGATCCTCCGTCAGTTTCAGGGTGGCCGGCCTATTATCAGAGCCCTTTGTACCATGAAATTTGGATTAACTCTGATACTTACCAAAAAAGAAATCAATCTTTATTGATTTTAATATACAACGAGGTAAGGCGAGAAGGGTATCGGGTAATTGTTGATGTAATTGGATTCGTTTCTAAGCTTAATGACCCGGAAAATCCTGTGGCATTAATAAACGAGCTCTGTACTCTCCTTTTTTCTGTTTCTATTGATGATGAAGTTAAAGCCAAAATAAAAAAGGACATATTGCTCTTTGGGCAAAGCAATGATTTCTATTGGACAGAACTCTGGAGAAGCCATATAGATAACCCAATGGATACAGCCATTAAAGATATGCTGGAGCAAAGACTCCGTTATCTGGTTTTATACTTAATGTCATTGCCTGAATACCAACTGATGTAATTATGGAAAGAAGAAAATTTATAAAGCATCTGGTTGGAAGCAGTGTAGCTCCATATTTCCTAGGAGGTCTGCCGCTTTCTGGTTTTGGGCAGGTAAATGAAACAGCCCTTGGTGATGATAAAGTTTTAGTGGTAATACAGCTGGCAGGTGGAAATGACGGACTTAATACCGCGGTGCCAATTGACCAATACGCTAACTACCAAAGAGCACGGGCAAACATCGCTTTAGCCGAGAATAGGCTTTTAAAAATTCCCCAGTCTGAGAGCTTAGGCTTGCACCCTTCACTTTCTGGGATGACTCAGCTTTTCGAAGAAGGCAAAGCAAGCCTGATTCAGGATGTTGGTTACCCTGACCCCGATTTCAGCCATTTCAGGTCAACAGACATATGGAATACTGCCTCTGACTCAGATAAGCATATTTTAAGTGGATGGGCAGGAAGGTATCTGGCCAGTGAAAATCCCGATTATCCTAATAGTTACCCTAACTCTGATCACCCCGACCCCCTTTCAATTCAAATTGGATCCGTATTAAACACCAGCTTGCAAGGCCCTGTTTATCCAATGGGTATGGCCATTTCTGATCCCAATTTCTTTTACGAATTACTCACTGAAGAACCCGCTCAAACACCGGTGAGCATCGCAGAAAAAGAATTGGCTTTCTTAAGGCAAATGGCACAGCAAACCAATCAATATGCCTCCACAATAAAGGCGGCTGCCTCAAAAGTGAATTCACAAGGCACATATCCGGACAGTTATCTAGCCAATCAGCTGAAAGTAGTCGCTCGACTTATCGCTGGAGGACTTAGAACCAAGTTCTATTTCGTGCAGATTGGTGGTTTTGATACACATGATAATCAGGCCTTAAACAGCGATAGCACTAAAGGAGAACATGCTGAACTACTGGCAGAACTTTCAGATTCGGTGTTAGCTTTTATTCGCGATTTAGAAGGACTAGGCGTAAGTGAACGAGTACTAACAATGACCTACTCTGAATTTGGGCGTAGAATAAAGTCCAATGCCAGTTACGGTACAGACCATGGAGCGGCAGCACCAATGTTCCTTTTTGGTGACTTCGTAAATTCAAAAGTTTTTGGAGAGAATCCTATTCTGCCCGCTAATGCAAGAGAAGATGATAATGTGCCCATGCAATACGATTTCAGATCTGTGTATGCTTCTATTTTAGAACGCTGGTTCTGTGTAGACACCACTTCGGTTAACGAGGTTATGTTACAGTCTTTTCAATCTTTGCCTTTAATTCAAGGAGCTCCTTGCGGTTTTATTACCGCCAATGAAACGGTAGAGGAGAAGCTTCATTTCAAAGCCTTTCCGAATCCTTGCGATCAGTATACAAACCTTGAATTTTATACCGAAGGCGGACTGAACCACATATTGGTTTTTAATTCAAGCGGACAGCAAATTGTACAGCCATTATCGAAAATATTGCCTATCGGACTCTATACAGAGCAAATAAATACCTCTTCCTGGTCTCCCGGCCTTTATTACATTAGGTGGCAGAATAAAGATCTGCAAAAAATAGTGAAAGTGGTTAAACGATAAGTCTATTCGGAAAATGAATTGATCGCTACATCAGGTAATATGGAAGCATCATATACCTCTCCTGCCGGAACTTGAACCATACTAATTCTTACTTTAGTAGGGAAAAACAACTCATGATCTGCCCGTTTATGAGCATGCCCCTGGCCGCCGCTGTCATCTTTGATAACCAAATCCATTTGCTTGATACCTTCAGACCAGATGATAGACTCGTTTTCCCAAAAGTCATGCATAGAAACTTCAGTATCATAAACACCTTCCTTTGTATAAAGCTCTGTGCCTGTGCAGCCATAACCATTCCCCTTTCCTTTATTGGGAATATAGCATAAAGTCCATTTGGTAGGCTCAGAACCCTTTGGTTTCTCTTTAACATCTATTCGTATATGCACATTGCCATCTCGATAATTAACTGGGGCATTCCAATCTGATGGCCTGTGAGGATTAATTAAATCATTGATTACATAATAATGAGACTTATTGGGCAAAGCGTGATCAGCATCAAATTTTGTATAGTCAAATTCTACATCAAAGAGAATAAACTGGTTTTGAGCTCTGCTACTTAACGAGAACATTAAAAAGATAAGAAGATAACATTTCATAATTAGGGTCTTAAGATTTGACAGTCCATAAACCTAATCAAAATTGCAGACATTTTTGCCTGATTTCAGTACAGCATTTCTCAGACTACCGGGGCCTTCAAATCGTACATGCACACCCACAATTTCATTCACTGCATTTTTAATTTCTGCCTTATAGGCTAGCTTATCGTTGACATAAAACTTAAGCTTTTTGTCTTTGCATAGGACTTTCAGATTTACCCAATCACTGAGATTGGCTCCAAAACCACTTAAATCTGCTGAGCTGCTATTCACTCCAAAACCGTAGGCTGACAAAAACAAATCTCCCACGCAGGCTGGTTGAGATAATGGAACTATCAGAATATCATCTTTGGCTTGTAATAAAACCTGAACCTTTTGGCAGGCGGCTTTTCCTTCAGAATAGTCAGATTTTACCTCAATCTCAAATTCAAAATTATCCGTTTTAAAATTAGCTAAGTCCTTTTGATTTGAGAACCAGACCTGTGGTAATTCGGGCCCCAGGTTCACATTATATTCCTCTAAGCTTTTTTTTGACAGACCGATATACGTATCATGATAGAATTTCTCTTTGGCAAAATACAAAGGCCGCTGATTTCTGGGCCCAGCCAAAATGCCTGTCCAGTCGTCTGTAATAATTTGAATATCATGCTCTTTTAATACATAATTGCCAGCCATTAATTTCGCTCTGAAATAGCCCGGGTAGTAGTAAATACTGGAATGATGTTTATCATTTTTGTTGACTAAAGTCTTTCTGCTTACATCCCAATTTTGGCTTATGAAAACACTGTCACTGTCTTTGACCTTTGAAGCATCATAATCAAAAACCACAGAATTAGGTAAGCCTTTGCTTAAGATGGTTTTAGAAGAAAACGAAAAGTCTTCTGGATTATACTTTGGTGTAGCTTTCAAATAAAGGAAAATGCCCGCCGCTAGTACCACTAACAAACTAGAATAAAGGTAGGGTTTAATAACTAACTTCTCTCCTCTCCTTTCTTTTGGTGCCTGAATGGGGTACTCCGCAATGATTTCTTCATTCTTTAAAGCACTATTCTCAAAGTTTCGCCAATCTTCATAGCCTATATAAGAGGCCAAGGCATTCATTGTAGTGAAAGAGGGTTTACTGGCAGACTTAACCTTACCAAAAAAACGTTTCAAAGTAGAAACACTAAGAGAAACCTCCGTAGCCTGAAGTATTTCTTCGCTTAATTTCTCAAAATCATAGTTGCTCCAATTTTCCGCAGAACCCCAGCCCTGTTTCTCTTCAATTTCCTTTCTGAGCTTTTCTGGTGTAGCCTTTTTCATGAGTTCAATAAGTAATGCTTAAACAAAAATAAGGTTTTTAAGAGAAAGGTAAACCCGTTGATGTTGTAATGATTGAAGTATATAACAGACACTTCTTAAGTCATTTATCTGACATCTCATTAACCAACCTCGGTCAACTAAAATGCATTTACATTGTAAAGTACCACAAGATGAATAAGATAATTGCTTCATTTATAATCACTGCGAGTCTTACCTCTTGCAATCATTCAGAAATACCAGAGCCTCAATATCAGCAAAAATGGATATTGGAAGAAGTGAAAATAGCCAATGGCGATTGGCAGTCCGTATCTCAAAAACAGAGCTTAAATTTCTATTTTATAACAGACTCTACTCTCACGGTACAAACAGATAGCAGCCTATGTAACGGAACATATTCAATAGCTCTTGTAAATAATAGTGCATACGATAAAGTTTACACAGTAAAAGCTGAATGTATAACACCGGCGGATCACATGTGGTGGACATACCAGATTCATTCTACACAAGAAGGGTTTATAGAAGCCTTACCAAGATTAAACCCTACCGCCTATTTAAATAATGTGACATACAGGTTTCGTATTAAAAATTAACCAACAAACAGAAGAGTGAAAAGTGATTCAATATGCATCAACTAAATAATAAGTTATTTAACTATTTTTTTAGTTTTTAATAAAACTTTGCTAACTTAAGGCAATAAACATCACTATCATGGCTGAAATACATAACCCTCAAAGTTCAAAAAAGAAGGCGTCTAAACCAGATATGACACCTTTAGTAGACCTGGGATTCCTGCTTATAACTTTTTTCATCTACACCACTACTTTTAATCAACCCAGTGTACTGGAGTTTGCCACACCCAGAAATGACTCTGGTACTTCTGCAATAAATGAAGAGAACACACTTACATTAATCTTAGGTGGAGAAAATAAAATATTTTGGTATCAGAAACCCTTATCACAAGTTAACTCCGGGGATCTTGTAGAAACAGACTACTCCAGTCAAGGGATTAGGAAACTATTACTAGAAAAGAAAAAACAAGCCAAAAATCCAGACAATTGGACCATAATAATAAAGCCAACAGATGACGCTACTTGGGGTAATACTATCGATATTTTAGATGAGACCATAATTACCCGTTCTAATAGAAAAGCCATTGTGGATCTTAGTCCACAGGAAATCGCTGCTTACCGGGAGAAGCTTGTGTATTAATAAGCAGACTTTAGTTGCAAGACGCAGTATTTGATACGGCCAGTTCGACCCTGAACTTAATATCCCTTCAGTATTCTTAACTTTAAAGAGTCATCATAATTTGTTCCTACCTCATGCTCTACGAATGTATTTGAATTAAAAATGAAATCAATTTGAACAGGCATTCAGGGCCTATTCAGGCATTTTTGTGTGAAATAATTAAACACAGAAATGAAAAAACTATCCATCCTAATTCTTCTTCTCAGCTCGTTTTTAACAGGGTTTTCACAATCAATCGAATTAAAGACCGAGAACTTTAACTTTGAAACGGGTAGTGTAGAGTTCGTCAACTACAAGGGCAGACAAAGCATTAAAATTGGCTCTAATGCCAAACCTGTAGAAATCAAAGACCTGAATTTTGTAAACGGAACTATTGAGTACGATGTAGAACCCATACCAGGTACATTTTCTAATGGTATTTATTTCCATCGGAAAGACGACAACGAACAGGAGATTGTATACCTAAGAGTATTTAAAATGAACGATAAGCTAGCCAATGAGGCCGTTCAGTATGCTCCATATTTTGACGGAGTAAACATGTGGGATATGTATCCTCAGTATCAAGGTCCCGCCAATATAAAAGCCGACTGGAATCACATGAAACTAGTAATTTCAGGTAAGCGAATGAAAGTATATTGTAACGAAAAGGAAGTACTTGACATACCAGAGCTGGAAGGCCGACTTTCAGATGGAAAAATTGCCTTTGACGGCAACTCTTATGTCTCAAACATTGTGGTCAAAACAAATATTACGGAGGGTTTACACCCTGAACCTCTGCCCGATCTCACAGACCATCAATCAAATTTTATACGCGACTGGGCTGTTACTTCTCCTACCCTACTAGTAAAAGGAAAAGATGTCATTAAAGACGACTTACCTGAAAATGCCATGTACACACAGTCAATTTCTGCTGAAAGATTTGGCTTAATAAATCTCACAAAAGTTCATGGTAAGAGTACTGAAAGACGCGTCATTTGGTTAAAGGCAGTGGTAGAGAGTAAAGTGGCTCAAAGCATTGAACTAGAAATGGGCTTTAGTGATGAACTATGGCTCTTCCTAAACAATAATATGGTCTATGTAGATAAAAACCTTTACATGCAAGACATGAAAAAATATCCGCGAGGACGTATTTCTACTGAAAACGGGTCTGTACTCTTAAATTTAAAAGAAGGAGCTAATGAGCTTACAATGGCCGTGGCCAATGATTTTTATGGATGGGGATTAATAGCCCGATTAAAGAGTGTTGACAATCTAACCAATATCCGAAAATTCACCGCACCGCCTGTTATGGTAATTGAGAATATTAATCAATATCTCGGTGAATACGCCAGCAACTCCGTACCCATTATTGTCAAAATCAGTAATGCAGATGGGCAATTGGTAGCACACGCCACTAATCAGGAACCACTGACCTTCCGCTATGCAGGCAACCATCGTTTTATCAACGAGAAAGAAGGAATAACCTTGGAATTTAAGCCTTCAGAAGGTAAACTTCTTGTTGCTGAAGGCAATCAGCAGTATCCGTTAGATAAAATGTAAGACTTTCTTAAAAACAGCCTGGGATACATAACTGTTTCTCAGGCTTTTACTGAAAATAACCTCAACAAAGAATGTCTAATTCTCACACTAAACTTATTTGATCTTAGGATATAGTGTCCTATTACCTGGGTAACCTTTTGGCATACCAGGTCATTTGACCACGATGATTTGCATAATGTTCTGCCACATGAAACCATTTACAATAGTTGTTCCAGTTCCACTCTTTGGTTTCACCAGAAAGCAACCATTTATCGTCCCGTGTTTGCATTCCTTTTTTCGTGTTCTCCCTAACTTCTCTAAAAGCCTCCTCATAATAGCTTAGTGGATTGCCTTTAATCTCCTTTCGTGCAGTCTCGCCCAGTTCCATGGCTACTCCCCATTTTTGCTTATTCTCAGTTGAAAAGTCTTCCAATCCAAAGAAAGTCAAATCCTGGTAAACCACCTCCACAGCCGCCAAATGCATTATTAGGGAACCAATGGAATTAGACTCATCATCATAGATAAAGTCAAGCTGTTCTACAGACATATCTCTATTGTACTGAATCACTGAGTTGCTGAGCCAATCTAACATAGAAACCAAAGTACCAATATGTGGCGTAAAACCCTGTTTTGGACCAATATGATTGATATTATCATCAAGATGCTGTGGTTTTGCCATACCGTTTTTGGGCAAAAAAAGAGCAGCTCCACCCAGGCCCATCATAGATAAATTGCTTACAAAATTTCTTCTGTTAAATAGATTTTCGTTATTCATGGTATGTAGATAAAGAGGTGAAAGAAGTAATATTTGCTATAACGAATTAAAGAAATGGATTAATACGTGGAACAATAAAATACCTTAAGCTATTCACAAAGATTCTACGAATTAGTTTTGGACTTCTGATGGGTTCATTTTCTTCGGTGAGCTGGGTGGAACTAAGGAAGTCGTTAGCCATAGACTTCTGCAGGGCTGTTTTAAAAGACTGGCCTTTTATAAAGGCAGCTATTTCCTTGTTTAAATTCAATGATCTAGGGTCAATATTCATTGAACCTACCAAGCTGATATCGTCTACAATCATTGATTTAGAATGAAACCTTTCCAGACCTCTAAACTCATAAAGCTTAACTCCCATCTCAAAAATCTCCTCTCGTCCATTTATATAGGCAGACTGAGCCAAGATTCCGTCGGTTGACAAATTCGAGTTCGTAAGGATTTTTATCTCAGTATTCATTTTTGAAAGCCCATATAGCAGGTGATATAATTCATCGGTTAGAATTAAATAAGGACTTTGAATTATCACCGTGTCTTTTGCCGCAGCAAGGGTGGAAATCAAATCTTTGGCTACTGTACCTGAGCTATACTTATTCAAGCCTGGTTTATCATAAGAAAGTGCGAATGAATCTACCTCAATGAATTCATTTTGCCACAAACACTCAGAGGCATCTCTCAGTATCTCTCTTTCAATAATTGCCTGATTGACAGAAAACAAATCATGAATCAGGCGTGTGTCTCTTTTAGCACATTGCTTTTTACTTTTTAAGCATGTAAAAAAGGGCCATTGCTTGCTCTTGCTAATTAAGCCAGAATGATAAAACTCAAAAAACACCTCACGGATCTCATTTACATCAGGCCCGTTTATGAGTATATCTCTATCTCTGAAATTTCGATGATTAAGACCATAGTACTCTGAGCCCATGTTTCTACCTCCAATAATTGCATACTTATTATCTGTTAGAAAAATCTTGCTGTGCAATCTGTACTTGGTAAACTTGCCCAGATTAAATCCTTTGAAAACATTGTAGTAATGTACCTCAATGCCCAGTCTGTTTAAGTACTTCAATACCTTTGGTCTGAAATACTTATTGAGTCCATCGATTAATACTTTCACTTTCACACCGCGTTCGGCGGCAATCTGCAGTTCAGAAAGAAAAAATTTTGCAATTGAATCTTGCGTAAAAATATAAGTAGAAATCAGTATTTCGGTCTCAGCGTTTCTGATCAGATCTAGTCTGATCTGAAGAGCTTCGTGGCTATCATCAATGATCTTAACCCTATTTTGACTAAAGGCAGCCATACTCATAGCTAAGCCTAAAAATAAGGTCAAAATTTTATTTATCATTAAAACAGTGGTTTGTTCAAAACTCACCATAAGACACAAAAAAAGGTATGAGAGACCTCATACCTTAAAATGTTAATAAATAGCAAAAGGCTCTTTCTTACTTTTTTGTTAGTGTCATTTCAAAAAACTGAACTTCACGACCACCTCCCATATTGATAAACCCAGTTTCATGCCATTTACCATCTAAGTTTTCAATGATGTATTTGATTTTTCCTTGTGGAACTTCAAAACCCCATTCTATATTTCCATTCTCCATTACAGCGAAATCAGCATCAACTTTCCCTCCATCCTGTCTGTAGGCAGTCATCCCATATTCACCGGTTTGCGAATCATAAGTCACTATGCCAAAAGCATTATGGATGACGTTTTTGGTGGTCTTATCATGACCCAAACCCTCAAAGACAAAAATGGAACCTTTTAATTTAGGAGTGCCGGTTTCATGAATGGTAAAAAAGGATTTCTGTGGCCCCATTTGTGACCACCCTTCACCCTCCCATTCTCCTTCTAAAAAGGATAGTTTTTCAATGGCTGCCAGATGTTCGTCTGAGGCCTTCATATTGGGCTGTGCTAAAGCACATAAAGGAAATAAAATGGTGGCAAATAATGTAGTTAATGTTTTCATATTCAATCTGTTTTAATGTCAATATAATTTTTCAGGCTTTTAACATATTCGGCAAAGGCCTTTTCCCCTGTTTTAGTTATTTTACAAAGGGTTTGCGGGTACTTCCCTTTAAATTTTTTGTTTATTTCAAGATACTTGGCCTTACTGAGTTTATCGAGCTGAACGCTCAAATTCCCGGCTGTTGCTCCGGTTTTCTCCTTAATCCACACAAACTCCGCCTGTTCCACATTCATCAATAGTGACATTACGGCCAGCCGAAGCTGAGAATGGAGTAAAGGATCTAAACTTTTAAACATCGTCTTTTTCGTTTCTTAGCATATGACCTGGTAAAAGGTATCCCAGAACAATACCCGCTACAAAAAGGCCAAGAACCACATCTATAGAAGGCATATAAAACGATATAGAGGCGAGAATAAACATGAGAATACTCCCAAAAATGAAAGGTTTATAAGAAAGTATTGCACCATGAATGTAGGTAGCAATAGCAATTACCACCAAGACCAGCGGCAGCATCATCCAGCCAAGAACCGGGCTGGCACCAAAAAGAGTGGCAATTCCAATAGAAACCCCTAACCATACCTTGGCCACCATTTTGTCTATCTTACTAACTACCGGCCTTTCTCTGGCACTTCGTCGCATTTGATAAATATTGAAGACAAATCCCAGGAAAAAGAGCCCCCACACATAATTTGCTACAGGCATTCCTACAGTGTTTTTCAAAATCATGAAAAGAGAGACAACTATTATGGAAAGGTAACCCCAAAATAGAAAGTATATACCGTGATGTCTCTTGTAATTGGTTTTTGAGGCATTAATCATGTCCTCAATAATTTGTAAACTTTTTTCTGTTTCCATTGCTTTTAATTTGATACAACCAAATATAAACTAGTTTACATTATAAACCAAATATTAATGACTGCCATTTTACCGCTAACCAAACCTGAATGAATACAAGCTAAGGTTTTGCCCGTATCTTTCGGAATAATTGTTTACTCCTTTCCAGAAAAGGTTTTCAGACAACATTGATCAAAAAAATAGGATACATATTTCTTACCCTACTCAGTATACACTCCGCTGTAGCACAGCAAAGGTCTATCAGTGGAAAGGTCAAAGACCTGGAGAGCAGTCTTCCAATTCAAGGTGTCAATATCAGAATAGAGAATACCGGTAAAGGAACGTCTACAGATACTCTGGGTGTGTTTTCTTTCAATCTTGACCAAATGGAAGGTAATTTGGTTTTTAGTTCGGTGGGTTATCATAGCCGCTCTTTTCCAATTGCTACACTCCCCGAAGTTTTTGAAGTTTTCTTAGTTTCTAGCACCACAGATTTGGAGGAGTTTGTAGTGACTCCGGGAGAGAATCCTGCCTGGGAAATCATAAGGAAAGTCAGAAAAAATGCAAACCGCAATAATCCTCTAAAGTATGAAGCCTTTGAAGCCAAGGCTTATTCAAAAATGAATGTTCATGTAGAAGGTGCGTCAAAAGAATTATCTGATTCACTAACCTCCTCGAAATCTTTGAACTTAATCATCATTGAAAACCTGGGCCAGCTATATATGAAAAAAGGCCAGCGAAAAGAGATTATCGAGAATACAGTATCCAATGTTCCTAAGATGATTCCCATGAATGCACTTATGAATAATTCAGTAAATGTCATGGGCTTTTATCAGCCATATATCAGAATTGGCGGGGCCAACTATCAGTTTAGCGATGGTATTGGCCAACCAGAAAGGAATTACATAAATCCATTAAAACAGGGAAGTTTCAGGGTCTATGATTTCTATTTAAAAGATACATTAGTAGACGGAAACGACAGCACCTTTGTCATAGAGTTCAAACCATATGAGGGCAAATCAGTAGATGCCTTTGCTGGTGAAATACAGATAAGTTCAGACCTGTACGCACTTAAATATGTTCATGTTAGGCAGGCTGATAGCATGCAGGTATCTAACCTTATAATAGAGCAGAAATACGGGAAGGTTGGAAGCCGCTGGTACCCAACCAGCCGGGAAATGAGTTTTGATTATCCGCTTATTTATAAACAAGACACTGCCATTCTAAAAGCAAGTTTTCTGGATGTAATGACAGAAATTCATGATTCTTTAAGTGTTCCCGTGTATTTCGATGGAGCCACCTCTGTAACCACCATAAAGGCAGATACCATTAGCCTGAAAGAGTTTGCTAAGCTCAGACCCGTAGATTTAACCCTTCAGGAAAAACTCACCTATCTTAAATGGGAATTAAAAGATAGGCCGCTGCTTCAAAAAGGCGTTGATTTAATGGAGATACCCAGCAAAGCAATGCTCCAAAGTGCCATCATGCTAGGGCCCATGGTTTTGACTTTTGATCAAATGAATATCAATTACCATGAACTGGTTCGCCTGGGCTTAGGGTTTCAAAATAAGTACCACGAAAATCCCCGTTTTGGACTTCGAGCCTCTGCTGGTTATGGTTTTGCGGATAAAGCCTTAAAATATAGCACTTCTGCCTCCTGGCATATAACCAAAGACCGTTACAACAGACTGAGTGTTTATTCCTGGCAAGACATAGATCCTCCGGGAAGAACTGGTCTTTTGGGCCCAAATTACTCTGTTCCCTTTCCGGAGATTCATTCCTTTAGTTCTAAAGGCTATCTGGTTAACCAATACAAGAAAACGGGAGCCGCTTTCTATTTCAAACCTATTAAATGGACCTGGTTTAGGCTTTTTGCCGAAAACGAAAGAATCAGTGGCTTAAATTATCAACTTGAAAATGGAGAAGCACGACCTCGTACAAATTACCGCATTTATGGGCTTATGTTCAGATTTGCCAGAAATGAGACCTTCATCAGAACTGGTCTTTTTGAGCGAACAGTCACCCGGAGTTTCCCAATCATACAAGCTAAAATAAGAAAGGGAATTAGTCTTCAGGACAGAACAGAGTTCTCCGGTGCTGAGCTACATGTCACCCAGCAATTAAGATGGAAAAGGCTAGGTTCTACCCTTCTTAATATCTCTACGGGTTATACTGAGGGTTTAGTGCCTTACCATTACCTGTTTCATAAACAATACAATAGTGGTTTTCTGGGTGGTGGAAATAATGGTTTAATTACTGGAAACTTCACTTCTTTGGCTTACAACCAATTCGCCAATATCAGAGTGTATCATAATTTTGGCAAAAACCTTTTTCGTCTCAGAACTACCTGGTCTCAGCCGGAAATAGCTCTGGGCTATAATGTTACCTGGAGCCAACTGGACGAAACAAAAAGCCCTTTAGAAGTTAATCTAAATGATTTTTCAACAGGAAATTATGAGGCTTCCATTTATGTGAACAATCTGATCAGATTCAGAATCATGGGCTTTTATCTGGGTTTTGGGGCCAGATACTCTTACAATCACTCCACGGAGTTCGTTGGAAATAAACGTTGGGCCCTACGTCCACTCATCAGTGTGC
>JANSYO010000102.1 GCA_024742395.1 Cytophagales bacterium
ATCACCAATGTTTGGGGTTACACCTCACCAGGCGAAGCAGCCAGTTGGGGGATGCATACAGGTGCGGGAGCATGGATTTGTCAGCATATAGGCGAGCATTATGCTTTTAATGGCGACAAAGATTTTCTTAGACGAATGTACCCTACTTTGAAATCTTCGGTTGAATTTTCACTTAGTTGGTTAGTCACAGACCCAAAAACTGGCCAATTGGTTTCTGGCCCTGCCGCTTCTCCAGAAAACTCATTCATCACTCCTGATGGCAACAAAAGCCAAATTAGCATGGGACCTACGCATGACCAGCAAGTTATTTGGAGTCTGTTTGATGACTTTATTAAGGCTTCAAATGAATTGGGGATTGCAGATGATTTTGTAAATAAAGTAGCAAACGCACAAAAGCAATTGCTAGGTTATAAAATAGGAGATGATGGGAGGTTAATGGAATGGGCATACCCTTTCAAGGAAGCAGAACCAGGCCACCGTCATATGTCGCACTTATTTGCATTGCACCCTGGTTCGCAAATAAACGTTTTAGAAACACCTGAGTTAGCTGAAGCCGCAAAGAAGTCTTTGAATTTTAGATTAGCAAATGGTGGCGGCCATACGGGTTGGAGTGCTGCCTGGCTCATAAGTTTATACGCTCGCTTATTGGAGCCTGAAAAAGCATATGAGAATGTAAATCGAGTTTTAATTAAAAGCACCAACCCCAATTTGTTCGGAAGTCACCCGCCATTTCAGATGGATGCCAACTTTGGTTTTACTGCAGGTGTTTCTGAAATGTTACTGCAGAGTTACAAAGGTATTATCCAGTTGTTACCAGCTTTGCCTGTAGAATGGAGCAAAGGAAACATTAACGGCTTAGTGGCTAGAGGTGGTTTTGAGTTAAATATGAATTGGTCAAACGGAAGCTTAAAATCCGGAACTATCAAATCAAAACAAGGAAATCCTTGTGTGCTTCAAACAAAGGTCAAAATAGTAGTGAAGAATACTAAAACGGAAGTTTCAAAAGTCAGTGTCAATAGTCAAACCTATTTCAGAACAACTTTCAATACAGAGCCTGGGAAGAAATATGAGATTTTAGCCCTATAAGTTTACTGCTAACAGAAGTAATGCAGTCTGTTTTCACCAATAGATTACAGTGAAGCCCTAAGGGTCAAATAAAAAGGAACATCAATATGCTCCTTGGTATTGTTCTGAATCAACTGGGCCGCTTTACGCCCCATCATTTGAAAATCTGTTGAAACTGTAGTAATTCCATTAAGTATCACTTTTTTGAGAGGCGTTTCATTATATGAAATTACGCCCACATCTTCACCCACCTTAAATGGAGAAGCAATGGCCTTTTCCACTAGAGAAATCAAATCACTCTCAGTAATACTTATATAAACAGTATGTTTATCAATCACCTCCTCCGCGAGGCTACTAATTATCTCAAAATCAAAAGAATACTTATCACAAAACGCCGACAAACCGGCAAGAATTTCTTTTGGGTGATGAGCGTCTTCCGGAAAAATAATTTTAACCTTTTGGTACTTAGAAAGAACCCCTAAAGCCTCTTCCATTGCTTTAAATATATCAGATTTAAAATTTTGACATACTGCACCATACTCACCTTTGATTCCCTGTATTGGCTTATCTACCACTATCAATCTATCGCTGGGAATTACTGAATTTAAAAACTCATGAATCCTTTCGCTTCCTTCTGTAAAATGAGGAATAACTACATAATGGGTGTAATTCTGACTATTGTTTTGAAGTAGCGTTTTGAAATAATTGTAGTCATTATTGTATACATAAAAATCAATAAAGACTGTATCTTCCAAAGAGGCCACCAGGGAATCGTAAATTATCTTTTTATGTGCATTCAGCTTATTCGCTAATAACAGAATGTTTGGCTGAGGATGATAAACCGTACTTTTGATAAAATAATTTTTGCCTGGTATAGCATCCAAAATACCAATCTTCTTTAAGTACTTGTATCCTTTTTCTGCAGTATCCCTTGATATATCACAGCCATAACTCAGCTCATTTATAGAAGGAAGCGTTTCATCTTTTTCTATGGCACCTTCTCTAATTGCCGAAAGAATGGAATTGGCTATCTGTAGATATTTTGGCGTAGCAGAGTAACAATTGATGGATATTAAATCTATTACAGGATGTCTATTCATTGTTCTAACGCGTTTCACGACTGGCACAGGTCTGCTTAAAGATACTATTCTTTATAGCGATTTCAAACAAGGCAAATGGCTATATCGTACTAGGATAGTATCTCAAAAACCAATACTCTTCCAGAAAAACCTTATCACTTTTAATGCGTTCGTTCGGTCTCCTTCTTTTGCACTTTTTACCAACAAAAACTAATAATAAAAAACAAAAGAAAGTAAACGAAACACCAATAAGGTCGTTTTCCAAATAAAATTCTCAACATCAAGATGGCTAAATTCATTCAATATTGCGTCAAATATTGACTAAAAGGTACACATTAAGCTATATCCTGCTTATTATAAGCCTTTTACATTATACATTTGATTTAAAATCAGATGTTTTAGTCAAACCAAGCCGCTTTTAACATCTACTGGACAGGATGGCTCAGGATGGGATAAATATTTCGACTTTTTACTTTTACCTAGCAAACGCAATACTTTTTAGCCCTAAAGTTCAATTTATTCATGTAAACTCAAGTATTATGATATCAACTCTATTCTATAAGTACCTCAGGTACCTTTCTATTATTTTGTTTTGCTTTTGTATTTCACAGGTTTTTGGTCAATCAAAGCTAATTACCGGTAAAATTACTGATAAATCCGGTGAGCCTCTTGCAGGTGTTTCTGTGGCTATGAAGTCATCTACCACAGGTACATTTTCTAATCAGGAAGGCGTATATAGCATTAGTGCAGCAGAAGGATCTGTTTTGGTCTTTTCGTTTATTGGTATGGATTCAGAAGAAATCCCGGTAGGTAACCAATCAACGATTGACGTAGTAATGAAGGATAGCTTCATTGATCTTGGCGAAGTTGTGGTGGTGGGCTATGCCACACAGAAAAAAGTAAATCTAACAGGTTCGGTAGATGATGTATCAGGAAAAGTCCTCACCACTAGACCTCAAACCAACTCGGCTAACCTTCTTCAAGGTCGACTTACCGGAGTAGTAGTTACCCAGCCCGGAGCAGAACCGGGCTTAGATAACCCGAATATCCGGATAAGAGGTTTAGGTTCTTTTGGTGCAGGCAATGACCCTTTGATTTTAATTGATGGAGTATCCGGTTCTTTATCTAACCTTTCCCCTGCCGATATTGAAAGTGTTTCGGTCTTAAAAGATGCATCTTCAGCAGCCATTTATGGTGCACGTGCGGCCAATGGAGTGATTTTGGTCACTACTAAAAAAGGGAAAAAGGGTGCTCCGGTAATCAGTATCGGAAGCAATTTCTCTGTTCAGTCACCTACCAGACTGCCCGATTTGATTACAAATTCTGTGGAGTACATGGAAATGCTGAATACAGCCTCTGCCAATGACGGAAAAGCTTTGCCTTACACACAAGAGGCTATTGATGCCTATCGCAATGCTCCTCCCGGTAGTCATGAGTATCCTAATTTTGATGCCATTGATTACTGGTTTCAGAATGCTACCGTGAAGAACAACAACCTGTCTGTGTCAGGAGGAGGAGAAAAGAACACCTACAGCGTTTCTTTCAATGCTTTGAATCAGAACTCCATGATTCCGGGCTATCAGTTTGATCGCTACAATGGTTTGATCAAAAATGACCTGGAACTGAGCAAGTGGCTGACCATCGGTACTACCGTAAACCTTACCAGTAAATATACAGGGCAACCGGCAGCCAATTCATTGTTTACACCAATGTACATTTACACTACCAGCCCCTTAAATGAGCCTTTTTTACCAGATGGAAGTGGCCGTCCTGTAACACGCTCTTATGCGGGAGAAGCCCCAATCAGAGGAAGACCAAGCCTTCAGGAAACTTTCATTATGGGTAAGCAGTATTATAAAGAGGTGAATTTAAACCCTCAGATTTATGTAGACCTTATGCCTTTCAAGGGCTTCAAAATAACCACCAAAGCTGCGATTAATTATGTGGATATTTTCTACAAAATGCATCAGCAAAATTATACAGCCTACTCTTTACATGAGAAAGATCCTGTTACAGGCGATTACCTGGCCATTCCTAAAAATGCAGATGTTTTAGGAGTTACAGACGATTACTCAAAAGACTACACCAAAACATTTTACTCTGTAGCATCTTACCAAACCACCCTTGCAGAAAGTCATGATTTGGGATTTTTGGGTGGATACGAACAAAACAGCTTCAGACATCAGCAATTAAGAGCTACCCGATCAAACACGGTCAACCCTGCTCTTACCGAGTTACAGGCCTACACAGCGACCAACCAGGAATTGTTTAAACAAACAGCCAGAATGCTTGGGTACAATGCTCCGTATGAGTGGTCATTGCAGTCTGTTTTTGGTAGAGTTAACTATGCATTCAAGCATAAATATCTTCTGGAAGGGAATATCCGGTATGATGGTACTTCCAGAGTATCACCTGCCTACCGTTGGGGTGTATTTCCTTCAGTATCTGCAGGCTGGGTTGTATCAGAAGAAGGCTTTTTAAAAACCAATGCCGGCTGGCTTAATAATCTGAAGTTAAGAGGTTCTTACGGAATATTGGGTAACTCAGATATTGGGCCTTATGCCTATCATGACAATCTTGATATTACTGTATCGTACCCATACGGTTCATCTCTAACGCAGGGAGCGGTAGTGAATACCTTCAGAGATCAGAGTCTGAGATGGGAGACTACAAGAATCGCGGATGTTGGTTTTGACCTCGATGTAAAGAATGGTTTATTCGGAGTCACTTTTGACTGGTTTGATAAGCTTACCTATAATATTCTTGCGAAGCAGCCTATTCCTGCCAGTATGGGGCTTTCTGACCCTACTTTGAATGACGGAAAAATGCGTAACCGCGGATACGAATTGTCTTTGACACATAGAAACCGAGTGGGTAGTTTAAACTATAATGCGTATTTCCAGCTTTCGCAGTATAAAAATGAAGTGGTACATATCAGCTCTCCGAGCATTGGAAACACCATAAGAGCCGTAGGTTATCCTTACAATCAAATGAACCTCTACATTTTCGATGGCATTATACAGGAATCAGACCTCTCCAGTGCCGCACTACCTGCCAGCACACTCAACCCGAATCAAAAACCCGGAGATCTGAAAATGAAGGATTTAAATGGTGACGGCATCATTAATGGGGACGACCGCCAACCTGTAGACGGTATTTATCCTAAATTTGCCTATGACTTTGGAGTAAACTTCGATTACAAGCAGTTTGGTCTGAACATCTTTTTTCAAGGGGTAGAAGGGCAGAAATCTGTCATGTCTTATTGGGGACCGCAGCCATTTGCCGGTGGTATGCCACCTATGACCAAATGGAGAGATGCCTGGACTCCAGAAAACCCAAGCAATGTTCTGCCCGCTTTACACACTGATGGCTATGCAGGTGTAAACAGTTACAGTAATTCTACATATTTCTTGCAAGATGGATCATACTTACGCTTAAAAAGCGTAATGCTTTCTTATGCCATTCCTAATAAGTTTTCCAATAAAATAAAAGCCAAGGATTGTACGGTCTTTGTGTCTGGAGATAACCTCCTGACCTTCACACAGTTTGAAGGTCAAGACCCTGAGCGATCATTAACCTCTTACACTAATGTGTACATGTCGTACCCTCAGGCAAGAATCTTGAACCTTGGCTTAAACCTTAAATTTTAAAAAGTACTACAATGAAGAATAAATATAAAATTTCACAATTTTCTATTACCCTCTTGCTGGTCTTTTTCCTGTCGTCCTGTGAGAAAGATTTCCTGGATAAAAACCCACTTGACAGCGTGGCCAGCCAAGGGTTTTGGAAGACCAAAGCTGATGTAGAAACAGGACTGGCAGGCGTCTATTCACGTTTACAGGATAACTTCTTAGGTTACGAAAGAATTTATTTTGAAGGCCTCACAGACAATGCCTACAGTGTGATAAATTTCAATCAGCGAAACATTTTTGAAATGACTCTGGGCAATGTATCGCCTACTACGGGTGGGGCTATTTCAAATATGTATTCCTCTCCATATAAAGCCATAACCAGTTGCAATGTTTTTCTGGAAAATGTAGACAAAGCTAAGGACAATGTCTCGGCAACTCAGCTGGATATTTATAAAGCGGAAGTACGGTTTATCAGAGCTTTAAGTTATTTTGATTTGGTACGGCTTTTTGGAGAAGTACCTCTTTACAAGAAATATTTCACCACTATTGATGAAGGAAGAATAGCTAAAAGTTCTAAAGAAGAGATTTACGCTCTTATTGAAGAGGATTTGAATTTTGCTATTTCAAAGCTGCCTGATACAAAATATGCCGGTCATGCTGTTAAAGGAAGTGCACAAGCCTTGCTTGGTCGAGTTTTACTTACGCAGGAAAAATGGAATGAAGCAGCCACAGTATTGAAGCAGGTCATTGATGGCGGAAAATTCAAATTAGCAAACAGCTATCATGAAATATTTCTGGAGAATGGCCAGGCCAACCCGTCTGTAAACTGTGAGATAATGTTCTCAACAAACTATGCCCTGGGGAATCCTCAGCGTTCTTCACCGCAGCCAGCCGGCTACGAAATAGAAATGGCAAACTGGGCCCTTCTGCAGCCATTCAAGAGTTTTGCAGACAGCTATCAGATGGCTGATGGAAAGATGGCAAACAGCACCGCCTTGGATACGGCAAATTATGCTAATCGTGACCCACGTTTATACATGACCATGAAGCTACCTGGTGAAACATGGAAGAACCCAAACACTCAGGTAGAGCAGGTTATAGATAACCCAAGCCTTACAGGTTTTATCATGGAAAAATATGTGGATCTGAACAAAGTGCCAATCTCGGGTGCTACGGCTCCAACTTCTCATCAAGACTACATTCATTTAAGATATGCAGATGTACTTTTAATGTATGCTGAAGCAAAAAATGAGGCTTCAGGCCCGGACGCTACAGTTTATGCCGCCATAGATGAAGTACGTGCACGTCCTACAGTGAATATGCCACCTGTTGTGAAAGCAGATTACAGCACCAAAGAATCCTTAAGGGAGTATATACGTAATGAACGCCGTATAGAATTAGCCATGGAAGGACTTAGGTATTTTGATTTAAAACGTTGGAGAATTGCGGAAGAAAAGCTTCATGGAAAACCGACCGTAGGCTCACAGCCAATGCAATTCTTGCCCAAAAACTACTATCTGCCGCTTCAACAAAGCGAACTGGATAGAAATCCAAATTTGGTTCAAAATCCTAATTACTAATCCATAAAAAGGCTAGGGTCTGAACGGGGGGAAAGTTCTTTCTTTTCCCTCGTTTTATTTCAATATTTTCATTGACAATTCTTTAATTAACCTGCACTCTCAATGTTTAACTCAAACAGCAAACTTTGGCTTTTACTTCTATTCTTATGGCCTTCTTACCAAATAATAGCTCAAAATAAAGGCATTACCAATACCTCGAAAAGCTCCTACTCGCTTCTTAACAGTGTAGACCTTGGAGATGTACAGTTCACAAAGGGCTTCATGGCAGATCGCTTTGAAGTATGTAAAAACACAATGGTACCCAGCCTTTGGAACCGTTACAACGATACCAGCACCTGCTTTGCATTTCAAAATTTTGAGATTGCTGCAGGACTGAAATCAGGGCGATTCATTGGCCCCTCTTTTCATGACGGCGACTTCTATAAAACCATGGAAGCTTTAGCGAGCATGTATGCTCAGACAAAAGATAAACAATTAGATAGCCTGATGGATAATGCCATAGCGGTAATTGCGAAAGCTCAAAAAGAAGATGGGTATATCTATACAAAATCAATCATAGAACAAAAGGCCAGTAATAAGCCTAAAATGTTTGATGACAAACTAAGTTTCGAAGCCTATAATTTTGGTCATTTGATGACTGCCGCCTGTGTGCATTTCCGTGCGACCGGCAAAACCAATTTCCTGGAAGTAGCCAAGAAGGCTACTGACTTCCTGATTCATTTTTATGATATCGCTACTCCCGAACAAGCCAGAAATGCTATTTGCCCTTCGCATTATATGGGAATAGTAGAAATGTATAGAACCACCAATGAAGCAAAATACCTGAAACTAGTAAAGAAGCTCATTGACATAAGGGGTGAAACAGAAGGTACTGACGATAATTCTGACAGAGCTCCATTTAGAGAGATGACAAAAGTGATAGGACATGCCGTAAGGGCCAATTACTTATTTGCAGGAGCAGCAGACCTCTACGCTGAAACAGGTGATGAGACTTTACTTTCTACTTTGGACTTACTGTGGGACGATGTGGTTAATCACAAAATGTATATTACAGGGGGCTGTGGAGCATTGTATGATGGAGTACCTCCCGAGGGTACATCTTACAAACCAGATACGGTACAAAAGGTGCATCAGTCTTACGGAAAAGCCTTTCAATTGCCCAATCATTCGGCCCATAATGAGACATGTGCCAATATCGGAAACTTATTATGGAACTGGCGTATGCTGCAAATTACCGGTGATGCTAAATATGCAGACATCGTAGAACTTGAAATGTACAACAGCATCTTATCAGGTATTAATTTAGATGGTGATAAATTCTTCTATACTAACCCCTTAAGTGTTTCAGATGATTATCCGTATCAGTTGCGTTGGCATGGTGGGCGTCAGGCTTATATTAGCAAATCTAACTGTTGCCCGCCCAATGTGGTTCGTACTGTTTCTGAATTCAGCAGCTATTTTTATAATCATGTAAAGGATGGCCTCTACGTTAACCTCTATGGTGGGAATAAACTAAACACACGCACGCAGAACGGCACTGCTTTATCTGTTGAACAAATAACCGAATACCCTTGGAACGGCTCCGTAAAACTTAAAATAAACGAAATTCAAAATGAGGAATTTACATTTTATCTGCGGATTCCTGCCTGGGCACAGACTGCCGAGCTAAGCATAAATCAAGAAAAGCAAATTCTAAGAGTGGCGGGCGGTTCATATGTTCCACTAACACGCAGATGGAGAAAAGGTGACATCATCACTTTAGAGCTACCTATGGAAGTTAAATTAATGGAATCAAACCCGCTGGTAGAAGAAACCCGAAACCAAGTGGCCGTGAAGCGGGGCCCTATTGTATACTGTCTGGAGTCACCGGATTTAAAACCCACTGAAAAAATTTCAAATGTAATTGTCCCCGTAAATGCAGAATGGTCTGCAACTATGAAGCAAATTGCCAATTCGCCAGTTTTAGCTTTAGAAGCCAAGGTTCAATACGAAGACAAAAAGGAATGGAAGAATACTCTTTATCAGCCTGTCAATACTCAAAAAACAGGATCTACTAACATTACATTGATTCCTTATTTTGCCTGGGCAAATAGAGGCCACTCTGAAATGAGTGTGTGGCTGCCTGTGAGCAAATAAGACAGCATGAATTCTACAGGTTTAATCATCTGTAGAATTCATAAAACTACTCAGATTAATTACCCGAATTTCACTGGGTTTAAAACCTTACTACTAAATTGAACTCGAGTGGTAAGACAATTAATTCTACATAAGTCATTTAAACAGGCTTGGCCTCATAAGGAATTGGCTTTCATTTTCGGGCAAGATGCTCGCATACCTCACCTTCATCCTATCAAGGACATCCGGTATAATAGTATTGATAAAAGTGTTTTCTATCCAGCAGAGCAATCGTATTAAAAGTTTGTTCATGCTCAGTAAAATTATCAATTAAACCAGAAGCATTGTAGACGTAAGTAAACCTTCGTTTTATGATCAGATCAAAAGGATTTGCCGAGTTTCTTAATTTTTCAAATTTCCTTTCTTCTACTTTCAAATGACTATCTGAGCCGTAATACCCTCCTATTTTGGGATGGCCCTTCTGGTGAACCATACCCTCTTCCAGATTATTAACATCACCATAATCATATTCATAATAAGCAAGAAGTTCACCCTCTAACCAAGACTCTTTCTTCACCAGATTGCCATTAGAATCATAGCTATAAAACTCAGATCCAGATTTGGCTTTCAATATGAAACCATCTTCATTATAGTGATCTGTATAATCATAGTATACACCATCATAAGTCTCTTGATAAGAAATCTGCTTTCCATCTTTAAATTTCCTGACAACCATATCCCCGGTTTGTTGCCCTATATTGGGTGATTGACTGAATTCAATAAGCTCTCCTAGCTCATTGTATTTATAGGTTTCAACCAAGGTAAGAACATAGTCATTAAACTTTTCCTTTCTGATTAATCTCTCCTGCTCATATGTATACTTAATTTCTTCAAAATAAGACCTCTTATTTGGACCTGCAAGCTCTTTCACCCTCAGCGTTTGATTATTTAGAAAGCCCTTAGAATCATAATAAAATTTAAATTCAAATGAATAATAATTATTGGTAAAACTGGTGTCCTTTGAAAAGTAAAACTTTAATCCATAAATACCACTTCCCGGGTTTTCACTTTCAATAGTTTGGTAAACCAATGTTTGCAAAGTGCATTTTTTTTCAATGGGCTTCACTGGTTCCGGATCTACCCAAGGTGTTGAAACAGTGGGTTCTATTGGTTCTGATTGACAAGAAATTATTAAGAATAGTATGAGGACTGAAAAAATAAAGACAGACAAATGCTTCAAGATGCTGTGATGTAAATTTATCCACTATTTACACACAAATTTTCAGCCAATCACTCTTTACTTTATTCTATTTATATTAAATTTTTGTAAAGACTTTTAAGCCAGATTTTGAAAGACAACAAATCGTTTTTTGTCTGGGTCAATTCATCAGTCCCTATCCCAGCGTAGCGTCCAGCCTTGTCTTACTGAAAAAAACCTGATAGCACTTACACATAAGATAGAAACAATAATATTGACATCTCTTACAGGGGAAATTGTTTCAAGAATTATATAAACTAAACCACCCAAAAGACATGCAGAAGCATATATTTCCTTTCGAAAAATCAATGGTATTTCATTTGTAAGCACATCTCTTATTATGCCTCCAAATACCGCTGATATAACACCCATAATTAGGCATACTTCTATGTTCATGCCGAAATTTATGGCCGTCTGAATTCCGATAGTGGTAAAAAGACCAATTCCTACGGTATCAAATAGAAACATACTACGTTTGAGGCCAATTATGCGAGCCTTAAAAACATACGATATAATGTAACCCGCTAGAATGGCATAAAGATAATTGCGATCATTTAGCCAGCCTACCGGAAAACGACCTATGAGTATATCTCTGATGGTGCCTCCACCTATAGCAGTTACAAAGCCAATAATCAAGGAGCCAACAAGATCAAATTTTTTATTCATGGCTGTTAAGACACCCGATATCGAGAAAACAACCGTACCAAAAATATCCAGGAAGTAAATCCAGTCCATAAAAACTTAACCATCTTTTTCGCTGCTGCAAACTTACGGAAATCCGTAGCTGCTCAGGCAATTCCTCTCTCAATTGTCTGTATAAACGAACTAAATTTTGACATTCAGCAATCTTTTTAGAATCAAATCACAAACATCTGCGTTAATGCATTTTAATGGACCACAAAAAATTCATTCTCCCGGTCATCGTGTTTTCGCAGTTCTGTTGTACCTCACTTTGGTTTGCAGGCAATAGCGTAATAAATGAACTTATCAGCCAATATGGCTTACAAGCAAGTGCTTTGAGTCATCTAACCTCTGCGGTGCAGTTGGGTTTTATCATAGGAACCCTGGTTTTTGCTCTTTTCACCATTGCAGATCGCTTTTCTCCTTTCAAAGTATTCTTTTTCAGTGCTTTAGCAGGAGCAATGCTAAATGCTGGCATACTTTTCCCATCACAAAACCTTTTAAGCCTCTTAAGCTTTCGTTTTCTTACCGGATTTTTTCTGGCAGGTATCTACCCCGTAGGGATGAAAATTGCCACAGATTATTACGCCGACGGACTTGGAAAATCCTTGGGTTTTCTGGTAGGTGCCTTAGTTCTTGGAACCGCCTTCCCTTACCTTTTAAAAGGCTCGGCATTCTTAATACCTTGGAAGTGGGTTATTGTCGCTACTTCTGTCATGGCATTTTCAGGTGGTACCTTAATTTTAAGTTTAGTGCCAGATGGCCCTTTTAGAAAACAAGGAAAAGGGCTGGCTATTTCATCCGCATTTTCTGTTTTTAAAAATCGCGGACTCCGTGCAGCGGCCTTTGGCTATTTTGGGCACATGTGGGAGCTATACGCTTTCTGGGCTTTTCTTCCTATAGTCCTGAAAGCATATGCAGAAATGCATCCCACTTCTGTTTTTAGTGTACCTTTTGTAACCTTCTTTATTATAGCCATTGGCGGAGCAGGCTGTATGCTGGCAGGTTTAGCTGCACATAGATTTGGCTCCAAGAAAATTGCCTTCATTGCCTTACTTTTCTCCGGACTTTGCTGTCTTCTCTCACCAATCCTATTGAATTTTCATAGCTTCAGCATTCTACTTGCGTTTTTTCTTTTTTGGGGCTTTACAGTCACAGCAGATTCACCTTTATTTTCTACGCTTGTCGCAAATAACGCCTCAGCAGAAATGAAGGGAACCGCTTTGACCATTGTCAACTGCATTGGCTTTGCTATTACTATTGTCAGTATTCAGCTATTGGGATTCCTCTCAAATGTCATGAACAGCCAATATTTATTTCTGATTTTGGGCATAGGCCCTATCTTAGGTCTGCTGGCTTTATTAAAAATTAAGCCCCTTAGAGAATACTAAGGGGCTTACGTTTACCATACTTTAAATCCAATCTGCTCATTTAGCAGCTTATCCCATTTTTCTATAACCTGAAGTTCTCCATAGAACTGCAGATTATGTTCTCTGCTAAAAAACTCCCACTTTATTTCTTTGGCTTTTGAATCCAGAGGCACAAAGCACAAATCCAATCTTTCTATAAGCGGATAATTTTCCTTGTTTTTGGGTACAGAAATATTTGTTCTTAGTACTCTGCACTCCTTCATCTGATTCAGATCAATATAGTCTTCGAAAATTTCACCGTCAATCTCCTTAATAAAGAAAGTAAGGCTTCTTTTATCGTCGAGGGCAATTCCCAAATTGCCACAAAATTCATGATGAGTTATTCGGCTATTATGCTTCTTGGCTATGTTTTCAAGCCAATTTAACTTTTGCTGTTCTCTCTGTCTTCTACTCCGTCCCAT
>JANSYO010000241.1 GCA_024742395.1 Cytophagales bacterium
AGAACTTGATACATGCTTTGAGATTGTATGTCTTATAACTACATTGGGTATGTCAAGAAAGTAACCAGCTTTAGATAAGCTAAGCATACTAGTAATATATTCTTGCACTGGTTTCAACGCATCGTCAGGGTTTTGAATTTCAGTGAAGTATTGTGTGTGGTAAGCGGTGCTGTTCTTGTAGAACTGGTTGCATGTATTGTTTTTGAATTTACCAAAAGGCATCAACTGCTTACGGTTATCTATAACTCTCAATATGAAGGTACGCAATCTAGGGTTCAAGTTGTCAACTGGTTCTTGAAGAGTGCAATACTTCAAAGCCCAATTAACTTTGAATTGTTTGAATAACTTCTGAAGCGCTTGTGTTTGCCAAGATGAGATGTACAACGAATGCTTCGATGCGTAGGATAGTGGTCGACATTGATTGTAAAGCTTAACAGTTAGATTTCTCAGGCTTAGGATTATGCGTAAATGCCGTGCTTCAAATCGCTTCATGTCGCGTAGATGATTATAGAAAGCAGAAAAACCCACTCCTAGATATGGTTTTGCTTCATGTTTACGCTTGTTCATATATCTGTGAATGAATGTTTGCTAAAAACTCGCATTATTGATGATCGTGTAAAAGCATCTACTAATCCTATTGTTTGTCTGTATGTGTTCATTGCACAGATTAAAGTTTCTATTTCGGTGTCTAGCGAAACAGACCTCACACTTTTTCCTCTTACGAAGTCCTCACCAAATTTATCAATACATTCGTTACCTACTACAATTATGTTTTCAAACCGGATATCGTTTTTAGGGCAAACATAACATTGCACTTTGATAGGTTGCCCACATATACATTTTCTTTCTTTGGTGGCGGTGGTCTGCTGCCAAACAGTTCTTTGAAGTAGTTATCTTGAGTACCAGGGTAGCCCTCATAAGAATAACCACATTGTGTATATTCGTTTAGATCTATGATTTCAATATTAAGTTGTGGGTAGAACTCTGTGAGATTATCTTGTACAACTGTAACACTTTTCCAAGTGAAGCACTTGTTCACTATATCAGTCATTTTCTCTCTATATGCATATAATAACAAATGTTTAAATAACAATTTGTTCAAATAAAAATTAATTTTGTCTTTTTCGTATTTTCTGTAATAATTCAGATGATGACACCTCAATTCTATCAATAGTAATACAAGGTCTTAAACTTCCGTCAGGATGACGATACTTCATCCTGAATGCTTGGCTGAACTGAACATTAAACACACATTGAATTTTACTTAACAACAATTCTTGCATTACATCTGAATATCTCAATTGATGCTCGTAAGTGTAAATTATGTTTATCACAACGACAGGCAATTTGGCATTTTATATAAATGCTTAAAAATCTAAGTTTGGAAATGATTTCTTTAATTCGTGTTGCCATCGCCGCAACGAGTTCATTAGAATAGAAACCCTGAAGAAATCGATATATTCAACATCATCATTAATATCAAAGTAATAAACGTCTGTGTGTACATCTTCAACCTACATTATAGTTTCATCTAATTCCGAAGCCGCGTTGTTTTTTAATGTGCCTTTCCAATACGATGACGTTCCGAACCTAAAGTCGTTAATGAAT
>JANSYO010000271.1 GCA_024742395.1 Cytophagales bacterium
TTGGTCTGAAGAGGTTTTCTGTACAGCCTGTAGTTTAAACAGAACTATTCCTTCTTTAGACAATGCGGAGAATAAAGAAAGATGGAAGCTTATAGAAATCGCCAAACATCGTCTTATTTATTCTTTGCTTAAGATTGGCCTTCCTGTTGAAGCAAAAACTGATAAAGAATCAAATGGAATATGGTTCGATTTTGTAGAGAGTCTAAGTCCCAATAAAAAGATATTGACAGGTCATAAAGACGGAATAATAACTTTAAATATAGAAGAGGCAGATGAAATTCTAAGAGTCAGCAATAAAAATCAGTTAGGTGAAAAATACAGAACCCTCTTAGGTCATTTCAGACACGAAATTGGCCATTATTATTGGGATGTTCTTATAAGAGATAGTTCGTACCTAGAAGAATACCGTAATGTTTTTGGAGATGAAAGAGCGGATTATTCAGAGGCATTAGAATTGTATTATAAGCAGCCCAGAGACCTAAATTGGAATCAAAACTATATCAGTTCTTACGCCTCGGCACATTCGTGGGAAGATTGGGCAGAAACCTGGGCTCATTACCTACACATGATGGATACTCTGGAAACCGCTTTTGCCTTTGGTATAGATATAGAAACCAATACGCCGGGTATTCATGTTGATATTAACACAGATCCTTATCAAATCAAGTCTTTTGAAGAGATTATGGAGATGTGGCTTCCCCTAAGTTTTGCTACCAACAGTTTAGCCAGAAGTATGGGACATCAAGACTTTTATCCGTTCATAATTTCAGAAACGGTGGTTAAAAAACTGTCATTTATCCATGAAGTTTGTGGAACTGTTCGTTAGTTAAATCTAATTGCCCAGCTTAAATTTTAGTTAATTGGCTGGCCAAAACCAATCTTATATTTTTAAAAAGCACCGCTATCTGATCAACTTCCCCTTTTTTATTTGATTCAATGAAAGGAGAGATTAAATTTATTCCTCAATAACAAAACAACCCTAAGAATGTACCTGAACAGACGTAACGCTTTAAAACTTACCGGTTCCTCACTTTTGGCCATGGCCGCCCCACAAATAATGTTCGGTAAAAATGATGAAGTAATTATTGGTCATAATGATTACAGGTATAAAGTGAATATGGGCTGGGGTATGTTAGACGCAGAAAAAAATCCTGTCAATAACTGCCACGAGATGGTTGAAGATAGTCAGGGCAGACTTTTCTTACTTACAGATGAAGTTAAAAATAACATGCTCATCTACGACAAAAGCGGCAAATTACTGGATTCCTGGGGCACCTCCTACCCCGGAGCACACGGTTTGAGTATTGGTGGTCATGGCAAAGACCAGTTTCTGATTATTTGTGATAATACCAGACATCAGGTTATAAAAACTGACTTAAAA
>JANSYO010000201.1 GCA_024742395.1 Cytophagales bacterium
CATGCGGTGTATCCACGACCTAGAATTAGCCTCTAGAAGGCTTTCGGGAGCGATTGGGCTCTTTATTTATAATAAATGCTTGTTACTTACTCACCATCTGGTTCATACATCTCAAAGATGAATACTCTTGCAGGTACATCAGTTACGGGTGGGGCGGGAGGCGCCACGATTCCAAGTTCATCTAGCTGACTTGCTAGGTCTTGCAAATCAGGATATTCGCTATATTCTGTTGTAAGAGTGTTAGTATTAAGATCAAAATCATGTAAGAAGGACGCAGGAACGTCAGGCTCTGTGTTTCCTTCGTTTTGCTGTGCGCGTGCTGTTCTTCTTTGTGTTCTTCTGTTGTTGGATGGTATTGGAGTTCTCTTTTTTCTATCTGATGCTCGTGCTTTCGCTTTTCGGGCTAAAGCGTTCACAGTAACTGGAGAATCAAGGGTTCTTGACTTGTTCCAGCCAAGTTTCGGTCCTTTGGTTTGTACAACGGTTTTGCGCTTGATGGGATAATTCCTTGTATGTTTGGCATTGGTATGTTCCTTTGCGCACAACAAACGAAAGTCTTTGGAGAAGAAAAAGTGATAATAACTTGTAAATTGCGGTGCTGTGACTTGTTCGATCGCTTGTAGTTCATCAGAGCGTTTGTAATCAAAGAATGTAACGTGTAGAAGCGGATAAGGGGCTGTAGATTGCTTTCTTTTCTTGTTGAGTTGATTTTTGATTTCGTTCGTTTGTTCCACAGCAGTTTGTAGAATATCAATAAATTCAGGTGTACTATAAACTGGAGTACCATGTTTGAGCGTCTTTGTCTTATCGGTGTAGTAACGAGAAAGCAAAGAAAAATGAGAATCACAAACACATTTGCCGTGATATTCTGCAAAGTAATTCAAGTATAATTGGTTGTTCTTCAAGTGGTCTTCAGAGAGCTTTTTAAACTCATAAAGCATTTGAAACGTGCGAAAGTGTTGTGGCGCATTATCAACCCAAAGGTTGATTTTTCTGTTCTCCTTGATGTTAAGCGATTTCCAATCCTCATGGTTAAGCATCATTCTAAAGCAATCAAATACAAATTGTGTATCATGAGTGAGACAATCAGAGGCGAAGGTAAAATAATGAATTTTCAATCCATCCCGCGTGCACAATCTCTCATTGTCGTTTCCTTCTCTAGTATAGACTGCAATGGTAAATATTGATCTGTGAGGCGTATTGTAAAAGTCTCGAGCTGTTTCCACGGCGCCACTACCAAGACTCATGTTTTCCTTAAAATCCATGATGATTATTGCCTCACCATTGCGCAGTTGTTCCTTTTGATTATTGTACTCCTTTCTGATTTTCTTCTCTAGTTTGATGTGGTCGTTGATTAACTCTAGTTCGTCTTTCAGCTGCAATAGTAGATTGTCATCATTTTCATCACGTTCCGTCTTTGCTTCTAATTTTTTGATTGTAGCTTGAATTTCTTTGCCTTTTGCACAAAGAGGGCACATGTCTGTTTTTCTGTGAGGCTTCTTCATCTCTTTAGGCATGTATTTTGTGAAACATGAGATTGATATTTTGTCTTCGCCCTTCTCTGTTTCACTGATATAATGCACGTATGTCTCTTGAGGTGACTGGTGCAAGTATCGTACAGGTACGCTGATTTTTTTCCCATTATCAACAATTTGTATTGTTCTATTGGCTGCTTCACGAGAAACATCCTCTCTGTAACAGAAATCGCGGATTTCGTTTATCTTCTTGTCCGATAGCTTGTTTGCGTTCACTTGTCTTTTTTTGAAGTACTTACCAGGACCTGTGGAAGCTATTTTTCGAGCCTTTGTGTAGGATTTTGCGCTTACGCCGAGATTGTACTTACCATTTAGCTCTGATCTTGGAAAGATCTTACTTACTGTTGATAATATGACGTTTTTGTGATTTTGTGGGGCATTGCGATGAAGAGATTTGAGGTTTTTCATGACTTCTTTGAGCTTGTTGCTTTGATTTTGTTCTACGACTGGCAATAAAATTGCCTTCCCTGTTCTAGTATTACTCCATTCATTAATTAGTACTTTAGGACTATCAGCTCCCGCAATCGAGAACAAGGCGGCGTCAAACGCATCAAACGTTCTCCGTCGTTGTCCTGACTTTTGGGTTGTGATACTCTGCCTCTTACGAGGACTTGTTCGGCCGAAGCAAGCGTTTTTAACATTGTTTACACGAGATGTGGATGATTTCATTCAAAGGAAGAAATTTTATGAAAGAGGGATTTTGCCGCCACAATTCACCACCCCTCCCCAAATTTGG
>JANSYO010000422.1 GCA_024742395.1 Cytophagales bacterium
CATGGCTCCGGCAAAGAGGTCGCGAAGCTCTAAAATCTCTCGTAGTTCAAACACGAAAAATCGTTCGATCTGTGGCATAGAAATGATCTCGATTCCCGGATGGGTGGGCATAAACATTTCCGCCAGATCTATGGATTGGATTTTTTTCCGAAAAGACAGCAACGCACAGAGCTTGAACTCTACTTCCTCTGCAGGTAATTTCAGAATGAATGAAGCACGTGTGTCGTTTTGATAAATGCCAATATTAGAAGTAGCAAACACCAAAGCCGAGGCCCCTGTCATCAATTCTTTACTTACTATATTTTCGGACAGCTTTTGCAATGCTTCTTTCCTTTCTTTTTATACTTCTTGCAGCATTTCTTGAATACGCAATCATTTCCTGTAATAGGACCGAAATCCTTGAATTCCAAGGTTACCCCGCTGTTCTCCTCTACATCTGCTATTTGAAATTCCATATTTCGTATTTAGAATTAATCTAAATAAGGTACAAATTACGTGCTTCTTTCTTTTTTGATCAATTGCTAGTGCTGGTGAAATTGTTACTCCCTAGTACTAGGGATAAATCACTACAAGTAGTGATACAACTATTTTACCAGGCCACTTTCCAGTGCATAAACGATCAATTCTGTCGGAGATTTTAAGTTCAGCTTTTTCAAGATGCTTTTCCTATGGGAATTAATCGTATGTACGCTGACACAAAGTGTATCCGCAATTTTCGTGGTAGTCTGGCCTTTGGTAATGAGTTGAAGCACTTCATATTCCCTTGGTGAGAGATCCATAGGTGCACAATTCTCCTCTTCTTCTTCGACCGATTGCTCCATTACGATATCCAGGATCTTATTGCAATAAAACCGGTTCCCCTGTGATACTGCAAGAATAGAGTTCACAATTTCCTGCTCACTACAGGTCTTGGTCACCATGCCTTTCACTCCCGTCTTCAGAATCTCTCGTACCCGATCTTTTTTGGTATCACTGGTGAGGATCAAAATATTATTAATCCCTATCTTTTTGATACTTTTCAGC
>JANSYO010000265.1 GCA_024742395.1 Cytophagales bacterium
AGCTCAGGCGAAGTCCCAGGAGCGTACGTTGAAGAACTCGCCACTCCCCCTCGCGAAGGCAAATTTTCTCCCAATTCTGATATTGTAGGTTCACTGATACATAGTGATAAAACAATACTTATAACAACAATCACAGGTGAATATGTCAACAAGTAAAATGAGAGTGCGAGTTGAAGAGATTTTCGACAAATATATCGTTGAACAGAATGTTGATAAGAAAATTAAAGTAAGGTTTGATGAGATCGTAGCGCTACAGAAAGCAATGGAGATCGAACGGGACAGAGCAGGCAAAGCCAAACTACAGAAAGACTCCCAACAAGCCAAATATGAACACCAAGTGGAAGAGAATATGAAGAAGGATGCCCATTGTAAAAAAATAACCGAGAAACTTGCTAAGAGAGACAAAGTATTGGAAAGCATCCAGCAGGAGATGCAAATTCTGAACAATCTCATGGAGCAAAATATGTCGCCTGATCAACTAGGTGTCTATCAGGAATCATTAGAATCTATCAAAAACAGTATTGAGAGCGTTCAAGTTAAAGATGAACCAGGATTACGATTACACAAAAGACTACAACAAAATACTGTGCGCGTATCTGTTCCGTTGCCTCAAGTTCCTCAATTTGCAAAAGTGGCACCCAGTAGATCTATTGATCATACATCATTAGAAGCCAACACGAGCGGAGGAGAGTTTGCAAGTGATATACGAAAGAAAATCGATATCCTGGCCAAAAATACAAGTCTACACGAGAATGTAAGTTGCTTGTTCAAGTAGATTATCATTAATAGCGCTACTTTAAGTATTACTCTGAACATTATGCGCTTGCATCGACACTATCAGCCTATAACGATTCTTTGAGTACTGTGCATGCAAAGAAACCAGAGAAAGACATTATCACTCCGCGTTCCATCACTTTACTCAAAGACTCACCTCGACATGCATTGATAAGAGAACACAGTAGCGCGAGTATTTCCATATTCAAAGAGAAAAATGAATCTGCACTCAAGGTAATCATATGGGAACTATTTTAATCGCGGAACGTGAACTAATGAATAGCGTTATAGGCTTATAACAATGTACTAAACGAATTGATCGACACAGAACAGAAATATGTCTGTGATTTGGTATCCACTATTACTGTTTGTTTTCCTTTATCACCACCACCAGTTATCTAACTAAAACCTCTAATTACAGATATTTGTGGTACCATTGAGGGACACAGCTCGTATAATAACAAAAGAAGAAGCCAACACGCTGTTCTTTAATATCGAACAAATTGCTAGTAATCAAAGAAGACTTCTAGCTGCCTTGACAGCACAGAGAAATCTGGAAGCAGAGAAACAGACAATTGGACAAGAAATATTGAAATTCATTCCTTTGGTAAATGAGCTCTACGCACCTTATTGTGCAAAT
>JANSYO010000028.1 GCA_024742395.1 Cytophagales bacterium
AAGCCGAAGTCAGAAGGAGAAGAAGCTAAGCCTGCTTTTCAGCCTGCGATGAAACCGAAAACAGAAAGCAGTGGTGAGGCGGCAGCAAGACCGAAACCTGTGTTTAAGCCATCAATAAAGCCGAAGTCAGAAGGAGAAGCGGCTAAGCCTGCTTTCAAGCCTTCAATGAAGCCGAAAGCAGAGCCAAAAGAAGAGGAATCTGAAGTTACTAAAGCAGAAGATGTAAAGAAACCAGCTTTTAAGCCTACTTTAAAGCCTAAGGAAGATTCTGCAAAGGCCGATAGGGCAAAGCCTGTTTTTACCCCTAAACTAAAACCTAAGAAAGACTAAATGGAAGAATGGTTAAATGCTGCTCAATGGGCTTGGGTGACTTATGTGGTCTTTGGCTTCTTTTCTTTAGGAACATTAGGAGGGGCTCTTTATCTTTTCTTTTCAAAGAATATTCTGTACGGAGCGTATGGTTTACTTACTTCTCTTATTTCTATCGCAGGTTTATTTCTGGTAGCCGGAGCAGAATTTATTGCTGTATCGCAGATTATGATTTATGTAGGTGGAATACTAATTCTGATTCTCTTCGGGATCATGCTTTCTGCCAAAGGTAAAGACAGGCGTGATGCTTTAGGGGTGAAGAATGTGAATAACCTGGCTTCATTACTTGTAGCAGCCCTAGTGGCAGGAGGAATCATACTGTATGGTTTTAGGCTGCAATGGCCGGCAGCAAAAGGTGTAGATCAAGAGATAAATCAGGTGAGAAATCTGGGGATGAGTCTGATGACCACCGAAGTACTTATGCTTGAAATGGCCGGGGTGCTGCTATTATTAGTGTTAATTGGAGCTTCTTATATTGCAAAGAAATGATACCGAATACGTACTTCCTTATAATCTCCGCCTTGCTATTTGCTATCGGATTTGCTGTGGCAATTACCAAGAAGAATCTGATTTTGATGTTAATGGGAGTGGAGTTAATGCTTAATGCAGTCAATATAAACTTTGTGGCTTTTTCCAGAAGTGCGGAAAATGCAGGGCATGGCCAACTGTTCTCCTTATTTATAATGGTGATTGCTGCTGCAGAGGCTGCGGTGGCCTTGGCTATCATCCTAAAACTGAGAGATGAATACGGCTCAATAGACCCGGATAAAATTGACGAGTTAAAAAACTGAATAAATTATTGTGTGAAAGTAGAAATACTGCTACTTTTGCACTCCGAAAATCGGCCTCCTAGCTCAACTGAATAGAGCACTTGATTACGGCTCAAGAGGTTGCAGGTTTGAATCCTGCGGAGGTCACTAAGCCCAAAGAAACGCGTTAATCCTGCTCTTTAAGCAGGATTTCGTGTTTCAACAATTCAGCTAACATGGCCAGAAAAGCACAAAATAGAGCAGTGTTGCAACCTGATGTCAACATGACCTATGCCTATTCTGCTAAGCTCACTTATAACAAACAGAGGATTAAAGAAGACGGAACGGCCACTCTGTACATCACCATCGTTTTTGAGAGAAAAAAGAAACCAATAAACCTGAATTTCAGCTGGCCGGTTGATAAGATTGATGAGGAGAATCAGGTATTACTTCCTCGGAAAAGGTCCGATAAAGAATGCGATGACCTGAATATTTTCGTAAAAAGGGAATTAGGAAAGATCAATGAGATCTTCCGGACTGCCAGACTCGGCAGTCGAAAGTTGACTATCGACATCATTCTCAAAGAATATGAGAACTATGCTTCTAAAGATGACTTCATCGCCTACGCTTTTACTCAGATAGAAGAAAGAATTAATACGGGCATCATCAGAGCCAGTACAGGTAAAACCCATAAGAATAGCATTGCTACCCTCACAGCCTTTAAAAAGAAGATCCCCTTTTCAGATATCAATGTCAAGCTGTTTGAGAGCTACAAGGCGTTCATGTATAATAAAATGAACTATGACTCTGACACAGCTCACACTAAGCTAAAGAACATCAGGACCTATCTAAACCTGGCACGTAAAGACGGTTTCATTTTTGAATATCCCTTTGGCGATTTTAAGATGCCAAAAACAGAGGCCAGAATAGAGTTCCTGAAAGAAGACGAAGTACAGCTGCTGAAAAGGTTCTTCAGGTCAGGTTATCTTACGCCCGGCACAAATAAAGAAAAGTCACTGAGAGCTTTTCTTTTTATCTGCTATACAGGTCTGCGGGTGAGCGATATCTACAGTCTCACTCATCGTGATTTAAAGAATGAAACACTTGGATTCGTTCCCCGAAAAAACACGGCAGACAATCAGCTGGAGGTCGTCATACCATTGCACCCTGAGGCGGTGAGTTTAATTAATACGAAGAAAGGCCCACTCTTTATCATGCCTCCGGAGGCGAAGTTCAGAGAAAGCTTGCACTGGATCCGCAATCATCTGCAGATAAAATCTAAGATTAGCCCTCACATTGGGAGGCATACCTTCGCTACCAGGTTCTTAAATGCTGGTGGAAGACTCGAGGTATTGCAGAAATTACTAGGCCATACAGACATTAAAACTACAATGATCTATGTCCACGTCACTTTGCAAGACAAAGTTGACCAGGTAAATCTTTTAGACTAAAAAATCCCCCACCAGCAAGGCCAGTGAGGGATCTATATAATAAATCCACACAACTACGCATTTGATGGGAGTACAAAAAAGAGGAGTGCTGCACTACCCAATTTGCGAAGGCCTCAGTAAAGCCTTGACCCAGCCATTATAGCCAGGTCATGGGGTACAACACTCCCCTTCAGGGTAATGTCATTACTGATTTTTCGCATTACAAATATATAGAAATTTAATCGTCTGTTGGAAGGATGAAACGTCTATCCGGAGGTAATATATTTCTGACGATCTCGCTGGCTTCTCGTAAATGGCAGTCATTCATATCTTCTAACCATGAGATCAGGTTTAAAAATTTTATCAATGTATCTGGAGAAAAGCTACTTGGATCAGCTTTCAGACCCCACAGGGCGATATCAAGCACCTCCTTCATTGCTCTCAGTGTCAGTGGAAGGCTGTTTTCATCAAACAGACAATTCCATACCTGACTTTCCTCTGGTGTTAATTCAATTCTTTCCATAATTTTGAGTACCATAAAAGTTGATTCGTCAATTTTTAGAGCCCCTGTTCCTGCAGGGGCTTTTTTGTTAGTTTAAATCTTCATTTTCAACGAATAGTTGATATTGGCTTTTCGAAAATCCACTGATTCTGGTTTTAAGGCTATTTGCCTTTTGTTCAAGAAGGATTAGCTCGTTGTATTCCTCATTCTCCCTCATAGCTTGCTTCTTTCTTCTGATATCTCTGTCAACTCTTGCCTTTTCAGCTATAAGGCTACGAACATCACCAAACATTAATTTATCGATTGTCATGTAAACCCAGACTTCAAATTCTGGGTCTAACCAAGCGGCAAATTTTAAAGCCAAAATACGATGCATCCAGGTTCCACTCCTTCCTTTTTTAAGAATCAAATCGGACTCTTTGAAGATGCCTAAATTTCCACCATATGGTGGAGATTTAATTACATCCATAAATGCCTTCGAATGCTCTGTTTTTAGGAATACATCAAGTCTTTTGTCAAAAACTTTAGCCATCTCAGTGGCATTAACCATGATGGTTTCTTTACTCATGTCAAACTCAACCTGCTGACCTTTAAATTCAAATGTTTGCGTCGCCTCCATATTGATATAATTTGTTATTGTTTGATACAAATTAATACAATAACAATATCTGATGCAAATATTTTGTTATAATTCATTAAAAGTTATATTTGTGCATGACAAAAATTCAATTAGAAATTTCCGATGCTGCTCACGAAGGTCTATTAGAGGAACAGTTTAAGAGGAAAAAGAGAAAAGAGAAGAAAACGTCACTTGCGGATATTGCAGCTGACTTTATTGAAGAAATGGCTAAACAAAAAGCCGCCCATAAATGAGCGGCTTTTGTTACTTTATGACTTTCCGATAGGAGTAACCAAGAATTTCATAATGTTCAAAATATTCTTGCTCCTTTTCAATCAGCTCCTGATAATGCTGTAAATAGACGTCGTTACTTATTTTGCCCGCCTTAGACCATTTTTCCAAATCTCTGTATTGTAGAAGCACTTCAGCTCTTTTCAGCTTAATTTCCTTCTCTAAGTCCTTTCCGGATTCGACTCTTCCTTGAAAATCACGCCATATTGCAATATTCTTTGCCTTTTCTTCCTCTTCCTCAACTTCCTCTGTTTCTTTATGAATGTCGGATATTGTCTTACCTATAATATCTGGCCCAATAATGTACTTGGCAACAAATTTGTCAATTGATTGGGAAATTTTCTGTAGTAATTTCATTCCCAAATCTAGCAAATCACTTCAACACCTCCAGCTCCAGTTCGGCATAAAGATATTTTTCACGGCCTTTGGCTTTTATGTTAAGACTTATTACCAGCCATTTCAGGCCTTTGTAGAACAGGCAGCGTTCAAAATTCAGAGCTTGCAGATCTACCAGACTCAGATACGTCACCACTTTACTTGTCTTGCCTGTGCGTTTATCCAGTAATGGCTTAATCTTAGCTTCGTATACCGTACTTTCACCCTCTCTGCTTAGCGAGTAGGTAGCCGTAGTGGCTACCTGATAGTTTACCATAAAAAGAGATCTCACCTGAGGTTTTACTGCCTGTAGGTTAAAAAGTACACTTTGGCCACTTACATAACAGAAATGGGTAGGAGGTGTCGTATTATCAGTAGGGTTACCTACCCAGCCGTCCTGGTTTCTCTCTGGGTGCCTGTCATACATCCTGAAGGTTTTGGTATCATAATCTTCAGGTATGGCCAGTAAGGGCACCGCCTGCTGATTCACCGTTTCCAGATTTTCCTCAGTTTCGGCGTTATTATCTTTTTTACCCAGAAATACTTCTATCTCTTCAGTCAGGTATTCATCACTAATTACTCCGCTATACTGCAGATCATAATTCCTGAGGGCATCATACCGGGTTTCTATCAGCTGATAAGACCCGCCCGCCAGCTCATAAGGTGTATCTGAGCTAATGTCAGCCAGATATCTCATTCGTAATCTTTTTCTTGGAATATCCCATATAAGAATGCATCCGGTAGCTTTGGCGTATTCATCAAAAAACTCACGCAATGTATAATCAGGCATATATTTAGCTGGCACCATCTCTACAGGATACACATTGTAGGGTATATTCAGTCCAGGGCATTGTCTGGCAAAATCCTTCATGGCCATCAGGCAAAAATTCTCCCAGTCTGCCCATTCGTCACCTTCACGCTTATAATCATAAGCGGCCAAAACACTGTCTATAATCCATAACCACCTAAAAGCAGGCACCATCGGGTAGGTGGTTCGTAGTTTAAAAGTATTTGTAGCCATTCCTCCGTAATTCTTGTGATTTACTGAGCCACAGTAATACACAGAGGCATCGTTATAAAATCGAGGAGCAAAAACCGTTGGAAAAATAAAAGGATCTGTCATGGTACCGCTGGCCAGGCTGCGAATATCCCTACCCACCAGATCATCTTTTGCGGTTTCATAACTAATCTGCTCATAATCTTCTCGCATAAAGTTGATACCAAACCCCAGATCTCTACTATCTGATAGCAAATAAGGGCGTACTAAAATGGAGAAACCCAGATTTGGTATGAGCGAGCCGCTACTATTACTCACAAATACCAGCTGCTCTTTAGTTACATATATTTCTGTACCGGCCAGGGTAGGGCTTTCATTATATGCCGCAGCTGAGGCTTGCAGGTCAGAAAGTATCAGGCTATCTATTACATCACGGTCATACCCTTCTAAGGCCACAGTATGTTCCCACACTATATTCACACCCTGAAAAACACGATATGTACAGGCGTTTCTGAGCCAGTAGTCACCAAAGAGGGCGTCGTTTCCGTTATCAGATCGCTGACCTACGGTAGTCAGATTCAGCACCCCTATTGGCTCTATCACGGTTTTTGTGTTTAGACTATAGCTTCCAAAATCAAAATCACCTAAATCTTTATTCCATACATCTGCAGATATATTACCCGGAGCCACATCCATCTGAAAACTCAGGGCTCTGTCAGAGCTTGCTTTCAATGCTGTCTTCCCTTCCAGTATACTTACTGGCCCATGTTGTATTCTGCCCGTGAAATTATCAGGCAATGCCACACTCTGCAGGTGAGCACGGCCAGCCAGTGCTTTTCTGGCAATGGGGCTGTTAGGCACAGAAAAGGCATGAGCCTTATCGCCTGTCATCTTATAATCTTTCAGTGGGTTATTTAACTGCACTTCTACAGTTTCATTTTCAAAAACACCCAGCTCTGTATTTTCCAGGAAAAATCGCATCAGTAAGATTTATCATTAGCCGCAAAACGGAAACTAAACTCCATATTTTCTGTGTACTGCCCTGATTCCAGGTACGTCATATCTTCATCTATAGGTATCAGCTGATGATAGCCGTTTTCTACAAGGTGCACCTCTTTACTCAGCATAAGCTCTTGAAGATAGATCTGCCATCGCACATCCAGTCCTGATGCCCTAATCTTAACCGTTCGTGTATAGCTGCTGTCGTATTTCTTTAGGGCCGCTTTTGTATCAATAGTACCAGAGGAAGGGCTTATACTTCTGGCTTGATTACCCTGAAGGGTCATCGTGTCCCAGGTACCTAAGCTATTTCTGAAAACTACTGTAAAGTCCTCTTCATGATCAGGTATAAGATGATAATATTTAGACTCTGATACTACATCGTCAGACTCATCAAATACCTGAATATAATAGCCTACGGTATCACTCGGCAGGTTAGGCGAAACCCGGTAAGGGCTTACATCTATACCTAAAATAGTAAAATTAGCTATAGTCGGCACGGTGTGCAGTACTACGGTGGTTAGTTCACCTGCAGCATTTACGGCGGTGGCTTTCAGGTTTAACTGACTGGGCTTTTCCTCACCAAAATTCAGCGGCAAAAAAAGCCACTCCATACTGAATGCTGTGCTTTTCTTGAAGTTTGGTTGGTTGGTCAGAAACGGAATAGGCTGCCTCAATCCGTAAGCAGTGCCTTTTCTTCTGTATGCAGAACGGCCGGCTTCCAGTAATACATAATACGATTTAAAACTACTGTAGCCACCGTCTTGAGTGAAGTTAATATCCAGCCGCTTCAATGCGTCCACATTACTTTGCACGTAGCCTGTAAAGGAGGGTAGCGGGTAGCCAAATTCAGGGAGTAGCTCTTGGATATCCGTAAACTCAAAAGCCCCGTTTAAAGCATAAGCGTAAACATCTGCCAGCTTTTCGGCTCCTAAAGTAATTTCGGCATTCATTACTTTGGTAAGATCGCCTCCGGAGTGGCTAAGGTCTGTAATTTCGTTGCCCAAAATTAAGTTTACTCTATTCATCTATCAGGGAGTTATCGTTTTGCTTAAGGTAGTCTGTATAATCTTCATGAAAGCGTCTCCAGGCAGAGCCACCCATCGTCACTTCCAGATGTGCCAGCCTATCTGCCAGCATTTTATTAGTTTCTTTCAGCTCTTTCAGGGTTTGAGGCATGTCTCCAAAATCCATCTTGCCGCTTTGTTGGGCCGTTTGATTGTTTTTACCACCTGCAGAGGCTCCACCTATACTTTCTATCATAGGTTTAAGAGCCGCAAAAGCCGGCGTTTGTGTAACAGCTGCCGGAATGATCTCTTCATTCGGATGCACAATCGCCATTTTGCCGCCTAAGCTGTCCAGGTTACCATATTCCGGACCAGTATTGCCCCCAAAATAGTAACTCGGTATAGGCTTTGAGGCTACCACAGCAGCTTGTACAGCTCCGGTACCTATAATAAGTGGTATTACCGCAGGAGCTGCCACACCCGTTTGAGAAAGCACTTTAGTTACAGCCAACGCAGTATTGATGGCTATTTGAGTCAGAGCTGCAGCCTTATCCGCTATGGCCTGCTTTCGCTTCATTTCGGCCATCTCCCGGTCATGCTTTTTTTCTAGGGCGGTCTTCGCTGTGGTATAAGCCTCTTCCGTCAGCAAGCCTTGTTTACGCTGAGTTTCCAGGGCTTCCAGCTCTTTTGAAGCAGCCGCCTGTTTATTATTATACTCAGCCTCCAGTCGGTTTGAGATAATCCCGAAAATCGCTTCCTCTGCAGCATAGGCAAAATCCAGCTTTACTTCCTTCAGCTGTGCCTCTTTGTCCTCCTTTATCTTTCGCTCGCGTTCGGCCTCTTTGGTATGAAAATCCAGCCACCATTGAGAGTCTTCAGCTGCTTCAGCCTTTACTTTAGCTCGGTAAGTACCATCCAGCCCCGCAATATCAGCCAGGTATCGTTCATAGATAGCCTGTTTTTCTTCTGCTTTAGCTTTCTCAATATCAATCTCAAATTGAGCCCGTCGCAGCACCATCTGAGCTGCGAGTATAGACTCCTGATCTTCACCGTCTTCCGCTATCTGCAGAGCCGTTTCTAAGGTCATCAGCCTCACCTTATTTTCCAGCTCAGCTTTTTCCTCAGCTGTAGCTTTGGCCTTTTCTTTAATAAGCTCGCTTATTTTCCTTTCAGCCTCAGCTGCCGCGGCTTCATGCCATTTGTTGAAGTCAGATAGTGAAAGTTTCTGCTCAGCTATCAGTTTTCTTCTTTGCTCTGCTTCATTCTCCAGGTCATTCAGTATCAAGGCCTCCTTTTGCTTCAGTTCGTCTTCTATGGCTTCCAGATTCATGCGGTAAATCTCCTGAAGCACCTTCGCTTCGTTTTCTATGCGGGTGGCAGCCAGATCCTCTAATCGCTTCTTCTCTTGCTCGGCTCTTGACTGATCGGCCTTATTACCCGTGTCAATACCCGGTAGTTTAAAGCCTCGGTTTTTAGGAGTTGGTAATCCACCATTGGCCAGACCAGACCCATAATTCGCAAAAGCATCACCACCTAAAGCCTCTGTCTTGATAATCCCCTGAGTCACGGCATAGCGTTTGGCACGCTCTTCCAGTGCAGCCAGCTCCTCTTCGGTTTTTTTGTTAAGCACGTATATCCCGCCCGCAAAATCAATAATAACCTGCTCCATTGCCCTTCCCATACCTTCACTAATACCTCTGAAAAATAGGCCTATTCTCTTCTTGGCTCTATCCAGCGTTCCTTTTTCGTCAGTATTAAAGGTTTGGAATATCTCTTCTATTCGGCTGGCTTCTTTAAAGGCTTTGGCCGCTACGGTTTGCTTTTGATAAAACTTGTCCAGATTATTTGAAAGTGTTCCCAGCGTTTTCACAGATTCCTGAGATTCGATATGCAAGGTCTTAAACACCTCACCTATCTTGCTTTCGTTCATATCTTTCAAACCTTGGGCAAACTCCGTCAAAAAGCCAATAGGATCCTGTGACATCCAGCTCAGGAATTCATCTTTGGCCATGCTAAACATAGAGCCAAACTCCTCACCGTACTTTGAGGCAGTAAGAAGTACATTAGTAATACCACCTGAGCTTATCTGTGCAGAAATATTAGCTTCCTCAAAAACGGCTGCCAGTGACGCGGCATCAGTAATGGCCGGCTTAAAAGCGTCCGGAAGTTGGCCTATACGGGCCACAAATTCCGTCATTCCTTTGGTTGTAGCCGGGCCTTCATCATTGAGCACCTTCAGAGCAGATCCAATACTTCTGAAAGAGTCCTCTATGCCCATATCCTTAGTTTCGGCAAAAGTGTCTTTTAGCTTGGCTATTTCTGTTGAGGCATTTCCTACACCTTCAAAATCCCTCGAAAATACCTTTTCTAGCTTATCAGCTGCAGTCACAAAAGCCTGTACATCATCTACCGCTATATTGAGATCGCCGGCCACCAGAACCAGCTCCTTTAGTTCTTCCCGGCTTCGCTCGGTATTAATCTTTGAAAGCTGCTCAAAAATCTGATTCGCCTCAGGTCGCTCTACCAGTAGTATATTCTGGATCTCACTGACGGCCCGTCCTTTCTTCTGAATATACTCCAAACCCTCATCTGCCAGTCGTTTTATTTGCTGCAGTGCCTGGTCAAAGATCCCTACGGTAAGTCCACCAAAAGCACCGGCTATAGCTGCCGGCATGTTTGATTTTATTTGGCCAATAAGCCCTCCGGCTCCACTTATCGCGTTTTGACGGCTCGTTATTAGATGTTGCACCTTCTGTGCTTCTCTTATACGCTGTTGATTTAGCCGGCCTTCAAAATCCGATGAAGTCTGAATCTGCTGGGTCAGGTTCCTGTGATGCATTTTAAGCTGGTCCAGACTAAGCCCGTTTAGCTTGTTCGCTTTTAATGACTTCTGCAGCTCATCATTCAGTTTCTTTTCCTGTCGTTCTCTTCTTGAGGTCCCTTCATTCAGTGCATCTATCTGATCCAGCACAGCCTCCTTATCGGCTTTAGCTTTAAGTCTTAATGCACCTGAAGAAGATCTCGACTCCTGATCTAACTGCCTGTAATACTGCCTCAGCTGGTTCACCGTCATACCTTCCAGCCCCAGCTCTTCACGTACATCCTGAATCCTGTCTTTCAGTACCGTCATCTGACGTTCCAGTGCACGGGCAGTCATAGCACTGTCTGTGCTTTTTACTTCCTGAGCCAGTCGCTTATATTGTTCCTGCAGGTAGCCCAGCTGATCTACGCCTTGCGTAGTGTCTATCAGGATTTGCAGCTGCTTTTTATCTATCCGGTTACGCTTTGCCATGTATGTTTGCAAGGGTTAAAGTACCATCAAAATCCAGTTCGGCCATTTCTATTAGTTCTGCAGAAACCACCTCCATAAGTGCAGAGAGCCGTCCAAATATCGGCTTCATCAAGATTCTCTTTCTTCGCCTTTTACTTCGCATCTCTCGCAGATAGTCATCATGAGTCACCCGTACACCTTTATGATAGCCGCGGCCGGCACCCATGTCTGTAAATCTCAGGCTATCTCTGTAGAAGAAATCCAGATTAATCATTCCTTCGCCTCGTTCATGTAGCTTAATAATGATGTTTCGGCGGCCAGGCTCTGAGAATGTCACCTTCCGCTTTTTCATAATAGATCCTATGATCTTTTCGGTAGAATCTACCCAGTCGTAAACCACTTCTGTAGCCAGCTCTTGTTGATAAGGACCCTTTGCCATACTCGAATTTGCACCCTTATTACACAATCAGAAAGGACAAAAAAAGGCCTGAAGCTCAGCTCCAGACCTTTTCATATACTTAACAAACCCACGCTTAGGGTTCATTAAGTATATCAATTTGGTTACCTACATACTGCTTGTAGTCACCTTGAGCCAGCCACTGCCATTATAAAAGACTATCAGGTTTAGAGTAGTATTATAAACCGTGAGTCCTGTCCTGGGCGATGCTATGGCATTCACCTGAGTGGTAGTCATCTGGGGTAGCCCTAAACCCATAGTAGTTGATGTCAGGTCTAAGATGGCTGAAGAATCCGGTGTGGCCACGCCAATTCCAGCATTCCCATAAGGCCGTACACCTACGGCTGTTTTTACGCCCTCAGAGCTCATGAAGATTAAATTGTCTTGATAAACGGCTGCTGTGGTAGATTGTGAGAAAGAAACCAAGCTCATCATGAGCATAATTCCAAGCATGAGAAATTTTTTCATAAAACTAATTTTTAATGTTAATGATCATCATCAAACCAAATTTGCACCCTTATTCATCTACCAGAAAGGACAAAAAAAAGACCTCTCGCAGAGCAAAAGGCCTTTAGAAAAAGCTAATCTATACATTATGTTCTTTAATCCGCTCCCCATCGCCAGCCTTCAGTGTAGGTGCTGTCAGTCAGCTTGTGTTTTCCAAAAAGTGGGTCTTTATAAATCTTTTCTACCAGGTCTATCCTTATTCCGGTTTCCAGATGCTTTATAACTTCAGCCTGGCTTGCTTCTCTTCTCTTCATTGTAAGTAGAGTGCTCTGCAGCTGAGATTTTTCAGAGGTATAAAACAAACTATCGCCGTAGTTCTTATTAATAAGGCTGTCTCGTTCAGCCCCCAATCTATCTATTAGGGTAATGGCTACATCTACCTCATGATTCAGGTCAATAATTTCCTGCCCGGCTGTCACCAGTTTTTTCTGCAGAGGGTTTACACGTGTCAGATTTACCACATAAATAGTGGCCAGTATACAAGGAATAGCTACCCAGCCACCACCTTTCAGAAAACTAAAGATTGTTTTGATCATCGTTGTTAGATTTTGTTTTTGAACTAAAATAATGCTTTAAGAAGGTAGATATCATATCGGCAAAAGCTCTGGGGGCAAAGAGCAATAATACTGATACCGCAAAGGTGATTCCGGTCGATACATTAATTTCCAGATCATCAAGATACATATATCTCCAGAAAACCATATAGACCATAATGGCCGAGCCTACGGCTGTTGTTAAGTAAAATTTGAATTTCTCCAGCATAATTAAAAGCTATAAATTGATTTATAAATGTCTCTTATCTGATTCACGCTCATATTGAGCTGATTCTCCGTTTTAAATTCTTTCCTAAAATCAGCCTCATAGGTAGCCACGCTCATGAAATAAAATTTCCTTTTCCGGCTCCGGTGATAAATTCGATACACTCTGCTATATTTTATCTCTCGTTTCTGATAAATAGCCTTTAGTGCACTGTCTTTCATTTTGCTTACATCTATGAAGTAAGATCCATTCTTCTTTACCTTCTTGAGCATTTCGCAGTATTCTGTATCCACATGCAGGTCCTGATAAAGATGTTTTTCACCCCAGAAATTCGGCTTATGCTGTTCATTCGTTGCAGAAACTACATATCTAAGCTCCAGATCTGTATCCACTAACTTTGACCACAGTCGTTTTAAAGGGTTTTGTTCCATAGGTATTTCATCCGCTTCAAAAAACATAATACGGTCAATCACAGAGTTCTGTGTAGCTATTCGCATGATATCATTCATGTCTATTTGGCTCTTCAGAAAGCGGTTAATAGCCCGCTGATCTTTGTAAACCAGATATGCTCTCGCAATAGCATAAAAAATGGTTGATAGGGTAGCCAGTAGCACCGGTGAGTTGGTTATAACTAAAAAAACATTCAGAATACAGGCATCTGTAAATGTCCGTACATAGGCAATGACATTATTCATAAGGCTTTGAGTTAAGAATGTCAGTCACCAGTGTCGTATACCATCCCAGGTACATAATTCTGTCCTGCAGGCCATTATAGCCACCGTTAATTTTTTTTGTGAGCAGTTTAAAATCTCCTTTATCGCAGTATTGATTCAGATTATTGGTTTTCCAAAAGAATACCGTAGCCCACATAGCCAGCTCAGGTATTTGTCCTATCAAATAAGGCTGAGCCACCAGGTCGGGAGCATCCGGTTCCATCTCATGATACCACTCATTAAAAAGCGTATGGTTCTTCCTTCCGGTAAGTTGAATATAGCCCACGCCCTTATGCTTCACCCCGTCTCCGGGCAGGTTATTTCCCAGGTCAGCCCTAAACTCATATTTTTTGCCTGAGGCATACTCCGTCATCGTATGAAAACGGTCACACTCCTTTGTTACCTGTGCCAGAAAATAAGCCTGTCGCTCCTTACTCCATAGGTCCAGTTCCGGAATAGCTATCTCAAAATACACCCGCCAGAAGTCCTCCAGCTTCCTTTTTGAAGTTCTGGGGTGCAGAGATCTAAATTCTTCAAAAGTCATAACCAATTATCGTTTTGTTTCACAGCCACCCGGCTAAATCCTACCTGAAAAGTAAAAGCTACACCATAACCCACAGCCTTATCAAAAGCCTCATCCACAACATAATAATCAAAATGGCCTTCCTCCAGGTGCCCTAACGGAAAGCCATCTTCATGCTCCTCCGTCAGCATATGAGCCACTATTTCTTCACACATATCAAAAGCCTCGCTTTGAATGTCATATTTGCTCACATCGTTCCGCTCATTAAATTTCACGATCTCAAAAGCCCCCTCTATATGTGTTTTAAAGTGCCTTGAGTTATTTTTTGAGGTCGAAGGGTCAGGATCCAGCAGTATCATGCAAAACTTCGTCATATCCAGTCCACCATTCTGCCTTCTTCCGGCCATAACAGCTGCACGGCTATAGGTTTCAAACCTGGGCTTTTCCTCAGTATGCCCTATGGGCCTGTATTTCGTCGCAATACCCTTAAAGTACTCCCTGTAAGCCGTCAGCTTGTTTGGAGCTATATTCACATCAGTTCCTGCCATTTTTCTGTCTGTTGTTACGTTTCATTTCGGCCATGGCCTTTTCCTTTGCCTTATAGTTTTTAATGTCCTGGTTAATAAATTCCAGCACGGTACGGGCATTTTCATGATACATCAGCTTTTTGCGGTCAGGCGTTTTGGCATATTCTACCAGCTTGGCATGGTAGCCCATCACCATCTCCAGTACCATTTTGCCGCTGATCTTCTCCTCCTTCTTTAGAGCAGAGTCTTTTTTTTCTATAGGCTTAGGAAAAACATGAGCGTAAGAATTAGCCAGTATGGTTCTGCAGCCCAGGTAATACTCTAAGACTACATAAAGCTGAGCTTTGCTAAGCTCCTTCAGGGCTTTCAGAGATCGCTCAGAGCGGTCCAGGGCATATTCCTTTTCAAACCTCGGCCGGTACAGAATAGCCGTTAGCTTCTGCAGATGTTCCGGATCCTTTCGCATAAAAAACAAAAACAGCTGCTCTTCAGCGTCAATAAACTGCCCAAATACCAGCTTTTCCAGCATATCGCCCGGGCCTATCAGCTCCTTATCTTTCAGGTATAAAATGCCATAGGGCATTCGTGTTAAAGGTTTTTGAGCGTTCAGAATATGCTCAGCAGTTCGCATACCCATATCCGCAATACTGTCAGTTTCGCAGGTTTCCAGAAGTTCCTGGTAAGTATCTGAAGCACAGCCAGCAGAAAACCAGAGCACCGAAAAACTCTGAACACTCAGGCTATTAAGTTGAGATTCCTTCAGAAGCTCCAGCTGCAGCTCAGTACAGTCATTGAGTTCATCAGGATAAAATAAGGTTATATCGCCGCAATCGCTTATTAGCATAATCGAAATTGCCATCATTCCACCACATCAGAAAGGACAAAAAAAGACCCTTGACTTTTAAATCAAGGGTCAAAACCGCTAACACCGCATGTATCTAATTCTCTTTCCCCTCCCACTTCTTCGTTAAACTATATCAAGAGATTTTCCAAGAGCTTTTGCGATTTGGGAAATAATATCTATGCCCGTACTGTATTTCCCAGATTCGATCCTAACAAGATTAGGACGTAAAATTCCTGATTTTTCGGCTAATTGCTCTTGAGTTAATCCAGCATCTTCTCGTAACTTTTTAATTCTTTGCCCTAAGACAATACGGTGATATGTTTCGTTAAATTTCCGATCGGCAGAAACTAAATCAAATTGATCTTTGATTGTAGCCACTCCTCCATCATTCCCCGATGTAGGGTACATTACCCTTGACTTTTTGTCAATATTAGGGTAGTCAACAGTCATTTTTTTAGATAAATCAACTGATTCATCTTCATTAAGAAAAAGGGTGATTTTTACATCACCCTTTGTAATTGTCTTTTGCATTATTTGATAAAATAAGAAGTTCCAAAATCTCCGACTGCATTCAATAGTGTTGAATCAACGTAAAAACTAGATTGTATAGTTACTATATACCTAGCAGATGTGTAATTAGCAGAAAATTCTTCATCATACTCTGCAACGGCAGTAATAGTGTTACCTAATACACAGTTTTTGCCTGACCAAACCAGCCCAAATTCTTTGTCAAGTGAAGATAAAACTGTTTGAGCATCTGAGAAATCAAGTCTATGTAAAGTTATCATTGTCGTAAGCCGAATTACTGTTGCCGCCAGATTTAAATTGATAATCAAAGATAGTATCATATTTGATACATGTCAAGTTATTTCTAATATATTTTATAAAAAAAGACCCTTCGCAATGCGAAAGGCCTTTCATAATTCAACCTTAACCTATTATTCGTATGAATCACTTAAAACTTCCAAAAAACTTCGATGCATGAGTTTCTTTATTCACAAAGGGCTTTGATTTGTGGCTCTCAGGAGCTTCATATCCAAATAGCTCGGCATTTGCCTGGATAAAACTATTCATCCTTGACAGCCGCTTATCAGCCTGCTCATTCAGGTCATCTTTCAGCTGCTTTAGTCTGCTTTCGCTCAGCTGCAGGTAGCCTTTACTCATATTGGCTGTAGTATTATCAAAAGCACTAAGCTTTCCATCTTTCGTAAGATGAACCACCATCTGAGATAGTCCAGCGGCCAGAGCCCTACGGCTCACTATCACTTGCACATAATCATGCAAAAGTGTCTGCCACAGACTTTTTTGCTCCGCATCATTCCCGAAGTTACGGCTTTTAAGCTTCGCAAAGGCCGTTTCGGGAATCACCTCAGCCAGATCAAACTCCACCAGCTCTATAGATGGCAGTAATCTCAGAAATACCAGGCGGCTACCCTCTATAATTTTCATTTCACCAGCTGTCCTCACAAAATGCTCAGTAAACTTCGTATAGCCATCAGAATCCTTCCAAAGCGTAAAGAGTGTATCATTCGCTTCCAGAAAGGCCAGCAGATCTTCCACAGCTTCCAGTCCTTTCCATAAAAAACTATCAGAAAGCTCTCGCTTATCTTCAGCTGAGGCTTGCTTTTCCCTATCCACAGAGTACGTAATGCTGTCACCATCTATACTCACCTTTGCCTGAGGCATATATAAATGCATTCCCAGCAGAGCGGCACTCTTTTTCACCAGACTTATCAGTTCTTCGTGCTTGGCCAGCTCTGCCGGCACCTCCGTATCCGGTGCCACACTTTCATCATACTGCACCCTGCTCAGGTAAGGCAGTATATACTTACGCAAAGCAGAATCTATATCTGCCTTAAGAAATTCAAGGGCAAAACCCGTGTTCACAGGAATATATTCCTGCAGTTCCTCATTATTTTGAAAAAGCTCTATCATTTCTCTTCCAGTTTTGTTGATCGTGCATCAGGTGTCACATCATTCAGTGTTTGCAGATAAGGCGTTACCATCTTAAGCTTCACTTTTTCGCCATTCGGCCCGGTGATTCCATTGTATTGTATCACCCAGTTATACACAGATAAGATATGATTCACATGCCGTTGAGCTGTGGCCATACGTATATTAAAACTCTCACGCTTATCAGAGCCAGATCCACCACCCATTTTGCTTCCACCAGTCGAGCCTTGCAAGGATGGATCTATCCCTACAGCCTTTTGTATGTGCTTTTCAGCCTCCTGAGAGAGCGAGAGCAACTTCTCATCAAAAGTATCTCCCTTCATCTCGTTCACCGTCCAGTCGCTGTACTCCTTGCTTATTACAGCGTCTATCCGCTTTGTTGAGATAATATTATTTCCGCTATTTTCAGGACCATGCAGCATTTTATGAAAATGCTCCAGCTCTTCTAGCATAATAGTGTTCACCTCTTCCGGAGTAGCAGCATCCCATCGGTCACCATACTTCTTAGCCATATATTCACTGTCGATCTCTATATGGTATTTGGGGTTCATCTGATTAGTCAGGAGGTAATCAAATGTCTTCGTCACCTTTGCCGCTATATCTAGCCATCGGCCTGTCTTTGCAGAGTAGGCAGGTGTAAGCGGGTAATAAGTCCGCCAGCCGGCCAGAGGCACCCGGTAGGTATATTTCAACGGACCTTTCTCGGCTTTTACTTGAGCCGCTGTGTCTATGAGCGGGTCCAGCACCCAGAGCGGAGCAACGGTCTTGTCATCAATACTGCTCACTCTGTCCCAGTTTCGGCTGAAGAACGCTTTCAGCACATAGCCGTTTTCTTCCTGTTTTGCCAGGCGATAATGAGCTGCAGGCAGGGCATTTATGCCTATTACTTTCTTTCTGTCTTCAGCAAGAATAAGCTCAGGCACTGGCATTCTGTGCTTCACATAGTCACTGATAATCTGCTCAAAAGCAAACATGCCCATCGGGCAGTAAAGCAGATCTTCCAGTTCTGCAGAAACAAAACGCTTAAAAGTGGCCTTTCCTTCCTCATCAATGCTCTCGTAGCCATATTCCAGGCCACCGGCATAAATGCGGTCAATCTCCTTTTCAATTGCATCTCTCAGGGTGTCATTTTTCTCAATCTCCAGCTCCCATTCATTCGGGAAATAGTTGTTATCACCCCAGAAAGCAAATTTCTCAGAAAAGCTCATATCAGGCTTTTCTACGCTTTGCGTAGGCCTTTGCTTCTTAGAGCTACGTAAGGTTACCACCGCCTGTGTCTGTGGCATAGCGTAGCTGTAGCCGCTGGCAATCACCTGAATGTTATTCAACTTTTTTCCCATCAATAAAAAAGATTAGTCGGTAATGTACCTTAATAATTTGCCCGGTCTTTATCAGCTTTCCTGTTATTTCATCCTTGGCAAAAAGAGCAATATTCGTCGTTTGATTCTTCCAGTGATTCGGGTCTTTAGCCAGGGCATTCTCTGTGAGCTTAGGAGTAGCCTCACTTGTTTGATAAGCAGAGTTTCTTTTCAGATTGCTGTTCTTCACAGCATAGTCAGCTTTAACCCATTGGCCACCGGTACCATTAGCTCTGTCAGCAGTCAGAAAGATAATAGAGAAAGGAATCGGCTTTCCATTTTCAGAAAACCGGTTCATCAGATATCGCAGCTCGGTATAAGATACAGTTTCAATCACATTCGAATTTGCACTGAATATTCACAAGCAGAAAGGACAAAAAGAAGAGAGAGTGCCTGCAGTATAGCAAACCGGAATGCGAGCACAAGGGTAGAGTGAAAGAACGCAGAGAAAGAAGGAAGCCCTTTTGCGAGCATTCCGAACGCGGGCACAGTTTTCCACCTTCGTGAAAAACTGCTATTAAAGTATATTAAGAACCTTTTAACGCATGATTAGCAGTGACAAATTTTAACTGCCTAATCTTTTCAAGCTGCAGCCGTAGCCGTTTCTCTAACAGTTCGGCAGACCTCACAGCCTTTAACTTTTTCGGGCAATACGACTTATCAAAATGCTCCATTAAAAGCGGTTTGATTTCGTATATTCTAACAAAAGGAATCACAGAGCCAATAATATAAAATTCAAAAACCTTTGCAGAGTACAAGCAATACACAATTTCAAAAGCATGATCATTGTCAGACCAGACAGAAAAACAATTAGCAATTGGTTCTTTTAGCGGTCTGCCTGCGTGGTTGCCATGGCTTTGAATATAAAAATCAGCTTTATGTTCTCCGTTATACCTCATTAGCTTAAACATCTGCTAATTACAATATGCCCGGGGCTAGAAATTACCTGCACCTTATCCCCAAAATCAAAACCCGCAATTCTCACTAAGTCACCGTCTACGGTAATTTTAGGGTGTACGCTTGTTTCCTTACATTTCGGGCATTCTACTATATCGCCATGCACTTTTTTTTCGGCTGTATTTTGCATAATTTTATCATCGTTAAGTTTGACAAAGCTTAATTAAGTTTTGAACCCCGAAGCATTACGAGTGCAACGGGGTTCTTTTTTATTTAGAGGGTCATTTCCAAAAGTTCCTTTTCCATTTTGTCTTTTTGATCCTCACCAATAACCAAAGCTTCATCAATAAACTTTGTAATCATCTGCAGGTTTTTAAATTCAATTCGCTCGCCGTCCTCATTCGCAATGACCAAGGTCAAGGCAGAGCCGTCTAAATTGTTTTTAAAGTCCTTCACATGCTCAAAACGCTGAACGAATGAGTTATAAAAACTAACCTTTGAATTAGTCTCTCTCAATGCGTCCAATACATCAGATACAGTTTTGATTTTAATTGCCTTTTCTGCCTTTGTAGGAGTTGCAGAAGTTTCAGTTTTAGCCACAGTAGAGCCTGCAGCACTTTTCGTGTTGTTTGACATGATAATTAAGTTTTAAATGTTAAAAAATATCAGGATTCGGACAGTTACGAGCTGTTTTTTACTCCGTTTCCTTATATAAATATAGCTAAAAACCCTTAATAATCAATCAATTATGACAAATATTTTAACATAAAAACCTAACATTCAGCACCTTAACAGGATTTGAGAAAATCCTGCAAAAAGCTTCGCTAAATACACGACGTCGCACGCCCTATTGCTTAACGGCGAACGCCACAGAAAACAGCGATATGTGATTTCATACTAAATAGAATAAGGAGCGAATGTGCCCCTTATGTATATACCTCGACGATAGGAGAGCTCCTTTTATCCTGATACCATTACGCTGTGTGTGGACTTTACAGAATCCTTTCTTGTTATGTATTGGATGAATGTATCAGGACCCTCGGTTGCATGTGTGGCATCTCGGGGTAGAATAAGAGAGTTGGTGGATTCAGAAGACTTATCTTTCTTGATTTGAGTGCCCATTCGCCCGTCTACCATCCTCACACCTGCATCCTTACAGCATTCATACCACTGATCGCAGTTCTGTTGATTGAATAAGAATCGCCATTTGGTTTTGTTGGTAAGGATATTATTCCACTCTTTCTGAACGGCATCGTGTGAGATGGCTTGACCGACATATTCACCTCTAACTATACGATCTTTAGCCTTTAAGGCAGTTATAATCTCTTTTGCCCGTGATATCTTACCCCACTTCGCTCCTTCATTCAATGTGTTATTGTATATAAATACTACCTTTTTTAAACCAGATCCTTCATAATAATCATTGAACATCTTAACCACAGTGTGGTGGTCGGTAGGGGCCCCTGGGTAAGACTCGGCAAAGAAATAATTGATCTTAAGTATTTTACTTCCTTTGATCTGGAAGACATTCAAGCAGTTGTGTGATAGATTGCAGTCACCTACCAGGTACACAGTATTATTAGGATTAAAGTCTCTATCCCATCGCCAGTTTTGTTTTGCAGCTGCAGGAAGGCGATCAACGTAATCATAATTTATGGCATTATCGTAGCCGTGACGATCTTTAGATAGAGCAGAATAAAAGCAGGAGTCAACTTCTTCCTGTTCTATACCGAGAACGGAGATATCATAATCTACTTCAGTAAGATTATGACGCATTTGCTTTATAGTATTAACACCTAAGACGTGGATATTATCTAGCGTAGAAGCTTTCCCTACATATGTAAGATCTTTCCTCATTTCATATAGTGAGTTGTCTATTTCCCTTTCCTGACGTTTGCCCAATTTAGGCTTACCTGTGAGCTTTAACGACATTAGGCTAATGATGTCTTTGACCGTATTTAGATCCATTTTTTTCTTATAGCTCAGAATCCATCTTTCTTCAGGTCGTTTTGGAAGATCTGATTCAATCAAGAAACTTCCATGCTCGATGTGGTCCTGAAAAGTACCTATCACTTCAGAGGTTATAGGGTCAATAATAGGATTACTTCTTCCGCCTCTGAGTGTCGGAATCAAATCATCACGGACTATCGAAGCTTTACATTTTCTTCCTTCGCATATTGCCCCGTAATCAAAAGACTTGGAATTAACCAATGCTTGCCGATCTAAGCTTACCAATTTAGTTGCAGAGCCATTAACCCAAAAAATGAAGTATTTTGGGTCATCTATAGCAATGAATGGTTCTGGTATGCCTAATTCCTTTGGAGGCCTTTCGTATTTCCAATAATGCTTTCCTTCTTTTAAACCAATATTCATCCATCCACTTTCCATTTCCGGAACTATAGTAGCCTTTAGGTGGGTATATGTTGGAGAACAAACAAAGCCCGTGGATCTAGGTAAGATCCTGGCTCTATTATATAGCCACATTGATGTTACACCAAATGTTTTACCTGTTGCTCTACCGTAAAGAACTATGGTGTTTTTCGCATTAATCAAGAAAGCTAGCAACTGTGGGATGTTGCGGTGAACTTTATTCAAATATTTCTTCATAATCAATATCCTCAGCCTGTAGTTTTTGCTGTCTGTCTTTTCGCTTTTTGAAGTTGTCGATAATCTTCTTGTACTCTTTTGAATTGATATCAGGGATATCTTTAAAGAGTTCCGGATGAAAGCCAATCTCGATGTCTGGGAGGACTAAATCTTCCGGCCTAAGCTGCTGTGAATCGCCTAAGAAATCCTTAATAGCTTGAGCATAATTCTTATCACAACTAGATACGGTCTTCCAGTCTTGCGAAGCCACCGCGAGCGTTCTGGTTTGTTGTATTTGCTCCAGCAATATATCTACATGAAATTCTCTGGTAGACTCTCTGTATACCGTTGAAAATAGGCGTGGAGTGATATCTACCAATCGCCATGCTTTACGCTCTGGGATATCATGCTCATCTACGAGCTTGGTAACTACTTTAGCCCGGGAAGTATAACGAACGAAAAGTGTCCTGGTCAACCTCATGAGCATTAATGTCTCTTCGGCCTTTTCGGTCAGGAGAAAGCTTTTCTTATTAGAACTAATTAGTTCTAATAACTTCTCATCGGGTGTATGAGTAGTAATAATTTCAGGATCCGCTATTCGTTGAGCAGCTCCTCTATTTTTAGTCTGTTTAGCCATTTCTCTACCATTTTTTGAGCTTCGCTACTCCCAGCTTTTGCTTGCTGTATTACTATTAATCTTACTGCAGCTTCAGTTATTAGCTGCCCCTGTCTCACCTGCAGTTCAAAGGTTTCCGGCGTAGAATCTAAGATTAGCTTTATTTCAGATGCATTAAATAGTAGTTCGCCTAATTGACTGGGTGTGTCGTAGGTTTTTACTAATTCTTCAGCATCATCGGGCCCCATTCCAGCATCTTCGCTTTTATTCATGTTCTTTGCCATTCATCCAATTTTCGTGAAACTGCACACTTTCCGGAGAGCATAAAATCGTGCCCACTTCCGTTCGTCTATTTACTGTCCAATTTGCTGAACAGACAACTGAGATCTGCCAGTCTGCGTTAGTAATCAAAGTGACTTTTGCATGACATTTACTAAGCTCTACTTGATCAAACACTTGCTGAAGAAAGCCATAGGCTTTCGGGTTATGATGCGATATTTTTCTTTCAATAATTCCTGAAAGTGACAGTATTTTACCTGTTGATTTCAGTCGCTCCAGTACTCTTAATGGTTTTTCAGTAATTGCCCAGGTACTAAGCCTCACGTGAGCTGGCCCGGTCTTAAGTATCACCTTTTCTACGAGGTGATGCAAAGACCAGGCTCCATGGGTGACAAATTCAATCATCGTTCCCATCTCAAGCATATCAGGCAGTTTTGACAATTCTTCTTGAGTCATCGTTTGCGATTTAATCGACAATTTCTGTTTCCTCAGTCCGGCTATCGAGCTCGCTTGCTGAGGGGATGGTAAGTGTTTGATGGAAAAAAGCATCTTTTTTTTGTAGTGTGGATTTAATAGCGAGAGAGGCATTAATTCTTTCAATTACCGCTTCCCGCTTCTTTATGTTGTGTAGGTACTTCTTGATGTATTTGTAATTATTCAGGAAGGTTTTATTCAGGACATCAGTTGGCCAGGTATCATAATCCGTTTCATTTTGAACTTTCTCCGGAAGACGCTGATACTTGTCATAAAAGTTTGTCAACTCCCAGCAATCTCTGATACCGTCCCAGGCGTTCAGTATTTCATGTGCCAGCATATTAAGATCCAGACCTGATTCATTATCGGTCAGATAAGCATCTGAAAGTTTATCTCTATTAACTCTGACTTGTGCATAAAGAGATTTCCTTTTGCTAATTGCTGATTTTATCTCAGCTGGAGCATCACTTGCTTCCGAGGGCAAAATGTCCTTTTTCTGGGCTACATATTCTTTTGCCAGCGGCTGCTGTTTGGCTGGCTCAGTCACTGAGAGCAGCCCCTTCATCTCAGCTTCTAGTTTAGCCGAGTTATAGGTGTCAGGTCCTTTTGAAAATAATATCTTCAGATAGGCACTTGAACCAAATCGACGATAAAGCTCTACACCTAAAGCATAGTCTTTATTCTTTAACCAGGATTGAATTAATTCTAACATCGCATTGAAAAAAAGGCGTTCATTTGAACGCCTTTCTGGAATTAGGTGCCCTAAGGGCGTACTTCGGATTTGGGTATATTGTCTATGCTTTCAGCTGCCTAAAGCCTACGTAATTTTTATTGGCTGGCAGTGGTTTACCTAGTTCTGTAGGTACATCATATTTTAACTTTTGTAGACACCAACTAAATCTTTCCAACATTCCGGGAGAATGATCTGTCAGCTTAATTTCAGTAAAGTTAAAGGCTTTGAGGTCATCTTGAAGATTAGTCTCTGCAGAAGAATCTATGATGACATAATCATGATCGGTTTGAAATGCCAAGCTGGCTATCCCTGCCAATTGATCATCTAAATGAAGAACGACTGAATGTTCCATGTCAAAAGACTTTTCTTTTGCTGGCAAACTGATTGCCGCTAAAAGGGCAAAACAGCTAAGCACAAGGGTTAAAAATGCTTTCATGTGAGTGAAATTTTAGTTAGAAATAAATTGAACTCTAATTTGTCTGACAAAGCTTAATTAAGAAAGGACACTAAGCGATTAGAAGCTTAATGACTTCGTCCTTTTTTGTGAGGTCCTTAAAGCTTTCCTCTGGAAGCCCCTTCTCACCAGCCAACTGCTTTAATTCAGATAGCTTTAACTTTGAGAGGCTTTCTGGCGTAGAATCTTCTGATTCTTCGGCTTCAAGCTCCTTAATGAATGGGAATTTCATTTCGATAAGCTCTGCAGCTTCAGCTGAAGATATTCTGTTCAGATCTACATACCTATTCCAGATTGGCACCCATACCGGGCTTTTGCCGTTAGTTCCTTTTAGGGCGTATTTGCCGCCCGCTATTCTAATTTCTGACATGACCTATTATTTAAGAGTAAGCGATTGCAAATGGATAGTCGACCGGATGTTTCGGATCACATACAATAGTTACATCTATGTATTTATCATCCTGGTATTGCTTCCCAAATTCTTCTAAAACGCCATCGTCAGCTATTTCACACAGGAAACCAACTGAAACGCCATCGCTCTGACCTAACAGTTTTAATCCGCCTTCTACTTGAGGCACTGCTACAGAGAATCTTGTTTTACACAATTGATGAATAACTCCCGCATTGTGAGTGGTGTTCTGAACTCTAACTTTCAGTTCAGTCATCCAGCTCCTTTTGCCATTTTTCTTCACCTGCAGGGAGTTCTCTTCCATGATGCAGTGTAGTTTGCTTGGAAACTTTGCCGCCTTCATCGTAATGGCAGCTGCAGCAGTGACAAGTGCTGCACTGGCTGTTAATTCACCTGCAGCTACGGTGCTATATGCCGGATATGTTTCTACATCTGAATGATTAAAAATAGAAATAATTTCACCTAAGCCAGCCTGTTCTTGTTCTAACTGATCACAGTAATTTGCTGATTCTAGTACGATTGGTGTACACATAATTTTAAATTTTGAATGTTATAATACTTTTGAGTAGACCGTTATTTTTTCGCCAGCTACCCTTTCCTTTTCGGGAAGATGGTGCCCTCCCAGCCAATACATAGCACCATTGCTTGCAAGAATATTGAATGCATTTCCTGCAGGATATCCATTTGCCTGATTTGGAGTAGCCGCATTCGGTATTATTCCATTTTGCTGGGCAATAATCTCGCAAACATCAGAGCCGATTTCCACTTTGGTAATATTAGACTGATCACCCAGAAAATTACCATTAGTTACCAGGGCGGCATTACCTGTGCCAACAGTACCTGCAGTAGCTATTGAAGTGAATTCTTGCGTGTGAAACAGCCAAGGTTCTGAAGGTTCGGCCACTAGCGTACCACGTGAGGTAAAGGCTTCAACTGTAATTGCGATCTCCTTGTCATCAGAATATTGCTGACCACTTTTGTTCTCAATGCCATCATTCGGCAGAATTCTGGCCATATTCCTGAGAGATCCACCCGGATCAAAATGTCCTATGATTTCCCAGGAATTATAGGTGTCTGCATTTTGCTGAATGGCTAGCATGAAGCGAATCCTTTTCAAGGCAATCAGCAGTCCCCTGTTATGAAAACTATTCTGCAATGAAAATTTCACAGTGTTTATAAAACCACCTTTTACTCCTTTAAAATCAGCGTTCAATGTCTCTGGAACTACATCCAACTCAATGTGACTTACAGATGGTTTCAAAACTACAGCCCCAGAAGCATAGATGTTTTTAACAATTGCCGAATGAACGAACACGGGGCCATTATTAATCATCTTATCCCAGTTATGGCGAGGAAAACTGTCGTTGTCAGTAGCATTTTGAAAGCCAAAACCTGATGAAATCGAATCTGCAGGTATAAGTATTACACGCTCTTTCCAGCCAGCTACCTGACTGTCAAAGGAGGTGCAATAATTTGCAGATTCGATATATTGAGGAGTGCAGCTCATTTAGTTCACCTTTTTTAGAACGCCTGATTTAATCTTTACAAGCTGAGCAATAACTTCTGGGTTTTCAGCTGCCTCTTCAGCAGTATATTGCTTTCCGGCTATGGTTTCACCAAAGGCAGGCAAAGTGAATTTAGGTACTACAAACTTGTAAGAGTCTTTGCCATGCTTTACCACTACAGATCCTCTAACATCCTTCTTGTACTCAATTTGCTGCTTCAGTTCATCTACCACTTTATCCTGCTGTTTAAGCAGCTCCAGCAGTTGAGCCTTGTCAAGACTCGCCAAGTCTATATCATCTGTAGGTTCAGCAGTCAAATCTGTGAGCAATTTTACCAGATCAGGCTTCAACAAACCTTTTAGATCTTCTTCGGTTTTACCCAGTTTTTCAAGCTCTGCTTTGATCTGGGCTACCGTTAATTCATTGATATTTTCCATAAGAGTATTAAAGAAAGGGGTGATTGCTCACCCCTGTTGAGATTGATTTAATTAATCAGTCAAGTCCTGACCATTAGTAATGATCCACGAAGGGTTGATAAAATCAACGCCTGTATACCAGTCTGTCGCCATTTGAATCTGATAGATGTCTTTTACACCTAAGTCGAAAACACCAAAGTTTGTTGGGTTCTTTCTATAACCAATACGATTCTCAGGCATTGTCGTCCAGATCATATCAGAAGCATTATGAGACTTGTATCCTTTGATCTTAACCTCAGTGTCAATGATTTCATCAGTAGCACCACCGGCATCATAATTATCTTTATACTTTAATCTGAAACCGCGTTTGTAACGAGTTCTTAAAGTACGAGACATCACAAAGTCCTTGATCGTATCACGCAGATCTTCCTCTATGGCATAATAATAGTTCTCCATGTAGGTCACAAACTCTACCGGATCTGTCGGTACAGCACCTGCGGCAATATCCACCGTCTTACTGGCTGCAGAATAAGCTCTGATCTTCGCTCTAATACCGGTAACAGAATCAGCTGGGCTACCTGGAATACCAAGAAGTTGATTGGCTGCAGAAGGCAAAGCTCTCACGCCCTTAAATACACCATGAACCTCATTGTCTTCTTTGGCTTTCATAACCAGATACTTCGCGATCAATGCCACTATCGGAGCCCCTTTTCTCTCTACACCTTTTTGTGCTAAGAAGTCAATAGCAGTCTCTGCTAAGTCATCCGGCTTAAGAGCTACGTTGATCTTTACTCTATCCAGGAACCATGGATTAGGATCGAAATCAAAACTTCCCAAGTGAGAGAAAGTAGCATAAAACGGCTGTAGAACGCTCGTGATAATGGTGTTAACCTTATCTATACGAGTGTCATTTGTCTTACGGAATGTAAAGAGCTCTTCCGTGTCAGACTTCGTAAAAATCTGATCGTGAAGATCCTTTGAGTTGATATTGCCATCCTTGTACCAGGCTCCGTATTCGGCAATCATTTTTTCAGGTGTCAACATGCTATTTCTTTAGTTTAAAATTAGATGTTAGGCAACATCATATTCATCTGCCATAGTCATCTTGACTTCGGCTTCTGCTTCAGGCTTTTCTGGAGCTGGGTCATTCCCTTCCTGTCTAGCAGCTGTACGCTGTGCAGCAGGGTTGCTTGAAAGTGCCTTTATCCCTTCTTTAAGAGAATTCACTTCCTGGTCTTTTTCTGACAACTGAGCCTTTAAAGCAGTCACTTCGGCTTGAAGAGGGTTCTCTGCCGGGGCTTCTGTTTTCGGAGCTTCAGCTGTGGCCTCTGGGGCCTCGGTAGCAGGTTCTTCCTTTGTTTCTGTTGTGCTTGCTTCTGGTTTAACAGCCTCAACTGTCTTACCACCCAAAGCTTTTACAGCCCAAACAGCACCTTCTGGAATTTCCATGGTTACTTTTTTGCTCATTTGATTTGAATTAAAAATTGATAAATCCTTTTTACTGGCAGTTAATGCCATATTGTATGCATCTTCAAAAGTCCCTACAGCGTGGCAAAGGCCGTTTTGAATTGCATCTTGTGTTAAATAATCTGCACCTTCTAGAGCTTCTGAGCTGACACCAGGCATTTGATTTTTCATGAATGACATGAAACTCTGGTCTAGCTTAAATAGTAGCCCATCAGTGTATCCACTAAAATCGCCTCCCATTGCTTTTCTGTAAGAGTCATTTTTTAGTGGTGAAGCCTTTGAGTATAAATCAAGATTTTTAATCCCTTTTTGCTTATACCATTCACTCCAATCTGAGAAATTAGTCATGACGCCAACAGAGCCAATGATACATTCGTCAGAAGACGCAAAAGTATAGTCATCGGCGGCACCAATATATTTAGCGGCAGAACACTCCATGGCTTCTACAAATCCAATAATTGGCTTTGTGATTCTGGTTTTAAGATCTGCTAAAGCACGTGTACCTAAAGCGGCCCCTCCAGGAGAGTTTTTAAACTCAATTATACCTAATACTTCAGGGTCAGCATCGGCCTTTTTGTACCATGAGGCAATAGTTTTAGTACCAGCTGCTCCGCAATAGTCGTACTGTGAAATTGCTCCAATAATGGGTATTACAACTACATTCCCTACTCTAACAGGGAATTCATCATAATACCAGGTATCAGCTTCTGAGACATAAGGCTCACTTTTCTGACCAGATATATTAAATCCTGATAAATATCTTTTAGCCCAAGAGGGCAGCTCTTTAGTCTCAGAAGAGATTTCGTTCTCCACTTTCAATTCTCCAGACATATACTGAAGAGCAAGGGGCATGAGCCCCATGGCAGAAGCTTGGTGAATATGCCAGGTACCACCTACAATTGAGCGTATGAGACGAAAATCGCTTTTGTTCATGCTCCGAAGTAAAACATTCACTTAGCAAGCAGAAAGGACAAAAAAAAGACCCTTCGCAATGCGAAAGGCCTTTCCAAACACCCTATTCTTAAACTTAAATTACTACAGTAATAGTGATCACCTGAGCGGTTGTTAGCTCGTAACCTGCATTATTTGCATGCCATTTTATCACACCGTTATCGTTAAATATCATAGTATCAGTATCACCACCAGCAGGAACTCCATTCTTCCAGATAACCATCTGACCATCTACATAGACTATGACTACCTTCTGTAAGTCTAAGAAATCATAGTCCTCGCTGCTGTGAATAGCATTTGTATTTCCTACAGAAGTGTCATTTGCCTTGAAATTATGACTGTCAAGGTCCTGAATAGCTGCAGAGGCCTGGGCTTGCGTTGCCTGAATAACCGGCCATACGTAGGTATCAAAATAGTCTTGAATAGCCGCTTCATTGTTCGCTAGGTTTTGGCATAGAACCACATCTTTCATTACTTGATTCTCATTCCATTCCCCGCCGGCTTCACGCCACCAGATGTAGTATGTACCATCTAAAAGAGGCTGAAAAACGTTAGACATTTGCTGAGTTACTGGTGGTGTGTATCTGGCTAAAGACAGTCCGTATTCAAGCCCCTGAGGTACCTGTGGCTGATCATTCTGATCCAATTGAAATACATTAATTTTCCCGTACATGTCTACTGTTTTACTTTTCTAGGATTGTCCCGGATTTCAATCTGCTGAATTCGTGCCTCAGCTTTTGCTTTTATTTTTTCCTGATCGGGATCAGGATCATCAATATTTTTGATCTCAAATTTTAACTCCTTTCTTGCTGTCTGATAAAATGACTTATAAGCCTCCAGCTCTGACTTCGACTTGTTTATTCGCTCATTTAGTTCTTCACGTGCCCTTCTATCGCTCTCAAGTTGCTGGTCAAGCTCCATTTTCTTACGCTCATATTCTTCCTTTAGAATCTCTTGAGAAATGAACTTGTAATGAACGCTCACTATCTTTTGAAAGGCAGAATCATTCACTAAAATTATGCTGGTATCTGCTTTAAATAGAGCATTATTATCATCAGTCACAAGCTTTTTAATCTTTGCATTTTGTGCAAAACTCAAACTGGCAGCTATCATTAAAATATAAAAGACAAGTATTTTTCGCATCGTAGTAAAATTTATATTAATCAATTAATCTCCAATAAGTTCCATCCCAAATAACTGTCATAAAATTCTTGCTTATACCTGGTTCGAAAGTGAGCCGGTCTTTGGGCAAAACCGCACTGCTTACTCCATTTCTGGTTCTTATAGCAGGGCTTAAAGTCACATCTGCTGTAGAGTGATTTCCTACTACGATCGTCCTGCCCGTTGCAGGACTGCCCGGCAATGTTAGGGTTATGCCTGAGCCGCTGGTGATCAGTACCACATCAGCAGTTCCACTTACCGAAGCTGATGCAGAAACGGTTTGGATAGTCCTAATTACCTGGGCTGATATTCCGGCAGGAAACATTAGCATAAATACGAGGATAAAGGATTTAATAATTGAATTCATATGATGGTTTTTTGGTGATATAATATTTTCGTTCATCTCTTACCCAGTATAGTTGAAAAGCCTGAAATGGGCTTATTCTAAAATAGGAGAGGGAATGGTCTGAACTCAGATAGTTACTTTTAAATAGATTGCCTCCAGCATAGGCATAAACTGTGTCTGAAAAGTAAAGAATAGAAGTAGAGTCATGCACAAAAAGACTATCAGAGTGATCAGAACCAAAAAATAGAATATTGAAGGTGACGTTTGATTTAAAGAGAGTATCAAAATCCGTTAGCTTCAATTCAAGACTATCTTTCAATATGTTATAGAAAAAAAAGTTGGCCCTCAGCGTATCAAAATAACTATTGCCCGAACTACGGGCAGGAATATAATCCGGCTCAATAACTAGATGATGATCTTCCGGTATCAGCTCTGCAGCCTGAGGCGAAAGGCTTAAAACAGGCCGGGCATTTAAAGTGTCAACTAAATATGACCAGCTGGCTGTTCCATTATCTCCTCCTGAAGTCAAAACCTGACCTTCCTCTCCAAAACTATCATTAATTGTGAAGCCTTTAGTAACATTAAATACAGAAGCTGACAGCCCTCTGTAGTATATATCAGGGCTGGGAGGGTAGCTTGGTGGCCCTGAAACTATTCTCAAATAAGTACTTACCCCTTCAGCTGCAGTGAGCGTTCCGTAAGACTGACTTAATAGCTTACCATCACCTATCGGTGTGAGTTTGCTTGAGAGTCTACTATCCCAGAGGGAATTATACTCTGCGGTAGTGAGAGGCCCTATCATTATATTGTTGCCTGAGTAGGGAATAGCGTATAACTTATTATTTTTCACAGCAAGACCGTAATAGCCACTTGTAGGCGTGGTAGTGGTATCTGAGTCTATTTCTATCATTCGTCGCTTTTGAGCTAATGCGATTGAACTGATAAGAAGTAGTAGAATCAATAATCTAAGCATGATATTAACGTTTTGTGATAAATACATCGCCCGTAAATGCAGGACCATAATACCTGATATTCAAAAGATCTACGGGCTCCCAGTCGGCATGAATTGCTTTTCTGGATCCAGATTCGTAGAATTCTACACTTAGCTTCATTGAGCCTAATGAGTGCTCAAACAAATCGCCATCTGCGAGCGTCACACTTTCAAAATTGAAGCTCTCTTTTCTGCTGATCAGGCTATTCGCCAATCCAAGTATCTGATGAATCTTTAAAGCCATTACCTTTTTGTTTTTGTAGGTTCGCTCACGTTTGTTGGGTTATTTTTATCCCTTACAAATATCCAAGGATAAGCCCCATCCTGCACCAGCACATCAGCTTCAAGCCCATCCTTCCAGCTCACCACTTCACTGACATTCGGTGCCTGTGAAGTGTAATTATTTGTGATCCCAATTTGAACAGTGCTTGCTGATGCTGTGCAAAAGTTCGTCACATTCGCCTTTATTCGCTTTGTAACGTTGTTTCCTACTACGGTACCAATCGGCTGATAAATGTTTCCCACCTTTTCATAGCCTGGCGGCATCGGGAATCCTGCAGGCTCCGTAAGTCCACCCGGCTCAGTGGCATTACCAGATAAACAATCTACTGTGAATGTGCTTATCCCTGAAGCCAAGGCCACGTCTGATCTTGTCAGGATATTCTTACCTCTCAGAATGAATGTAAGAGGTATCGACGTCACAATTTGCCCGGCCCAGGCATAACTTCCCGAATTGCTGAATTTGATCGCCTTAATCTGAAAGGGCCCTTGTGTCGGCTCCTGCCACTCACATAAAGCGTCAAGATGCTGAAGTGAACAGAAACCGCCACCTCCATCGCTTTGCACAGTAAGTACAGCAGACTTGCTTGACTCACCATTCGCATTCGTAAAGCTGAAGGTAAACTGCCCGGCATTGATATTGTTAGGCGTAAAGTTTAATGGGCTACTTTGATTCGTCATCGTTTGCCTTACGGTATTGCCTTCATATACCTTTATTGTACCGGGTCCTCCGGAGAAGGTCAGCGTTACACTTCCTGAAGTAGTGATTGTGTTGGTACTTAAGGTTGGAGCGGCTGGTGGCGGTGTGGCACAATCACTGAAGGTGATCTCAACACTGTCTGTGTCTTCATTAGCATCTCTGAAATAGTAAGTCACGGTAGTACCTACATCACCTTCGCGGTAGAATCCATTCGGGTTAAAGATGACAAAACTTACATTATCTGTGCTGATTTCAAGCGGAGTGGTATAATTCGCAAATGTAAAATTAGCTCTACGCTTCTTATTAGGGTCTATACCCGTACACACTCCTAAAGCATAACTTACCGCAAAATCAGCCACAGGCGTAGAACTGACAAAAGAACTACTCTGAAAAATCTTCAGGTTAAAGAAATCATTATTCACGCTCACGGCAGGTGAGGTATAGACCTTATTATTTTCGTCCATATTACTCCCGCTATTAAATACAGCAGAGCCGGCCACTTCATCCACCAGTGCCACAGAAAGGTTCCCGCTGGTAACCGTGTCCAGGATAGTTGCCTTGAACACATAAGATCCTGAAGCCAGGCTTAAGTCAAAATCCGCTCCACCTAAAGGGTAAAGCACCTCATAGAGCTTAGTGGTACCGGCTGCATTAAAAACTTCCATTTTTATAGCCGTTTGGTACGGCGAAATCACAGAGCTATAGTCCGGATTATACTTTCGTTGCTGATTAAAACTAACCTTTGCCATCGTGTTTTTGCGTTTAAAAATTGATTTGATAAAGCGAATGAACCTCTGAAACATCGCACTATATAATTACTCTCACACAGCTGGCATAGTCTCCCACCTGTATAATATCGTGAACTACTCCGTTAATTTTTATCTTGTAACTAGCCTCTATAGTAGCGTCCTGCCATGGATTAAAAAAGAGCACTAAGCCCACATTGCCGTTATTGTCAGGCTTAAATATGACTACCGGCTGCTTATTAATGAATGTCTTACTCAGCAGCTTATTGGTACCACTTACATAAGTTGAGCCACCATCAGTGCTAAAATCCAGAAATTCCCAGCTGGTGTTGGCATTGATGATATCCTTATTCTCAGAAATCGCCCACATAGCCGCTACATGCCAGTCTACCCCTTTTTGTGATCGGGCCTCTGTAAAGTATCGCCCTGGCAATCGACCATCACCGTAATTTTTAGTCCTCGGTTGAGTGAATAGATTGCCATTCTGGTCTAACTGTCCATGTGCATAGCCGTAATAATAAGGATCATCATGCTCTTCTGCAGGTGCATTCCACAGTCTGATACCATCGGCGTAGGCTATTCCAAAGAGTGCTCGTGTAAATCGTTGACCCGGAGAGGTCAGCGGCTTTGAAGGATATTTCACTATTGCACCACTAACAGGGTGCTTCACTTCCACAAAGTCTACCGGACCTGTAATCTGATACTCAATCGCATGAAAATCAATGAATATATTCTTCTTATTCGGGTAGAACTTCCGGTTCATTACCACCATCATCATAGCCTGGTGAAGCCAGCCGTAATCCTCAGGTCGGCTTTGGTACAGGTCATTGCAATAAAAGACTGTGGCTACGGCATGATAAATATAGTATGCCCCTTTAAAGAGCGACACCCCATTCCGGGTATTTAGCCAATCGTTATATGTGCCTGCAAATTGCAAATCAGGCGTCATTCGGCTGTCATCAGCTTCCGCTTGCATTTGAATCCGGTTGCAATTAATCGCACCAAAACCATTGGCCCAGAAGCCCAGCAAAGCAGATGGGTTTGCATTGCTCCACTGCTGCAGTACATTGATCATCTTTTGCCCGTTCAGATCTATCCCTACAGCCGGTTCAAAATTCAATTCAACAAAAGCACGGCCTTTATGCGGGTTCACAACTGTCTGCAGAAAAGCATTCATCAGCGTAGACTCCGGAATATTATCCCAGGCAGCTTGACGGGCAGCATTAGAGCCTTGATAAGCCGGTGGAATGCCATTATTCAGCATCCAGCCGTCATAATCCACATAATCACTTTGTGCATAAGGCTTTGAAGGCGTAGAAGTAAACCCTTTATTATCGGCTCTATGTGCAGGATAATCATCCTCCCATCTGAGCTGCAGTGAGGCTATTTTGCCAGTAGGCAAGGTGAAATCCGGAAAATACTTATAGAAGCCCGGATACAAACTATTATCAAACTGATGGCTTTCAGGCATCCAAAAGTATGTTTTGTTCCCGTTTTGCCATTTCCGCCTATTCTTTGAAGCGTTCGCCTTAATGTGAATGTAGGTTTGACTATACTTTTGCCCCTCGTAGATAGTCAGCGGAGCAATGTCCATGCCCTGCAGGGCCGTAATGTCCAGATTCGCTAGCGTTCGGGCGGTGGCTACGGCCTTTTCTTCTGCTCCTATAAAAACTCGTCGGGTAGCCCCTGAGTCAAAACCCGTTGCCCAGTTGCTGTCATTGAGCAGTATCTGCCCTCCGGATTCAGTGATCAGCCATTCCGATCTCAAGGAATTCTGAACACCTGCAGAGTTATAGGTCACATCTTTTGCAGGATTAATATGGTTCGCGTCTGGACTAGGATTAACTACCTGATTTACCAGATTCATTACAGCTATCTCAGAGTTACTATTCAATAGTACTTCGTACAGCTGTCCAGATACCACCAGTCCATACCAGGGCAGAGGATTTACTTTTGTCGTGAGGGATTGGTTGGAATATAGAACCGTGCCTATCACCGGAATAGGCACTTTAGAATAAAACGTGCTGTATATCAGACTTTGAGGCTTTGTCTGAGAGATTGCCAGAATTTCGCCGGATGAATTGAAAGATTGTACTGCCATTATTGCCAATCGTCGATTAAAAGTTGAAAATCTGCCCAGTCGGTTGAAGAGTCTGTAAAACCAAAAGTTGCGGTAGCATCTGCTGTTTTTACGCCAATATCCCAGCAACATTTTATTGCAGCCATATTATTGTAGGTGGTACCGCCTATCTTCAGATAAGAAGGCACATCCATATCACCATTCGTTGTGCACACGTACACCTTATTGTCACGCATTCGGGTAATACTGCAGACAGTAGAATAATGCCCTCCTAAGCTCCAGCGTCTTACTACATATCTGTCGTAAGTTGTCCCGCCATCTTTTGAAATGTCAAGAAGAAAGTCCTTAGGGTAGGCCGCTTGAATGCTGAATTCGGCTACCGGAATATTCACAGAAGTAACCGGTTGGGAGTTGACAGAAGGCACAATATTCTTTTCAACTCCTCCTTTCCATGCTCCTTCATTAATTCTAACAGAATAACTCTGACCATGGCCGGCCAGCCAGATTACGTAGATATCTGCCACTCCCTGGCTGTCCTGACGGCTATCCAGATGATTCGCAATTAGAATTCCGGTAAGATCAAAGTTCCCTGGGCTTGGGCTGTCAGCTGGGCTCAGTGCTACTTTGTATCCCATGTTGGCCGTAAAATATTCCGTGTTTCGGCTGTCTGAATAAGACTGACAAACAGAGCTGGTCCGCAATAAAGGATTCACAGGTGTAGTGTAAGGCAATTTATAGCCTGCAAATCGCCTGCCTATGCTGTCAAAACCTAGTTCTGTCAAAGCCGTCCAGGTGGCACCGCCATCTTTACTCACTTCACCCGCTTCACTAAAGATGGTACCGGCCATCTTAGTTTCTGCCTTAATAGCATAATGATGTTGAGCCCGAGCTAATGCTTCAGCAATATTCGAATGTGGGTTGGCCAGTATTTCACAAGTAAGCTGTTCGGCTTCTACATTATAGCCTGTGATTGCAGGAATAGCATAAACTGCGGTAGCAGTAATGTCAAAAAAGCCGTTAATAACAATCTGGCAGGCTGGGGTGATATCATAAAAACCATCCAGCTCCAGCTGGCAGTCATCATCACCTACCTGAATAACTATTCTGAGCCAGTCATCTTCCTGCCCGTTAATTGGCTTGGCAAAGACAAAATACAGGCCGTCATCCAGGTCAAGAAACTGATTATCGCCTTCCTGCCAGTTGGTCACCGTATTAATATCATCAGAGAGGCTCCAGCCAAAGCTGTACAGGTTTGTTTTTCCACTCAGTACCGGTACATGAATATTTTTAGCCATATTTTACGCAATTACACATTCTACAGTAGTGATTAGTCTTCTTTCAGTTTCCGGCGTAGCCGGCACGTTAGCTGTATTCACAAGCACAGGCGGCAGAAAATTGTCAATGTTCACCAGGGTGTCACTAGGAAAATGCTGTGCCCGTGTCAATACCAGCTGTATCTTATGCAGCCCGTCATTCTGACTCACCAGCTTCATCTCCACCTTATACGGGTTATACGCTTCTACTTCGCCGCAGCTATCTGTCAGCTCTATGGCTATTCGCCTGTTGGCTAGTTTTTGCTGATACCAGGAGAGAATCTCAGATTTCTTTCTGAAGCTATCAAACTGCAGAGAAAGCTTATCGGTTAGGTTAACACCAAAATCCCCACTCAGCTGATCTGCCTCAATTGCCAGGTTCTCAAAGTCCCCGGCTCTAAGGTCAGCCAGCCAGGCTTCAGGTTCCAGAAATGCCAGATTGTCACCTATATATAGGTCCTGAGAAAAGAGCTGCTGTTTAATGATGGCAGAAGCCGCCAGTCGAATCCGTACTATTCGCCGGTCTTCAGAATTGCTCTGGTGATCTAAGATGCTTGTTTCGCTTCGCATTGCTTGTTTCGGTAACGGCGGTAATTCCTCAGTAAAGTTTGAACATTCACATCATCTTCAGAAAGACTGTACTTGTCCATGAAGTCACGGCTAATCACTATCAGCTGCTCATCGCTCATATAAGTAGATCGTTCATCCATAAACTCAAAATACTCATCATAGAAGAGGCCCCTGATATTGGCATTAAATCCTTTCAGTGCATTTTCTGAGGGGCTATTGATCCTCAGCCGAAGCAGCTTCTTAAAGCTCACCGTGAAATACACCTCACAGGTTAGCTTTTCTATATCCACATTTCTGATCGGCATATAATTTTTAGACTGCCCTAAGGCCAGCATTCCAGGAATGCTCTTTCTGATCAGAGATGTTTCAACATCAAAGCGTTTCACATAGTACTTATAAAGGTATTCTTCCAGCAGAAAAGTTAGCTTCATTGAGAGCGGACAAATGTCTGTATCAAAAACTCATATAAATTTACAAAAAAAATCTACATGAAAAGGGTTCACACCCATTATTGTACAAAAATAAGTTCAGCTGATTTTCTATACCTTTCTAGGCTCTTCCTCTTCACGTTCCAAAATCTTTTTTGACTCAGATTTTTCTTACTTTTTATACTATTCATACTTAGTACTGATAGTCAGTAGTTTATGTGATAGTAAGTGTGAATTTAATTTATACTATGCCTTAAAAAAATTCATACTAGCCCAAATGGCGATGCCGGAGAAAAAGGTATAGTATGAATTATTTATACTATTCTTACTTTTTAGTAAGAATTAAGTAAAATTCTTACTAGTAATAACTAGCTGACTGGCAGGCTGTTAAAACATTCTATTTCTATTTAGTATAAATAGTATAAATAATATTAGTTTTTTGAATGGTTGGGGTTTGGGGAAGGGAGATCTCTGAAAATCGGGTGAGATCATAAGGTAAAAACCTGTCGGTTTTTGCATTTAAATAAGAAACCCGCCTCGGAAACCGAGACGGGTTAATATTTAACGCCATGAAATACCTTTTGGCCGCTAACAGCCGCTTAACGAAAGCCTGTGGCCTTCGCAAAGCTTAGTGTTAGAAGTAAGCTAAAAAATAGATTTCTCTTGAATTGTAAGGGCTTTTGTGATTGCTGCGTAGGCCTTGTTTAGAAGTACATCTTCAATAGATTGCCCACCGCCTTTCATTTTTTCATGGCAAATCAATATGTCTTGTAATGCTTCCAACAAGTCAGGTGCTGAAGCTATCAACTGAGCGTTAGCTTGAGATTCTAAACTTGATGATTGAGCACATGAACTAATGAATATATTGTCTGCTTTTTCATTCTTGCATCTGATAATATTCGTATAGGAATCAGCTTCCGTTTGTAAATGCCATTCCCCTTTAGTGAAATGTGGTTCAGACCAAGCTATTGTTTGACGATCAATTTTATCGTCTGATTTCAATAAAATATTTACTGGTTTTGTATTCTTCATATCCTCTTTCTTTTGCTCCTCAAGTCTACTCTGATCAGCTGGTCCAGCGTAAGATTGAAGAAATTTGACAATTTAATTAAGTCCGGTATTCTTGGTGAGGCCCGGTATTCCTCCCAGCTGCTGAGCTTTCCTCGCTTTAACCCTAGTATTTTGGCCAGTTCCTCCTGAGTAAAACCCAAATCGGTACGCAAATGGGCCAGATTTGAATTAACAAAATGGGCTTTCATCCACTATACTATCTGTATTATCATACGCCTCCGGAGGTGGTGGCGGGTTCTCCATTCTCGGCACCCTGGTTCCGGAAGAAGGCAACAATACCGCACATACAGCTATCACGAATCCAACTACTGCAGGTATCAGTAGTGCAGCCATCACCAGGATAAGAAGATCTTCACTACTTAGCATATTCATCTTGTTTAATTAAGTTTTGCGAGTGCTCAAGATGTATGTCAGATTTAAGCTCTCCATACTTAACAGTGACATAATTGCCTGATTCATGGCTGAATACTGTCCCTATTTTACTTGAACATCTATTCTTAACTATTTCGCCTACTCTAAGTTTTTGATTAGCAAACTTGATAGCCTCTTCATAGCTTTTAAAGGGATGGCAAGAGCATCCATAAATCCCTATCACCTTACTTTTAGTCTTCATGATTCCACCTCCTTTTCCATTAAAGAATCAGGCATACTACTATCCCATTCTAGTTTTACAGGATAAATACTAATGTAGAATACACGATTAATATTTGGATATATATCCATAGATCCATCTCGCATTATGTCTCTTCTGTAATCATCTACCTCAAGCCTGTCCGGAGTGCATCTAGGATTATCTTCGTTGGACATCTCTATCAAGCCCTCTATTGAACTTACATATTCAAGAAGCTCAGAATCACCATTGAGCAAAGCCTTGTCAAACTTCTTAATCTCCTCAGAGAGCTGTTCTCCAAGCTTGTTTTTGCTCACGTAAGTGGAGCTGATGTATGCAAAATATTTCATACGATTATTGTTTAAGGTTAATTATTCGGTTTTCTATCCCACTCTCTCACAGCAGTGTCTACTGCTGCAGAGAGTCGGGCTAATTGCTCAGGCTTGAGCTTTCCTGATTTGACTCCCTTTGCTTTCAGTTTTTCTTGTTCTTCGCTGATGGAAGCCTGTAATTCCTCTAATTGTTTTATCATTTTTTTCATCATCATGCCCCCAGACAAATCGCAGTACCGCAAAGTGCTTAAACTCTATCCAGTAGTCTGTGTCAGCCGTAGTGGGCTTTAATATTGTAACTTCTATTTCTCTGCAGGTGAAGTAGATGTTTTGCTTATCCTGCAGCACACGTTGTACCTTATCTATCCAGACCTTCACCTCCAGGTGGTCAAACTTCCTCCGGGCAAAAGCATTGAAATACTCAGCCATCGCTTTTTGCAGTTGGTTTCTCGGAGAAACTTTGTAGGTGATATCCAGGATAAAGAATTCCATTAATTCAGGTCACAGCCCTTTGTGATGCAGACTCCACACCGGAGCCTGCTACACTTAGAGCCACATGACATTCAGCTGCCCTTTTTGCTTTCTTGAATTTCTAATCGCAGCTCCTGCAGGTTATGCTTCATAGCTTGAGCAGCTACTCTCACCCGGGTGCCGGCAGTTTTGTTGCCGTTAAGAAACTTCTGATAATCAGCTCTGATTTCATTTAGTTGCTCTTGAAGTCTATTCATTCTTTCCATTTGTAAATTGTTTTAAAGTATTGATTGAAAATTTAATTACTCGTTTTAAATAGGCTTTTCCAGTAGCGTTTCAGCCAGTCCTGGTATTGCTGTGTGGCTCGTGTCCAGGCTTCTTTCGTAGTTTCCGTGTAGCTCGCATTCTCCCCTTCATAAAGAGATCTGATCGTTTCCGGGTCAGTACTTTTCAGGCTGTAGTTAAAAAGCCGGTAACACATTTTTCCGGGCTGGCCACAGACAGAATCTTGCATAGTGATAATCTGTCCGTCGGCTTCATTTTCCAGCCTGATGTACTGTTTCGTTTTTTTGTGAACATAGTAGCGTGGCCACTGCAGTTCTTTTTTAATTGCTTGTTCCATTCTTCATGATTGTTAAGATTTCTTTTCGGCCGGCACGGGCGGCCAGTTCTATTTCACGCAGAGTCTTTCGTACTCTTCTTCCGGCAGCTTTATTACCGTTTTGGGCTTTGTGAAGGTCTTTATTAAAGCCTAAGTCCATCGCTAAATCTGCAGCTCGTTCTGCAGATGTGGGGGTGAGTGAGAGTTGTCTAAGCATTAGTCAAAGGGTAGTTTATCGTCCCAGCTCGGGTGGTGCCGGTTTCGTATGTGAAGAAATATTCTGCTGGTAAGCTCTGTGATAGAGCCTTCTTTCGGCACGTTTTTCTTAATCAGGCCGTAATTGCTTCGCTTACCACCCTCCATCCAGCCGTCTACGTCCATGGGGTTAAGCTCGTAGTCATTAAACTCACACCAGGCTATCAGTTTCTTCATAAAACTATGGGAGGTAAGCTTTTGCATGTTTCCCACTTTCCTGCAGTCTTCATGTGAGGCTATCTTGTCTACCTCTGTGTTAAAGTGATTCTCAAAATAGTTATCAGCCCAGCTCTGGAAGTTCTCACCCATCAGGGCCAGGTTGTTCCGCTTCGTGATGTTGGAGAAAGGAGGGTCTATCTTTTCAGCAGTAGCCAGGTAAAACTGCAGGCACTGAATCATGAAGTTGTAAAAGCGGTTCCATTCCTCAGTATCCCAGTCACGCTTGTCATAAAGCCTGCGGCCTAGTTCGGTAATGGGTGTACGCACCTCATTGTATTGCTCCAGATCCTCATGAAAGTAATCTGAAAAGACAGAATAAATCTTACGGCCTTTAGAGGAGCCATCCGTGTATTTATCCGCAAAATTGGTATCAATTAAAAACTTACCATATTGAGTGTAAGAATAAGTCACCTGCTGTTTCCCTTTCGGGTTAGAAGTTAATGATGATGTAAGTGGCGTAAATAATCTTGGAAAGGGCTGGTAGTGATCCCAGTCTTCCAGATGTATGAGTTCGGTGTTTTCATCCACACCATCCCATATATGCTCATAGTCTAGCAGCCCCTGCTTACGGCCATCTCTATGAAAGTGCTTCATAAAGCGGTACAGTGCTTTCGCAATAAGCCCTTTACCGGCACGGCCATTACTGGCAGACTCCTCACTTACTTTATAATCCATCAGGAAAGCAGCCCAGGGTCTGGCATCATCTTTATGACGGTGTAGCAGGTAGCCTATCACAAACACGCGGTTAATAAAGCACAGCTCCTGTTCAGCACGCTCTTCAGGGGTAAGCAAGGCACCATCCAGCCTCCAGCGGTATTTCTCGGCGTAAGCTTCTTGTTTCTTTTTATTGCCAAAACTCAGCAGATTGGCAATATCCTCTTCAGCCAGGCTATTTGCTTTAGCATAATTTTCCCTTTCTTCTTCATTCAGCTTGTAAAAATCCATTCGTTCTTCCAGCTCAGCTTGCCAGTGCAGGCGGCTGGTCCCAATCAGAAACTTCATAAAGTCACAGCTTTCCTCACTCAGCTCCAGCTTCCATTCGCCCTCTTCTTTAAAAGCCTTAAAGAATGGAGTGTCCATTTTTTTGAAGTTGCCCGTCTTAAGCTTGCCTTTACGCTCTGTCTCAATCTTCAGAATCTTATGCTCCCAGAAGTAAACATCATTCACCTTAACAGGCTCCAGGGTGTTTTTAGTAACCTTATAAACACTGTGAGATCCGTTCGCTTCTTCAAAACAGAAGTATTGAAAATCAGCCCCGTAATACTGAAAATTCGGCTTGAAGTATTCCAGGTTAGCAAGGCTCTGATCATTCAGGTATGGCGTTTTATAGATTTTGTTTCGCAGATCTTCAGGCATTTGCCTTTCCTTCAGAAAAGAGGTGATGTAATCTTTGATATCCTGAGCTTCCACTTTTTTCACTATCTGATCTTTGATGTGAATAAATAAGAATCCGTTTTTCTCCTTCGGCTCTTCCAGCCTCCAGAAGCCATTCATCTGCAGAAAATTATAACCGCGTACCTGGTTAAACTCATAAATCCATTGTGGCCGGCCAAACCGCATTTTCTGGGTGCCACTTTCATTCATGGCTTTCATTTCATCCCAGAACTTAAACGGCAATGCCTGGTCTACCAGCTTCTTAAAGTTGTAAGGGCTCCATTTGCGTAGGTAATCGCGTACATCCTTCATCCGTTTGCCGTTATTTCCGGCATACTTCAGTAGCTCCTGAGGTAAAATAATGGTATGAATATCCAGATACTGGGAGGCAATTTTCAAAGCATTCGCCATGCCAGTAGCATCCAGATCCTGCAACTGAAGCACCTTGAAAGCGATCTTCCTTAAAGACTTCATTTGGCTGGTTTCCAGATCGTCAGACTCAGAGTTCTTCCAGACGGTCCTAAATCCACAGCCTGCTACATTAATTGCATCAGAAAAACCAGAGCATAATATTACTTCAGGAAAACGCTCAGGCAGCTTATCCTTCTCTGCAGCTGCTTCTGCACTGCCATCTTCAGAAGGCTCAGCCATTTCCATAGCTACATCTGCCTTATTGTTTTTGGCCTTATTTTCATCCAGGTACTTCTTATGCTGTGCCAGCCCGTGAAGATATCGGTCTGGCTTTTGGCCGGCATACATAAACCGAAGCTTTGTGGCCAGCGGTCTGTAGATCTTCTTAAACTCGGTTTCGTCTATCGCATACATCGGGAAAGTCTCCGTAGCCTCCCATACATGAACCTTTGAGCCGTCTTTAGCCACATGCTCATAGCTTATCAGAGCCTTGCATCTGTAGTAGGTAAAGAGAGCCTTAGCATGCTCATTTCGGGCTTTGTCATCTTTAGCCGTCACACCGTTCCATTGCAGTTCCTTCCAGGTTTTGGTAGAGAATATTAGCCGGTAATCGCTCTCTTTCAGATCCCTGAATTTCAGGTTCTTAATTTCACCAGGCTGATCATCCGCAGTAGCGGCTCTTGAGCTGTAAGCAGGCTTAGGCTCTGCAGTTGTGGTGAGCTTATGTCCGTAAAATTTCGCTAATATTTTAAAAGCCTCAGAGCCGTCACAATTCTCATGTTCCATGCAGAGGCTAATGGCAGACTTGGCTTTATTTTCACCGCCGCCAAAATCCTTGACCATCCAGTGGCCACTTTCACGGTGTTTAAAAATTCCTGTAGAGGGCGTTTTGTCATCATCCCTGCTGGCCACTTTTATTTTTTTCGGCCAGCCGTCAAAACAATCCTGCAGTTCAGGCAGTATTGAAAGGATGTAGCTTTCTCCGCCATCTACAGAAAGTATCTGGTCAAATGTTAGGTTCTCGGACATGAAATGGGTTTAATCTTGCAGTAAGTCTTCTAAACTGACAATCTGATGTGTCAGAGCCTCAGCTTCTCGCTGATCTAGCTTTTTTTGCTGAAATTTCAGCTGAGCCAATCGGTTTGCCAGCTGGCCTTTATAGTTCGGATGCTCCTCCAGGTTTATCTCCCCGGCTACCACAGCCTCTATCAGTTCTTTGTCTGTCATGGTTAGCGTGGTTTAGCGTAGAGTAATGGAAAAAGCCCGGTATGTTCATCAGATTCTTTCCCAATAATCAGATTGAAATTTTCTTCGGCATTATGCCTTTTTGCTATTGTTTTAACCAGAGCTGAATTGTTGAAGATGTAATTCCTCTTACTTGAGTCTGTCCTTGGAACAAAAGCTGTATTACCCGAAGCTATGCTTATATAGTGCTGATTCTCTTCTTTATCATAGTAAAAAAGAACACCCTGCGAGGGTTTAAAGCCTATTTTATCAGCACCAATACTGTTAATAGTAACAGTACCAGACTTTAGATTTAGACGTACTCTTGGCTCTCCGGAGCGGACCGTTTGACAGTTTTGAGTGTTTAAAATTTCGAGGTTCATATTAGTATAAGTTAAGATATCAACTGAGATTTAATTCTTGAGAGATGCTCATAGGTTTTCGTAAAACAGAGGTCTGCAGTGCCGCCTACAATCACACCTTTTACATTAGGCAGGCTTTCAAAAAGGCCCTTCATTTCTTCTTTTACAGAATCCACATGCATACTAAGCTCAGCCATTTGTACTAAGCTGACATCAATCATCTGTACAATAGCCTCAGCATATTCCGCATGTATTGTCTGATCATATTCAGGGCATGAAGCCTGAGAGCATTGCCCTATACATTGAGCTTTTAATTCTTCAATCCCGGCCATTACGCCTACATGATCTACTTCGTCAAAATCATCCAGCCTAAGCCCCTTATGGCAATGAAGAATCTTTACCCAATCACAGTTGGCCAGCAATACTTTCTTTTTTTGTGGAAAAAGAAGCTGCTTAAAGAGAGTGTAGTAACTCAGAAAAGTGTTTTTCATGATTGCTTAAGTTTAGTGAGTGCTTTATTATATTCAGTTTTATAAGCTCGGTATTCACGTCTCACGTGAGGCTCAGTTTCCTGATCCTGCAGAACTTCATCGCATTGAAAGATCTCCTCATCCAGGTGCTTCATTGCTTCCTCTTTCTCAGAGTCATTCAGGGTGCCGGCATGAATAGCCTGCAGTAGCTTACGGGTATCTATTCTGTTCATAATTTCTCTGGTGGGTAGATGTCTTGATTCTTTTTATCCTCTACATATTTACATCCCTGAGCTATCAGTAAACTCAGGCCGGCGGCAAGACCGGTCAGTGCTATGGCTATCGCTATCATGATTTTAGTAGGTTTTCCAGCTGTACCACAAATTCGGAGGCCGTCTCTACGGCAGATCTGTTGTTAAGAATATTGGCCATTTTGTTTCGCATCAGAATGGCATCTTTAAGGCCCATGGCCTTGTAAAATTCCCGGGCTACTTGAGTTTGCCCACCATTCTTTTCGCAGATATCCCTAAGTCTGGCTTGCCAGTGTGACCTTCTGGCAGAGGCTGGGAGATTAGTACTTGCCTTAATAGGTGTTTTTACGTCTTGCATTAATCCTGTGTTTATGCTTTAATTGCATGTGCGTTATTTACACATGCAATATTATTATACAAAAAGTAAAGTGACAATACAATTGTAATTTAAGATTACAATTTGTAATCATTCTTAATAATGACACCGAAGAAGTACAAAAAGATTTTGGCTGAAATGTTTGAAAATTTGCAGTCGAAAATGGCTTTAGAGTTAGACATAAGCCCTTCGAAAGTTTCGCATTTGATGACTGGACGTCAAAATCTGCCTGCAGAAAAGATTGGGATATTATTAACTCGATTTAACCTTGACACAAACTGGTTTTTTAACGCTTCAGACGATGAGCCAATTAGACTGCAATCCAACGATATTGGTGTAAAAATGAAGGAGAAATATTACAATGTATTAGAAGAGAATGCCGAACTGCTAAGAGAAAAGGCAGAATGGTATCAAAAAAGGGACTCGGAAAAAAAATCATCCGAAATTTCCTGATTAGACATAATAATTAGACCATGCAAATTCGAGAAGATTATGGGGTGTGTGGTTTTGACAGAAATATTTTGTGAAAAAATGAAAAAAATTGCGTTTCTGGTAATCAACTTATTATACGGTAGTATAGACGTATGCGGTCAAGCAATCTTAAAGGATACAGATGGCCTTTATTCTGTAAGACAGACTAGTATTATACAGCTAAATAAAGAACCTGGTGTTAACATAAAATTCGACAAAGAGGCCAGAACGGCTGGTGGTTTCATCGCAGCAGGTGGAGCATGCCTTTTAGGTACTGCTATCTACGCATTAGCCGGTGACAAACAGAATAAGAACTACGAAACAATCAAGATGGGAGGGTTTGCGGCAAGCGGTTTGTTCGTGACAATCGGAGGTCTCACCTTAGCCAAAGCTGGTCAAGATTAGTCAACAATGCGGCAACATGAAATTTTAAATTACTTATAATCAATAATATAATTAACGCTCTCTAATCCTGCGGAGGTCACTACTAAAAGTGTAAGTCCTTGTAAACGTGATGTTTGCAAGGGCTTTTTTTATGGTGTAACAGTAAGTGTAACAGTGGGAATGGGCAATTTTCTTGCTGCTATAAAGTTGTTTTCAGGAAGAATTAACCAAATGTCAAATCCAAATTATTTCTTATTAAATTCAGATTTGGAGCATTATGACTATTCCATTACCTCTAACATTATACATAAAAAAACGTTTCGGTGTTATTAAGACGCAGCAATTAGGCTATCCTACCCATGGTCATTCTTACAACGGCCTATCCCAATTACGCCTTGGAAGCCGACAAATTTGATATAGTGGATTACCTACCGGAAACTTTTACATTTAACCGATTTTCAAAGTTGTCAAAAAAGACAGAGAGATGTATCTGCTTAACGGAGCCCTTGCCGAAGAAGCTGACTATTTCTTTATCAAGTTCGAGGGCAAATATGAGAAGATACGTGCTGATGAAATTCTGTATATCCGGTCGCAACAAAACCATGTGATCATATATGCCAAAATCGGCAAATATATCACGTTGATGTCACTTAAAACCCTAGTAAGAAAACCTAAAATCAGAACAATTTATGAGGGTGTACAAATCGTACATTATAGCCATCTCTATAGTACAACACTTCGAAAAATTCGAACAGTTGATTGGCCAAGAAGTGATTCCCATATCAGCCGGGCCAATAAAGATTTTGTAATAGAGAGGCTCTTGGGGGAGCGTTTTTTGGGGAGGGGGTGAGGAGGATTGATGGGTTTGAAAAGGTAGTTTAATATTTGTGGGACATCACTAGCAGAGTCTCCAACGTAAACTCTGCTAGTGTGAAGAAACTTGGTGAGAAAAGAAGAAATTAATTCATGTAATTATTTATTTTAAGTCATAAGTTTAATTTATGAATGCAAAAATTATAGGTATAGCTATTGATCAATATGCTGATGTAAGGATTAATAATTTGCAAAATTGCGTGTCAGACACAACAAGTCTGATGAGTAAGCTTCATACAAAATTTGAATTTGATGAAGTTGAATTGTTAGTGGGACGGGAAGAAACGACTCGTAAAAATGTATATTACAGATTACGAGAAATCTTAATTAATGCTGTTCCAGAAGATGATTTTCTTATTGTTTTCATGGGGCACGGAGAGCTCGACCGAGTCACAAATAAAGGCTACTGGTTATTATCCGATAGTATGCAGGATGATATTACTTCTTGGATTGATAATGATTCTTTGTTGGCCTTATTGAAAAACTCAGAAGCCAGACACATAGTATTGATTTCAGATAGTTGCTTCTCTGGATCGGTTTTTAATCACTCAAGGGGTGGAGGATTGATGATAATTGAATCCAAAAAATCAAGATTTGCACTTACTTCAGGAGGAATTGAAAAAGTAAAAGACGGACAACATGGAGGGAATAGCCCATTTACTTTTAATCTATTAAAATCACTGGATAATATTGAAGACCAAGAAACATCTTTCAAAACATTCTGTGAAAAGTTCCTATCGGACTTTCCGTCGAACGTTCATCAAACGCCACAATATGGGACACTTTCAAATGCTGGTGACGAGGGGGGCACATTTATACTTAGGCGAAAAGATCAAATTCGAGAACCTTATTTTGACCTTGTGTTTGATATGTCATTTGAATTCCCCTACAAATACTCAATTGATTTTAGGTTGCCTAATTTTCATGATTCAGATGTATTTGAAAGTGATTTTATTAATTCTATTATCTCCGGTAAGGGAAATGAGATGAAGGGTAGTATTCGTAAATACATGTGGGAATTCTCAGAGGATATAAAAAGTCGAGTAGAATCACTTTTGACCTCGGCAAATGAATACTCTTTGTCTAAATATCATATTTCAGATAAACTTAAGGAAAAGATTGAAGCTTACCCGGATGAAAAAGTTAGCTTTAAAGAAGTTCTTGAAAATTTGGTACAAGTACCTACAGAGACAATTGAAGAGGTCAAGAATGACCCTGAATTCACTGAAGAGGACTTTATATATGTCAGTGTTGGGTATGAAATAAAAAGATTTGACGAAAATTATTTGTCAATTGGAATTTTCGAAGAAATCAATTTGAACCTTGCTCCACATCCAAATTCTCAAGTCGATTCTTTAAATTTTGCGTTTAAGCCTGATAGACTATTGGACTTTGATGACATATTTGACTTTTCTTGCAGTTTGAAAGAATTCTTAGATCGCTTGATACAGGAGTTTGCCCTTGAGGATGAAGAGCAAGCCGATATTCTATTAAGGTATACAGAGTATGTGACTATGAATAATTTAGCATTTACATTCAGTAAAGACAATATATTTATTGATTTATCAAATGTTCTCCCAAGAGTTGCCCAAGCATGCGGAGTTTTTAGCGTTCCGGTTTCACTATCTAAATTGTTATAGGAGTATTTTACTTCTTTAAAATTTAAATTTCCTGTACTCTTTCTATGAAATTAAGAGATTGTAAGGTTATGTATCTGAGAAAGGAAAACAAACCTCTCGCTTGAAATATCACGTATTTTCTGGTTCCTTTTTTCATCGATTGATTTTTAATCATGTACTCCGGGATAATTGGATTTGTTGATTTTAGTTGATTAGTATTGACTTTAAATAAGGGGTCTTTTTGGAATTATTGTCTGCAGAGTTCCTGAAGGAAACTCCGCTCTCTTGAGATTATCGGTGGGATAATTTGTTACAGGGTAGAAAATAAGAATTTCCTTCGTTCAGGACTTCTCCTTCACCTCCTCTCAGTAATTCCAATTTTGATTATAACCCAATCCCTCTCAAAAACGCCTCCCGATAATTCGCTCCGATATGAATTTCCTCCTTCCCGATGAAAACGAGGTTTCCTTCTATTTGAGTGATTTTGGATTTATTGATCAAGAAAGAACGGTGAATTCGGATAAACTCGATTTTGGGAATGCTTTCTTTAAAGGCCGATAAAGTCATGGCCGGCGTGAGATGCAGGGCTTCACCGATCAGCTTGACATTATTTCCGCTAGCTTTTTCCTGATGTAAAAACCCGGGCTCTCAATTAAGGTTCTGAGAATCTCCAGTATTCTTTTCTTAGTTGCGGTGTCGTGTTTTTGCGAACTCATAGGGTTTGACAGGCCAATTCCGGAACAATTTAAAGATTTATATCATTGTCTGTTGGCGTTCTAATACTTACTTATTATTCGGTATGGTTTTGCTCTTTGAAAGAGCTAAAAATTAAAAAAATCTGACATAATGCGACAATTTGAGCCTCCAAATTGTCGCAATGCTTGCAGAAGAAAAATGCTTGGCTAAGATT
>JANSYO010000388.1 GCA_024742395.1 Cytophagales bacterium
CAGGATTCTCGAAGCCAATGGCCTGGATAGATTTGAATATGAGCTAAGGTTTTTCACGGATCCACACGGGGTGTTAGACCTTAGAAAACGACTAACTGATGATTGGGACCCTTATTGGTCACATGATGCGATATCCAGATTCGTGACTTTCTACAAAAAATTCCTGCAATTCAATTTATATGCTTACCATCGAACACGACTGAATACTTTGCCTAAAACGGAGAACATCAAAATCCTTGATGGTTTTCTAAAGGAACTTAGAGTAATTCCAGAAAAGCGAATGTGGATTGGTAATAGTAATTACCTTTTGCGTCTTCTTTATGCTAAAAAGGTAAGCTCAGTACGTAAGCTATTCCCCAATTTCTATCAATGTCCGACTCTTTCACACAAAGAGTTTGATGAGGCTTTCCGTTCGATGTGGGATAAGCTGACAAGAGAGTATGAGGCACCGTATAACGTAGAACATACGCCTTACAATTTCTTATATCCTCCAGGGTTGAAGGCTGTTTTGCCAGGTTCCAAGTTCATTACCTTGGTGCGTAATCCCTTTGATATCATCTCTAGTTACGCGTCAAAAGAATGGGGTAGCCATGACTTGAATGTCAATGCGGATCAGATTATTTCCCTTTTCACAAAATTTTTAGATAGCGAAACTGAAGGCTTAATCATCAAGATGGAAGATATCGTAAACGATGCTGAAGCGATCAACCAGCGGCTTACTGAATATCTTGGAGTTTCGATCAATGTGAATGAGTCCAACCTTGTCTCTCGATCTGCAGCTAATATGAATCGAAGTAAGGAGCAAGTTAAAAATCTGGATAAAGGAAAAGTCAAGATTCTTGGATCCATTGCAGAGAAGCTAGGTTACTAATGCTGAGATGCTAATAACAAGGTTATTTTTAATTGATGAAGTTATTCCCATCTAATGAGTCAAGGGAAAATACTTTATATAACCTTTTTGAAGGAGAAGCTATTGCCGCTTATCTCCTTTAAGACACTGGCTCAGGTAGTGCCGATACTTTTCCTTCCGGTGATAGCGAATCTTTATGATCCCAAAACA
>JANSYO010000406.1 GCA_024742395.1 Cytophagales bacterium
GATGTGATAGATAATAATTAATATCACAAGATGTGGGGGGGAAAGGTTTCAATTTAATTTGTTTATTACATTAATTTCTTTGCTTGTCTGTGATGGTGAAAGAATTTGCCATTCTCTCTGGTTCTGAGGATGACTCCGATGATCTTATGGTTGCTTCTGATGATGATGAAGAGATTGATGAGGATACTGCTTTTACCGCTGAGGATTATCTCAAGTATGGAGATGTAGGGATCGGGAAACGAAATGTTTGTAGTTTTGATCCTTTTCATTCTCACTTGCTTATTTCTCTTAGAGGGATGATTCTATAGAATTCTCTGATGATGATGGAGAATTCACTAACATCACTGATCTTTTAGATGGGGATGATGATGAAATTGAAGATGATCCTGATCCCAGACAACATCGGAAGCTCCTCCAGTCTATTAGTACATTACACCCAGGTGCTCCTCCTCAAAAAAAATTCAAGCGGCTCCAATCGGAACTCTATGAAGTAGATCACAGAGATTATTGGTTTTCATTGCTTTCTTACGCTTTTTCTTCAGGAATCAGAGTACAATTTACGTCCAACAGCAGCCAAAGTTGAAATGGAAGATCTTCTCCCTTCTTTAGAGGACAGCAAAAGTTATGGCGAGCTTAAAAAGAAGATTGAAAAATTAAATGAGAAACGTAGCCCCGCAGAGAAACCTCTCTCTGCTCCTGTGAAAGATAGAATATCAAGAAAGGTTTGTACTTACATTAGCAAGATTACAGGAGAGTAATAACAATCATACAAAACAATAGGCAGCTTATATCAAGGCCAACGCCGATATTTCTCGATGGCATAATACTGTACAACGTAATAGAATTGTAGATCAACTTAAATTCCCAATGAACACCCCACAAGTACCATTTGCATCAAACAAAACAATCACAAAAGATTTTTCGCCCTCAAAGTAAGAACTTTCACACCTTCCTACCTGTGGATAACAATTCTTATACTAATGTGTCTTACTTTCAGCCCCTTAGAAGCATCCATTGCGAATGTACTTGAACAGGGAGGTATA
>JANSYO010000229.1 GCA_024742395.1 Cytophagales bacterium
GACTCCAGACTCCATAGCAATAAATAAAGTAAATATAAGGAGTTATCGCTGGTAATTTGATTTGATACAGCCTCACGAACGAAGTGATGTGAAATATGGCGAACCACGAATACGCTGATGCGAACCCATAATGTAGTAAGATAGCTGATAAGATAATAAGTACATAAAGCCAGTGCACAACAACCACAAACCTGAGAAGACACAAGCCCAGTTCTCTGATCCCGGTTCAGTATTGGAATCACAATATACATATCTGTCTCCAAGAATCAAAGGCAAAAGAACAGAAGACGAAGCGATCATGAAAGAGAAGTGCAGAAAGAAAATATTCGAGTTGGGGAAGCTCCTCATTACCGGTCGAAACAAAGCTGTGAAGCAAAAGAAGTAACACAACAGAAACGAGATGATAGCAAGTATTTTTGTTACAACAGACACAGCAAGGAGCTGATCCTCGCTGTAGTAATTATACAAACAGCGCAACAAGCACATTTCCTCCTCATCACTCCAAGCAAGGGAATCTGGACAATGTCCCTTTCCATAACTTGGAAAAACGAAGGTTTGGTTACCCCCGAGATCCATGAATAGCCAACTGCGTGGGAAATCCTGAATTTTTGATCAAAAGCTGAAATTTCGCATGCATTTTCAGAAATTTCGCAGATTCCAAATAAATACTAACGAGCACAGAGTTGAATCAGCTATCAACCGATAGCTCTTTGGATCATTGTAGTTCTTATCAGCATAGTCGACTATGTGCAAGCCTTTATTGTCAATGACCGAAAGGTACAAAGGCTTGCACATAATACTACTACTGGGTTATCATTGAAACATGTTTGTACAGAACCTGTGTCCTCTTCACGTGAAGAATGGCCGAGTTAACTTTCTCATTCCATGTTGTTTGTTTACTCTGCCAGAAATCTGGGCTCAAAAGAAGCTATTCATACCAAGTTCACTTTTCTTCATTATTACAGTTCATTTACGTTTCTTGTTAGTTGGGAATTCCTACTGTGTTCAACATCTTCTAATGTTTGAATAGTGGCGGATGTCCCTTGAGGATCAAAAGAAGGAACAAACTCGAGAGCAAGAGTTTTGTGTTTCCAACAATGAGCCAAATACTCTTTCCAGAACAGGAATATTTCCTTCCTACCACCGAATACTATGAATGTGACTATTGGAAATCCCCACAAGAAAACGTTTGTGGCCATAACCAGAGAAAATGGTGGCAAGTGATCAAACGTTAAAGTACAATCTTCATCATCTCCTGCTATCAGAACACATCCTATATACTTCACTATTTGTGATTCTACGTGTTCTTCGCTATTAGATGCATTCATAGAAGTAACTATAGCGAACAAAGTAATCTCGGCAGCGAATACAGCCCAATACGAAAACAACCGAGCTTGTTTCCACAGTATCACCTTCCAACTGACTGATGTCCTCTTTTTAATCTGTGTGTACTTAGTTCTCGCTCTAAGCTTTCAGAATACTCAACGCACAACTAATAATCGAACCAAAATCAGCACACAGCAAACCAATGCAATGAGAGCCATGACGTAATAATAGCACACTTGAGTCGCAATGTTGAAGTCATTGTTTTCAAAAAGTCCACAGCTGGAAATACAAAGGATTAGTAAAACTGGAAGGGTTAATTTCATTTTGAACCTACGTGGCCTGCCCTGGTTGATGTACTATATACCCCATAGAAACACCTACTATCAAGGTAACTAGACTCCAGACTCCATAGCAATAAATAAAGTAAATATAAGGAGTTATCGCTGGTAATTTGATTTGATACAGCCTCACGAACGAAGTGATGTGAAATATGGCGAACCACGAATACGCTGATGCGAACCCATAATGTAGTAAGA
>JANSYO010000040.1 GCA_024742395.1 Cytophagales bacterium
AAAAAAAGAAAAAGACATAAGATGTCTACTCACAAAAGAAAGAAGCGTTTAAGAAAAAATCGTCATAAGAAGAAGTAACTCTGTAAGTGTTACTTATGACTAATTTCTTTTAAATAAATTAGCAGTCAGCAGAGGACTTTTGTTTTAAGCACCCATCTGTTAACTGCTTTTTTTGTATTTCAATATTATTTTACAAACCCTAATTCTGACTCAGTTTTGAGCAACGAATTATATATAAGTTCCACAGAAAAAGGAGAGCGAATAGCTCTAATGCAGGATAAACGACTCATTGAATATCATTTTGATGAGGCGGAGCATGTATTTTCTGTAGGGGATATTTACCTGGGAACGGTAAAAAAAGTGGTATCTGGTTTAAATGCAGCCTTTATTGATATAGGTTATGAAAAAGATGCCTTTCTTCACTATCATGATCTAAGTCCTAATATTAAATCTTTGAATGCTTACACAAAAGGTATTCTCAATAAAAAGCCTTTCAGTAAGAGGCTTAAAGGATTTAGACTTCAGCCACAAATTGATAAGCTGGGTAAGATTACTGATGTCTTAACGAAGAATCAGCCTATCCTTGTACAAGTAGTAAAAGAGCCAATTTCCTCCAAAGGTCCCCGTCTTTCATGTGACATTTCTATTGCAGGTAGGTACGTAGTTTTAGTGCCTTTTGCGAATGCCGTGAATATCTCAAAGAAAATAACAAGCAAGCAGGAAAGACAGAGACTCCATAAAATGTTAAATGCAGTTAAACCAGACAACTTTGGTGTAATTGTAAGAACAGTAGCAGAGGGTAAGGATATAGAGGAGCTTCAAAGAGACCTCGAAGAATGTGTAGAAAAGTGGGAGAAAGGAATTGAGCAACTTAAAGGAGCGAAACCCAGGGATAGAATAGTTTCTGAAATGAACAGGGCAGCCTCTATTCTTAGAGATATGCTTAACGATGACTTTGACACTGTAGTGGTAGATTCTAAGGAAAACCACGAAAAGCTTAAAAGTTTACTTCAGAATATTGCTCCTGAGAAAGCCAACATCCTGAGATTCCATAACGGAAAGTCAAAACTTTTTGAACAATATGGTATTGAGAAACAATTAAAGTCTCTCTTTGGCAGGTCTGTAAGTTTGCCTAGTGGCGGTTATCTGATTATAGAGCATACTGAAGCACTTCATGTAATAGATGTAAACAGCGGCAATAAGTCTACCCGTGAAGAGGATCAGGAAGCTACTGCAATTAATGTTAACCTTGAAGCGGTAAAAGAAATAGCCCGCCAGCTTAGGCTGCGTGATATGGGTGGAATTGTAGTTGTCGATTTCATTGATATGAAAAAGGCAGCAAACCGCAAGGAAATTAACTTGGCCATGAAAGCCGAAATGAAAGGCGATCGTTCCAAGTATACTATCCTGCCGATCACTAAATTTGGTCTAACTCAGATCACTCGTCAAAGAGTAAGACCTGAGATGAATATTGTTACAAAAGAGAAGTGCCCTACGTGCAATGGAACTGGAAGTATTCAGGCAAGCATTACGGTTACAGATCTTTTAGAAAATCATTTAGATCATTTACTTGAGAAACAAAACGAAAGTAAAGTAAGTATCATATTACATCCATTTTTACATGCTTATTACAGAGAAGGTTTGATAACAAAGCAAATGAAATGGTATTTCAAATATAAGAAGTGGGTAAAACTCATTAAAGACAGCTCTCTTGGAGTTACGGAGTTTCACTTTTTGAATTCACATGGAGAAGAGATAGAACTTAAATAATGGAAAAGCCACCTAATAGGTGGCTTTTATTTTTTTATGGTTTCTTCTGTCCTTAATAGTCCTGATAAAATCTTCTTATTCTGCTGGTAAACTGATTATAAATAGGTTTACAGAACTCTACAAATAATTGCTGTGGTGCAGGTGGAAGTTCTTCTTTTTTATTCGTCATGGCTAACTCTTCTTTGCTTAAAGCCCTTTCATCTCCGTTATAGCTGGCCCATTCATTTACCCAAGTGAATTCACCCGGGAATTCATCTTTGCTAAGCACTCTGTTGGTTTGAAAATCAATAATTTCCATCGCTAGAATTCCTTTCGAGTTCACTATTTTTCGATTTTTTGAGAGTTTGGCCGTTACCTTATCATAAACATCAACTTTACTGCCTCTGATTGTGGCAGTACCGGTCTTTACGCTATCTTCACTTGTTACGGTGCTTTCCGATTTTTCAATTAGTGTCTCACCTACTATAAAATCTACAAATTCTAAGTGAACTACATGGTCAGGTTTTAAAGAGATGTCCTTGGCTTCTGCTGGTGAGTAGAACCGAATAAATTTATTCATTCTTTTATTCTCTCGGAGAAATTCATCAATCCTGTCCTGGAAATATTTGTTGCTAATTTCATAGGTTCTGGAATTTACCTGAGGCTGCTCCAGGACCACATGATATGATCCGGCAAATAAGGCTTCATCTAATTTTTCTCTTACATCCTTATAATTGGGAGCAAAATCAAATAGTGTCTGGTAGGAATCAAAAGCTTCTCTACCACTTTCAATAGTATTTTTCTTGAGCATTTCAGTAGCGTAAGTATATCTTTCAGCCGCGGCCAGATCTCGTGCTTCTTCAGCTTCTTTGAAATAGGACTTTGGGCTCACAGCTCTTCTGCAAGCCATACATCTGGCTATTAGATCATGCATGTTGTTTAGTTTAGCATAGCCATCCAGTGCCCTTTCCCATCTAAATTGCTGATTCGCTGATTTAGCTGATTTGATATCCGCTAGTAACTCTTCTGAAGCGTACTGATATGCCTGAGGAAGTACTTCCAAAGATTTATCATTATCTATGTCTTTTTTAAGTTTATCTACCGCCTGTAATACAGCTCCATAGTAATCGCCTTTTTCCAGAGCTTTGGTACCACTCTTAGAACAAGATGAGAAGATGATTAAAGTAATAAGGCAGGTTAATAGGCTTTTAATAACTGTTTTCATGGAAATCTTAATTTGGGTTTGAATTAAATCCTTATCAAAACTGTTCGGATTTACTCTCAGAACCAAAATTAAGTTACCGCTTAACAAATTATTAAAAACAGGGAAGTTTTTTATACTACGGGTTTTCCAGGAGCCTTTAGCTATTTAGTGTAGGTACTATTTCTTTTCCAGTACAGCAGAACCAAAATTGACGCTGAAAGCCTTACACCAAATGAGGACGTGGTCCATGCTTTCAGGATCTGTACCCATAGGTAAGTTATATTTAACGGATCCATTTTTTACTTCCTTGCTGATTTCTTTAAAGCCTTTAGCATTATTGTCTTCAGCCAGATAGACTCTTAAGTCAGGTCCTGCATCTGTTTTAAAATCAATAAATTGAAGACTTAAAGTATTATTCGCACCTTTCAGAACCTGTGCTGTTCCTGAGGTGGGGTGGGCTCCATCTTTGAATTTACCTTCATAGATGAGATCTTCATTTGTTGTATTTTGAAACTCCTCTTCTCCAAGGACAATGGCCGGGTTTACTTTGTCCGTATTGCAGGATACGAAAAACATGACAAGCACTAAGGGGAAGAACCTAAAAGAAGAATAATTCGTATTACAGGTATAGAATCTCATAATATGCATACTTTATTAAAAAACTGGACCTTTCTCAGACTTACGCATTTAGTTGTGTCTCTGGTTTTACTTGGCCTTGCATTTTATTATCATCACAATATTTACCTCTACATATTAGGCGGTGGTTTTTTAGCCCAAACCCTTTTAAATTCAGGCTGTAGTAATAATAGCTGCGAAAGACCAGTCAGACATTCAAGATACAGAAGACGTCATTAGGCAAAGAAGATATATCCCATAATAATGGCCGCTACGATTCCTATAAAATCAGCGAGTAGCCCGTACTGAATGGCATATCTAACTTTAGATACCCCTACAGAGCCAAAGTAAAGTGCTACTACATAAAAGGTAGTATCCGTGGTTCCTTGAAAGATGCAGACTAGCTTTCCTACAAAGGAGTCTGGGCCACCATTTTCAGGAGCCATGGCTTCAAGCATTAAACCTCTGGCCCCGCTACCAGACAATGGTCTCATAATGGCCACAGGAAGGGCTTCTACAAATTGAGTGTCAAAGCCCATGCTGGAAAAAATAAAGGCCATGGAGTCTGTGATATACGATAATACGCCCGAATTACGGAGCATACTTATAGCTACAAGCATTCCTACAAGATACGGGATAATTTTGACGGCCACCTGAAAACCGTCTTTGGCTCCGGTGATGAAAGTATCAAAAACATCAATCCTTTTCCAAAGGCCTCCGGCGATAAAACCTACAATGACTACCAGTAAAGTAAGGTTGCTGTATACTTTTGAGAAAGACTCTATTTCTTCCTGGCTTAGACGTGTTAAGTAAAAAATCAAAAGGCCAATAGCTGCACTGACTCCCCCGAGCCATGATAGAATGGTTTTATCCCATATTTTTATCCTTTGTTTCAGCATCACAGCCAGTAAGCCAATAAGTGTTGCAAAATATGTGCTAATGAGTAATGGTAAGAAAATATCAGATGGATCTGCAGCACCCATGGAGGCCCTGTAAGTCATTATATTAATGGGTATAAGTGTCAGGCCAGAGGTCTGAAGAACAAGAAACATGATCTGTGCATTGGATGCGGTATCTTTACTGGGATTTAACTCTTGAAGGCTTTCCATGGCTTTTAAGCCAAAAGGGGTAGCTGCATTATCAAGGTTAAGCATATTGGCTGAGAAATTCATGATCATTTGTCCGTGAGCTGGATGATCAGCCGGAACTTCCGGGAATAATTTGCGAAAGAATGGACCAATGATTTTACCCAAAAAACGAATAGCACCAGCTTCTTCGCCAATTTTCAGGATACCTAAAAATAAGGTCATGACGCCCGTTAAGGCCAGGGAGATTTCGAAGCCGGTTTTGGCTGAATCGAATATTCCGCCTACCATTAATTCAAAAATAGCCTGATCTTGAAAAAAGATAAACTTAATGGCTGCTACCACTAAGGCAACCAGAAAAAAACTTGCCCAAACGTAATTTAAAACCATATAAGCGAATTAGAGTAAATTAATTTGCCGTAATTTCGGCTATTCGCTTGCGAAATTAGCGATTCGCTTATCCAAAATGAAAGAAAAGGTCGTTTCCATTATAATTATTATTCTGCTGTATTCTTGTACAACCGAACAACACGAAAAAGCAGAACAAAAGCCACAAGACAAGAGAGAGTTGGTTTTAGAAACCCTTCCAAAAACATTGGGGGAGTTTGAGAAGAGTCTTATTTACCAGGATTTGGTTAATATACAAGAGGTTGATTCCAGCATTCTGGTTGATTTGAAGTATTCTACTGAGGATAATTTCTTTGGCAGAGATGTTTATGAAGAATTGACTAATGCCTATTTACCATTAGATGTAGCCATTGACTTAAAAAAGGCCAGTACAATACTTATTGATAAGCACCCTGATTTAAGACTATTAGTTTTTGATGCTGTACGGCCACACAGGATTCAGGAAATTTTATGGGAAGCCTTAGATAGTATTCCGGCTAATGTTAGGAAAGCTTATGTGGCAGATCCTTCTGAGGGATCTTTGCATAATTATGGCTGTGCGGTAGATTTATCTATTTACGACTTGAAGAAAGATTCTCTTTTGGATATGGGAACGAAATATGACTACTTTGGATATTTAGCCTACCCAAGAATGGAATCACAAATGCTGGCCTCAGGCGAGCTGTCACAGGGGCAAATAGAGAACCGGGATCTTTTGAGAGACGTAATGCTCCAGGCCGGATTCAAGCCTATTACAAGCGAATGGTGGCATTTTAACAGAACCAGTTTAGCTCAGGCGAAACTGAGATACGAGTTAATAAAGTAAAAAGCAGAGGCTCATAGAACCGCTGCTTTAAAATCACCTAACCACTAAAGTATTAATTATTAAGTCGGTATGGAGTTAGTAGCCTTTTTACTTCTTTTAGCCTTCTTCTGGCTACGCTTATTTTAATACCATTTTTGAGTGTTAGCTCTCCATGGTTATAACTAAAAGTGGCGTGTTTTATGTAATCCTTGTTTACTATGTGTGACTTGTGTGGTCTTATAAATTCTTCCGGGTTTAGTTTGGCAGCATATTCTTTAAGAGTTTTGGCCGTAATGTATTTATGCTTTTCGGTATGTAGACATGTATAGTTTGTATGGGCTTCCAGGTATACAATATCTTGAATCTCAAGCTCTTTTATATGGCTTTGCAATCGTAATCTGATACTCTCAGATTTACTTTCTTTCTGCGGTTTCATGTACTTTAATGGTTGCTTTCGGTATTTCAAAGAAACCCTTAAGTTGAAGGAAATCATAATCAATAAAGAAGGGTTTAAGCCTTGTAAGTCTCTTTTAATGAATAAGTTGTGCGGTTAGTTGCTGAATAAAAGGAGTGTTTTTACTTCATGTATTAGGTATAAATACCTTAGGTTATTTCAAGAATAAATAGTGTTATATTGGTAGACTTATCGATTCAATTAAGTTTTGTTATAGTTTTTAGTTTCTGATTATCTTTGTGGCTCTTTAAATTAACAGAGAGTAAAAAGTGTTAGAAAAAATAGAGAAAGTACTTAAAGAAGCTGGTGACTGGAAAGCAAAAAATTCTGAAGAAATTGAGAAATTCAGATTATCTTTTTTAAGTAAAAAGGGAAGGTTAAACGAACTCTTTGATGATTTCAAGAACGTTCCGAACGAAAAGAAACGTGAGATAGGACAAGAGCTTAATAAGCTCAAAGCCAAATTAGAAGAGAGGTTTGCAGAGCTACAGCAATCAAAAAGTAACAGTGCTGGTCTTGATATTGAGAAACCAGATGTTTTTCTTCCTGAGATCAATGGTTCTTTAGGGTCTTTGCATCCACTAACTTTGGTAAGAAAGAGAATTACCGAAATTTTTGCCAGAATGGGTTTCAGTAGCGAAGATGGTCCGGAGATTGAATCAGATTGGTACAATTTTACGGCATTAAATTTTGCGGAGAATCATCCGGCCAGAGAGATGCAGGATACCTTCTTTGTCTCTAAAGGAAAGGAGCAGAAGGATGATATGATCCTTAGAACACATACTTCGAATGTCCAGGTAAGGCTTATGGAAGCCAAAAAGCCTCCTTTAAGATCTATCATGATTGGCAGGGTTTATAGAAACGAAGCGATCTCTGCACGTGCACATTGTCAGTTTCATCAGGTTGAGGGCTTGTATATTGATAAAAATGTAAGCTTCAAGGATCTGAAAGATACTCTTTTGCATTTCTCAAAAGAGATGTTTGGAAAGGATACCAAAATTAGGCTAAGACCTAGCTATTTTCCGTTTACAGAGCCAAGTGCAGAAATAGATATATCTTGTTTTATCTGTAAAGGTGAAGGCTGTAATATTTGTAAAAAAACAGGATGGGTTGAAATTGCCGGTTCAGGAATGGTTGATCCAAATGTCTTAATAAATTCTGGAATTGATCCTGAAGAGTATACAGGTTTTGCATTTGGTATGGGAATAGAGCGTATTGCTATGTTGAAATACGATATCAATGATATTCGATTATTTTTTGATAATGACGTTCGCTTTCTGAATCAATTTCAGGGGGCATAAAAATCTATGAATCAATTGAGGAAACTCATTTTTACAATTTTCCTATTTCTAAATTTTAGTCTGGCGGTTTCTGCCCAGATTGAAATCGTTTTTCCTGCTACAAGAGCGGTTTTTCAACGAGACAACCAAAACAACGGTTACATACCTGTTACAGGTATCACCAGCAAAGAGGTAACCAGAGTAGAGGGGAGATTAGTGCCTATGGTGGAAGGACAGGGTACGGAAACTGGCTGGCAATTGGTAGATGATAAATTGACAGCAGGTACTTTTACCGGAAGGATTGCCGGAACGGGCGGTTGGTACAAATTACAAATAAGGACGTATGTGAATGAATCTTTAAATTCAATTGCAACGTTGGAAAGAGTGGGTATAGGAGAAGTATTTGTGGTTTCTGGTCAATCAAATGCCCAGGGCTTTTTAAGGTTTAACCCAAAAGGAGCCAAAGACGACAGGGTGAATGGATACGGCTTCTATAAGTCAGATTTTCTGGAAGAGAATCCTACGTTAACTGATATCAGGCACATAGATAGAGAACTCGATATTGGTCCGCACGGTCAGAGTGCCTGGGCTTGGGGCGAATTTGGGGATAAAATAGCCAGTAAGTTTAATGTGCCGGTTTTGATTTTCAATACCGCTTATGAAGGTACTTTAATCGAAAACTGGGTAAAAAGTGCGAATGGCGAATCTACAGTACATCAAGGTTATGGTTTTACATTTCCAGGAGGTACTCCTTATTCATTTTTACGTATAGTATTACAAAATCATGCCTCTATGTATGGTATGAGATCAATCATTTGGATACAAGGAGAGAGTGATTACCAGACCAATGGAGATATTTACTACGCTAATTTAAAGTACTTTATAAACAAGGTGGGTGCAGATATAGGTAAAACCATCAATTGGTTTGTGACGAAGACATCATTGAATTTTAGTATGTCTTTTGACCAGATTTTGTTTGCACAGCAAAAGGTCATTAATGAACTTTCTAATGTACATGCTGGTCCATTGACAGATTATGTTGGAATACCCAGGATAGATGGTGTTCATTTATTCAATAATGGGTTTCTAGATGGTATATCAGAGCTTGCAACTGCCTTAGACAACTCTTTTAATCAGTCCTTACTCAATCAGATGCCTCCTATGCAGCCGAGTGATTTTGTAACGGTTTCGGCAGTGTGTACTGCTTCAGGTAATGCAAGAATAAGTCTTTCAGGAAGTTATCCATCTATTAAATGGAACAATAATACCACCTCTTCTGTAGTGGAAGTTTCTACAGGAACTGCAAAAGCAACTCTAAGAGATAGCAAAGGGAATTACTTGTTCACTGAAAGTATAAGGGTTTCTAATTTATTTCCAGAGGCTCCTCAAATTTCTTCTGATCTAGGGACGGTATTCTGTGAAGGAAAGACCGCCACAATAACAACCAACAGGACCGATTTTACTATTGAGTGGCAGGATGGGAGCAATTCACAAACCTTCTCTGTGTCTAAAACAGCCAGTGTTTTTGCAAAATACAGGAATAATTCGGGATGTGTTTCGCCGATATCTAATACCATTAATTTAAAAGTGGTACCTACACCTGCTACTCCGGTAATAACTAGTCAGACGGGTAGTTTTGGTGAATGCGAAGGAAGTACCATTGTTTTGGCGGCAAATACCGGTGCGAACAAGGCCGTGTGGAGTAATGGACGTGAATCAAATACCGTAAGTATTAATTCAGTTGGGAAACAATCATTTACGGTAAAGGCTGTGACACCTGAAGGCTGCGAATCCGCTTTGTCTGAGGAAATAGAAACAGAAATCTATAGCAGACCTTTACCCCCTGTTATAGAGCAGGAAGGCCCCTATTCATTAGGTATTGCTAACTCCCAGGTATACGAAAGTTATGTCTGGAAGTTAGAAGGCAGTGTGCTAGAAGGAGAGGTAAGTAAGAATATCCTAGCCCCTCAAGATGGTTATTATTCTGTCTTAGGTTTTGAGCGTCATGCCGCACCTTTCGGAGCTATTTGTCTATCCAAGGATTCAGGACTCTTTTTTTATCAAAGAGCTGAGGATGCACAAGGGCTCTCAGTTTATCCTAATCCTATTGAGAATAATCGTGTATTTCTATCTTCAGACACAGTAATAGAAGGAGCGAGTATTTCAATGATTGACAATGTAGGTCGCAGGATTATCAGAAATCAAAGAGTAGGTGATATTTCTACACCATATGAATTAAGCTTTCCGGATGGAATTTATCAAGGAACATACTACTTAATCATTAATTATAATGGCTTGGAGCGTAGATTCAGGCTATTTTTTAAATAATAATCCCACAGAATGATTCCGGCAGATACGCTTACATTAAAAGAATGTTTGGTGCCAAACTGTGGAATTTCCAGTATGATGTCGGCTAGTTCAATAACATCTTGTGCCACGCCGAAAACTTCGTTTCCAAAGATAAAAGCATAGGAGCTCTCAGGCTGAGGAAAGAATTCATCGAGATAAACACTTTCTTTGGCTTGTTCAATGGCTACTATTTTTGTTCCTGATTGCTTTAATTGAGAAACCGCATCTATGGTATTTTCGAAATAGTTATAATTCACAGATTCTGTGGCTCCAAGAGCAGTTTTCTCAATTTCTTTATTGGGTGGTGTACCTGTTATGCCGCATAAATAAATTGACTGAACTCTGAAGGCATCTGATGTCCTAAAGAATGATCCTACATTTTGTAAGCTTCTTATATTATCCAAAAGTATAGTAACCGGAATTTTATCTGCCTGTTTAAATTCAGTAGGACTAATTCTGTTGAGTTCTTCCATACTCGTTTTGTGAATCTGCTTAGATGGCATAATAATTGACGTGTTCTTTATGAAGATGATTAAATACGTATGCGAGTACTAAGAATAATTGTAGCGTTAACTCTAATATCCACACTGGTTAAGGCACAAAGTAAATCAAATCCGGCCGTTGCTGAAAGCAAAGGTCAAGAGACAATATTAAATACCCAATCTGAACTACAGGTTTCAGAGGTATTCGAAGGTCCAGACTGCATTGGTCGTGCGGCCAATTCAATTACCGTGGTAAATACACTAATAAAAGGTGGGTCTGCAGGTTGTTTAGACTTACAAGCAACGGATAATATAGACTTAGAAGACTTTTTTGATTCTGAGTTTGGAAGCTCATTTGATGCAAGGATTGTTTCTTCAATCACAGATCCGGATCCGGACCCAGATCCAGACCCAGACCCGATAGAAAAAGTATGTGAAAATCTAGCCAATCATGGTCCTGCTAATCCGCATTTATATGGTCATGCCTCTTCTAATTCTTTTGTTGGAGATTTAATCTCACTTTACACACCTGAATATAAAATAGAAGGTTTGACTGATTGGAAACTTATGAGCACTTCTGGACCCGCGAAACCAGGTAGTGACTTAAAACATCATTATTTCAGAGAACCATCTGATGGTAATTCTCATAACATCATTCTGAGAACCAAAGCTGGCTGTCAAGAGTACAGAGATGTGAGAAATCAGAAGGTAAACTCTAACACACTTGAGGAAATGATGACATTCAGTGGGTTAGGGGCTATGAATCCCAAAATTACAGATTATTACATAATGGTGAACTCAGAACTTGAAAATAGAGGTCTTTATGAGCAGATTCCAGTTTACAATTTATTTACCGATAGAGTAGTCAATAATTTAGCTTTAAGAGTGAATGGTCAGGATTATGCGGCATTCCGATACTATAACTACGCCTTGTTTAACATACGAGGTAATTCAGATAGGATGGATACTCCTGCTCTTTTTCCGCCACAGAAGGATTTTGTGCTTGATATTTCTGATGATGGTTTCGCAACTGCCTCCAGGTATAATGTGTACAGGAATTATCAAGGCGGGCACTGGTCTACAGTGACCACCATGACTCGCCATGATGGTAAGGTAACGGCTACGGTACAAGGAATTAACTGGGAGATAGACCAAATATTGGTAAACACGGCTACAGGGCAGAGCTATTCTAATATCCCGGCCTTTGGTAATGTATTTGACTTAGGGTATTTGGCAGACGGCACCTATATTTTCAAATCGAAAACATATCATGGTGTAACCATCAATGAAAAGATTGTGATAAAAGTGAAGAGGCCTTCTATAGTTAACGAATATTGATCTTTCAATCAACTTCGGTTTCTACTAAATCATAGTATCTCACATAATCCACAAGCATTTTTTGTGGGAATATACTATCGTCAATGCCTTGCTGTCCACCCCAACTACCGCCTACGGCAATATTGAGTAAAAGATGTTGAGCTCTATCAAATGGCCATTCTGCGTAAGTTTGGCCAGAGTATTTTTTAAATTCAAAAAGCTTACTATCGTCAATGTAAAATTCAATGACATTTGGATACCAATCGAGACGATAAACATGAAATTCAGTACTGGCATTTTTAACCACTTTATTCGCACCTTTATTAGTTCCGTTTATGTGGTTGTACGCTTTGGTATGGATATTGGTGTGAACTCTATCCTGATCCATACCTACATGTTCCATGATGTCTATTTCACCATTGTCAGGCCAATAGGCATTGCCATAGGTATCTTTCGTGGCCAGGGTCCAGATAGCCGCCCAGGTTCCTCTACCTGAAGGAAGTTTTGCTTTTACTTCTACTCTGCCATATAAAAAATCCTTTTTGTTTTTGGTTACCAGTCTCGCTGAAGTATAGAGAGGTGAAGTTTTGTTTTTAATGGCTTCGATAACAAGATTTCCGTTTTCTACACGGGCATTTTCTTTGTTTGAAGTATAAAACTGAGACTCATTGTTGCCCCAGCCATTACCGCCAATATCGTATCCCCAAATATCGGAATCAGGAAGTCCATCTTCATCAAATTCATCACTCCAAGTGATATCTTCAGCAAAAGAATAAACTATTTTTTTAGCAGGAGGTGTGCCTTCTGGGATATCCAGTTGACCTTTGGGTTGCGTTTCTGTCTTTGTACAAAAGCTGAAGGTAAATAAGGTTAAGATAGTTGAAAGCGAAAGTATTCTTGTCATTAGGTAGGTGATTTCAGGTGTATTTCTTAGATTCGAAATTGCGAACAAAGATACCTTTAGACAATGAAAAATAGTAATAAAAACCGTAGAGATGTACTTAAAGCCTTAGCCGGTACGGCAGGATTGAGCCTTGCAGCTGGTATAGATGCCAGGCTTTCTGCTTCTGAAAATGTACTGCCAGCCTCATTAAAAGGCAGAGTTAATCATAGTGTTTGCAGATGGTGTTACAGAGATATAGAGTTTGAAGATTTATGCAAGGCTTCGGTTGAAATAGGGTTGAAGTCGATAGAAATAATCAGTGTAAAAGATTTTCCGGTACTCAAAAAGTATGGTCTGTCTTGTGCAATGGCCTCAACTTCTTTCCCAGGTTTTGGTATCACTAACGGTTGGAATAAAATCGAAAACCATAAAGCCATGATTGAGGGCTTTAAAGTGGATATTGACCATGTGGCCAATGCCGGGTTCAAGAATCTCATTACTTTTTCAGGAAACAGAGAACCAGGCTTATCTGATGAGCAAGGGTTGGAGAACTGTGCAATAGGTATTAAACAAATTATGGAATATGCCGAAAAGAGAGGTGTGGTTATCGTCATGGAATTGCTAAATAGTAAGGTCAATCATCCTAATTACATGTGTGACCATACCAGTTGGGGAGTAGAGTTATGCAAGAAAATAGGCTCTGAGAATTTTAAGCTTCTTTATGATATCTATCATATGCAAATTATGGATGGGGATGTTATCCAGACTATAAAAGACAATCATCAGTATTTTGCCCATTATCACACTGGAGGCGTGCCAGGTCGAAATGAAATTGATGACACTCAGGAATTGTATTATCCGGCAATAATTAAAGCTATATTAGATACTGGTTATACCGGTTACATTGGTCAGGAATTTATTCCTAAAAGGGAAGATAAGCTCGCTTCTTTAAAACAAGGTGTTACTATTTGTGATGTTTGATAAATTTTGAATGCGTCTAGGTTCTGTTTCTAAATATTTTGTTTTTTCGATTGTACTAATAATTGTACTTACAGCAAACGATCTGTTTGCTCAGCAAAAGAACAGTCTCATCATAACAGAAATTTTTGCAGATCCTACACCAAGTCATGGATTGCCGGAAAAGGAGTTTATTGAACTATACAATAACAGTCAGGACGTCATTGAGTTAAATGACTATACGCTTTTTTATGCCTCTTCTGAAGTACAGCTACCAGAATATGAACTGAAACCTCAGGAGTATATTATAGCTTGTAGGTTTAATAATGCAGAGTTTTATGAGCCTTACGGCAATGTGCTGGCTCTGGAAAAGTTTTCATTACTTAATTCAGGTACAACCTTAAAATTAATTGGTTCAGATGGGTATGAAGTGTTTTCGGTAACCTATTCCTCTGACTGGTATTCACCAAATAGAGATCAAGGTTATTCTTTAGAGATGGTTGACTTGAATTATCCCTGTTCAGGTTTTGGCAATTGGACATCTAGTTTAGCCGAAGAAGGCGGAACCCCCGGAAGAGAAAATGCTTCTAAAGGGAGTAACCCTGATTTGAGTGCACCCGAATTTATAAGTTATTCATCTGAAAATAATCTGGACTTTACTTTTGTGTTCTCCGAGAATATAGAGGAGGGCTTTTCGGTTACTTCTGATTCTGCAATTACCTTTGATAAGATTGAAGTATCAACCTTAAACAGGAATGAAGTACAAATAACTTTAAGCCAAACTTTGTCAGAAAATTCTTTTTTGACCTTAAACTTTACAGATATTTCCGATTGTTCTGGCAATAGCACCGATTTAGTAAGTGTTGAAATTGGGAATGTCTCTTTTCCGAAAATAGGAGAAGTGTTACTTTCAGAAATATTGTTTAATCCTATTTCTGGCGGAGCAGATTTTGTAGAAGTCTATAATGTTTCAGATCATTTGTTAAATATTGGCAACTTACTACTTGCCAGATCGAATACACTTGGTGAAATAGATAGCCCAAAGCCGATCTCTACCTCAGCTGTACTACTTGAGCCTGGTGAAGTGGTATGCCTTACTGAAGACAAGTTGGTTCAAAAAGAATTATATCCAAAAGCTGATCTAAATCATATTGTTGAGGTACTTTCTATGCCTACGTATAGTAATGAGAGTGGAGAAGTGATTTTGACGAATATTAATGGTGAAATCTATGACAGGTTTTACTATGAAGAGAATATGCACCATCCGTCAATAGATAAGCCTGATGGAGTGTCCCTTGAAAGAATAAACTTTTTGGATTTAACTAATAACGCCATAAAATGGCTTTCTTCTTCGTTTTCAGAGAATTATGCTACTCCCGGTTATAGACTTCAACGTAATGAGCTCAGTCAAAATGAGTTTACTGTTGCAGCCGAAGCTCCATTTTTCACACCGAATGGTGATGGTTTTAATGAAACGGTGGGAATTGAGTTTGCCACACAATATGCGGGCAATTTAAGCTCCGTAATCTATGATTCCAATGGCAGTTTGATCCGGAAAATTGCGTCGAATGAATATTTGAGCGGAACGTATACTTTTAATTGGGATGGGCTTGATCAAAGCGGAAAGCCAGTGTTGACTGGTTATTACCTGGTTCATGCTCAACTTAGAACTAACGATCTTATAACGGAAAGGATAATCAAAATCCTCAATGTCTCGGAGTGAGACAATATTTTTTAACCGTTAAATCATTTTTTGAAGTCCAATTATTTGTGCCTATAATACAATTATGTAATTTGCACTGTTCAAATATATATTTGGATATTATTCTTTAACCATTAACCATTTATTCTATGAAAGTAAAACTTTACTTTAGGAGCTTACTTCTAGCGGTAATGGGTGTAGTTGTATCTATTGGATACGCTAATGCTCAGAGTCGAAGTGTAAGCGGGAAAGTTGTAGATTCTGGAGACAACCTGGGGATTCCCGGAGTTTCTGTTGTAATTCAGGGTACTACTACTGGTGTAACTACTGATGCGGAAGGAAATTATTCCATCCAAGTTCGTGGTTCCAACGACGTTTTATTGTACAGTTTCGTGGGTTATGAGACTCAGCAGGTAGCTGTTGGGAGTCAATCTCAAATCAACGTAACTCTCTTGTCTGATGTAGCTTCATTAGATGAGGTAATCGTAACAGGTTACTCAATTACAAACAAAAAGGAATCTACTGCTGCGGTTTCAATTGTAAAAGCAAAAGATTTGCAAGCTATTCCTTCAGGAAACGTTGAGCAGCAACTTGCCGGTCGTGTTGCCGGTGTAACTGTTGTAACCAACGGTCAGCCTGGTTCAAACTCTCAAATACGTGTTCGTGGATTTGGAGCCTTTGGTGGTAACTCTCCATTGATCATCGTGGATGGGGTGCCAACAGGAAGTACTAATTTCCTTTCTCCTGATGACATTGAAACTACAACAGTTTTGAAAGATGCTGCTGCAGCATCTATTTATGGTGCTCGTGCAGCCAACGGTGTATTTGTTTACACAACCAAAAAGGGTAGAAAATCAAAAGGTTTCTCTGTTTCATATAATGGAATGTACGGAGCCACAGACCCTAATGTAAATGGTGCTCCTAAAATGCTTACTCCACAAGAGCAGGCAGATTACACCCATATTGCTTTTGAGAATGATGCAGCTGTAAATGGTACAACTCCTCAGTACACTCACCCTCAGTATGGTTCTAATGCACAGGCTACCTTGCCAGATTATCTTCATGCGAATGGTCAAAACGGCGTGAGAGGTTCAGTAGACTTAGCAGCTATTCAAGCGGCATATGATGCAGATCCTTTAAATACATTCCTTATTAAGCCAAACCTTGAAGGAACAAATTGGTATGATGCTATTACAAGACTTGGTCAGCTTCACCGTCACAATCTAGGTTTTAGTGGAGGATCTGATAATGGTCGTTTCTATCTAGGTTTAAACCTTCAGGATCAGCAAGGTATCATCATCAATAACGATTTTAAGCGTTACAACATGAGAATTAACTCTGAGTACGATCTTGGAAAAAGAGTTAGAGTGGGTGAAAACGTACAGTTTACCTACATCAGTATCTTAGGTCAGCAAGGAGGAAACAATGGACAGGGATCTGCAGATGACGAGTCACAGCTACTTGCTGCATACCGTATGCCAACCGTAATTCCTGTTTATGATGAGTTTGGAAGCTTTGCTTCTACTAAGGCAGCTGGTTTTAATAACCCGCGTAACCCTGTTAGATCATTAATTAACGATAACCAAAATGACAGAGGATTCGGAATGTCAGGTTTTGGTAATGTTTACCTGGAGATTGACCCAATAAAAGACTTAACATTCAGAACAAGTTTGGGGGGTAGTATTAGCAATAACTACTACTATGGATACAATTATAAGTATTTAGGTGATTCAGAGCCTCAGGCTTCAGATTCATTTAATGAAGGTAGTGGTTTTGGAATTTCTTGGGTGTTAACTAATACCTTAAACTATAAGAAGAAAATTGGACAAAATAACTTCAATATTCTATTAGGACAGGAAGCTCTTAATACAGGTAAAGGAAGAAACATTAACGGATCAGGTATTAATCCATTTACCATGGATCTTGACTATGTGAACCTTGCATTGGTACAGAGCCCTGTAGTAAACTCCAGTTTATACAATGGTGTTAATTTCTACTCACTATTCGGTAAGTTAGACTATAGCCTAATGGATAAGTATTTCGTAACGGCTCTACTTCGTCGCGATGGTTCGTCTCGTTTTGGAGCTAACAATCGTTACGGTATCTTCCCTGCCTTCTCTGCTGGTTGGAGAATTAGTGATGAAGAATTCATGAAAGACCTTTCTTTCATTACAGACTTGAAAATTCGTGGAGGATGGGGTGTAATGGGTAACTCTAATAACGTAGACCCTGCTAACCAGTACTCTTTATATGCACAAGGCATTGGTACTTCTCTATATCCAATTGCTGGACAGGCCAGTGGAGCAAATCCAGGTTACTACAAGTCTAGAATTGGTAACCCTGACGCTAAGTGGGAGTCTTCTGAAACTTCAAACATAGGTTTTGATGCGACATTTGCCAACGGTAAATTCGAGGCAGTTGTTGATTTTTGGAGAAAGAATACTGTAGACTTACTTTATCAGGTTCCTTTACCTGCGGTGGTTGGTCCTAACTCTTCTGCTCCTTCTGTAAACGTAGCTTCTATGTTAAACGAAGGTATTGATATTCAAATTATCAACAGAGGAAACCTAACCAACAAGATTAAGTATGACTTAACAGTGAATGGTGCCTTCCTTAAGAATGAAATTGTTTCTCTTGCAGAAGGAATTCCTTTCTTTGGTGGTTCTGCTTATAGAGGTATTAGCCCGATTCGTAACCAGCCAGGATATGGTATTTCTGCATTCTACGGTTACAAAGTGTTAGGTTATTTCAATTCTCAGGAAGAAGTTAACAATCACCCAACTCAAACAGGTGCGGCAGTTGGTCGTTTCAAATATGAAGATGTTAATGGCGATGGAGAGATTACTCCGGATGACAGAACTTTCATTGGTTCTCCAATTCCAAAGTTTACTGGCGGTATCAACTTCGGTTTAACTATGGGTAACTGGGATTTGAATACTTACTTCAATACTTTCTTGGGTAATGATGTATGGAATCAGTCTAAATGGTTTACAGATTTCTACGGAACATTTGCCGGTTCTGGTAAAGGTGAAAGAGCTAAGCAATCATGGACTCCTGAATTAGGAGACAATGCACTTGCTCCAATCTGGGAATCTGCTTCAAATATCTCTACTTCTGGTGCTGAGAACTCTTGGTACGTAGAAGATGGTAGCTATTTCAGAATGCAGAATATCTCTTTAGGATATAGTTTGGCTCCGTCTGTTACTGAGAAATTGGGTATGACAAGTGCAAGAATTGCAGTTTCTGCCAATAACATTTTCACTTTAACTAAGTACTCTGGTTTAGATCCGGGTGTTGGTGGTGATGTAGATACTAACTTTGGTATCGATGTGGGTAACTTCCCGGTTACAAGAAGTTTCAATTTAGTATTGAACTTAGGATTTTAATCGATAATCATTTTAAATTAAGAATACATAAGATGATGAAATTCAAAAACTTAAAAAGAGGTCTGTTGACAGTAATGGCTGTTACTACTTTGACCTTTTCATGTGACGACTCCTTTCTGGAGGTATTACCTACAGGTTCATTAGGAGAAGCACAGTTGCTTAGCCGAGATGGTCTTGAGGGTGCCTTGGTAGGAGCCTATTCCATGTTAAATGGAAAAGGGTTCGGAAGACCTTCCGGCCCTAATAACTGGACTGGTCAAATGCTGGGTGGTGTATCAAATAAAGGTACTGACCCGGGTGATTATACTTCAATGAACCCTGTTCAGCGTTATGAAGTAGATGCTACTTCAGGTGAAGTTTCCAGTATCTGGAGAGGGAAATATGAAGGTATTGCCAGAGCGAACTCTGTGATCAGATTAGCTACTCAGTCAGATCAGGTGTCTGATGCGGTAAAAACAAGAATTATTGCAGAGGCAAGAGTTCTTAGAGGGCACTACTACTTCTGGTTAAAGGCTTGGTTTAACTCCATTCCTTATTTTGATGAAACTATTCCTGATGCTGAATTACCAGATGTACCAAACACCACTGATGTTTGGGATAAAATTGCTGCGGATTTCAAATTCGGAATGGATAACCTTCCGGAAACTCAGGCTGATGCTGGTAGAGTAAACAAATGGGCGGCTGCTGCTTATTTAGGTAAGGTAAAGTTGTATCAGAAGGATTATGCTGGTGCAAAAGCTATTTTTGACCAGGTGATTGCAAATGGACAGACTACCAATGGTAAGAAGTATGATTTAGTACCTCAGTTTGCTCAGATATTTAATGCTGAAAACGATAACCACGAAGAAGCTGTTTGGGCTGTTCAGTCTTCAAATAACACAGGAAGTACTAATAATGCTAACTGGTTTGATGATTTGAACTATCCTTACAATACAGGTTTAAATGGCCCTGGTAACTGCTGCGGATTTAACCAGCCTACTTTCACTATGCTGAACATGTATCGTACAAAAGATGGTTTACCACTTTTGGATATGTCTTTCAACGATCCTGCAAATGCAGTTAAGAATGACTACAAGATTGAAGCTGATGCTCCTTATACAGAAGATGCAGGTCCATTAGATCCTCGTGTAGACCATACTATTGGTCGTAGAGGTATTCCTTATCTAGACTGGCAAGAGCATCCGGGTAAAGCTTGGATTCGTGACCAAACTTATGCCGGACCAAACTCTCCAAAGAAATTTGTTTATTACAAAACTCAGGAGAATTCATTTACTGATGGTAGCTCTTGGACACGTGGTTATGCTACAATGAATGTGCCTATTATCCGTTTTGCTGATGTCTTGCTTATGGCAGCTGAGGCTGAAATTGAAGCGGGTACATTAGATAACGCATTGGCTCTTATTAACAGAGTTCGTGGTCGTGCTGCAGATCCTGCAGGATGGGTAATGGAGTATGATGGTAGTGGCCCGGCTGCTAATTATCAGATATCTCTTTATTCTTCTTTTGCCAGTAAGGCTGATGCCTGGAAGGCCCTTAAAATGGAAAGAGTTCTTGAGCTTGCTCAGGAAGGTCACCGTTTCTGGGATTTGGTAAGATGGGGTGATGCAGATAGCTTCATCAACGGTGTTTACTTACCTCATGACAGTAAAATTCTTATCACCAAGTTTGGTGGTGCTAAATTTACTCCTGGTAAGAGTGAGTATTTACCAATTCCTCAATCAGAAATCGATATCCAACCTGCTTTATCGCAGAATCCAGGGTATTAATTTATAAAGGAATTAGTTCGTAAAAAGAGCTGAGAGATTCATTCTCTCAGCTCTTTTTTTGTTTTCATAATCTACTTTTTTTCATTCTGATTATTGCTGCTTTTCAATACTACGATGTTTCATTGATGGTAGAAATATGGAAGGCATAGACCTTTATAGCGATGTATCCCTCTTTGGCTTAACATTTATCTATCAATTGGATAGGTTTAAATCGTAATGTATACGATTTGTTTTCGTCTACAAAAACAGGGACTTGAAAGAAGAAATGTTGCGGTTAGTTGCGATACAGAGTGTCCTGAAATTCAGCTTGGATTATCGGACGGTTTCATAGAGTAAAGTATCAATCCATTGAAAGCTTTTATTCTATCCAATTTGGATTCTTTTATACATGTGATGGTTTTCCGGACGAATGACATGAAAGGTATACACGAAAAATTTGAAATCTTAGAAAAGTTATATTTCTAATGTACAAAAAAGTAGATTTTTTTGACCTTACTGAATAGGTCATCTGACCACAAAAAGATCGGAGCTTTTTTAAACACTCTTTAAAAATGTCAATTAGACACTTAAAAAAGTGCAATCAGTCATGAACTTGTCAACATTTTGACATTTTTTTTGCAAATGCGAATATTTATTTCCTAAGATTAAATGTTGTTTGACGGTCATTGAGGTTAGAATGGTGCCACATTATATCAAAATAATACCGTTTTTTCCTTATGGCCGAAAGCAGTTTTATCTAAACCATTTAAACCAATTTTTCTATGAAATTAAAGCTTTATCTAAAGCACTTTCTTTTGGTTACCATGGGTGTTGCATTTGCTTTTAGCACAGCACTGGCTCAGGGTAGAAAAGTAAGTGGGAAAGTCGTTGGCCTAGACGACAACTTAGGAATTCCCGGGGCTTCAGTAGTGATTCAGGGTACATCTACAGGAACGACAACAGATGCAGATGGAAACTACTCTATTGATGTTAAAGGAAATTCTGATGTGCTTGTGGTGAGTTTTGTAGGTTACACTACACAAACTATGGCTGTAGGAAATCAGTCTGTAATTAATTTTTCTCTGGCTACTGACATGAACTCGCTGGAAGAAATTGTTGTGACAGGTTATCAGCAATTACGTAAGAAAGACATTACGGGGGCTGTGACTATTGTAGACACTGAAGAGCTGAAGTCTATCAAGTCAAGTTCATTTACGCAGAATTTGGCCGGTAGAGCTGCTGGTGTTACTGTATCTACTTCGGGTTCTCCGGGAGACGCCACCAACGTACGTATTCGTGGTATTTCTTCATTTACAAGTAACGACCCACTTTATATTATTGATGGGGTTCCGGTACAGGATCAATACCAAAATACGATTAACCCAGATGATATCGAGTCTATTCAAGTATTGAAAGATGCTTCTACAGCTTCTATTTACGGTTCTCGTGCCTCGAACGGGGTAATTGTAATTACCACGAAGAAGGGTAAGGCCGGAAAGACTAAATTGTCTTATAACGGTTCTTTTGGTCTTGTGAATCCTGTAAAAGGTTACGACGAGATCTTAAATACTGATTCGAAGGTATATGCTCAGGCCATGAAATTGAAGTTCCCTACAGATACTCCATGGTTTGCTCAGGATCCGAATAATTTACCACAGTACATTCATACCAACGATGAATCACTTTGGGATCCTGCAAAGTATGATATCCTTTACAACCAGGTTACAGAAACCAACAAAATTGGTACAAACTGGTGGGAAGAAATGACGCGTACAGCCCAGATGAATGACCACAACCTGAGCCTTACGGGTGGTAATGATGCTGCTACTTTCAGCATCACGGCGGGTTATTTAAGTCAGGAAGGTATTCTTAATTTCACTGGCTTTAACAGAGGTACATTAAGAGCAAACTCTTCCTTTAAGGTTACTGACAAATTCAGAGTGGGTGAAAACTTAATGTATGCCGCTAACTGGGGTGTAGGTATCTCAAGTATTGGTGGAAATAACAACGAGCAGGGAATAATTGGTAATCTTCTTAAGACCACACCTGTAGTGCCAGTGGAAGATATCATGGGTAATCCTGGGGGGCACTTAACGGCTCTTTCCGGTAACTTTACCAACCCTACTCAGTTACTAATTAACAACCAGAACAACACCAATAAGTATAACAGAGTGCTTGGTAATGTCTATGCTGAGTATGACGTAATCAAAGGGTTGACTTTGAGAACAAGTTTTGGTGCAGATATCGGAAACGGTTGGAACAAAGGTTTTACTTATCCTGAACCATACCGTGTAGAGGGAAACAAAACTAATAATGGTTTCAACGAAAACTGGAATAATAGTTATAACCTAACCTGGACTAATACTGCTAATTACATAGCAAATATTGGTGAAAAGCATGCACTGAATGTACTGGTAGGTCAGGAGGCTATCCAGTCTCGCGACAGAAACATTAATGGTAGATTGTCAAACTACTTTACTACTGATGTAAATGCCTGGTATATCAATACAGCATTTGGAGATCCTGGGTCAAGACAAGTGAGCTCTGGTGGAAGTGAAAGCAGATTAGCTTCTGTTTTCGGAAAAGTAGATTATGCGTTTGCTGACAAGTATTTAATCTCTGCTACTGTTCGTCGTGATGGTTCTTCTAAATTCCTTTCTGATGTACGCTATGGTATTTTCCCTGCTGTATCAGTAGGATGGAGACTATCTGAGGAGACCTTTATGCAGGATCTTAGCTGGTTGTCTGATTTGAAAATCAGAGCTTCGTATGGTGAACTTGGAAACCAGAATATCAGGAATTATAACTTTGCAGATATTTATGGTGGTGCTGTTGGTGCTACTTTCTATGATATCAATGGTAATAATTCATCTCCGGCTACAGGATATTCATTAAGATCAAGAGGTAATGCAGTTACACAATGGGAGACGTCAAAAACTCGTAACATCGGTTTTGATGCGGCCTTATTGAACAACTCCTTAACTTTTGTTTTGGATGTGTATAACAGAAATACAAGTAACCTACTTTATAACCCGCCACTTCCCGGAACAGCTGGTTCTGCCTCTGCTCCATTTGTAAACGTGGGTAGTATGGAAAATAAAGGTTTTGATATTGCTGTGGGTTGGAGAAAGAATTTCACCAGAGACCTTACATTCAATACAAGTCTAAACTTCTCTCGTTATGTAAACAAAATCGAGAAAATTGCTGACGAGGTACCTTATTTCTATCCGAATGATAACCTTACTGAGCGTCTTCCACAGGGTAACTCTGCCTTCATTAATCAGGAAGGATACCCAATTTCTTCATTCAGAGGTTTCGTGGTTGATGGTTTGATTCAGACTGAGGCAGAAAGAGAAAGACAAACAGGTTCTCAGATCGGAGGTCTTAGATTCCGTGATGTAAACAATGATGGCATCATCAATGATGATGATATGCAAATTATTGGTAATCCGCATCCGGACTTTACCGCAGGTTTAAATCTAGGTTTAACTTACAAAGCCTTTGATTTAAATGCCTTCTTCTTCGGCTCTTATGGTAACGATATCTTTAATGCCACTAAGATTCAAACTTACTTCATGAACTTCAATTCAAACGTGATTAAGGATATTCTTGAAATTCAAGGAACTGGCGAATATCCGGCCATTAATGGTTTGGATGCTTCAAGCCGTAGTTCAAGTGAGTTCTATATTGAAGATGGTTCATACTTACGTTTAAACAACCTTCAATTAGGCTATAATCTTCCTCAAAGTGTTTTAGGTAGAACCGGGATCAGCAGTGCAAGACTTTATCTGCAAGGTCAAAACCTATTTACTTTAACCAAGTACACCGGAGTGGACCCTGCCGTATCTAATGCAAATATTGGTAACGCAGGTAATGTGAATGACTTAAGAACTGGTTACGATAACGGTAACTATCCTTCTAATAAGATCATGACTTTCGGTGTTAATTTAGAATTCTAAAAATCGCAAAAGATACAAATGAAAAATTTCTTTAAAATATCAATCTCGGCAATTGCTTTAGCGGGAGCGGTTTTTGCTTGTAACGATTCATTCCTTGATACCCCGCCACAAGCGGCCCTTTCTGGAGAGACTTTGGGATCAAGTAAAAATGGAGTAGATGCCACACTTATTTCAGCATACAAGGGTCTGATAGGATGGACTCAGAACTGGAATGAGCAAACTTGGGGTACGGCCCCATCAAACTGGACATTTAATATTGCTTCTGATGATCATCATAAAGGTTCAGAACCTGGTGATGGTGATGATATGTTGCAGTTTGAATTGTTCCAATGGACACCTGGTTCGCAAGCAGTTCGTTCTAAATGGATTGCTACTTACGAAGGTATTGCACGTGCAAACTCAGCCATTCGTACAGCTTCGGTTTTTGCTGAAGCCAATCCTTCTGAAAGTGCGTATACTGACGTGGTGATAGGAGAAGCTACTTTTTTAAGAGCTTACTTTCACTTCGAAGGTTATAAAGTATGGAAGAATATCCCGTATTACTTCGAAACAGATACAGATTTCAGAAAACCTAATGATCAGCCGGTTCTTCCATTGATCATCAAGGATCTTGAGACTGCTATTTCAAAAGTGCCTGCAGACAGAGGGGCACCAGGTAGAGTAGATAAAACGGTAGCACAGGCTTACTTAGGTAAAGCGAAACTGTATGCTGGTGATTTTGCCGGTGCAAAAACTGCATTTGATGCCGTAATCAATTCTGGAAAATATAGCTTGGTAGATTGTTTTTATGACAACTTCTCAGTTGCCGGAGATAACAATTCAGAGTCTATTTTTGCTGTACAAACTTCGGTAAATGATGGAGATGGTGATGGAAGTAACTCTAATTTTGGAGAGAGACTTGCCTTGCCTCATGGTTCATCACCTTTTGGCTGCTGTGGTTTCAAAAACCCTACCTATGATCTTGCTTTTGCTTATAAAGTAGATGATAAAGGCTTGCCTGTTTCTGTAGAAGGGGCAACACTTAAAAGACTAACTCCTGATGCTTCAGAGAAGCTCGATCCTCGTATCGACTGGACAATGGGTCGTACAGATATCCCATATTTGGATTGGGGTGTACAAAAGGATGACTGGATTCGTGGTGCAGGCTATGCAGGGTGGTATTCGCCAAAGAAGAACGCACACGCCGCCGGAGATGCTTCACTGTCAGGCTCTTGGGCCGGGGCTCAGCTTTCTGCTCTTAACGTAGAATTAATGCGTTATTCTGACTTACTTCTTATGGCCGCTGAGGTTGAAGTAGAGGTAGGATCTTTAGAGAAAGCTCGTGAATATGTAAACATGATTCGTAAGCGTGCCGGTAACTGTGCACAAGGTCAAAACGCTATTGCGGTGCCAATTGACTCACCAGAAATTACCTGGGCTAAGTATTCAGTGGGAACCTATGAGATACCTTGGACAGATAAAGATGCCGCTCGCAAGGCAGTACGTCTTGAGCGTCGTCTTGAATTAGCCTTAGAAGGTCATAGAATTTTTGATCTTCAGAGATGGGGTAACTATGCTCAGGACATGATTTCATACATTAACAGAGAAAGTAAATTGATTTCGTTCTTTGCTTCGGGAGAAAAACCGACTGAGAAGAATATTGCTTATCCATTGCCTTCGTCTGAAATAGACAGATCTGGAGGAGCCTTAAAGCAAAACCCTGGTTTTTAATTAAGCTCTCTGGAATGAGATTGAAAAGGGTGGGGTTTCCCCACCCTTTTTTGATAAATTTGTTTACGAAAACTGTACTTTTAAAATGAAATATCTTTGTGCATTCACAGCACTAATAGTCTTGTTTTCATGTGAGAAAAGCGATGATTCTAAATCTTCTGACGGAGGTTTTGAATTGTTGAAGTCTTCTACTACCCATATTGATTTTACTAACTCTGTTAGTGATCAAAAAGATTTTAATGTGCTTACCTATAGAAACTATTACAATGGTGGTGGAGTAGCAATCGGAGATATCAATAACGACGGCTTAAACGACATTTTTTTTACCGGAAATATGAGCGATAACAAACTGTATCTAAATAAAGGAGATATGCAGTTTGAAGATATTTCTACACCGGCTGGTGTAAAGGGTAAATCATCCTGGACCACAGGCGTAACCATGGCCGATGTAAATGCCGATGGTTTCATAGATATTTATGTTTGTTATTCTGGTGATGCCGAAAAACAAAACAAGGAGAATGAGTTATTCATCAATAACGGAGATTTAACTTTTACCGAAAGAGCTGCAGAGTTTGGCTTAAATGACGCAGGATTATCTACGCATGCAAGCTTCTTTGATTATGACCTGGACGGAGACTTAGATTGTTATGTATTAAATAATAGTTATAAAGACCCCGAGAGGATCTCGTTATACTCCCGGGAAAGATTTGAATACGATGCAGTAGGAGGGGATAGGCTATATAAAAATGAAAACGGGAAGTTTGTTAATTTCACTGTAGAATCCGGCATTTTTTCCAGCAATATTGGTTTTGGTCTTGGCATTTCTACCGGTGATGTCAATGGAGATTATTATCCTGATTTGTTCATCTCTAACGACTTCTGGGAGAGAGATTATTTGTATATCAATCAGAAGAATGGAACATTTAAAGAAGAACTAACTGATAGATTGAGCTATACATCTGTGGCCAGTATGGGTTCTGATATTGCCGATATTAACAATGACGGCAATATGGATATTTTTACCACTGATATGTTACCACCAGACAATTATCGTCTAAAGGCGGCTACTAAATTTGATGAATATTACCAATTTGATCTTAAATTCAGGAATAGTTATTACTTCCAATTTGTTCAGAATTGTCTTCAAATAAACGATGGTTCCGGAGATTTCACAGAGTCAGCTTTTTTCTCTGGTGTGGGAGCCACAGACTGGAGTTGGGCAGCCCTTATTTTTGACATGAATCTGGATGGGAAAAAGGACTTGTTTGTAAGTAATGGACTTTTTCATGACATCACTGATTCAGATTTCGTTGAATTTATTGCAGACAAGGAGCAAATAAAGAAAATTGTGGAAGAGAAGGGGAGATATGATTTTAGAGACTTCGTAAGCTACCTTCCTCACAATCAAAGAAGTAATTATGCCTTCATAAACAAAGGAAATCTCAGGTTTGACAATGAAGCCGTACAACTCAATTTAGCAGAACCTAGCTATAGTAATGGCTCAGCCTATGGTGATCTGGATAACGATGGAGATTATGATTTGGTAGTAAATAATGTCAATATGCCAGCCTTTATTTACCAAAATAAAGCGGTAGAGAAGGGTTCACATTTTTTGAAGATAAAATTAAAGGGCCCTGAAAAGAATGCCAAAGGTATAGGTAGCACGGTTTGGCTATACAATAATGGAGAAATACAAGTAGCACAAAGCTTCTCAGGAAGAGGTTTTCAGAGTTCAGTAGATTCTGATTTGATTTTTGGACTGGGTGAGGCTGCTTCTGTTGACTCCATTAGAATAGTTTGGACAGATTTACAAACTGAAGTAATAAAGAATCTTCAGGCAAACTCAGTAGTGCTTTTAAATCATTCAGAGGCAAAGGAGGTTTATGAAAACCTTGATGCAGGGGATATGGAAATTCCTGACTTCAAAGATGTTAGTCACCGTGTTTTAGCCACTGCCAGACATCTCGAAAATCAATATGTGGACTTTGACCAAGACAGATTAATGCCTCATATGCTTTCTGCAGAAGGCCCAAGGATAGTGAAAGGAGATGTAAACGGAGATGGGTTTGAGGATTTTATTTTGCCCGGGGCAAAAGGTCAGTCAGATCAATTATTTGTTTATTCCAGTGGTAAATATGAACCTAGAAAAGTAAAGGCTTTTGAGCTGGAGGCTAAAAAAGAAATAGTAACCGGAGCCTTATTTGATGCTGATAATGACGGGGATTTAGATTATCTGGCGGGAGCAGGCGGAAATGAATTCAGAGATGGAGCAGAGTCTTTTGATGCTGTTTTTTATGAAAACACCGGAAAGGGAGACTTTATTCAAAATATGCTTAAGGCTCCTAAAATTAAAGGTCAAATAGGCTGTATAAAACCTTTTGATATAGACAAAGATGGAGATATTGATCTTTTTGTGGGAGGTATGGCCGTACCCGGTGGCTATGGTCTAACGCCAAGATCCTTTGTTTTTAGAAATGATGGCATTCAGGGCTTTACAGACATTACCGCAGAAAATACAGGTCCCATAGGAATGGTGACAGATGCAGTTTGGTCAGATGTAAATGCTGATGGGTTTAGTGATTTAATTGTAGTTGGGGAATGGATGCCGGTAACAATTTTCATGAATGACAAAGGCACTTTAGGTAAGGCTTTTGAAGTACCGAAAAGTACTGGCTGGTGGAATACCATAGAAGCCGCAGATTTTGATGGTGATGGTGATATGGATTATATGCTGGGTAATTGGGGACAAAATATGAAACTCAAGGCTACTGAGAACCGACCATTGAATATGTATGTAGGAGACTTTGATCAAAACAAAAGGCCTGATGTAATAATGGAATGGTATTCTTTTGAAGATCAGAAACCTTTTCCTTTTGCCAGCAAAATGGATTTAACTACTCAATTGCCTGCATTGAAAAAAAGTATATTGAAATATCAGGAGTACGGCAAAAAACAAGTTAAAGATATATTTGATGAAGCCTCTTTGACAAAATCTGTAAAAAAGCAAGTGGTTAACTTTTCGTCCTCCGTATTGATGAATACGCCGGAAGGATTAGTTTTGCATGCTTTACAATCTGAAGCTCAGATGTCTCCGGTTTTTAGTTTTGAGATAGCAGATTTCGATAATGATGGTATAACAGATTATGTTGTTGCCGGTAATTATTACAGATTAAAACCTGAAATAGGTCGTCACGATGGTTTTAGAGGAGGTTTCTTCAAAGGCTTGGGCAATGGGAAGTTCAGGTTTGTGAATGAAAAGCAATCAGGATTAAAAATAAAAGGAGAAGTTAGAGACATTAGCATGTTGAATGGCCAAATGGTCATTGCCCGAAATAATGATTCAATTTTAATTTTTGAGAAGAATAAATAATGAAGGGAGTTTTAAAAATATTAATTGCGTTTTGTATTCTTTGTCTTAGCTCTTGTACTAGAGAAAAACCACTTTTTGAGTTAATAGACTCGGAGTCTAGTGGGATAACATTTGCGAACACTATAATTGAAAACGACACAATTAATATACTTTCTTTTGATTACGTATATAATGGTGCGGGTGTCGGAGTTGCCGATTTTAATGGGGACAGTCTGCAGGATTTATTTTTTAGTGGTAACCAAACCGGCAATAAGCTGTATCTGAATAAGGGCGATTTTAAGTTTGAAGACATCACTGAATCTGCTGGTGTGGAGAGCCTGAACAAATGGTCTTCTGGAGTAGCCATTGTAGATATTAACCAAGATGGTCTTATGGACATTTATGTAGCCGTTACCTCTACCAATAACAGTGCTTCAAAGGATAGGGAGAATACTCTTTTTGTAAACCAAGGAATTAAAAATGGAGTGCCGGTATTTAAAGAAATGGCTACGGAGTATGGGGTCAATGACAACGGACACTCTGAAAATGCGGCTTTCTTTGATTACGATAACGATGGTGATTTAGACTTATATGTTTTGACCAACAGAATAGATCAATACCCAAACCAATTCAGAGAAAAATATGTAAATGGCGAGAATCCGAATACCGATAGATTGTATAGAAATGACTACTCCGATAGCTTAGGACATGCTTTTTATACCAATGTCTCTGCTGAAGCAGGTATTACGTATGAAGGTTTTGGTTTAGGTATCAATATAACAGATCTTAATGATGATGGCTGGAAGGATATTTTCATTACGAATGATTACGTCACAAATGACCTTATTTATATCAACAATCAAGATGGTACATTCACAAACAGACTGGATGACTACCTGAAACATACCAGCCACTCAGCAATGGGAAATGATATAGCCGATATCAACAACGACGGCTTGGCAGACATCGTGGCTTTAGACATGGTTCCCAGAGATAATAAAAGGAAAAAGCTTTTTACGCCACCCAATAGCTCTCAATTTTTTCAATTTAGTGATCGCTACAGTTTTAATTACCAATATGGCCGTAACACCCTGCAGCTAAATAATGGTGAAGGCCAGTCTTTCAGCGATATTAGTTTCTATGCCGACGTGGCCGAAACAGACTGGAGTTGGACACCGTCAGTGGCAGATTTTGATAATGACGGATTTCGTGATTTGTTTATTACCAATGGCTTTCCGAGAGACGTGACAGATAAGGATTTTATGGCCTACAGAGCCGAAATAGATAATCTGGTGGCGAAAAGCACAATTCTGGAGCAGATTCCGGCGGTGAAAATTTCTAATTATGCCTTTAAAAATCAAGGCGATTTGTCTTTTACAGACATGACAGAAGAGTGGGGGCTATTTAGACCTTCTTTTAGTAGTGGTGCTGTGTATGCAGATTTAGATAACGACGGAGACTTAGACTATGTGGTCAATAATATCAACGATGAGGCTTTTGTCTATCGTAATAATTCAGATCACACGAATCATTTTTTACGTTTCAGCTTTGAAGGCCGCTCACCTAATCGGAATGGAATTGGAGCTAAAGTGGAAGCAACTTTGAAAGATGGGAGTAAGTTTACTTTTGAAAATAGTCCTTTTAGGGGCTATAAATCTACTGTAGAGCCGTTCTGTCATATTGGCATGGGCTTAGATTCTATTTTACCTTATGCCCGGGTAATATGGCCAAACGGAAAAATGGAAGAGTTTTATGATTTAGAAGCAGACCAACTGGTACTTCTTGACATCGATAACGCTGATGAAGATTATATTCCTTCTGAAGAAGAGGAAGATCTTATTTTTGAAGAGTTTCCGGTAAATTATGTTCACAAGGAATTAGATTTTCTTGATTTCAATTATCAAAACCTTATTCCATTCAGACTTTCTCAAATGGGACCGGGTATGGCTGTAGGCGACGTTAACGGGGACCAGTTAGATGATGTTTTTGTGGGTGGGTCTGTATTTAAAAAAGGTAATTTCTTAATACAAAAACCAGATGGAGGTTTTTCAGTAAAAGAGATACTTCCTGAAATGGATACTTTGAGTAAAACAGATGAAGATACCGGAGTACTGCTTTTTGATGCTGATGGAGATGGAGACAACGATTTGTATGTAGTCAGTGGCGGAAACGAAAAGTTCAAAAGAAGTTCTTTTAAAGACAGATTTTATGAGAATGACGGAAAGGGTAATTTCAAAGAAAATAAACAGGCTTTACCTCTTATAGAAACGGCAGGTTCCTGTGTCAGGGCCTCTGATTATGATGGTGACGGAGATCTTGATTTATTTATTGCCGGGAGAAATGTCCCGCTTCAATATCCAAAGCCTACCAGTAGTTATATTCTAAGAAATGACTCTAAAAAAGGACAGGCGAAATTTGTGAACGTTACTGAGCAAATCATTCCTGAACTGATTGAATCGGGTCTTATTTGTGATGGGCTCTGGACAGATTTTGATTCAGATGGTGATGTGGACCTAATTGTAGCTGGTGATTTTATGGAAATCACCGTTTATCAGAATGAGAATGGAAAGTTTTCGAAAGTAAAAGATACGGGCCTTGAAGAATTTAAGGGGCTATGGACAAGTATAAGCGGGGCTGATTTTGATCTGGACGGAGACATTGATTATATAGTAGGTAATGTAGGAGAAAATGCTCTCTTTAAGGGTACAGCGGAGTATCCTGCAGAGATTTACTCGGCTGATTTTGATGGGAATGGTGTTTATGATATTATCCCTTTTGTGTATTTCAGAGATTCTACCAATAAGCGTGTTTTAGTACCATACAATGACAGAGAAGATGTAAACAAAATGCTTAACCCTGTGAGAACCAGATTCAAGACTTTTGGCGACTTCACTAAAGCGGGAGTAGAAAATGTACTGACGAAGGAAGAGCGAGAGAAGGCCAGAAAGGACATTTTGAATTGCAATGCCAGCATGTATATTGAGAACCTTGGAGGAGGAAAATTTGCTGCTAAAAAATTACCGGTAAGAGCACAGCTCTCTACACTCAATGGAATGCAAATAGCCGATTTCAATGCGGATGGATACCCTGATGTTTTAATGGTAGGTAACAATTTTGGCAACGAGCTTCATTCAGGTCAATATGATGCTTCTAATGGCCTTTTAATGATCAATGATACTCAGGGTGGTTTTATAGCCAAATGGCGAACCGGCTTTTCTGTGCCAGGTGATGCAAAGGCCTTAGTGAGCTATACAAATTCTAAGGGAGAATTGAATCTTTTGGCCAGTCAAAATAAAAGCTACATTAAAGGCTTTAGCACGGGACTACAGTCAGTATTACCTCCGTCAAACGCCAGGCTGGTAAGATATAAAGTGAATGGTAAAGAGACTAGAAAAGAACTTTATTATGGTTCGTCTTATTTGTCTCAATCAGGCAGGGCAATCATACTACCCTCTGGGGCTTCTGATGTGAAATGGGAGTGATTTAACTCACCTTTATTCCATATTTCTGGACAAGACCAGGGAGTCCGTCCAGTGAGAATCTGGCACCCTTTAGTTTATTTAATTCCGGGTCAAAACTGTAGTTTTCTGCAGTTCTGAAATCTGCTTTTTGCAAATCTGTACGTTCAAAATGAGCATTGAGTAAGTCACATTGATCAAAACTGGCATTAACAAGTACCGTTTCTGTGAAATCTACTTCATGCATGAGACAATTTTTAAAAGTTGTATTCTTTAAATTGAGATCATAAAAAGAAGATAAGTTTAGTTGACATCCTTCAAATCTCAGATTCAAAAGGAAAGGATTACACTCGCCGAAAAGGACACCAATTATTTTACAATTTTTGAATATTACTTCTTTGAAAGCAGAACTTTTAACATAAGTATTACTCAAGTTACAATCTTCAAATTCGCATTCAATAAAATCTATATTCGACATGTGAACTGAAGCAAAATTGCAACCAATAAACCGACAATTGTCGTAGGTGTCTATGGGGAGTTTATTTACTGTAAAGTCTATATTTTTATAATCCTCTCCTTCTATCATCTGATCTAAATTACTCCCTGAAATTATGTGGGTCTTTCTACTTACAAAGAAGCACTCAGTCCACCATCCACGGGTAGGTTAATGCCGTTTATTGAAAATGCTGCGGGTGAGGCCAAAATCGCTACTGCTGCCGCTACTTCTTGTGGAGTGGCGAATCTACCTGAAGGTACATTGGCCTGAAGCTCATCTTCCACCTTTTTTACAGATTTATTCTCAGCTTTTGCACGCATTTCGTTTACCTGAGTTAGCCTTCCGGTACTGGTATATCCGGGAAGTACATTATTCACTGTGATGCCCGTATGACTTAATTCTTTTGATAAGGTCTTCGCCCAGGCAGCCACGGCCCATCTGATTGTATTTGAAACGCCTAAACCAATAATTGGTTGTTTGACAGAAACAGAAATAATGTTGATAATCCGGCCAAATTTTTCAGCTTTCATATAAGGTACTAAGGCCTGTGAGAGCAATTGATTAATGACTAAATGCTGCTCAAAAGTCTTCTGGAATTTTTCAGGTGATTCTTCTAAAATGGAGCCTCCTGCCGGTCCTCCGGTGTTATTGACCAAAATGTGAAATTTACAGGCATTGTTTTCCAAAGCTTTCTTCACTGACTCCGTGTCTGAAAAATCAGCCACCATAAATCGGTGCTTTTGCCCTTTGGTGATATCCAATTCGGCACATTTCTGTTTTAGTTTTTCTTTATTCCTGGCAAAGAGACAAATACTGGCTCCCAAAAGAGCTAATTCTACTGCGGAAGCCCAGCCTATTCCATCGGTTCCACCACAAACCAATGCATATTTATTTTTGAGATTTAAATTCATAAAGGCAATTTAGGGGAGATTTGATTTCATTAAAAGAAAAAGACCTGACATTCAAACTTTGTTGATATCAGGTCTCAAAATAATGTACTTGCTCAGCTTACTTTTTGGCAGTTCTGCTAGGTCTAACTTCTATTTTGCTTGGTAGAGTTCTGGCCGGCATTTTAATTAAGTCAGACACGATCTGACCAATATCTTCGGGCTGAATTTTCCAGGCGTCTTCCTCTGATGGTGTGTGGTCATTGAAATAGGTTGCTACAGAACCTGGCATAATAGTACTCACTTTAATATCGTCTTGGCGAACGTCTAGCATCATAGCTTGGGTAAAGCCTACCAAACCAAACTTACTGGCATTGTATGCGGAAGCGGTTGCAAAAAAGTTTGTACCTGCCAGACTGGCAATTGTGATGAAATAGCCTTTGGTTTTCTTTAAAGCATCTAAAGAGGCTTTTGCCGAGTAAAAAACACCTGTAAGATTGATGTCTATGGTCTCGTTCCATTGTTCAGGACTTAGATCATATATAGAACCAAAATGACCAACACCGGCATTTGCAATATAGTAGTCTATCTGCCCCCAGGTATCGATAACAGTTTTAACAGCAGCTTCTTGAGATTCAAGGCTTCTAACGTCAGATTCAATTCCTATTGCGTAACCGTCCTTAATTTTGTTCAATTCTCCGGCAGCTTTATCAGCGGCCTCCTTTGAACGGCTGGTAATAGCCACTTTTATTCCGTCATTAATTAGCTTTTCGGCCACGCCATAACCTATACCTTTACTACCTCCTGTTATAAATGCTACTTTCTTTTTTCTGTGTTTTGAATTGTTGAGTCAAAAAATAAAGACGGCTACAAAAGCTTAACCGTCTTTTTTGTAACAGAGCTACGTGGTGTTTTAATTCCGAGATGAGCTGGTTTAGTCTAAATTCTTCCTATGGGTCTTCTGCCACTACCTTCGCGATTGGTGATTTCATCGCCTAGTTCTTCTCTAATGGTTTCAGCATAGGCTTCCAGTTCTTTGACAACTTCAGGATATAGTCTTTGAACGTCATACTCTTCACCCGGATCACGTCTTAGGTCGTAAAGAGCCATCGGTTCTTCATGTTGTTCGGTATTGGGTCCCGGAAAACCATCATTGCCCGGTAAAAAACCTTTGTAGGTTCTTCCTGTGTGTGGCAGTACAAGTTTCCATTGATCTTTTCTGACAGCTTCAAGATTATTTCTGCGGTAATAATAAGCAAAGAACTCCCGGGGTTTGGCGGTCATGTCTCCATTTAAAATAGGCATAAGGCTTACCCCGTCTATTTTGTTTTTTGGTAAAGAAGTACCGCAAATGGATGCGATTGTAGGTAACAGGTCAATAGTGGAGGTCAATTGATTACAAACAACACCTGCCGGTACTTTACCTTTCCATCTTACGATGCCCGGCACTCTGTGTCCTCCTTCGTAACTAACACCTTTTCCTTCTCTCAGCCCACCCGTTGAGCCGGCATGGTTTCCGTAGTTTATCCATGGACCGTTATCACTGGTAAAAATGATCATGGTATTTTCATCAATACCTTGCTCTTTTAAGGTTTTCATAATTTCGCCCACAGACCAGTCTATTTCCAACATTAAGTCGGCATAAAGGCCCTCGCCACTTTTGTCCTTAAACTTGTCTGATACTGCTATGGGCACATGTGGCATGGTATGAGGTAAATAGAGGAAAAATGGCTTCTTACTGTTCTTTTTAATGAAACTAACCGCCTTTTCGGTGTAAAGAGTAGTGAGTTCTGCCTGCTCTTCTAGGGTAGTTAAATATCTTGAAACCTCATTATCTACTACCAAAGGCAGGTCTGGCCACTTTTCTTTAAAAGTTCCTATTCCGCGTTTTCCGTCATACCAGATTGGCCACATGTCATTTGAGTAGGGTATTCCTACGTATTCATCAAATCCGTGTTGTAGAGGCAAGAATTTTTTATCATCGCCCAGGTGCCATTTTCCAAAAATACCCGTGGCGTAGCCTTTCTCTTTTAATAATTCGGCTATCGTGGTTTCATCAGGGTTTAGACCTACACCTGCTCCGGGAAAGTAGGCCCCATGAATATTAAGTCTGTTTGGATAGCAGCCAGTCATTAAGGCTGCTCTTGAGGCGGAGCAAACGGCCTGTGCACTCAGGAAATTAGTAAACCTGATTCCCTCTGCTGCCATTCGGTCAATGTTTTCAGTTCTGTAGGTACTTGCACCATAGCAACTCAGATCACCATAGCCCATATCATCCATAAATATCAAGACAATATTTGGGCTATCTGCTGGTTTTAAAGAGCTCGCCCCTTGTATAAAAAGTAGGGCAGCGAGGAAATAGAGAGGTTTTTTAAAATTCATAGGTTGTTTTTTTAGCAATTTAATAACATTCTTCTGTTTGGCGTAAATGAATGGTGTCTGATTAAAATTTCCTACTTTTGCAGCCCAATTTTAGATAAAATATGTCAGTAAGAGTTCGTTTTGCCCCGAGTCCTACGGGTCCACTTCATATTGGAGGTGTTCGTACAGCACTTTACAATTATCTTTTCGCCAAGAAAAATGGCGGAGATTTTATTCTCAGAATTGAGGATACAGATCAGTCAAGATATGTAGCCGGTGCTGAGCAATACATCATAGATAGCTTAGCTTGGCTGGGTTTAAGCTTTGATGAAAGTCCGGCCGGTGGGCCACACGCCCCTTACAGACAATCTGAAAGAAAGGACATTTATAGTAAATATGCCCAAACCCTAATAGATACAGGTAAAGCTTATTACGCCTTTGATTCGGCAGAGGAGTTGGATGCCATGCGTAAAGAATTGGAAGCGGCCAAAGTGGATAATCCTTCATATAATTCTGTTACAAGAATGAAAATGAAGAACTCTATTACTTTGGGCAAAGAAGAAACGCAAAGAAGAATAGCCAATGGTGACCCGCATGTAGTTAGATTAATGGTTCCTTTAAAGGAGGAAATCAGGTTTAAAGACATGATCAGAGACTGGGTAGTGGTTCACTCTTCTACCATTGACGACAAGGTGCTTTTAAAAGCTGACGGGATGCCCACATACCATTTGGCAAATATTGTAGATGATCACGAAATGGGTATAACCCACGTAATCAGGGGCGAGGAGTGGTTGCCATCAGCACCCTTACATATATTGCTTTATAAGGCATTCGGCTGGCAACACCCGGAGTTTGCTCATCTTCCTCTTCTCCTAAAACCCGAAGGTAATGGAAAGCTAAGTAAAAGAGATGGATTGCTGGGCGATTTCCCAGTTTTCCCTGTTGAGTGGAAAGATGACTCTGGAGAAGTTAGTCGTGGTTTTAAGCAAGATGGCTACTTGCCTGAGGCTGTTTTGAACTTTTTAGCTCTTTTGGGCTGGAACCCCGGCACAGAGCAGGAGATTTTTTCTTTGGAAGAATTGATCAATGCATTCTCTATTGATAGAATCAATAAATCGGGAGCTCGATTTGATATTCAAAAAGCTCAGTGGTTTAATCAACATTACATTAAAACCATGGATGATGCTACTTTAGTAGCAGAAGTAAATAAGGGCTTAGATAATGAGCATTTGGCTTCGCAATTAGTGAAGCTGATGAAAGAGAGAGTGACCTTTATTAAAGAAATTAAAACAGAAGTCCCGTATCTTTTCGAAGCACCTTCTGCATATGACGAGACAGTAGCTGCCAAAAAATGGGATGATTTAGCCAAAAAGGCCATGCCCATCATTATTGAATTATTGGCTGGTGTAGATGACTTCAGTACAGAGAATATTCATAAGGCTATTTGGGAAGGACTACCCGAACAAGAGATCAAACCGGGCAAAGTAATGCAAGCTTTACGTTTAGCCACAACGGGAGCCGGTAATGGCCCCGATCTTATGCTGATGCTGGAGATATTAGGCAAAGAAGAAGTAACGGCCAGAATTAAGAAAGCCTTGGAGGTTTTAGGGGCGTAGGTGAACATAAATATTTCTAAAATGCCTTTGTGAAAACAAAGGCATTTTTTTTGGGAACTCTTCAAAAAAACCTTTGTTACAAAGGCAAAAAAGTACTTATCCTGAATTCTGACCATTTATATTGAAATGATACGATTGGTCAAATTCTCCTCAGGATTCGTAATTTCATTAATAGATTTGTATCACCTCGTTTGGCTAGCCAGCGAAAAATAAAATGATTATGCCTAAGAAAAAGGAAGTAAACGAAGAGAAACCACGAGTTCACAAAGATCTGGATGGTTTCAATATTAAGATAAACACATTTGGCGAAATTCAGATGTCGTATGACATTGAACGCATAAATCAGTTTCTAAATGACAACGTGGAAGATAAGAAACTGAAAGGAGTAGATTTAGACGAATTAAAAAACAAAGAAGAAGAAGAATGAGAAGCCATGAAATTGACTACGAGATCCTGGGTGAAGATATACAGGTAGTAGTTATTGAACTAGACCCTAATGAAACTGTAGTAGCAGAAGCTGGCAGTATGCTGTATATGGAAGACGGCATTTCTTTTGAAACTAGAATGGGAGATGGTAGCCAGGCTAACCAATCTGTGCTGGGTAAATTATTTCAAGCCGGTAGCCGGATGCTCATGGGGGAGTCACTCTTTATGACACATTTTACCAATAGAGGTTACGGCAAAAAGAAAGTGGCTTTTGCTGCTCCTTACCCGGGTACCATTAAGGCAGTAGATTTGTCTAAAATTTATCAGCAGACACTGATAGTTCAGAAAGATGCATTCTTATGTGCCGCTATGGGTACGCAAATTTCTATTCATTTTAATAAACGTTTTGGAGCTGGACTTTTCGGGGGTGAAGGTTTTATTCTGGAGCGTATTCAGGGAGATGGCCTGGCCTTCATTCATTCAGGTGGTGTAGTGATGGAGAAGACATTAAACAATGAAACCCTTCGTATAGATACCGGCTGTATTGTGGGTTTTGAGCCACAGCTAAATTTTGACATACAGGCTGCTGGTGGCCTTAGGTCTATGGTCTTTGGAGGAGAGGGTATGTTTTTGGCCACTCTTTCCGGAACCGGGAAAGTTTGGATTCAATCCTTACCTATTTCCAAATTAATCAGAAGGTTGTCTCCTTCAGGTGGAAACTCAAAGAAAGAGGGTGGTTCAGTTCTGGGAGGACTGGCAGATATGTTTGAGTCTTAGTAATACTCGGGCATTTGCTCTTTCAAAGAGTCAAGCTCACTTTTACTTAAAAGGCGTGATTTTACAATAAATCTTAAGCCTAAAGGAATTTCTAAAGAGAAACTGGAGCCACGCCCTTCTACAATGTCAACAGTCAGATGGGTGTGTTTCCAGTACTCAAACTGGTCACGGGCCATATAAAAGTTACAATCCACAATTTCACCGAGGAAGACGTCAGTTTCATTAATAAAGAAATCTTCCTTTTGAAAACACATAGGCGATGAACCATCACAGCATCCGCCACTTTGATGAAAAATTAAAGGGCCGTACTTCTTCCGAAGCTTCTTAATAATCTTCTCGGCTGCCGGAGTAACGTTTACTAATTCTACTGACTCACTCATAAGATGAAAATAAAAAGCAGGAGGCTCATTGAACCTCCCACTTTGATAATTGATTAAAAGAAACCTAGTTTATTTTTGTCATAAGAGATGAGCATATTCTTAGACTGCCTGTAATGATCCAGCATCATTTTATGGTTTTCTCGACCAATACCTGACTTCTTATAGCCGCCAAAAGGAGCATGAGCGGGGTACGCATGATAGCAGTTAACCCATACACGTCCGGCCTGAATGGCTCTTGATATTTGATAAGCCTGATGGGTGTCCCTTGTCCATACACCGGCCCCTAAACCATAAAGCGTGTCATTGGCAATTTCCAAAGCTTCTGCCTCATCTTTAAATGTGGTAAGGCAAACCACCGGCCCGAAAATTTCTTCCTGAAAAATTCGCATTTTATTGTTGCCTTTAAAGACGGTAGGTTTAATGTAATAACCACTCTGCAGTCCATCCACATAAGCTGCAGCTCCTCCTGTTAAAAGCTCTGCACCTTCTTCTTTGCCAATCTCAATATAATTTAAGATTTTCTCGTATTGATCTTTCGAAGCTTGTGCTCCCATCATAGTATCAGGATCTAGCGGATGCCCCATTTTTATAGCTTCTACCCGTTCAATAAATCGCTCAATAAAGGCATCGGCTATTGACTCTTCTACTAATATTCTGGATGGGCAAGTACAAACTTCGCCTTGGTTAAGGGCAAAAAGTGTGGCACCTTCAAGTGCTTTATCAAAAAACTCATCATCGGCATCCATAATGCTTTTGAAGAAGACGTTTGGCGATTTGCCTCCCAACTCCAGAGTAACAGGAATGATGTTTTTTGAGGCATATTGCATAATAAGTTGCCCCGTTGTGGTTTCACCCGTAAAGGCTATTTTATCAATTCTGGAGCTTGAGGCCAAAGGCTTGCCGGCTTCAAGGCCAAATCCATTGACAATGTTCAATACCCCGGCAGGTAAAATGTCTTTAATTAATTCGGCAAACACCATAATCCCCACAGGTGTTTGCTCTGCCGGCTTTAAAACTACGCAGTTCCCTGCTGCCAGTGCAGGAGCTAATTTCCATGCCGCCATAAGTAAGGGGAAATTCCATGGAATAATCTGTCCTACAACCCCAAGTGGTTCATTTATTATCAAAGAGAGAGTGTTTGAGTCAAGCTCAGATGCTGAACCTTCCTCTGCTCTGATTACCCCGGCAAAATAGCGGAAATGATCAATGGCCAAAGGCAAATCTGCTGCTTTGGTTTCTCGTATGGCTTTTCCGTTATCCCAGGTTTCAATTCTGGCCAGAAGATCCAGATTCTGTTCCATGATATCGGCAATTTTCAAAAGCATATTGCTTCTTTCTGTAGCTGAGCTATGGTTCCATTGAGGAGCAGCAGCCCAGGCAGCATCTAGAGCCAGTTCAATATCTTCGGCTTGAGATCTGGCCACCTTGGTGAAAGATTGCCCATCTACCGGTGAACCAACCTCAAAATACTCTCCTTTTAAGGGGGCTACCCATTTGCCACCTATAAAGTTATCGTAGTGTTCTTTGAATGTTGGTTTGGCGATCTTCGTAAGATCTTTTTGCATGACGTTTGACATAGCTTAATAGTTTATGTTAATAGATATGTACAAAGAAATCTTTGTTTGTTGATATTTTGTTGAACTATTCTGTCAAGCCATTTCAAATTCCTGTCATCTGATTTCATTATTCTGTCATACGTTGAACTATTCCGTCATTTTTTGATCCACTTGCCATTACTGCAGTTATATTTTTTGATTAAATAATACTATTATTTAGTTTCACTAGACTATCAGACCTTGAGTATTATGTTATCATTGACACAAAACCATTACGCAGAAAGAAAACTGGAAAATCTGGTAGAGAACCGTACCATCCATACTCTTAGAAATGCTGAGTTGAATATTTTTGAAACCCATCAGACCAGTAATGAAGTTTTGTTAAAATTTAATAATCCGGTCTTAGCAAGCATGATTCGTGGTAAAAAAATCATGCATCTTCAGGATTTACCTTCATTTGATTTTCTGCCTGGGGAGTCTGTTATTTTACCTCCACATGAATTAATGTGTATCGATTTTCCGGAAGCTACAGAACAAAGCCCCACCCAATGTTTGGCTTTGACTTTTGCAGAAGAAAAAATACAGAAAACAGTTAATATGCTGAACGAATCTTGTCCAAAAGTAGATGGCAAGGAGTGGAGTTTGGCAGATTATAACTTTCACTTTACGAATGAGCTGGCTATTAATCAAATTCTTCAACGATTGATTTTCATCTTTTCCGAAAATCATCCTTCAAAAGACATTTTTGCAGACGGTTTGATACAGGAGCTGATCATCAGGATTTTGCAGACAGAGTCTAAGAGCATGCACCTAAAGAAAAGTGCGGATAACTGTACCAATGACAGGATTTCTTTTGTGATAAGTTTTATCAGACAGCACCTCACTGAGTCTATTACCGTAGAAGAATTAAGTGAAAAGGCTTATATGAGCGAATCAAGTTTTTACAGAGCCTTTAAGAATGAGATGGGCATATCTCCCAATGAATTTATCATCCAGGAAAGATTGAAATTAGCTGAAAGGTTGCTTAGAAACGAGAAAGCCTCTGTGAAAGAAGCGTACTTAGCCAGTGGTTTTAACTCCTTTTCATATTTCTGTCGTGTTTTTAAAAAGAAGAAAAGTGTTTCTCCAACAGAATTCAGGGAAAACCTGGTAAAGGCCTAAGGCTATTCAGTGTTGCTTAAAACGCGGGTTTAAACAATAATGAGGATTATGCGTTATATTTAGGTAAATATATGACCAAACCTGTTTTTTGCAGGTCTAACCTTTACAAGAATGAACAGAAGAGATTTTATTATACAGGGTGGTTCAGCTCTGAGTTTAGCTTTATTGTCAGGAAGAGCATTTGGTAATTACTCTGCAGGTACCGTCAAGAATTTTGGGTGCCAGCTGTACAGTGTCAGAGATCTGATGCCTAAAGACCCCAAAGGTACCATGCAGCAATTGGCTAAAATGGGCTATAAGTTATTTGAAAGTTACTCAGCAGACCCTTTCTGGGGAATGAGCCCTAAGGAGTGCAAAGCATTTCTTAAGGAAATAGGCGTAAAAATGGTGAGTACGCACATGGCCATGAATGGCGTCACTGAAGAGTTGGCAGCTAATGCGAAAGAAGTGGGCTTGGAGTATATTATGTGCCCGTTTATTGGTATGCAGCCAAGTGTAGATGCCTGGAAACAAAGAGCAGATGACTTTAACAAAGCTGGTGAATTGTGTGATAGATACGGAATTAAATTTGGATACCATAATCACTCTTATTCTTTTGCCTTTGTAAGCGGAATGAAAGGGCAGATGGTTTTACTGGAAAATACAGACCCTAATTTGGTTTGTTTTGAACTGGATATGTGCTGGTCTGAAGCCGCCGGTGAGAATACCATTGCACATTTAAAGGAGTATGGCAATAGATACGAGCTTTGTCATGTAAAACAGCTGGTAGAAATAAAAGAGGATGGCAGCCGCCCACAGCAAACTGATTTGGCAGATGGAGTGATAGATTACACGAAATTGTTAAGAACAGCGATGGATAATGGCATGAAGTATTACCTGGTAGAGCAGGAGCAATACCCTATAGATAGCATGACCAGTATGAAAAGTGATGCTGAGTATATGAGAAAATTAGTTTTCTAAATTTATCAGGAAGGATTTATATAAAGGCTGAACTCATTGTTCAGCCTTTTTTATGCAACAACAGGTTGTTTTAATTTTAAAGCATATACAGATTTATATGCATTAGGGTCTGCTTTCAGCAAATCAAGATCTGCCAATGTATCACTATCTATAAGAGGGAAAAGGGGTTGATCCACTTCGAACAATTTGTGAATGCTATTAGAAATTTTGCGATCCCATTCTTCGTAATACAAATCAAAATCATTACTCGAAATCTGCATTCTGCAGCCTTCTTTTCCGCAAGCAACATTCATGGGCTCTGTCAAATTAAAAATGCCGTATTCGTCGGTTATTTGTTCGCCTGCCTGAATGTCTCTGATTGCTATTTCAAAACCGTAACCAGTACTCATTGAATTACTGTGACAGCAATGGTTTATATATTTTGCAAAGTCCCAGCTTACTACCCTGATACCCTCCTGATCTATATATGAATACTTTTCTATTACCTCCTGCAGCGGTCTGTCATAGGCATCGTATTGGTCTGGGCTAATGCAGATTTCTAAAGAATCTTTTACATAGGTAATAGTGCCTGCCGGAATAAACTGCGTGGCAAAAACACCATAACCTATCTCATCGTTTATGTAAACTAATTGC
>JANSYO010000283.1 GCA_024742395.1 Cytophagales bacterium
ATTACTTCCCAAATCACGGTTAGCATTGGGTGAATATTTGGGCTTTTTATTTCTTTCTAATCAAAAACAAGCTTCCAGTAATTTTGTAAGAGCTTATCTACTGTATAAGGTAAAATGGGTAAGAGAAAATATTGTAGATGACAATTTGTGCCAAAATAAGTGTAGGTAAAATATAGGTGAATAAAATATAATGATTTTGAATATTGATTTTTTTTGACATTTGTCAATATGCCTTACGAAGGAGTTTAATTGAGGTATGAAAGTAGGCTATAACGATACGTAAAAATGTTCTTTTTGAGCCTGTTCTGGCATTTTGTTTGCAAATATATGAGGTATAACATTCACACAATGAGCACTTTGACTGGACTCAGAAAAGAAGAAAGGAAAAATGCCATATTTAGGAAAAATTAAATTGAACACAATATGAAAGGTAAGGAATAGCGATAGGAAGGTTTGTCAAAGATGGCATTCGAAAAGTACACACAACAGAACTTTACTGTTACTGAACCACACACACTTTTAAGAACAGTAAAGAGTATTAGTCGATACACCACACAACTTTTAATTCACACAGCTTTAAATCACTCCAGGCTTTGATGAATCTTCCAGAACTATCTTTTCCCATTCATACATGATAAGAGAACATTGCCCTCCATGGGGAATACCTAATTATTTTATTTTTTGTTTTGTTAATCAGAAAGGACACAGACGCATTCTTTAACTGCGGGGTTAAAGTTTCAATGTCAGTGTCCTTTTTTTATGATTAAGATCTATTAATTTAAATGAAAACATTTTAGTAATAGTATTCACCTGTGTTAATACATTTACGCAAACGTTTGCATGGCATAATATTTGCCGTTAATTGTTTAGAAAAGTTTGTAGATTATCTAATTCTTCACCTTTCTTTAGCATCTGAATACAGAAGGCCATTGATTGTATTCTCAACGATCTCCTCCAGCCACTTTCTAAGTAAAAACCGTTTTTAGTGTTTGCGTAAAATCAATGCCTAAAATTGATAATTAGCAATACGTCAGCTAAAGTTGACTTTTGGCAGTACGAATTGAGGAAAAGGACATATGTATATTTGTATTATGTCGACACAAAATGGCATTTCGTTTGCTCTATTATTGGTATCATTGCTTTAAAGTATTTATGAAAATAAAGCTTTGGGCTTATAAATTATCACACAATGAGAATACTATACAAACATCCTTTTCAGTCTATTTGGAAATCCGCTACTGCTACCAAGAAGAGTCAGTTCAGCATTAGTAAGACATTGCGTTTTCATTAGAATAAGCTAAATATATTATCCTTATATTTTC
>JANSYO010000079.1 GCA_024742395.1 Cytophagales bacterium
AATTTAGTCTTTATGAACTCGATGATACAGAAACTTTTGTCCCGGATCATTTAGAGTCAATCATAGAATCTTCTGATGAAAACCTACCTGTTTACCTTTTAAAAGCTTCATAAAAGAATGGAAAGTATATTACACTTTTTTATCTTGATTCCGTTGATTGGTTTTCTAATCAGTCTGATAATTAATGGCTCTCAGGAAAAAATTCTTTCCTGGTTAGCATTTGGCACCGTTCTTCTACAACTCACACTTGCATTCAGCTTTACTATATATTGGATGTACAAAGGCCATCCAGCTCTGAACTCAAAAGAAAATGTGCTTTATCAAACCAGTGAATACGTCTTCTTTCTTGATTTTTATTTTGATAAAATTTCGGCGACTTATCTTTTGGTAGGTGGAATACTCACATCATTGGTGACTATGTACAGTCGCTACTATTTGCATAGAGAAAAAGGCTACAAACGCTTCTTTAATACTGTTTTGTTCTTTTATAGTGGTTACACACTTACGGTTTTATCGGGTAATTTAGAAACACTTTTTCTTGGCTGGGAGGTCATTGGTATCTCCTCCTTTTTATTAATTGCCTTTTACAGAGAACGGTACTTGCCCGTAAAAAATGCGGTAAAAATCTATTCTATTTATCGTATAGGGGATATCGGTATTATCCTGGCTATGTGGATGAGTCATCATTTATGGCATCAAAATATCACCTTTGCGGCTTTGAACAATTCTGAGTTAGTTCATGAACAGCTTAGTCACCACAGTGCCATTGGCGTTTTTATCGGCCTTGCCCTTGTTTTGGCTGCTGCAGCAAAATCTGCAACTTTACCTTTCTCCAGTTGGCTGGCCAGAGCTATGGAAGGACCTACCCCTTCCTCGGCAATTTTCTACGGATCGCTGGCGGTACATATTGGCTTATTTCTTTTGCTAAGAACTTATCCGCTAATTCAGCATCAACTATCCATCAAAATCATAATTGTGATGCTTGGCCTTTTGACAAGTCTTGTAGCCACAGGTATTGCACGAGTGCAATCTTCAGTAAAAAGCCAGATTGCCTATTCTTCCATTGCTCAGATCGGGATTATGTTTATTGAGGCAGCCCTTGGTTTTCACAAAATGGCCTTATTCCATTTTGCTGGGAATGCCTTCCTTAGAACTTACCAACTTCTGGTTTCACCTTCTGTGGTAACCTATCTCATCAGAGAACAGTTTTACAATCAAGCCCCGAATAAAAAGTACATAGAGACTTTCTATCCCAAAAAACTGGCGAATACACTCTATTTGCTTTGTCTAAAGGAGTTCAATTTAGATTCAAGCCTCTATTTATATGTCTGGAACCCTATGAAAGCCCTGGGAAGAAAAGTAAGTTTTCTGAACCTAAACCATGTACTTTTCTTTTTCGTTCCTACATTTATTATTGGTCTTTTACTGAGAATTAATGAAGAATTAATCCCGGAAAACATACACCATATTCTGCCCGTTTTCTTCTCTATCATAGGACTTATAATGGTTCTTAAAGCCTTCACAGAAAGGTTGAGGGCCCGTATGAGCTGGGTTTTGGTTTGCCTCAATCATGTCTGGATAGCCCTCGCAATTTCATTCAATGAGCACTTCACACTAAACGATATCTGGCTGTATTTGAGCGGAATTTTAGTAATGGGTATAATCGGTTTGATTTCACTAAGACGAATAAAAAAACTGGAAGGCAATATTGACCTGGATCGTTTTCATGGCCACATATACGAACATCCAAAAATCGCCTTTGTTTTCTTGCTTGCTTGTCTGGGTGTATCCGGATTCCCAATCACTCCAACCTTCATTGGCGAAGACCTGATATTCAGTCATATCCATCAAAATCAGTTTGTGCTGGCCTTTTTGGTTTCCATGAGCTTCATTTTAAATGGTCTGGCCATTATAAGAATCTTTGCCCGTGTTTTTCTGGGACCGCATGTCAAAACTTATCACGAAGTGGCATATAGATCTGCTTAAGAGTTCAAATCCTGAATAGGGTTTTAAATCATATTAAAAATTACAAAAATGAATACTGAAAATAAAAAACTTAAACTTCCTCTTGACGGCCTGGCGGGTCTGAAAGAGAATTTTTCTTCCGATGCCATTTCTGGTTTTATCGTATTCCTATTAGCTCTTCCTCTTAGCTTAGGAATTGCCAAAGCATCAGATTTTCCACCCATCATGGGGTTAGTTACAGCCATTATAGGCGGTTTGGTGGTCAGCTTGTTTATGGGTGCCAGATTAACTATAAAAGGCCCTGCTGCCGGTCTGATTGTTATTGTGGCCGGAGCCGTCTCAGAATTTGGAGGTGGAGAAACCGGATGGCATTTGGCTCTCGGGGCCATGGTTTTTGCAGGTATCATCCAAATACTATTTGGTGTTTTTAAGCTAGGGAAACTTGTTGACTTTTTCCCGCTCTCTGCTATCCATGGTATGTTGGCCGCTATAGGATTGATCATTATAGCCAAGCAAATTCCTGTCTTACTCGATGTAGATCCTGTATTAGCTAAAGGAAAAGGGCCATTCGAGCTTTTTGCAGCAGTTCCAAATTTCATAACCAATTTAGATCCCCGGGCTACTTTAATTGGAGTGGTTAGTTTAATTATTATGATGGGATGGCCTTATATAAAAAATAAGTCAATCAAAATGATTCCGGCTCCACTTGTGGTTTTATTGATTGCGATTCCAGCAGAATTATATATGGATTTCCAACATACCGAGCCTGCATATGCACTGGTTCATATCGGTAATTTAGCTGAAAACATAAAGTTTAATGCAGATTTCTCTGGAATGGCTCAAACGGGCGTTTTCATTAAATATGTCATCATGTTTACTTTGGTCGGTTCATTAGAGTCTCTTCTCACAGTGAAAGCGATTGATTTACTGGATCCATACAAGCGTAAATCAGATACCAATAAAGACATGATTGCCTTAGGTATTGGAAACACCATCGCAGCTTTTTTAGGTGGTTTACCAATGATCTCTGAAGTAGCCCGTAGCTCTGCAAACGTGCACAACGGAGCAAAAACCAGATGGGCTAACTTTTTCCATGGATTTTTCCTGTTGGCATTTTTGCTCTTAGCCTCTCATTTGATTGAGCTTATTCCCAATACTGCTTTGGCCGCTATGCTCATAACAGTAGGGGTAAAATTGGCCCATCCAAAAGAGTTTATTCAAACATTCAAGATTGGGAAAGAACAGTTGGCCATTTTTTTAGTAACTATTTTCTTCACACTATTTGAAGATTTGCTAGTAGGAATAGCCGCTGGTGTGATTCTAAAAATGTTTATTCATTTGTTTAACGGCACGCCCATTTCATCTTTCTTTAAGGCTCCTACCCAAGTCTCTTTTGAAGGAAATATCTATTGGGTAGAAATAGACAAATCTGCCATTTTCACTAACTATTTAGGAATTAAAAGAAAATTGGAGGCCATTCCACCTGGGTTTGATGTCACCATAGATTTAAAAGGAACAAGACTGGTGGATCATTCAGTCATGGAAAACTTGCATCATTTTGAGCATGAGTATCGAAATGAGGGCGGAACGGTAACTATTGTTGGTCTGGAGAAGCATAAAGCGGTTTCGAAACATAATTTAGCTGCCAGAAAGAAGTCCTTTGCTTAATGACAAGCCGGGAATTGTTAATGGGGCAGTTGATACCTAACTGCCCCAAGGGCAAAAGGTATGAACGCTGAAGTTTAAAAATGTATTACTATACTTGAACTTTAGAATCTGTCAAATAACAACAAACCAATGAAAAAAACTTTTTTCGCCTGTCTGCTTCTATTTTCAACTTTGACTCAGGCTCAAACACTCAAAAATGGAAAACTTTATTTAAATGAGGATGGCTCCCATTTCATGAAGTTTACACTTCTTAATCAAACCTGGTTCAGAGCCTTTAACTATAATCCGGGAACAACAGTTTTTGATTACAGTAAAGAAAAAGGGACAGATATAGGCATTAGAAGATATAGGGTTCAGTTTTTTGGGCAATTAACAGATCGTGTCTTTGTTTACAGTCAGTTTGGAGAAAACAATTTCAGTCACAATGCAGATCGAAAGTTGGGCTTTTTCGTCCATGATGCTATTGGAGAATACGCCCTGGATAAACAAAAATTAAGCATTGGTGCAGGCCTAACAGCCTGGAGCGGTCTTTCACGATTCTCTGCACCTTCGGTGGGTTCTTTTCTCGGCGTAGATGCCCCCTTGTTTTTACAGTCAACCAATGATGTTACAGATCAGTTCTTGAGAAAGCTTTCAATATATGCCAAAGGCAAGCTGGGTAAATTTGACTACCGAATTACAATGGCAGACCCTATGGCTTTTCAGAAAAGCTCTGGTTATAGTCCCATCATAGGATCTCAATCTAACTTCTCATCAAAACCGGCAAAAAAGCAATGGAACGGCTATTTCATGTATCAGTTTATGGATCAGGAATCGAATCAGACACCCTATATGACAGGCACTTACCAAGGTAAAAAGAAGGTGTTTAATATTGGGGCAGGCTTTGTTTACCAGCCGGAAGCTATGTGGCACCGAAATGGTTCTGACACAATAAGTACAGATATGGTCCAGCTCGCTGCTGATATTTACTACGATTCACCTGTGGGAAGTAAAGGAGAAGCCATCTCTTTTTACGGAAACTACACCAACTTTGATTTTGGCCCAAATTACCTTAGGAATTTAGGAGCAATGAACCCGGGTACTGGTAATTCAAATCCGGATATTTTAAACGGGGCAGGCACAAATTACCCTGCTTTTGGTACGGGTGATGTACTGTATGCTCAAATTGGTTATAAATTCTCTGACAATTTAATTGGCAAAACTACTTTAATGCCTTATGCCTCTATTCAACACGCTAATTATGAGAAGTTAAATGATCCGGTTGATTTTACCGACATAGGCCTCAACTGGATCTTGGATGGTCACACCTCCAAGCTTGGTTTTGCCTGGCAAAGCAGACCCATATTTAACGGTAATGGAGATAAAATAGATAGAAAAGGTGGGCTAATTGTACAATATCAAGTCTACTTTAATTAAGACTAGAATCGATAATTTTTAGGTGATTTTCAGTAAACACCGAAGGCCTTGCCTTCGGTGTTTTATTTTATACTTTCTGCTGCTTATTAGGTGATTATATGAGATAAATCAGTTTAAGGCTTTCGGCCTCATCCATGTGACTTTTATTACTTTCTTCAATAATTTCGCTAGAGATATTTGATGTATTAAAAGCCAATTAAAATGTCAAAGATCGTTGTATTGGGTGCGGGAATTGCTGGCCATACTGCTGCCACTCATCTAAGAAGAAAACTAAGTAAAGAACATGAAATCATAGTAGTATCTCCAAACAGGAACTATCAATGGGTACCCTCAAATATCTGGGTGGGCATTGGAAGGATGAATCCGAAGGATGTTATTTTCCCACTGGAGCCACTATATAAGAAAAGTAGGATAGAATACAAGCAGGCAAAAGTTTCGATTTTTTGGCCTGAAGGTGATTTGAAAAGCCGAAAGCCATTCGTGGAAATAGAGTACGTTTTTGGAGAGAAAAAAGGTACGAAAGAAAAAGTAGAATACGATTTCCTTATTAACGCTACCGGTCCTAAATTAGCTTTTGATCAAACAGAAGGCCTGAACCCGGGTACAAATAAGGCATATTCGGTATGTACATACGACCATGCCATACATGCAGCCGAGGGTCTTAAAAAAGTGATGAAGCAGGCGAAAACTGCAACCGAAAAAATCAACATTCTCATTGGCACGGGTCACCCAAAAGCTACCTGTCAAGGAGCGGCTTTTGAGTATATTTTGAATGTAGAGAACGAAATTCGGAAAGCTGGATTAAGGGATAAATTTAATATTACGTGGATATCCAATGAGTACGAACTTGGTGATTTTGGTATGGATGGCATGCTTCTGTCCTATGGCAATGAGCAGCTAAGTTCTAAAGAACTCATTGAAATGGTTTTCGAGGATAGAGGGATAGACTGGATTTTAGGTGCCGGCGTCACAAAAATTGATGAGGGGCTATGTACTTATGAAAATCTTGAAGGAGAAACGAAAACTATTTCATTTGATTTCGCCATGCTTATTCCGGCTTTCTCTGGCCATGGATTTAAAGCTTTTAGCCAGAATGGTAATGATATAACAGAAAAACTATTTAAAGGCTTTATGATAGTTGACGCCGATTATACTCCTAAGCCGTATGAAGAATGGAGAGTGCAGGACTGGCCTGAGACTTACCAGAACCCAAGCTATAAAAATATTTTTGCTCCGGGAATTGCTTTTGCACCTCCTCACGCTATTTCAAAACCAAGAAAAAGCCCGAATGGAAGAGATATTTTCCCTAGTCCCCCAAGAACAGGAATGCCTTCTGGTATTACTGCGAAGCTCGTGGCAGACAATATCATTCACATGATTAAGAACAATACCGATGAAATTCATCACAGAGGTAGTTTAGGAAATATGGGAGCGGCATGCGTAGCCTCTGCCGGATTTGGATTCACAAAAGGTTCTGCCATAGCCATCACTACATTTCCAATTGTTCCTGATTATCAAAAATATCCTGAAACGCATGGCAGGGATATTAAAAAGACTTTTGGTGAAATGGGCCTGGCCGGTCACTGGGTGAAACACTCACTTCATCATGCTTTTTTATGGAAAGCTAAAATGAAACCTTTTTGGTATTTAATACCCGAATAAAAATTAAGAAGATGAAAAAGAAAATAACTGCCTCCCAAAAAAGAATCATGATGAATCCTTTCATTCAATTCTTTCGCTTTTTAGCTCTCAATATCAAAATATTAATGGTAGTGGCTTTGGGCCATGGAAGTACACGTACAAAAAACTAAGTCATGGACGTCGAAATACTCTCAAGAATTCAATTTGCCTTCACTGTTGCCTTCCACTACATCTATCCTCCGCTAAGTATAGGACTGGGTGTAGTAATGGTGCTTATGGAGGGGATGTATCTCAGAACCAAAGATCCAATCTATGAAAAAATGACCCGATTCTGGATTAAGATTTTCGCTCTGATCTTTGGAATTGGTGTTGCAACAGGAATAGTCATGGAATTTGAGTTCGGGACCAATTGGGCTGCATATTCAAGATATGTAGGAGATATTTTTGGATCTGCTCTCGCCGCAGAAGGCATCTTTGCCTTTGCTTTGGAGTCAGGATTTCTGGGTATTCTCTTGTTTGGATGGAATCGCGTAGGCCCAAAAACGCACTTTTTTGCCACATTAATGGTGGCTCTCGGCTCAATGTTCTCTGCTGTTTGGATAGTCGTAGCCAATAGCTGGCAACAAACTCCTGCGGGCTTTAAAATAGAAGGAGAAGGAATGCATGCCCGTGCAGTTGTAACTGATTTCTGGCAAATGGTTTTTAATCCTTCAAGTGTAGACAGACTCACCCACGTTTTAATTGGAGCTTTTTTGGCTGGAGCTTTCCTGGTATTAAGTGTCAATGCTTATTATATTTTAAGAAACAGGCATGTGGTCATTGCTAAAAAAGCTTTCAAGATTGCCTTGTTAGTTGCAGGGATATCATCTTTTGCACAGTTACTTAGCGGACATCATTCAGCCGATGGAGTAGCTGTGAACCAACCGGCAAAACTAGCCGCATTTGAAGGTCATTATGATAGCCTTGCAGTAGCAGATTTGTATCTTTTCGGCTGGGTCAATAATTCATCACAAAAGGTTTATGGACTCAAAATACCTCATGGTCTTACATTTCTTATACACCAAGACTTTAACACCCCAGTTACCGGACTTAATGCATTTAAATCAGAAGACAGACCCGGAGCTGTAAATTTCGTTTTTCAGACGTACCATATTATGGTAATCATTGGCATGCTACTAATCCTGCTAAGTACCATAGCCGGCTATTATTTATACAAAAAGAGTTTGTTTGAGCAGCAATGGCTCCTTCAGATATTTGCTTGGTCGGTATTCTTGCCTCAAATTGCCAACCAGCTTGGATGGTATTCTGCAGAAGTAGGGCGTCAACCGTGGGTGGTTTACGGACTTCTTAGAACTTCAGATGCACTTTCCGAATCTGTGAGAGCAGAACAGGTTTGGTTCTCCTTAATATTGTTCACACTTGTTTACCTGCTTCTTTTAACTTTGTTTATTTACTTGCTAAATAAGAAAATTAAGCATGGATACGATGAACCTATCAATCAAAAAGAATCCATTCCTAATTATTCCAAAAGAGACAACCCACTTCTAGACAGTTAAATAAAAGCTTATGGAAACATTTTTAAATATCCCCTACTCTACCTGGTGGTATCTGGTTATTGGAGCCGTTTTTACTGGTTACGCTATCCTAGATGGATTTGATCTGGGTGCCGGAGCTTTACATCTCTTCTTCAAAAAAGAAGAAAGTCGAAGAATTGCTCTTAACGCTATAGGACCAGTGTGGGATGGAAACGAGGTATGGCTGGTGATTGGCGGGGGTGCGTTATTTGCCGGCTTTCCTATAGTCTATGCCACTATATTTTCTGCATTCTATGAGCTTTTCATGCTTTTTCTGGTTCTTCTGATTCTCAGGGCAATTTCTATAGAATTCAGAAGCAAAGAGAAAATGATTTGGTGGCGAAAAACTTGGGATATTACATATTCATTAGCCAGTGCTATGCTTGCTCTTGCTTTAGGCTTGGTACTTGGTAATATTATTCATGGAGTAGCGATTGGACCCAATTATAAATATGAAGGTCATTTAGCTGATTTTTTTAATCCCTTCTCTATTTTGATTTCTGTTACCACTTTAGCACTTTTTATGATGCACGGTGCAATTTACCTGGTTATGAAAACTGAAGACCGACTCTATGCAAAACTCACTGTATTAACTAAAAACAGTACAATTTTCTTTGTGATGATGTATGCTTTAACCACCATTGCTACCCTTTTATACATTCCTCATATGGCAGAACAATACAAAGCGTACCCTGAAATGTTTGCCATTCCTGTTATTTCCATGCTGGCCCTGGCTAACATTACCCGAAGCATTACCAAAAGAAAATATCTCTTGGCCTTCATATCCTCTGCTGTGGTGATTGCCATGCTTATGGTTATGGTTGCCATTGGCTTGTTCCCAAACATCGTTATCTCGACCATTGATCCGATTTATAACCTCACCGTTGAAAATTCTTCAAGTTCAAGTAAATCGCTGGGCATTATGTTAATTTTTGTCCTCATTGGTGTACCGTTAGTTGCGGCATATACCTCCTTTGTGTTCTACACTTTCCGAGGAAAAGTAAAGCTGGATGAACAGAGCTATTAATTGATTCCTATGTAGCATACATCACGGAAAAGTACAATCCGTTACTTTACCTTTATAATAGAAATAAAACGATCAAGTAATGGAAAATACAGAACAAATAAGTATGCCACGAATAGGTGATTTAGCACCAGATTTTGAAGCCGTAACCACCAAAGGTAAAATCAAGTTCTCTGAATTTGCCAAAGACAAATGGACGGTAATGTTCTCTCATCCGGCCGATTTTACTCCGGTTTGCACCACAGAAATGAGTGGTTTTGCAGTAAGAAAGTCTGAGTTTGATGCTCTGAATACTGAGCTATTAGGACTAAGCATTGACAGCATTCATGCTCATTTAGGTTGGGTGGCCAATGTGAAAGAAAAAACTGGAGTTTATTTTGATTTCCCTATCATAGCAGACATTGACATGAAAGTTTCTAAGTTGTACGGTATGCTACAACCCAACGAAAGTGAAACTGCAGCGGTAAGGGCGGTATTCTTTATTGACCCATCCAAAAAAATCAGGCTAATCATGTATTATCCTTTAAATGTAGGAAGAAACATGGATGAAATCCTGAGAGTACTAGATGCTTTACAGGTATCTGATAAACACAAAGTGGCTATGCCGCTTGATTGGAAACGCGGTGAAAAGGTTATAGTACCACCACCAAAAACTTTAGACGAAATGACAGCAAGAATGGCTGATAGCAGTCTGGATAAAATTGATTTCTATTTAGCGAAGAAAGAATTGCTGTAGAATCAAAATGTTAGAATAATTATATAAAAGGGATGAAGAAATTCAACCCTTTTATGCTTTCAGAGTAAAATGTTGCTTGGGCTGTTTCTTTCTAAAAAACACAATCCCAATTTGGAAAAAATCAAGGCTTATAGTGACCTCCGGATGTTCCTTGATTTCTTCCCAAGCCTTTGTCATTCCCTCTGACCAGTAAATGTCATCAAAAACAAAACAACTGTTTTCGTGAGCCTTTGAAAGGCAAAGCTTAAAATAGCGTAGTGTTGGAGCATATTGATGATTAGCATCAAAAAAGACTAAATCTAGCCTTGGCAATTGTTTTACTGTGTTCTCTAGCGTTGAATCCAGATCTCCAAGAATAGCGGTTGCGTTATTAACAGATAATTTTGATAAGTTTTCTTTGGCCACAGAAAGCGTGTTTGAACAGCCTTCAAAGGTATAAATCTTTCCATGCGGAGTAGCCCTGCCCATCATGGCTGTGGTGAGTCCTAATGAAGTGCCTAATTCAAGAACCGTAGCAAACTCATATTTATGAATAATGCGGGCTATAATTTTTGACCATTTAAAGCTCTTCACAGAACTCTTCGCTATTCCAGATACCTTTTTAGTCTTTTTGTTTGAGAATTTACTGCCAGCACCTAAATCATTAATTAACAGCTCCCGCTGATCACGACTTAAATCCTTTGCCAAAGCAATAATATCTCCTGATTCAAAAGGAAGGGACTTTTGTTTTATTATGTCATTGTAAAACTCAAAAAGAAAAGGGGAATGAAGAGAATGCTCGTCCTTAGCTTTCCAAAAATGACGAAAGAACTCTTTGACCATTAATTCTGTAGAAAAGGTGTCATCATTAGGAACTCAGGAATTATAACATTGAATCGTTTCCCGTCAATGACTCTCTCCATTTCATAAGTGCCATACATTTTGCCAATCTGAGTAGCAAGATTACAGCCAGATACGTATTCATGAGTTTCACCTGGTTCAATTATCGGCTGTTCGCCAATTACACCTTCGCCTTGTACCTCACGTTTGTATCCGTTGGCGTCAACTATGTGCCAGTGACGGCTGATCAATTGAACAGTTTGATCGCTTTCGTTTTCAATTTTAATACGGTACGAAAACACAAAGTTCATCTGCCTTACATTAGAATAGTAAGGTTGATACTCTGTAAGTACAGTTACTTTTACCCCTTCTGTTATAGCTGATTCCATATATAGTGATTCCCTTATAGGCAAAAATAAGTAATTTTGCTTACGGTTAATACAACGTTTACAGAAAGTATATATTATGGCCGTAACTATAGAAGAAAGTTGGAAAAATGTTTTGGCAGAAGAGTTCAAAAAGCCTTATTGGGATAAATTAATAGGCTTTGTACGTGCTGAATATAGTCAGAAAAAGTGCTATCCACCTGCAAAACTGATTTTCAATGCTTTTGATAGCTGCCCTTTTGACAAAGTCAAGGTCGTAATTTTAGGACAAGACCCTTATCATGGCCCTAATCAAGCCCATGGTTTATGCTTTTCTGTGAATGATGGGGTCCCGTTTCCGCCCTCGCTATTAAATATTTTCAAAGAAATACAAGACGATGTAAAAAAGCCCATACCAAAGACGGGGAACCTGCAACAATGGGCAAACCAAGGTATTTTGCTTTTAAATGCTACACTGACTGTCAGGGCAGCAGAAGCAGGTTCTCATCAAAACAAAGGATGGGAGGAATTTACTGACGCAGCTATTCATCATTTAAATAAAGAAAAAGAGGGACTGGTATTTATGCTTTGGGGCAGTTATGCCCAAAAAAAGGGGAAAATTGTAGACGGCAAAAAACATCTTGTTTTAAAGGCTGTGCATCCTTCGCCTTTAGCCGCAAATCGTGGTGGCTGGTTTGGTCAAAAGCACTTTTCTGCTTGTAACGAATATTTAATTAGCAAAGGTAAAGTACCGATTAATTGGTAGAAATGATGAATAGTTAAGCTGAAATCAATGATTTAGTACTTTTGCAATAGGGTATTTTCTAAATTAGAACATAATTTAGATCCTATTGAAATACCTTCTCAAAGTAACAATACTCCTATTCATATTCTTTTCATTTGCGTTTATACTGCAATCGCAAAAGAAACCACTGGTTATTATCTCCACCGATATAGGTGGAGACGATCCTGACGACTACCAGTCAATGGTTCACCTTTTACATTATGCCGATAAATTTGAAATTATGGGGCTTATCAGCTCTCCACCTAAAAAAGGAAGAAAAGAGCATATCCTGGAAGTTTTGGAGGCATATGAAGAAGACTTTGCTGTTCTAAAAAAACATTCACCTGATTTTCCCTTACCCGAGGCCTTGAAGAAAATCGTTTTTCAAGGAGCATTAGACGCTCAAAAAAGAGAAATACCCGCACAAACGAGTTCTGGTGCCCAGCATATTATAAAAGTACTCTCTCAAAGCAAAGATCCGGTTTGGGTGTTGGTTTGGGGTTCTATTACAGACGTGGCACAGGCGGTGCATACATCACCAAGAATAAAAAAAAATCTAAGAGTCTATTCTATAGGATCCTGGAATACCCGTCATGACAGCCTTGCCAGAAACTATCTATATAATGAACATAAGGACTTATGGTGGATCGAATCCAATACCACATTCAGAGGAATGTATGTAGGCGGAAATCATAAAGCAGATATGGACAACCAATCATTTGTCTCTACTTACTTAAAAGATCATGGTGCACTGGGGCAACTTTTCTATAAAAAAAAGGCCGACATTAAAATGGGCGATACTCCATCTGTACTTTATTTGCTTCATGGCGATAGAAATGATCCCGAAGGTGAAAGTTGGGGTGGCACTTACAGAAAAACGGGCCACGGCCCGTACTACTGGACAGACATCATTGAAGAGGGCCTCAGGGAAAAGCAGTATGATGGTGCTAAAACAGTCAATAAATACCGAAACGAATTTTTGAACGACTGGGCAAAAAGAATGGCTTGGTTTATCGATTAGACTAAGCTTAATTAAACATTGTGTTAGATTTGTACATACCATAACCAACTATTGAATTGAAAACTCCTACCTATATCGGTGGATGGAAATCCATCTTCTACTCCATGCATGTTTTGAAAGAAACCGGACTTGGTTCATTTTCTGAAACCTTATTCTCTAAAAATACATGTAAGGTATGTGCTTATGGAATGGGTGGGCAAAAAGGAGGTATGGTGAATGAGGCGAACGATAAGTTGGAGATATGCAAGAAAAGCATGCAGGCCTATCTCACAGATATTCAGCCGGCGATACCGGCCGGTTTTTGGGAAAGGTACTCCATAAATGAATTAAGGAAACTAAGCCCCAGAGAACTGGAAAGACAAGGCCGTTTAAATAGTCCCATTCTCAAAACAAAAGGAGATAACCATTACCGAAGCATAAGCTGGGAAGAGGCCTTCGAAATTACCGTTGAGAAATTTAAGCATACTCCGGCAAACAAAACTTTCTTTTATAGCTCAGGACGTAGCTCTAACGAAGCCGCTTTTCTACTACATTTATTTGCCCGAATTTATGGTACAAACAATGTAAACAACTGTTCTTATTACTGCCACCAAGCATCTGGAGTAGGAATGAGCAGTACACTGGGTACCGGCACAGCTACCATACAACTGACAGACCTTAAAAAAGCTGACCTTATTTTTGTTATTGGAGCAAACCCGGCTTCAAATCACCCCAGATACCTCACAGAACTGATGCATTGCAGACGAAGAGGCGGCGAGGTTATTATTATTAATCCGGCTAAAGAACCCGGCCTTCAAAAGTTTGCCATCCCTTCTGATGTAAAATCAATGCTGGGAACTGGCAGCCCACTTGCCAGCGAATACCTTCAGCCTAAAATTGGTGGGGATATGGCCGTTCTCTTTGGTATTGGGAAAGTTTTGATTGAGAATAATCTGGTAAATCAGACATTCATTGAAAACTCAACGGAAAATTATGAAGCTTTTAAAAGTTATCTCCTTGAGCTAGACTGGATACAATTGGAAGAGAATTCAGGTGTTTCAAAAGAAGATATTACCTCAATTGCAATAAAATATTCAAAAGCCAACAATGTGGTATTCTCCTGGGCCATGGGCATTACTCATCATACGCACGGTGTAGAAAATGTAGAAGCCATTGTAAATCTGGCCATGCTAAGAGGAATGATAGGTAGAAAAGAAGCTGGCTTACTCCCTTTGAGAGGCCATTCGAATGTCCAGGGTATAGGTTCAGTAGGTGTTACGCCTACCTTAAAAAAACAGGTATTTGAGGCTATTGAAAGTAATCTAAATGTAAAATTACCTACCACTGAGGGCTGGGATACCATGCAATGCATGCAAAAAGCTTTTGAAGGAGAAGTAGACATCGCATTCCTTCTTGGTGGTAACTTATATGCGTCAAACCCTAATCTCAATTTTGCCGAAAAGGCTCTAAATAAAATTCCTTTTAAACTTTTCATGAATACCACCCTTAACGAAGGGCATTTGAAGGGTGTGGATGAGGAAGTGTTAATATTACCCGTTCTGGCCAGAGATGAAGAGAAACAAAAAACAACGCAGGAGTCGATGTTTAATTATGTTCGACTCAGTGAAGGCGGAATTGATCGTTTGACGAATTGTAAATCTGAAGTAGAAATTATTGCATGCATAGCAGAAGCCGTCATTGAGAAGTCAGTTTTTGATTTTAGTCCGTTTCAGGAGCACATTGAGTTAAGAAAAGCTATTGCCAAGTGTATCCCAGGTTTTGAAAAAATGAGTTTAATTGACAAAACGAAAGAAGAATTCCAGATTCAAGGCAGAACCTTTCATACTCCAAGTTTCAATACACCTAAGGGCAAGGCAATCTTTAAAGTAAACCCTCTGCCGGAGCAAAGTAATTCGAAGAATAGTCTAAGGTTGATGTCAGTAAGAAGTGAGGGGCAGTTCAATTCTATAGTTTATGAAGAGGAAGATGCCTGGCGAGGTTCAAAACACAGAAATACAATTTTCATCAGTCGCAAAGATCTCATTTCCAGAGGATTGACAAATGGTCAAAGAGTATTTATTAAAAGCAAAGTGGGAGAAGCAAAGGGTTTTGAACTGCGTGAATTTGATATCAAAGAAGGTAGTATCATGGGCTTTTACCCTGAAACAAACGTTTTGGTAGAATCAAATCTGGACCCAAAAAGCAAAACCCCGGCATTTAAGAATACCGAGGTTTGGATTGAACCGATAAATTAAAAACTTAATATTTTTGCCGTAAAGCTTCCGCTTTAAATCTTACGCCTTCCCATCCGTATTTAATGAAATTGCGGATGTTTTGATGATCCTCAGCCTCTGGATTTTTCAATACATCATTTCTGTAATAGGTTCCAAAACAGGCCAAGGTCTGCTCTTTAGAGAGATTATTCTTTTGACCAAATGCAAAAATCTTGCAAGATCCATTGTTTTGACCTTCTGCATTTTGAGTGTCGCCATTGCTGAAAGCGGCAGGCGTAAACTCATAATTAGCATCTATAACCTCAATACAATCTGAGAATGAGACATGCTCAGGCTCTGATTCCAGCTTACTTAGCAGTTCCTGTAATTTCATCTTTTAAGCTAAAACTTTAAGTACAGATTCGTAATCTGGTTCTTGTGCAATTTCAGGTACTTGCTCTGTGTAAGTAACCACCCCATCTTCATCTAATACCACCACTGCTCTGCTGTGAAGATTCTGCATAGGTCCATCAGCTATCTCCACTCCATATTTCTTACCGAACTCGCCAGTTGCAAAATCAGAAAGAGTTTCCACATTATCTAAACCTTCAGCTCCGCAAAATCTTGCCTGGGCAAAAGGTAAATCTCTGGAAATACAAAGTACTTTTGTATTATCAAGATTTGAAGCCAATTTGTTAAACTCCCTTACTGAAGTAGCACAAATGCCCGTATCCAGACTTGGGAAAATATTCAGTATAACACGACTTCCCGTATAATCTGAAAGTGAAGCCTTTGAAAGATCATTTTTTGTTAACGTAAAAGCTTCAGCTTTAACACCTTTTCCGGGTAAATTTCCTACTGTGTGAATTACGTTACCTTTAAGAGTAATTTCTGCCATTTTTATGAGTTTTTTTTAGCAGAAACATGGTTGAGTCATAGTTGGTTCGGAAAAATTATGAGAAATTCTAAAACGAGCCAGCCAGTATCATTTCTTCTTTTTCTTCTTCCTTTTTTTCTTCTGAAAATTGTCGGCAATCGCAATTTCCTTTCTGATTTGCTTCATAGTTATGGATTCTTTTTCAGAAGAAACCGCTAAAGTCTGGTCATAATTTACATCATCAATAACCAATTGATCTATTTGATACCCTGTGTATTCTTCAATGGCTTGTAAATAAGGCATCTCATCTTTGCTACAAAAAGAGAAGGCCATCCCCTTTTCTTTTCCACGCCCTGTTCTACCAATTCTATGTACGTAATTTTCAGGTACATCAGGCATATCATAGTTCAAAACCATATCAACATTAGGAATATCAATTCCTCTGGCACTAATATCTGTAGCTATCAGCACTTTTTGCTCGCCGGATTTGAATAGCCTCATAACCTCAGATCTTTTTTGCTGATCTTTATCACTATGAATGGTCAGTGTATCTAAATCTACCCGTTTCATGGCCGCACTTACCCTTTCGCATCTGACTTTCGTTCTGACAAAAACCAATATCTTCTTTTCCGGATTTTCCTTAATAGCTCTTTCAAGAAAGAAACGCTTATCATCCATCTCTACAAAAATCAAAGAATGTGTGATATTCTTAGAGACAGGGTCTTTAGGTGAAACCTGAATTCTTATTGGATTTCTAACCAATGAGTACGCCAACTTTTTAATATTATCATTAATCGTTGCCGAAAAAAACAAGGTTTGTCTGCCTCGGGGCAGAAATCGAATAACGTCTTCTATATCTTTATAAAAGCCCAGATCTAACATATGATCTGCTTCATCTAGCACCAAAATATTTGCCTCATCTAAATTCAGATGCCCCTGACTTCTTAAGTCAAATAATCTGCCCGGAGTAGTGACCAATACATCAATACCTTCAGCTAATTTCAATATTTGTGGATCTTGCTCAGTGCCTCCATAAAGGGCGTAAACTTTAACGCGGGTATGTTGTCCAATTTGCTCAAAGACGCCGGCTATCTGGATGGCCAACTCATGTGTTGGGGCCATAACCAGACATTTTATTCCTTTCTTACGGGTACCTTTTTTTCTTTCATTGATAAGGTGAATGATAGGAATGGCAAATGCGGCCGTTTTGCCTGTGCCCGTTTGGGCAATAGCCAATACATCTTCCCCATTTAGAATAGGTGGAATAGCCTTGAACTGTATATCAGTTGGTTTCTTAAACTCGAGTTTCTCTAAACTCTTCTTAATCTCTGGCGAAATACGATAATCCTGAAATTTCATTCACTGTTTTAAACCCACAAAGCTAGGGCTTTTGTCCAGCTTTGGTAAGCGTTTTCGTATTGATCAGCAACAGAAAGATCAGGCTCAATAGTTTCAAGTAGTGTCAAACCATTCATGGCTTCTGCTAAAGAAGAGTATATTCCGGCTCCGAAGCCTCCACCTAAGGCAGCTCCTTTAGCACCATCTGTATCATAAAGCTCTACTGGCGTTTGAGTTACATTCACTAATGAAGACGAAAACACCTTAGAAAGAAACATATTGGCCTTTCCAGCACGAATTACCTTTGGTTCTACACCATTGGCCTGCATCATATCAAAACCATATTTTAAAGAAAAAGCGATCCCTTCCTGAGCGGCTCTGTAAATATGAGCATCAGTGTGCTTATTCAGGTTCAAATTCATGAACTGGGCACCAATAAGCTTATTTTCCAGCATTCGCTCTGCTCCATTCCCAAAAGGAAGTATGGATAGTCCGTCACTTCCGACGGAAACGTTAGATGCAGCTTCGTTCATTTGAGGGTAATCAATTCCTTTAGCTACCTGGTGTTTCACCCAGCTGTTCAAAATGCCAGTACCGTTTATACAAAGCAAAATACCAATACGGGTTTGGTTTTCCAGCTGATGATTTACATGTGCAAAGGAATTAATCCTTGATTTGGGATCATAAGACACCTTGTCACTTACCGCATATACTACTCCTGAAGTACCTGCTGTGGCCGCAATTTCACCAGGGTTTAAAACATTTAATGACAAAGCATTATTTGGCTGATCACCAGCCTTATAACTAACGGGTGTTCCTATTTGTAATCCCAATGCATTCATGGTCTCCTGGCTCACTTCACCATGATTTGAGAATACGGGTTTGATTTCAGGAATCAAATCCATGTCGAAACCATATGTACTCATTATATCATCCGATACCTTGTTATCACAGAAATCCCAGAAAACGCCTTCTGAAAGACCGGAATTTGAAGTAGTAATTTCACCTGTGAGCTTCATGCCAATGTAATCTCCAGGCAACATTATTTTATAGCATTTGGCATAAACTTCAGGCTCATTTTCTTTGACCCAAGCCAATTTAGATGCCGTAAAATTCCCGGGAGAATTCAATAAATGACTCAAAGCCTTCTTCTCTCCAATTTTTTCAAAAGCCTTTTGACCCGTCTCAACAGCTCGGCTATCACACCAAATAATTGAGGGGCGAAGTACATTTTTGTCCTTGTCTATCATCACCAAACCATGCATTTGGTAGGAAATACCAATAGATTTAATGTCCTTAACCTGAAACTTTCCGGAACTGGTCAGACGAGTAATGGCCTTTTTCGTATTCTCCCACCACATTTCAGGCGACTGCTCAGCCCATCCTGTTTGTGGCGATGATATCGCTACTTCGGTATCCGGGTATTGTGCAGAAGCAATAACTTGTTTGGTTTGAGCATCTACTACAGATGCTTTAATAGAAGAAGTGCCAATATCAAGGCCTAATAGGTACATACTTTTTTATGTTATAGGTTCGAATCTCAAAGCTAGCAATTCTATCGAATATTTTAATTGTCTTTTCGACACTTATTTTAAATTTTAGCCTTTAAGGAAATCTTCCTTATATCAACACTTCATCACTTGATACGGTTTTTCTCAATGGACTGTATTATTCGTAGCTATATAGACACTTCGCTCCTATGGAGCAAACAGAATGTCAAAACCACAGATCTTTTGACATAAGACGCCGATAAAGCTATCCGCATTAATTGTGCTTCAGGAGAACGATATGTTACTAACTTAAAGAT
>JANSYO010000393.1 GCA_024742395.1 Cytophagales bacterium
AAGAAAGTGGTGCAGGTTTTGAAGCGGAGCTTGTTAATATTTTAGATGGAAACAAACGAGATAATTGGTTTAGACCATCAGATGTAACTGTGGCTCCTGATGGATCTGTTTTTGTGGCAGATTGGTATGATTCAGGTGTAGGAGGTCATGCCATGGGAGATTTAGGAAAGGGAAGGATTTATAGATTAACTCCGGTAGGCCATCAAGGTTACCAGGTAGAAAAGCCTGATTATTCAAGCGTTGAAGGAAACATTGCGGCTTTGTTAAGTCCTAATATTGCAACACGATACAATGCATGGGTAAATCTGCATGAAATGGGAGTAGAAGCTGAGGGTGCTTTGGTAAAACTATGGCAAAGTGAAGATCAGCGAATGAAAGCCAGAGCGTTCTGGTTGCTATCAAAGTTAGAAGATAAAGGTGTTAATTATATTCATGCTGCTGCCAAAGATGAAAATTCTGAAATCAGGGTAGCCGCCATAAGAGCTGCTAGAGAAATAACCGGGCATGATTTTTCAGAGTTATACTCTTCGCTTTCTTCAGATGAATCTCCACAGGTAAGAAGAGAAGTGGCTCTGGCTATTAGACATAAACCAGCTACAGAAATCTGGTTAAACCTGGCAAAATCTTATGACGGAAAAGATAGATGGTATTTAGAAGCACTCGGTATTGCGGCAGACCAAGCCTGGGATACTTACCTTCCGGCATATTTAAGCATGAAAGGTGATAGCTGGATTGAAGAAAAAGCCTCAAAGGACATAGTATGGAGAAGTAGAAGTGCCATGACAATGGATTATTTGGGGCAGGTTCTTGCCGCTGAGAAGGCTGAGAACAGGCTACGGTTTTACAGAGCAATGGACTTTCAAAAAGTAGGAGATAAGAATAGCATACTCCTAAACCTTTTGGGTTCCTCAGGAACTACTGAAGAGAAGGCAGTAATTTTCCGACTACTTGATCTGAAGGATTTGAAAGCCTATCCGAAGCTTCATGATGAATTGAAAGCTTTATTGCCTTCACTGAAGGTGGAGGATTTTCTGGAGTTAGTTAAAAAATACGATGAC
>JANSYO010000111.1 GCA_024742395.1 Cytophagales bacterium
CTCAAATCAAAAAGTGGAATAATTCCAGATATCAATCCTCCTAATCTATTAATCACAAGAATCGATTAAGGCATAATTACCTTTAATGTGCTTAGTTTCCTGAGAATTTAAATCTGCTTGAAGCTTATTTAGTATTCTCACCACCTTCTCCCAGTGTGACACCACAAGTGTCACCAAAAGAAAAATGCAGAGTGTCACAAGCCATGAATTTGTGTTACGTTTTTTCTTTATGTACGTCCCAATGCTATAATTGGGTATTTCTGATTGAATTTTTATGTAGCTGGGCATATTCCAGCTGTGCCACGTTTCAAAGTCTAAAGGTTTCAGTTTGGTTTTCATTGGTTTATTTGTGTTTAATTATTCTATAATGATTTTGATCCACTCGTCTTAACTCATATTCGCCATAGCAACAATGACCATTGAGCGTTTTCGTTGAAGTAGCACCAAAATTTAATTTTAACTTAGATATGAGAGTTGCTGAAATGACTTCTGAGCCAAATAGCTTATATACATCTCCCAAAGTTTTCTTGTTCTCTTTTAAATCACGTATGGCACGATTAAGGTAATAGTCACGCTCCTTTGCCCTTTCATTATTAAAGGCAGCCTTACATTTAGTGGTACAGTATTTCTGGTTCTTTCGTCCCTGAAACACTGTATCACATTGTTTACAAATCTTCTCCATATTCGAATACTTTCGGATTTAGACGGATTAATACGCTTTCTCTTCGTTTAAATATGTTTCAAGATCGCTTTTGGCAAAGAGAACCCGGTTCTGTGAAACCTTGTAACACGCTATCTTACCTTGTTTCCTAAGTTTTGAAAAGGTAGGCTTCGATATACCCAGGTATGCCGCTGCTTGAGCAAAATTTAAGTATGGTTCCCCGGTGTCACGTGACACTTCAGACTTTAAACTTTTAGAAAGGGTTTTGGCTACCTCCTCAATAATGGATTTATTCAATTCTCTAAAATCCTCTACAGAAAGAGCAAAAAGTGGGGGTGATTCATTGTAACGCTGCATAGCATTGTGTGGTTAAAGTGTGTTTGTGTGTTAAAAATTTCTGTAAATCTTAGCCAAGCATTTTTCTTCTGCAAGCATTGCGACAATTTGGAGGCTCAAATTGTCGCATTATGTCAGATTTTTTTAATTTTTAGCTCTTTCAAAGTGCAAAACCATACCGAATAATAAGTAAGTATTAGAACAATAACAGACAATGATATAAATCTTTAAATTGTTCCAGAATTGGCCTGTCAAACCCTATGAGTTCGCAAAAACACGACACCGCAACTAAGAAAAGAATACTTGAGATTCTCAGAACCTTAATAGAGAGCCCAGGTTTTTACACCAAAAAGAAGCTAGCGGAAATCTATGGTGTGAGCCCCGATACTATCAGCCGGGACTTTGAAGACATCAGGAATGCAGGGTTCTTTATAGGAACAGACCAAAAGCATCGGTATTATCTTAGTCCTGAAAAAACCACAGAACAACTCAAAGAATTACTTTTAATCTCTGAAAATGAGATTGACCTTATCAAGAAATCTTTAGCTAATTCAGTTTCTTTAAAAGATCAAAACCGGATAATCAATAAGTTAGAAACATTAACAAGTTTACCACGGATTGGTAATATTATCTTTACCAAACCCTTTTTGGCTAAAACAGCCATACTTTTTAAAGCAAAAAAAGACAAACAACAGGTCATTCTTCACAACTATAAATCTACAAACAGCAATTCTCTCTCAGATAGGTTCATAGAACCTTTTCATGTGTCACCTGAAGAAGACATCCTTCATGCTTTTGATTTAGACAGAAACGAGATTCGCCATTTCAGAATTAGCAGGATAGAACGTGTCACACAGTTAAACAAGGACTGGGAACATGAAGGAAAACACAATATCATCGCCACTGACATTTTCAAGATCTCAAATAAAGATCAGGTGAAGGTACACATACGTATAAAGACAGGCGGTTATAACGAACTCATTGAAAGATACCCCCTCTCAAAAGCGTCACTAACTCCCTCTCCAGATACAGAAGATGAATATGATTTGGAATGCATGGTAAACCGGAATTTCTATGGCCTCCAGAATTTCCTGCTAGGCTATCATGAATATGTGGTAGAGATTATTGAGAACCAAGAGATACGAGACCACATGAACAAAAAGCTTATAAATATTAAATTCTAAAGGGGGTATAGCAGCAGATGCGTACCCATATGAATAAACTTTGAGCAATGAAAAAACCTTACCATCGGGTAGCGATTAATGTCTTTGAGAACCAAATTAATTCTCTTGTATTTTTCAATTCCGTAATGGTAAGGCTGTGCAAATTAAAGAATAAGATATGATTTGGTAGACTAAAAAAATAAAAAATAATTATTTCTCTTGTATTGGTAAAATTATTGACGCAATTTTGAGTTGTCAATAAAGATGCATTATGAGAAGAGATGATTTTTTAATAAACCGTCCAGCATGCTCGAAGTGTTTTCTGGATTACAGTTCAAATTGTGAAATGTGCCTAGGTAATACATTTATCATAAACGAAACGAGTTTCAACTCTTATGAGAATAATACTAAAACTATCAAAAAACACAGAACCGATTCCATTTGAATATCAGTCAAAACTTACAGGGTGTATTCACAAGTGGATAGGCAAGAATAATGAGGAACATGGCAAGCTGTCCTTTTATTCTTTCTCCTGGTTAAAAGGGACGGAGAAGAGAGGAAATTCTCTGACAATCTCCAGAGAAGGCGAATGGCGAATAAGTGCCTATGATAATGACCTAATCAAACAGGTAATCTCATCAATAGGTGAGGACAATCTACTGTTTTCAGGAATACGGGTGAAAGAAATTATTATACAGCAAACCCCTGAATTCGAACGAGAAGAATATTTCAATTTGGGAAGCCCTATACTAATCAAACAGAGAGAAGGAGATAGGCAGAAGTTTTATTATTTCAGTGATGAAGAATCTGATGAGTTTTTGACCCAATCTCTCAGGAATAAATTAGCCAAATCAGGTCTTGCGGCCGAAGGAGTTAAAGTTTGGTTTGACAAGAGCTATCTCAATCCCAAAACAAAACCAACAAAATATAAAGGAATAACCAACATCGGCTCAATGTGTCCCGTGCATATATCCGGAACTCCTGAACAGATCGCATTTGCATGGAATGTTGGCTTAGGTAATTCAACAGGAATTGGTTTTGGCTTTTTACAATAAGACAGATATGCAAAAATATTATGTAGTCAAATATTCAGGCCCGTTCGGTTTTATAAAGCCCTGGACTGCTGTGCGAGATAGCGAGACTTTTTCGCAGCAATTCTTGACACCTTCAATTGTAGAAGGAATTGAAAAAAAGCTGTTTCCCGAACTATTGACAGAAAATGGTATTAAAAAAATCCAAAGGCACAGGCTTTCTTATTCTCAAATCAGCCCGCAACAAGAAGTTATACAAACAAGAGGGTGGAATTCTACCAGAAAAGGAAAACAAATTCTTTTTGATAGACCAAAGGCCATATTAATGCGTGGTGTACTTCTGGAACCCATCCTCTTCCTTGCTTTTGAAAATATAGAAGATGCAAATGAGGCAATGAAGCAACACATATGTCTTTGTCGAAATGAAGATATTCTAATGCCTTCATCTCTTGAAGTTATAGAAGTAGATCACTTTGATACTAATGAAGAGAAATATTCTGGTTATGAATTGATTTTTGAAAAAACTGAGAAGTCATTTCTCGCCGGATACGACAGGCAGACTTCAAAGCCGATGTATGGCTGGCTAAAAACCGTAGGAAGACCTGTAAAGAATTATTGATGAAAGAATTATTTGCAAAATCTGGACCCGAATGGACGACACTTAAAGACCACCTACTTCAAGTGGCAAGAGCTTCTGTGTCTTTTGCGGAATATCTGGAAATGAGTAATTCAATTGCCTTTAACGGTGCCATATTGCATGACATTGGGAAGGCTCACCCCTCCTTTCAACAAAGATTAAAGGGTCTTAACCGCAGCTCTAATCCATTTCGACACGAAATAAGTTCTTTGCTTTTTTTGTCAGTATTTCCTGAGAACCAGCATTCAGAACTTATTGAAATGGTGGTTGGTCACCATAAATCTGTGATAAGAGACCCAGGAGATAAGGGTATTTTGGATTTAGATGATGGATTTGATTATATAGATTATCATCTGGGCGAATGGGATAGTTGGAGCAGGGATGCCTTTGAACTTTTGGCTCAGCTGGGATTTAAATGTTCTCCGTTCTCAAAAGAAACTGCGAATCAAAACCTTAGAAAGTCAATTGATTATACGAAAGAACAAATAAAGGTAAGGGGTTGGTCTGAGTGGAGAGGTTTACTCATGGGAGCAGACCATTTTGCTTCAGCAATGATATCTGATACGGAACGTCATATTGAGAGGCTGTTTAAAACACCAGATTTAAAGTTTTTTAATAGACAAAGTGAGCTTTACCCTCTCTCTATAAAAGAAGATTATAAATCCCCAAAAAGACATACAATCGTTTTAGCCAGTACTGGTGCAGGGAAGACTGATTTTTTGTTTAAAAGATGCAATGGAAGAGTGTTTTACACCTTACCGTTTCAGGCTTCGATCAATGCTATGTATAAGAGGGTTGCAAACGATTTAGAAAAAGATAATCCTGATTTAGATATTCGCGTATTACATGCTTCCTCAGTAGTAGTGAAAAGGAAAAAAGATGAGGAAGAAGCTACACTCCAGTCATTGTTTGGTTCCTCGATAAAGATACTTACTCCGCATCAATTGGCAGCAGTCATTTTGGGTCTGAAAGGATATGAAGCAATGCTGCTTGATTTAAAAGGATGCGATATCATTTTGGACGAAATTCATACCTATTCGGGCATTTCTCAGGCCATTGTTCTGAAAATAGTTGAAGTATTAAATTCAATTGGGTGCAGAATTCATATTGGAACAGCCACTATGCCTTCAATTCTGTATAACAGGATTAAAGAAATATTGGGAGATGATACTCTGGAAGTCAAGTTGACTATAGAAGAGCAGGACAAATTTGACCGACACATTGTACATAAGGTAACTGATTTAGCCGAGGCTTTTGAATTAGTTCAAAGAGCTGTATGCCACAGAAAGAAGGTCCTTATTGTGGCAAATAAGGTAAAAAAGGCACAGGAAATTTTTGATTCTATTCGCCGAATAGCTGAGTTTAAAAATGTGCCTAAACTTCTTTTGCACAGCAGGTTTCGAAGAAAAGATAGAAATGAAAAGGAGGCTCTTTTAATGGGATTAGATGAATCAGGTAACCCCACAGCTCAATTCAACACTTCTACGGAAGCCTGTATTGTTGTATCTACTCAAATAGTTGAAGTCAGCTTAGATATAAGTTTCGATCTAATGATTACTGAAACAGCACCTCTTGATGCACTTATTCAACGCTTCGGAAGAGTGAATAGAAAGCGAACCGCTGATACCATAGGTCATTTTAAAGATGTCTATATCCTGCCACCTCCCGATGACGAAAAAGAGTGCAGACCTTACGAATTGGAAGTTTTAAAAAGAACCTATAAGTGTCTCCCAAATGGAGAGGTTTTACACGAAAGGGATTTGCAGGTCCTTATAGACCAGGTTTTTACGGAGATAGATTTCCTTCAAATTGAAAAGGATGCAATTTTTAAATCGGATGGAAAGATAAAGATTGACAAACTTACGCATCGGAGTAAATCCATATTGTTCCAACTTCTTAAAATTGACTCAGTCTCCGCCATTCTGGAAAAAGACCGTTTCAAGTACGAACAAAGCTATTACGAGGATAGACTGGGACTGGAAATTCCTGTAAGATATTTCTCGGTAAACAAATTTGAACAGCTCGAAAAAGGGAATAGACCTTTTGTAATACCAGATAAGGCATATAACCATGTAACGGGACTTGACATAAGTTTATTAAAGCCACAAAATCTAGATGTAAAGTATCAAATGCTATGATTACCACAGTAATAGGAAGAACATTTCTTGACATATATAATGAGAAGAACGGCCTGAACATAAGTCCGCAAGAGTTCTTCGAAAAGGAATACTTTGAATTGTTTTTCAATCATCCCAAATACATGCAATGGGTAATCAATTCGCCTTTTGTTCAGGGAGGGAAGCCCGAAAATCTTTCTGAGCAGGATAGAAGAAGAAATCTGGAGACCCTCTTTGAAAAAGTAGAAACACAGGCTGCTGATGCGAGTTTTGCTCTTGGTTATCCCGCATCCGAATTGAAAGAATACGCAAGCACCTCAGGCTTAGTTAGTGACTTAGAAATACCTACAGACAAGGATGATGTTTACCTCTCGTGGATAGGAAGCAGTTTGGGAATTGGAGTAGCCGGGGGATATAATATTCTGTTCGATGACCCAGAAATCACATATAGAACATTTGAGGGGTGGAAATATTACCGTGAATATCTGAATGACCCCACCCTTGAAAGATTAAGAGGGAATCAGGTAAATACCTGGAATGGTCAGTGGTTGACGTATTTACTAAATAAGGAGGTGTTTCGAGACGATTTCGAATTTTCTGATCTGGAAGATCAAAACTTCTTTAACATTAGTAATGCTTTAATAGAGGTAAATACCATACCGTGGTCACGGCTGTTTTTTAGCTTGTCTCAGTTTTATCCTGATAAAGAAATTGTTGGAAATGTTTATGGATTTGGTCAGACAAATAAGACGGTTGGTTTTATACCATTTCAGTTAAAGTCAGGGACAAGATTAATAGAAGTTTATCAAAAGCTATTTGCAAATGAAATTATTGATAAACGAAAATTTGAATCACTTTTTGGTATACACATCAAACGAGCCTGTGAATTAGGAAGTGTAGGTTTACAAGCACTAAGACCTGAAGATCTAACCAAATACATGGGTGATTCAAAGAATATTCAGTTCACTAAAGAAGAACATCAAATAAATTATTTCGCATATAAAACCTGGTTAATTGCTATGCTAACAAAAAATAAAGAAGAAATATCAGACTATACACTCGATTTGGCAGCTGTCATTTTGAAGTATAGAAATGGTGGCAAAGGAATGGAACGAAAGACCTTGGTAGAAAAGGAACTTTTCGCCTCAAAATCCAAGAAGCCTTTTGTAGAATCTCTTTCGGGGATGATAGCTGGTCTGGAAGGAGAGGATTTAGAGAAGATAAAATCTTTTAAAGATGAATTACATCTGATGACAAATGAAGAGTTTGGGTACTTCTCTACTTTACTAAAATTTGACTACGCGTACCTTGAAAAAAAATCATAACCTTTTAAAACCAATAATAATGAACACAATATATATAAGAACTTTAAAGAGAGCAGAGCATACCGTTTTTTGCGTTTCAGATGGTCAGAAGTATTATTACGATCCGCAATTTAATCGAAGAATACCTTTCTCAAGTGGACAACAGGTTAAACGCTCGATAATGGATTCGCTATGTGAAGTCATTAATGAGGCTCCATCACCTACAACATTCTTGTTTGATGTGACTAAACAAAAGGAGTTAAAGGAAGGGGAGGTATATGGGACTTGCGATCCAACGTACGTAGATCAACTTTTTGGTGGATGGATGAAGGCGGCAAAAGGTGGAAAGGACAGGACACTGAAAAGAAGAAGTCCTCTTTCTATTTCTGCTATGCGTGGACTACACCCACTTTTGGCAGGAACTAATAATGAAAATGCGTCTTTTGACAGAAGCGAGAGGTCGAATAATAAAGTGATAGTAAGGGATCAAGCTGGTAATGAGCTGTCTGAGGAAGAGGTAGTTGCATTTCTGGAAGGAAAAGATCGAAGTTTAAGTAGAAAATGGATACCAAATAACAGCCGGGCCACTGGATTATTTGTATCGGATATTGCTATTGATCTAAGAAGATTATTTTCAGTAACTACAAACTCCTTCGAGCCTGAAATGGATAATGACACAATTGAAAAGCTTAAACAAGAAGGATGGATTGAGTCGAAAAACGTTTTTGGCCCTTGCCTGGTCGCACCTAAAACATTAAGAGATGAATGGATTAGAGGTTTGGCCAAAGCCATCATCAATTGGAAGATAACTTCAAATCAATCAAGAACTTTCAGCTTAATGGAAACTCTAGCAGTTTCTGTCTCTGACAATGCAAATAAAATTGCAGCTAGTATTCGTGCAAAACTCTCTGAGGAGGACTCTGATAAGGCAAATCCGGTAATTGAAGAAAAAATGAATGGAGTTGATACATACGTAACACTTCAAGCAGGTGGATATATTCAAACAGCTAGTGAATCTTTTGATGCTTTAGACAAGGCCGAACAAAAGCTAATTGACCTCATGATGGCCTTTGATTACGAAAATCAGGTACAATAGATTACTTCTGTCGTGAAAAACATTCAAAATCATGGGATAATTGTCGAATTATCACGACAATTTGATTGGAAATTTTTCGAAAGAGGTTTATAGATACCAGTATAGAAATCTAGATCGGCGAGTACGAATGATTGGTATCAAAAAGCCTCACTGTACGCGTCGGACAATTCCTTAATGGTTACTCGGTTTTTTATACTAAAATTTTCATTTATGATTTATCAATTTAAAGTTCAACTAAAAAAAGTCAGCAAACCACCCGTTTGGAGGCGTATTCAAGTATCTGGTGAGTATAGTTTAGACGTCTTACATGAAATCATCCAAGCCAGTTTTGGCTGGGAAAACTATCATTCCTATCAGTTCTCTCATAATGGATGGGGCTCCTATCCTGTTTACAGCCTTGAGGAGCCAGAAGAGGAATTTGAGGACATGGAAGAGGACAGCAGAGAATACAGAGTAAAAGATATTTTTAAGGATAAGGGTCAGAAAATGATCTATATCTATGATTTTGGTGACGACTGGCAGCATCAGCTAACCCTGGAACAAATAGACAATGGAAAACTCGAAGAGCCCGTTCTGTTGGGTGGCAAAGGAGCTTGCCCGCCGGAAGATTGTGGAGGCCCCTACATGTATGCAGAAATGGTGGCCGCGGGAACCGTAGATCCAAATGAATTTGACATAAATTATCTTAGAGAGCATCTAAGCCGAGTTTATAAAAATTTAGATCAGCTGTTTTGAGCCTCATTGCTACTCATATTAACTACCTACATATTTGCCAGAGAAAACTCTGGCTGTTTATGAACGGAATCAATATGGAGCACTCCTCTGATTTAGTTTACGAAGGAAAACACATAGGAGAACACTCTTATGACCAAAGAAGCAAAAAGTATAGAGAAATAGAGCTGGAAGGAGGTAAAATCGACTTCTTTGACCCTAAAGGAAAGGTAATTCATGAAACTAAGAAATCCAATGCTTTTGAAAAAGCTCATATAGCTCAGGTAAAATACTATCAATACCTTCTAGATAAAAATGGTGTACAGAATGCCACCGGAATCATTGAGTACCCAAAACAAAAAAAGGTACTAAAACTCCCTGCTTTAACTGAGAATGATTTTGAAGAAATTCAGGTTTGGACTGAAAGGGTCGAACATATTGGGCAATCGCAAGAAATGCCACCCAAAAAAAATAAACCCTCCAAATGTAGAAACTGCAGCTACTTTGATTTTTGCTGGGTAGAAGAAACCGAATGAGCATGAAAAAAACCTATTACTTATTCAACCCGGGCAGGCTCTCCCGCAAAGACAATACCCTAAAATTCACGCCTGTAGATAGCGATGGCGTAGTGGGTCAGCCAAGGTATTTACCCGTAGAGGGTGTCAATGATTTATACGTTTTTGGGAGTTTGGATGCCAATTCTGCCTTATATAGTTTTCTGGGTAAACAAGGCATAGCCGTTCACTTTTTTGACTATTACGAGCATTATTCAGGCTCCTTTATGCCAAAAGACTATTTATTGGCTGGCAAAATGCAGATTGCTCAAACGCAATTCTATCTTTCCGGAAAGAAAAGGCTGCCACTAGCCCAATCTTTCGTAAAAGGAGCTGCTCAAAACATGCTAAAAAACTTACAATACTATAACAGAAGAGAGAAAGATGTAAGCCAAACGATCGATCAAATAGAATGTCTGATGGCAGACATACAAAACTATCAGAAAATAGATCAACTGATGGGCCTGGAAGGAAACATAAGGCAAGCTTATTATCAGGCTTTTGATACCATCATCAATGACTTTGAAATGGGAAATCGAAGCAAGCAACCTCCACAAAATGAAGTCAATACCTTGATTTCTTTTGGTAATATGATGTGCTACACTGCCTGTTTGGGACAGATTTATCATACTCAGCTAAACCCCACCATTAGCTTTTTACATGAGCCGGGTTATAGAAGGTATTCACTGGCATTGGATCTGGCTGAAATTTTTAAACCTTTATTAGTGGACAGGATTATTTTCAGTTTGCTGAACAAAAGGCAGATCAAATCAAGTGATTTTAGGCATGAACTTAACCGATGCGTAATGAAAGACAGTGCACGTAAGGAATTTGTGAAGGCATTTGAAGAAAAAATGAGCGACACCATCAAACACAGGAGCCTTGGCAGATCAGTCAGTTATAAGCATTTGATAAAACTGGAATGTTATAAAATATCAAAACATGTTTTAGGAGCAGAAAAATATGTTCCATTTAAAGCTTGGTGGTGATTTCGGCTAGTTCAGTTACCGATTTTAAATTAAATCATGTTAATATGTATGTTATTTTAGTGTATGATATGGGTCAAAAGCGAGTGGCTAAAATGCTCAAACACTGCAGAAAATACTTGAATTGGATTCAAAACTCGGTTTTTGAAGGGGAGATAAGCAAGGCCCGGCTCACTGAAATGATGGATCGGGCGTACGAAATAATGGATGATCAGGAGGACAGTATTATTGTTTTCAAAAGCAAAAACAAAGACTGGCTGGAGAAAGAGATTATGGGTTTTGAGAGGCAAAGCACGGGAAATATTTTGTAGGAGAGGTTGTCGACCCCTATAGAAATTGACAAATATTGTTCTTTGACGTATTGAAATTTAGGGAAACACGGCAGGCGGGGTTTAAAAGCAGTTGTCGTACTCCAGAGAAAATCGTAGTATTGTAAGCCGACATAAAAGTAACTTAGAAAACCGTTCAAAAAGTGGCTTTTACGTCTTTTTTACCCGTTTTCCATACGGTCTTAATCGCACCTAATCGGAATTGAAATTAGTAGCCATGGGTGCTTATAATGGCGTGGCTGGTAGTCTTAATCGCACCTAATCGGAATTGAAATTAGCAAAGTGCTACCAAACGAAACCATCAGCGGTCGGTCTTAATCGCACCTAATCGGAATTGAAATGATACCACCTTGCTTTCTTTAGCTCCTGCAGCAGTGTCTTAATCGCACCTAATCGGAATTGAAATGGAGAATGTCAACGTGAAATTCACGAGTTGATTCCCGTCTTAATCGCACCTAATCGGAATTGAAATTAACACCATCCTCCTTCACAGTAGCAAGGAAACCAAGTCTTAATCGCACCTAATCGGAATTGAAATCTACCTTAAATGGTGATTTGTTGTCAGATTGTTGAAAGTCTTAATCGCACCTAATCGGAATTGAAATTGCCTAATGGGAGAAAATGATCCAGGCTGGGAGAAGGTCTTAATCGCACCTAATCGGAATTGAAATAAAGAAAAAACGGGTTTTGTTTTCATTCATATTCAGGTCTTAATCGCACCTAATCGGAATTGAAATTAAGAATAAGGGTCATGCACAAGACGGCCCCCGCTGTCTTAATCGCACCTAATCGGAATTGAAATGCCATTGTAATTAGCGATGAAAGCCAGCTGCTCTGTCTTAATCGCACCTAATCGGAATTGAAATCAGTACACATCTAAAGGCGGTAGTATAGAAAACCCGTCTTAATCGCACCTAATCGGAATTGAAATGGAATTAACCATGACTACGAGCGTCTCCCTCGTCAGTCTTAATCGCACCTAATCGGAATTGAAATTAAGA
>JANSYO010000260.1 GCA_024742395.1 Cytophagales bacterium
GAATCGCCTGTTGGTTGGGTGCTGCACCTGTATAGAAAACGTTTTTCGAAGACTCTTCACCTTCATACTGAACCGGGTAGAACAATAGACCGTTTAGTTCTTCAACGACGGGTAAAACCGACTTGCGCGACACTGATGTCCAGCAACCAAAGATCACATCCACTTTTTCTTTGGCTAAAAGCTCACGCGCTTTTTCCGCAAATAAAGGCCAGTTAGACGCAGGATCTACTACAACAGGCTCAAGCTTTTTACCTAATAATCCGCCCTTTTTATTTTGCTCTTCCACCATCATTAATACAGTATCTTTCAATGTGGTTTCAGAGATTGCCATAGTGCCGGAGAGTGAATGCAATACACCAACTTTAATCGTATCCGCTGCCTGTACCATGGCAGCACTGAGGCTAATTGCCGCAACGCCAGCCACCTTACTTAGAGTTTTGATCATTGTGTTTTCCTTTTGTCTTTCCTTCGGTTACCTCCTTTTTGCAACCAATATGCCAGTACGGATTTTATTTGTTTATAAGGCTTTCAGACGGATAAAGATTATTTAAATGCACACATTTGGTTCATTTTTAAGAGCGGCGTCATGATAGCGGGCAGGAAAAGGGGTGATTCGTTGTTTTGCACCTTGAGGGGACAGGCTAGAAAAAATCTATTAGAAAAAAGTAGGAGAGAATACAGGTTGGTGTTTATCGAGACTAAAATTATGGGGCCGGACGCCCCATAATAGAATTAAACGCGCGATATTAAACTGCGTCTGCGCCCGTTTCACCGGTACGAATTCGAATAATCTGCTCTAAATTGGTGACGAAAATTTTACCATCACCGATTTTGCCAGTGTTCGCTGCTTCAGTGATTGCTTCGATTACTTTATCAAGCTGGGCTTCATCAATAGCAATTTCTAGTTTTACTTTAGGCAGGAAATCCACCACGTATTCTGCACCGCGGTACAACTCAGTATGGCCCTTCTGACGACCAAAACCTTTTACCTCTGTTACAGTGATGCCTTGAACGCCAATCTCAGATAAGGCTTCACGAACATCATCAAGTTTAAAGGGCTTAATTACAGCAGTAACCAGTTTCATGCTTGCTCCTTAGACACAAAAAAATCAGCCATTCGCAGTGTACCATGGATGGCTGATTTAACTAGAGTGCCTTATGAGCAATTCTGCCGTCCCAGAAGATTAAAACTCCTTAGAAACCTCAACAAATACCAAGGTATCATCTTCTGCAAAATCGTAATCAACATAGGTAGCCTTAAGGGCAACATCAACCACATCTAAACTTTTACTGACTCCAACCCCAAGATCAAGGATGTCGTCTCCCCAGGTATCTTTTGCATCCATCAGATAGCCAGCAGAAAGATCAAGACTGATGTCATTTGGCAAACCATGGCTGTAAGCGCCAGCAACATAAGTTGTTTCATACGC
>JANSYO010000021.1 GCA_024742395.1 Cytophagales bacterium
AAGTGATAGTTGGCTAGGATTGTAATCCTTAAAAACTGCCTTCTTATTTGCTCCTTCTTTCATGCTAGAAGTTACAAAATTTTAAGCATAAAAAAGAGACTGCCCTTTTGAGACAGCCTCTTTGTTTTAACCTTATTGATAATTGAATTTTAGTCAGTTCTCTTAGTGACCCATTCTTTTTCCAGGGCCGTGTTTTTTACCCTTTCTGTCTTTCATGCTCAATTCGGCCACAAAGTTGCCGTCAGCATCAAATCCTAAACCCAGGTACGTTTCGTCTGCCTGAATGATTAAAACAGCGTATGTTCCATCATCAAATAAACGTGCTTTATGCACTGTGGCACCAGCATAATCGGAGGCTATGTAGTCTGTAATCGCAGCAGGTAAATCCTCTGCAGCTACACTAGTGCCTTTTGATTTATGTGTTTTTTCAGCCAGAAAATTTCCGTCAGCATCAAAAGCAAGACCGGCATAGGTGCCATCTTCTTTCATAATTTTGACAATGTAAGTTCCTGCGTCGTTTGTACCGGCTCTCTCAATGGTAGATCCGGCGTAGTTTGCAGCTATGTAGTCAGTAACTGTAGCGGGCAAATCTTCTGCTGCAACTTCTGTAATATTGCATTTGCCACGATGTCCTCTGAAAGTACCCGTTGAGTCATCAGTAGTTGCTAAAAAAATCATATCCATTACGGCAGACTCACCGTCTGCAACGGCATCTACAGATGACTTGTCACATGATGTTAAGCCAATAATGGCTGCGAAGGCAAGTAAAAAAGCAAATTTGAAATTTTTCATCAGTGTTAAATAATTAGTGTTTTGAAATAGATTATTAGTAAGCCAGGCTTACAAGTAAAGGTGATATCATAATTTCTCTATTTGGTTTGATCTTTGTGTAGCAAATGAAAATCAATTCCGTGTTTCATTACTCTTTACGCTAACTTTGCCGAGCGGCGTTGCCTGGTATTTATTTTTTTTGTTTGGCAACGTCTAATTGAGCATTCTGCGTACTATATAATAGCAAATGGAGTTTAGGAAGTATAAAAATCCTTTTTCGTGTTTCTGAGAAAGAAAAAAGCATCTGGTCTGGAGGAGATTCTGGATGGCTGTTTGAAAAACAAACCGTCAGCCCAGAAAAAGCTCTATGAGCGTTTTTACGGTTTTGGTAAAAGCGTGGCTATGCGGTATGCCTCAAATCAGGAAGAGGTTACCGAAATGGTGAATGACGGCTTCTTGAAGATCTTCTCAAAGCTCAGTATGTATGACAGAGAGCAGTCTTTTGAGGCTTGGTTTAAAACTGTAATGGTGAGAACCTGCATTGACTATTACAGAAAGAATCACTCACGGGTCAGCATGGTAGATGTGAATGAAATTCACTATCTGGCTTATGATGATAATTTGCTGGAAAGACTTTCCGCCGAAGAAATCGTTGACTTAGTTCAACATTTGCCTCCGGCATACCGAGCTGTATTTTCACTATATGTTGTAGATGGATACAGCCATGCAGAAATAGCTAAGATGCTGGGGATTAACGAAGGAACATCACGTTCAAATCTTTCAAAAGCCAGAGTGAAAATGCAGGAAATGATTAAATTATACGTCACAGACATAAACGATTATAAAAATGTCTAACGAGAATTTTGATAAAAAAATACGGGATAAGCTCGTTAATCATATTCCTAAATATGATGCGGGAGCTTGGGAGAAATTCAATCAATTGCTCCCCAAGCCTTGGTATGTTAAGTTTTTTCAAGGCCCCGCCGGCTGGATAATTGGAGGAGTAACCAGTACAGCCTTAGTTTTTTCAATAATTACCTATCAAAACCAAAAAGAATTACTGAATGGTGAGATTTCTACTTTAAAAGAACAAATTTCAAAGGTTCAAAAATTAAACCGGGAGCTTAGCTTAAAGCCGGCTTCTAATGACACCGTACATATTACGAAAGAAGTAAATAAGTATATCAGAGTGGCAGACCCTGCTTCGCAAATTAATCTGGCTTATGAGCAAGGTAAAAAGGAGGGTTACAAAGCAGCCTTAAGTACATTAAATGAGGAATCTGAGAATAGCAGTGAGCTAAATGGTTCAAAAACAGTAATTCCTTCCCCAAGTGAAAAGTCCGTAGTGAAAAACCAAGGTTCAACAGGGACAAATACCGAGGTTTTAAGAACAAATTCGACAGGTTCAGATAAAAACGAAGAGGTGATTTCTGGCAGGGAAAGCATTGTGGTGGAGCAGAATAGAAAGGCTTTGGTTCAAGGTGAATCAGGGGGAAGAACAGTTGCAGAGGTAGAAAGAAACGCTTTGCCTGATAGGACTAATCAGGAGGAAGTAGCAAATGAACAGACTTCCAGAAACGAGCTGAATCAAAAAGACCTGTCTACTTCCGGCGGGGAGCTGGATGAAAGTCAGGTTAAGGAGCTGTCTGAAGAAAAACAAGAGCTGCAATCTGAAGAGCCTGTGAATCAGAATCAGGAAACTCTTGTTGCAGAAACAGAAGAAGACGCCAGCAGAACTGATCCTGAAAAGCAAAGGAAAAAAGTGAAGTTTCCTAAAATGCGTGTGGGTCTTACCTCTGATTATTTAAGCTTCAAGGTACTGGCTAACGGGCCTGCTGCAGAGGTTTTCCTAATGGATAAGTTGAGTTTTAATACGGGTTTACTCTTCTCGGGTCAGATTGAAACAGAGCATCCGTTTGCTAAAGATTTTAACCGCTATACAGGAAAGCAGTTTAATAAAGAATTTGAGAAATATGTGGTAGAAAGGGCAGACTTAATAGAAGATATATCGATTAAAACCTCCTTTATAAAACTTCCTATTTTCTTAAATTACTACATTAATACCTGGAGCAGATTTAATTTTATCATTTCTGCCGGTACTAAGTTAGACCTGTCGGTTTATCAGGATGTAGGCTATCTGAGCGGGCCTTTGGGTCAACAAATTAACAGTAGATTTGAAGCCAGGCCAGAGCCAAAGGTTTTCAATAACTTTTTCTACGGAATGGGCTTACAGTACCAGCAAGGGAGTTTTGTGGGTCAGCTAACCCCTTATTTCGATTTTAGATTCAGGCAGGCAGACTATTTTACACCAAATAAAAATTTTGGTATCAATGCCTCCTTAAAGTTTGAGTTTGGCAATTAAAAGAAAGCCCGTTTTGAGAAATCATGACGGGCTTTCTATTTATTAGAGAGGTTCAGTCTGGCTTTTCTGTTACTTAAAATCTGTTAATCAGACTAATCTGTCTGCTCTTTACCTTTGTCCTGCAAAACCCTTTCTGTATTTTTGCCCCTCGTTATAAAAAAATGGCGAAGCTTATCGTTAGTGATAATAAAAAAGAATGAAATACAAATTACTCATATTCAGTGTTTTCGTAAGTTTTATGGCAGCTGGCCAAATGAAGCAAAGCACTTTTGTTTTTGGTCCTAAAGTAGGTGTGCAGGCTAGTAAAATTCAGATAGTGGATAATCCTGGCGAAACCAGCTCAAAACTGATTATGCAATATCAGGCAGGGATATTTACAAGACTGAACGTGGGTAAGTTCAGCCTTCAGCCTGAGGCTCTTTACCAAATAAAGGGAGGTAACCTTACTGATCCAACAGAAAAACATACTTACAGATATTTCAGTACACCGATTCTTCTCGGTGTTTCTCCTTTGAAAGGCCTTTATCTAGAAGCCGGACCGGAGTTTAACTGGTCGCTAAACCAGGGTTGGAAAAAAGATGCTGTGGAACAGTATGGTCCTGATGCGGCTACTACTAATGCTTTCATTGCCGGAGCAAGAATAGATATGCTTGATGCTTTCTCTATGTTCAGTTTGAACTTAAGATACGTTCATGGCTTAAGCAATACCAATACCAGAGTGGCAAACGAAGGCACTCCACTAGATTTTAGAAACCGTACCTTTCAGGTTTCTGTCACCTATAACTTCTCGGAATATTATAAATGGTGGAAGAAATACGGTCTGAAAACACCTAAGAAATAAACCTTAGCTACGGGTTTACCGCCCGGGCACATTTTACAGATAAGAATGAACTTCATAGAAGAATTAGAATGGAGAGGCATGTTACATCAGACCATGCCAGGAACAGCAGAGCAATTAGACAAAGAAATGACCTCTGCATACATAGGTTTTGACCCTACAGCAAAATCTCTTCATATAGGAAATCTTGCTACTATTATGTTACTGGTACATTTCCAAAGAGCCGGGCATAAGCCCTATGCTCTGGTAGGAGGTGCTACCGGAATGGTGGGTGACCCATCAGGTAAATCTGCTGAGCGTCAGTTTCTTGACGAAAATATATTAAGAGAAAACCAGGAAGGAATTAAAGCTCAGTTGGCCAGGTTTCTTGATTTTGAAAGTGGTGACAATGCTGCTGTGATGGTGAACAACTACGACTGGTTCAAAGAAATGGGCTTTTTGCAGTTTCTGAGAGAGGTAGGTAAGTATTTGACTATAAACTACATGAGTTCTAAGGATTCTGTCAAAAACAGAATTACCACAGGGATTTCATACACGGAGTTTACTTATCAGCTTCTTCAGGGTTACGATTTCTACCATTTGTACAAAAATCATGGTATTAAGTTACAAATGGGTGGTTCTGATCAGTGGGGAAACATTACCACCGGGACAGAGCTTATCAGAAGAAAAGAAAACAACGATGGATCTGATGCTGAAGGCGAGGTAGAATACTCTGCATACGCCCTGACTACGCCCTTGGTAACCAAGCCAGACGGAACGAAATTCGGGAAGTCAGAGGCAGGAAATGTATGGCTTGATCCTGAAATGACCAGTCCGTACCAGTTTTATCAGTTCTGGATCAATCAGTCTGACGAGGTATGTGAAAGACTGATAAGGGTTTTCACTCTATTGAGCAAAGAAGAAATTGAGAAGTTAGAAGCAGAACATGCTGAAGCCCCTCATTTAAGAATTGTTCAGAAAGCCATAGCCAAAGACGTAACGATCAGAGTACATGGTGAAGAGCAGTATGAGTTAGCCGTGAAAGCTTCTGAAGTATTGTACGGAAAAGCCACCTTAGAGATGCTTCAAAGCCTGGATGAAAAAACGTTCACCAGCATTTTTGATGGAGTACCAACAACTGAGATTTCCAGAGAAGACTATGCTTCATGTGAGAGCCTTTTGGATTTAATTTCAGTGACTACAAACGGAGAAATCTATAATTCTAAAGGCGAGGCAAGAAGAGCCCTGAAAGGCAATGCCGTTAGTGTAAACAAGACTAAACTTCAGGACGAAAGACTGTCTGTTTCTGAACTTTCTTTGCTTAATGCTAAGTACCTATTAATAGGTAAAGGAAAGAAGAATCATATAGTGAAGGTGGGCTGAAAAATCGAAGTTGATTTATTCTGGTTAAAACTTGTGTAACTTATTAGCAAGGGGTTTACTGTTTGACAAATCTCTTCTGAATTATATCCCCAGCTGTATTATTGAGTTTTAGGATATAAACTCCTTGCATAAGGTTTTGAAGGTCAACTGATGAACCTCTAAGCTCATTTTTTTCAAGTAATTTTCCTTGAAGATCAAAAATGGAATAGGTTGTGAATTGATCTGAATCTATATGCAACTTTTTACTTACAGGATTTGGAAATAGAGTAATTCCTTGTTCAATATCTTCAATTGATAGCAAGGTTTCTTCCTCTTGTTTGTTACTGTTCATTGCCCAAAGTTGATGTCCGTGTTCTTGTGTTAACAAAAACATATAGTCAATGTCATTAAATACAAAACCAGGCATGCCAGTAGAATAAGCCCCCTCTTTTCCGGAAATTATTTCAGGAAAATAAATAAAACCTTCACTGGTAAGTTTGCCAAATTCACGCCCTTTTTCAGGAGTTTCATATTGGAAGTAAACACGTTCAGGTCTTGGATAAATAAGTTTTTCGCCAAGGTTAAGAATTACACCTTCTAAAGAGGTGTTGTTTTTCAGTTCGCCGGCTTCAATAGATAAGGCTTGAATTTGATTTTCACTCTCTAAAAGAACTAAATCATCTAGAATTTGCATCCTGAAAGGTTGTGCATCGTCAGGACCAATCACATTGGTCTCATTATTAAATTTACTGAAACAGACGGTCTCTCTAATCAGCTTTTTTCCCTCTATGTAGTTTTCGCGGTAATCAAAGACCCATTGACCATTGGAGTAATAAAAGGAATTAAAACTGCTATTGATTATGGTTGAGAAGTCAACGGGTTCTTGAAAGGATTGAGTTTTGAAGTCAAAATACGTAAGTCGTTGTGTTTTTTGGTTTTCAGATTTTAGCTCCTTTAGAAAGAGTCTTCCTTCAGGGTCGTAACCGCTAACCTCATTTCCAAACTCTGATAAAGCAATTCGATTAACCTTTATTCCGCTTTGATACACGTCAAGATAAAGTGCTTCGTTTTCATAGATTCGTATGAAGTCATAATCTTCATAACTTCTCAGCAATGATACCGCTGACCCGGCAGAGGCCTGTAGTTCCATTCTTAGAAAACCGGTAGAGGTTTCAATAATTTTGTAGCTATTATTTCCTGTGTTAAATGAAAGAATAACGTAATCATCATTTTCGTTTTGCGAGAAAAAGACGGATTCACCGATATGAGTTAACTTATTATCTGTAAGTAGATAAACATCTTTTCCGTTCGTTAATAAATGACTTCCATTCAGGTCTACATAATCATAATAGGACAAGTTTTCAGACGCCAGTAATATCTGTGGGCTTTCATTGCTCCAATCTATCAATGTATTCTCATTTTCACTTATGACTAGTTGAAAAAAGCCGGAATTGGTTTTGAAGAATTTTGACTGCTCTTCATTCCCAATGTTAATTAAAGTTTCTTCAGTTGCTGATATTTTTAAGAGTTCATTTTTGCCAACAAGCATATAATCGGCATTCGGACCAGAATGTAAAGCCTGCCCTCCATTAAATGTTTTAAACTCACCGTTTGAAGCATTAAATCTGATGATTTCATTGTCTCCAATAAGGTAAACCCAATCAGCTTTAAAACTATCAATCCAGACGTTTTTAAATGGTTGAGGAGCATCCTTTTTTGCAATGTTTCCGCTAAGGTCAATGCTCCAGACTTGGTTCAGGATTTCCTCGTCATGTAAAGCCAATATCAGTTTATTATTCAGTAACTTCTGAAAGACAGACGGCTGATTGTATCTATAAATAGTAGTGTCAGATTGAACTTCTTCAGAGAGAATTCTTTTCTCAAAGTTCGTGATCATCTTTTGGCCGAGAACCGATTGGCAAAACAAGAGGAGGAAGAGTAGTTTTAAGTTTTTCATGGGATGTCGTTGTGAATAGAATATGCGAATGAATAAATCCTTATCGAATATATGATTTTTTTATCTTTCGAAAAATCTCCAAGGGCCGCCTCTAGTGAAAGAAATCTTTTTGCCATTGGTGCAAATTAATATGCCGGTGGAGGCCCCAATTTAAGAATGCCCCAGTATTGTAGCAGCATAGTTGGCACATGATCATTTTTTACAGCTAGAGTATTGAACATCCATGATTAAAGTACTATCATTTAAGCTTTCTATATTCCCTTTGGCCAGATTGAAGTTCTCCAATTCTGGATTCTTACTAAAGCCTTTAAACTCAACAGTAATTTTTTTGTCCTTCAAACTAAACTCTTTTTTTCGAAGGTCAGATTTTAAGTAAAACTTGGGGCTGACCAGTTGAGCCGAGATATTAGTGGAGACCAGAAAAAGAAGAAGAATAAAGCTGTGTTTTCTCATGATAAATAGTTTTCAAAAATTACTGGCAGCCAAGACTATCATTTTTGGCCGGCCATATACCATAACTGTTTTCAGAATTTGCCACTACTTTTTGTAGATAAGTCCAAAAGGCCTAATTTCATAACCCAATCCTATGAAATAAGAAAATGTTAAAGAAAACCCTGTATTGGAGTACCGTGGGCACTATGTTGCTTTCCATCTATTGGGTCATTTCATGTCGGTCTTTACAAACCATCGATTACAGCACACAGGTAAAGCCTATTTTAAACAAAAAGTGCATTGCCTGCCATGGTGGAGTAAAAAAGCAGGGAGGCTTTTCATTGCTATTTGAAGAAGAGGCCTTGGCCAAATTAAAGTCTGGTAAACACGGTATTGTACCCGGCGATTCGCGTGCCTCAGAAATGATCAGAAGGTTGACTTTAGACGACCCTGAAGAAAGGATGCCTCTGGAGGCAGATCCGCTAACCAAAAAGGAAATTGAGATACTTACCAAATGGATTGACGAAGGAGCAAAATGGGGAACTCATTGGGCATATGAACCTGTCAAAGAAGTACCAGTTCCCTCTGTTGGCAAAGATTGGTCAAATAATGAAATAGATAAGTTTATTTTTGAGCAGGCTGAAAAGCAAGGCTTAAAAGTTTCAAAAGAGGCATCTCCAGAAATTTTGGCCAGAAGAGTGGCTCTTGATCTCATTGGGTTTCAAGCCCCGGATTCCTTAAAAAAAGAGTACTTGGCGAATCCGGGTGAAGCTACTTATGAAGCCTATGTTGATAAACTTTTAGAATCGCCGCATTTTGGTGAAAAATGGACTTCCATGTGGCTCGATATTGCTCGCTATGCTGATACCAAAGGCTATGAACGTGATGACGAAAGAAATATATGGAGATATCGAGATTGGCTAATTAAAGCCTTTAACAAGGACATGCCCTATGATCAGTTTTTGACAGAGCAATTGGCCGGCGACTTATTACCAAACCCAACGGATGATCAGTATTTGGCAACCGCCTTTCACAGAAATACTATGACCAATGACGAAGGCGGAACAGACAATGAAGAGTTTAGAGTGGCAGCAGTGCTTGACAGGGTGAATACCACCTGGGAGGGGTTAATGAGTACCACCTTTGCCTGTGTACAGTGTCATAGCCATCCTTATGATCCTATAAAACATGAAGATTACTATCGCTTCATGGCGTTTTTTAATAACACCAGAGATAATGACTCTTTCGCTGATTACCCGGTTTTACGCCACTTTAACCAAGATCAAAAAGCCGAGTTAAGTGAACTCGTAAGCTGGTCTGAAGGAAAGCTCGGAAAGCAAAAAGCTTATGAAATCAGTCATTTCATCAAAACACTTCAGCCTTCTATTAACTCTTTAGAGACAGACCAGTTTGTGAATAGTGAACTTTCAGATACTAAATGGTTGGTTATGCGTAAAAATTCTTCCGCCAGATTACCAGGAGTAATTCTTGACAGAAAGAGAACTTTGATTTTTTCTTATCAGACTGGCTTTAGCAGCGGAACGCTTACTATACATACAGAAAGTCCCAAAGGTCCGGTCATTGGTCAATTCAGAATAACTGGTAAAACAAAAGGTTGGGATTTGGCTGAAATAGATTTGAAGCCAGAAACCGGAAGACAGGATATCTATTTTACTTTTAATAGTGCGGAGTTTAAGAATAATGATCAGACCGGCATTCGTTTCGATTGGTTTCACTTTAGTGACGGTACCAGCAAGGCATTTCCTCAGCCTTTAAAGAAAACCTATTTTGAATTGCTGGAAGCCAATGTAGAGTCTACCCCCATTATGACAGAGAACCTGTCTGAATGGAGCAGAGATACACATGTATTTGAGCGGGGAGCATGGCTTTCTAAAGGCGAAAAAGTAGGTGTTGGTGTGCCGGAAATATTTAATGAATTCAAAAAGTCATACCCACAAAACAGATTAGGTTTAGCACTGTGGATGACCGCCAAAGATCACCCCTTAACTTCAAGAACCATCACCAATAGAGTGTGGGAGCAGCTTTTTGGAAGGGGATTGGTAGAAACACTGGAAGACATAGGTACACAGGGGGCCAACCCTACACATAAAGAACTCCTTGATTTTCTAAGTTATAAATTAATGCATGATCAGGGCTGGCGTTTAAAAAGCCTGATTAAGGAGATCGTCATGTCTGCTACTTACAGACAAGACTCACATGTATCAAAAGAGCAGCTGGCCGCCGATCAATTTAACCTCTATTTAGCCAGAGGTGGGCGAACCAGGTTGACTGCAGAACAAGTAAGAGATCAGGCCTTAATGGCGTCCGGAAAACTGAACCCTGAAATGTATGGAAAGCCCGTAATGCCTTATCAGCCCGAGGGTGTTTGGTTATCGCCGTATAATGGAAAAAAATGGGAGAAAAGCAGAGGTGATGATCAATATAGAAGGGCTATCTACACCTACTGGAAGCGGACAAGTGCCTATCCTTCAATGCTCAATTTCGATGGAGTAGGCCGTGAGGTGTGTTCGGCCAGGCGGATAGCTACGAATACACCTTTACAGGCCTTAACAACTTTAAATGATTCGGTATATATTGACCTGGCTGCCAATTTGGCTCTGATAGTCAAAAGTCCGGACATTGAAAAGAGCATAAAACAAGCCTATAATCGTGCTTCGGGCAGAGAGATTTCTGCAGCGAAACTGGCGGTTTTAAAAGACCTCTATATAGAGACATTAAAGAAGTATCAGTCACAAAAAGATTCAAAGGCAGAACATAAGGCGATGACTCTCGTGGCTAATGCTATTTTGAACCTTGACGAAGTAATCATGAAAAGCTAATGGGAAGAAGAAAGGATTTAGTGCAAGAAGCACTCGAAGCAAAATTTCAACAACAAACCCGGCGGAATTTCCTGAAAGAGAGTTTTATGGGATTAGGAGGCTTGGCTTTGGGTTCTTTTCTGGGAAGTTGTTCCTCAGATCAAAAGGCAGCGTCCTCGCTTTTTGATCCGGCTAATCCATTGATGGCAAAAGCCCCACATTTTGCTCCGAAAGCCAAGTCAGTGATTTACTTACATATGGCAGGGGCTCCATCACAGTTAGAGCTGTTTGATTTCAAACCCGAGCTTCATAAAATGGATGGGCAGGACTGTCCTCAATCTTTTCTTGAGGGGAAGAAGTTTGCATTCATTAGAGGTGTTCCAAAGATGCTGGGGCCACAGGCAAAATTTGCACAATATGGTCAAAGTCAGGCCTGGGTAAGTAATTATCTGCCTCACTTTCAGTCTGTAGTAGATGAAGTGAGTTTTCTGAAAGCCGTTACGACTGATCAGTTTAACCATGCCCCAGCACAATTACTTATGCAAACGGGTAGTGCCAGACTCGGCAGACCAAGTATGGGTTCTTGGGTGACTTATGGTCTGGGTACAGAGAATCAAGATTTACCAGGTTTTGTGGTTCTAACCAGCGGTGGAGCCAATCCTGATGCAGGTAAAAGTATTTGGGGTAGTGGATTTCTGCCTTCGGTGTATCAAGGAGTGCAGTGTAGGTCTCAGGGAGACCCAATTTTGTTTTTAAATGATCCTGAGGGTATTAGCCGTGATCTACGAAAAGCATCAATAGAGGCCATAAACAAAGTAAATCAGGAAGAGTTTAAAGAATATGGAGATCCGGAGACTCTTAGCAGAATAGCCCAATATGAAATGGCGTACAGAATGCAAATATCAGTGCCGGAGGTAATGAATATTAATGATGAGCCTGCTTATATACATGAAATGTATGGTACCCAGCCGGGCAAATCTGCTTTTGCAAACAATGCTCTTTTGGCCAGAAAATTAGTTGAGAAAGGAGTACGTTTTGTGCAGCTCTTCGATTGGGGATGGGATACTCATGGCACCAGCGAGGGTGGCTCTATTGATATTGGACTGGTTAATAAATGTCGGGGCAGCGACAAGGCCATCACAGCCCTGCTTCTTGACCTTAAACAACGTGGACTTTTAGAAGAGACACTGGTGGTTTGGGGAGGAGAGTTTGGCCGTACACCTATGGCCGAAAACAGGGAAGGAAAGCCCAATGCATTTAAAGGCCGTGATCACCATGCCGAGGCTTTCACTATGTGGATGGCCGGTGGCGGCATAAAGAAAGGTTTTACCTATGGGGAGACTGATGAAATTGGTTACTCAGCAGTATCAGGAAAAGTTACACCATACGACATTCAGGCCACCATTTTAGATCAGTTGGGTTTTAATCATGAAAAATTAACCTATGAGTTTCAGGGAAGGCCTTTTAGGTTAACGGATGTAGAAGGAAATGTGATTAGGGAGATTTTGGGGTGAGTTTGAAGGGATAAATCGAAATGAAAATCATCCCTATTCACTAAATTATATACTAATTCGGTGATTCTATTCACTAAATTATATATATATTTGGTGAATATATCCACTAAATTATATGATTTCGCGTACTCTTGAGTCAAAAATCACCGGGCTTTTCTTTCAGGGGAAAGGGATAGTTCTTCTGGGGCCCAGGCAGGTGGGCAAGACAACTTTGCTTAAAAGTATCGTAGAAAAACTGGGGAAATCATCTATCTGGTATAATGCAGATGAGCCTCGAACCCGGGAATTGCTGGAAGGGATCGGTTCGGCTCAGATGAAAATGTATTTCGGTGAGGCAGAAGTCATAGTCATTGACGAAGCTCAGCGAATCCCCAATATTGGTTTGACCGCCAAAATCGCCATTGAGACATTTTCTGAAAAGCAAATAGTACTTACAGGTTCTTCTTCATTAGAATTGCAAAGTAATATTAATGAGCCACTTACAGGAAGAAAATATGAGTTTCATTTATTTCCTATCTCATTTGAAGAGCTTGTAAAACACAGTCATCTGCATGCCGAGATGCAGGAACTGGAAAACCGACTCTTATACGGTTCTTATCCGGAAATTGTAACCAATCCGGCCAGAGCCCGGCAGCATCTGAAACTATTGGCTGATAGCTATTTATTTAAGGATTTGCTCACATATGAGGGCATTAAAAAGCCTCAGTTACTAACCAAACTTTTGCAGGCTTTGGCCTATCAACTCGGTAGCGAGGTGTCTTATACAGAATTAGGTAACATGCTTTCGGTAGATAAAAACACTATTGAGAAGTACATTGATTTATTGGAGAAATCATTTGTGGTGTTCCGGCTTTCTGCCTTGAGTAGAAATGCCAGAAACGAGATTAAAAAAGGAAAGAAGATTTACTTCTACGATACAGGCATTCGTAATGCATTGATAGGAAACTTTGAACCCATAAGTACTCGTCAGGACAAAGGGGCACTTTGGGAAAATTTCCTTGTTTCCGAGAGGCTGAAACTATTGAATTACACGGAATTCTATGGTCAAACCTACTTCTGGAGAACATTTCAGCAGCAGGAAATTGACTATCTGGAGGAGGCCGATGGCAAAATTTCGGCTTATGAATTCAAATGGAAAGAAGGTACAAAAGCGAGGGTTTCTCAAACTTTTACTTCCAGTTATAACATGCAGGATTTCAAAGTAATTAACACTGGCAACTATTATGAGTTTTTGATGCAATAATTAGTTAAGGAAAATGTAGTTAAAATTACGAAACGGAATTCGGTAAATTTTGAAATTATGTCATTCAATCAGAAATGGATTTGGGACATTGAGGCAAGTCTTGTATCAAATTGTTCAGTACATTTTTTAACTTGAAATTGTGAGACGATGCTTCAAATTTATAAAGCCCATTGGGTTTAACAGAGTAATAAAACAACCCTATGAACCGCAGAAATTTTATCAAAAACAGCATGGCAAGTTCAGCAATCCTGAATCTTAAGATAGAATCCAAACCCAACCTTAAAATAAAGCCAATCATGATGGCCACTGATTGGGGGTTTAAGGGGAATCTGGAAGAATTCTGTTCTGCCGCAAAGGCTGAAGGGTACGATGGAATTGAAGTCTGGTGGTCAGCTCATAAAAATCAGCCGGAAAAATTATTTGATGCCTTACAAAAGCACTCTCTGTCAGTGGGCTTTCTGGTTAGTGGAAATGGGCCAGATTTCAAGAAGCATGTTGAAGAGTTCAAATCCAATCTTGACGGAGCAACAGATCAGAATTTCCAGGAGCCGCTCTATATTAATTGCCACTCAGGAAGGGATTATTTTTCTACCGAACAAAATCAGGAAATCATTGAATATACCCTGAAGAAAGCTGCCGAAACGGGTATAGAAATTACCCATGAAACTCATCGTGGCAGAATGTGCTATTCAGCACCATTAACCAGAGATTTCTTAATCAAAAACACGGAAATGACCCTAACTTTAGATATTTCTCATTGGACAAACGTACATGAGTCGCTGCTAGAGGATCAGCCGGAAAACGTAAAATTGGCATTAGAAAGAACAAGGCATATTCATTTACGGGTAGGGCATCAGGAAGGCCCTCAGGTGAATGACCCCAGAGCCCCGGAGTGGAAAGAGGTGCTGCAGCATCACCTTAACTGGTGGGATACTGTGGTAGAAAACCGAATAAAAGCCGGAGCTCAAAGTGTAACCTTCCTATCAGAATTTGGCCCACCAAACTACCTGCCCACCTTGCCGTATACTAAACAGCCGGTAGCCAATCAATGGGATATTAATGTACATATGATGAAACTAATAAGAAATAGGTATTCATGAGCGAGTTTATTGGACAATTTCATCCACTTTTGGTTCACCTGCCCATAGGCTTTCTGTTATTGGCTTCGGTCTTCCGATTTTTACTTTTCCAAGGAAAAGAGCAGTTTAGAGAGACGCTTTCTATAATTCTCATATTAAGTATTCCTTCAACTGTTTTCACAGCCATAACGGGCTACATTTTGTCAGATGGCGGAGGTTACGCCAGTGAGCTTGTCTTCAAACATCAATGGTCTGGCATAGCTCTTTTGAGTTTAACTATAGTCTTGTATGTTCTTCATTTTAAAGAAGTAAGAACATCTTTAGAGCGGGTTTTATGGATTGTGATGTTACTGACTTTAAGCTTGACGGGTCATTTTGGTGGAGGTCTTACACACGGAGAAAATTACCTTAGTTTAGGAACAGATGTATATGAAAGGCCTGCCATAACAGATGTGGAAGAGGCTCTGGTATACCAGGATATTATTGAGCCGGTTTTGGCTCAGAAATGCTGGTCGTGTCACTCTGGCAAAAAACAAAAAGGTGAGCTTCGTTTAGATGGGAAAGATTGGATACTGAAAGGGGGAGAGAGTGGTCAGGTAATTGCAGCTCATAAACCTGCACAAAGCGAGTTATACAGCAGGTTGCTCTTAGATAAGCAAGACGATGACCATATGCCGCCAGATGGTAAGCCACAGCCTACCAAAGAAGAGCTAATACTCATTCAATGGTGGATAGAGACTGGCGGTAGTTTTGATAAGAAAGTCAAAGATTTGCCTAAAAACGGGCAGGTGAGCCTGGCTTTACACTCTTTACAGCCAAAGGCAGAATACAAGAGATTACCAAAAGAAGTAAAGGTCAAAGAAGTGGATTTGAAAGCAATGAAAACTTTACAAGACTTTGGTATAGCCATTTCTAAAGTAGGGGCGGAAAGCCCTTTTCTGCAAGTTAGTTTGCTGGGCAAAAGGCTTGACAAGAAGACCTTAGAGAGTTTGGCGTCTTTGTCTGAGAACATTGTATGGTTTAATTCCGGTGGAGGAAGTTTAGATTCGGCTTCTGTGGAGGTGATAAGGAGTTTCTCGAATATCACTGAGTTAAACCTTTCAGGAACCACCTCAAGCTCTGGTTTTCAATGGATTAATAATTATGACAATTTGGTGGTGCTAAATTTAAGTCAAACAAAAGTTTCTGACTTAGATTTGAGCGGCTTGTCGAAGTTAAAACGACTTTATGTTTTCGGATCAGACCTTAATAAACAAAAGCTTATTCAGGCTTTACCCAAGGTCCAGATTGATACAGGAAATTACGTGGTTCCTACCTATCCAGGTGACACTACTGTTTTCAGAAAAGAGGATATTATTTAATTAAAGACTTGATAGAAACCATCTCCGGTTTCTTTCCGGTTTGTTTAATTGTATTGACCAAGGCTTTGCCCATTTTAGGCCAGTCTACAGTCATTTTATCGCTGTTTTGCAGTTTTATTCCGGCTCCGTAACTGAATGCACCGGTGCCCATAAAGTGAATATGTGCCTGCCCCGGTACTCTATGATTCTTGTATTTAAAATGGTGATATTCTAAATTCTCAAGACTATGTGCCATATTGACCACACCTGTTTTTATCTCTTTTTGCCATAGCACTTTGCCTTCTCTTTCTAATTTAACCAGACCAGATAAATCTTCAAAGATGGAGGAGTCAATGACTAACTCCGGGCCTATTGAGCACATTCTGATCTTTGAGGGTGCCAGATAGAGATAATTGATTTTTTCCATGACGTGATCTGAGTATTCATTGCCGGTGGCAAAACCTACCCGAATAACCTCGCCTTCATCATCGATGACATAAATGCCGGCTATTTCTGGTTCTTCGCCGCCGTCAAGGGCATATTCCGGTATATCAAGTGCGTCTAAGTGACCCATGAGCATGGTGCCGTTGCCTTTGTAAAACCATTCTGGCTGAACCCCTATTTCTCCAGACTTCGGTTTACCGCCTTCTTCGCCCATAAAGTACATCTTCATGCTGTCTGTTTGAGAACCCGTATCAGCAGCTGCATTCATTTTATCACGATTCTCAGCACTGGCCTTGTGTGTAAGTCCGGTACCAGAAATCATGCAGTTATTGACATCTCTTGGGTGGTCAAAACAGGGCAGCCAATTCCAGTTTGTACGGCCCTCCCATACCTCCTGATAGTTAAGATACTCCTCGGTAAGACTCGCCTCTACAAGTTCAGAAAGTCTCTTTTTTCCATGAATGGCACTAAAAACCAGATCATAGGAATTTCTGAAAATAGTCAATAATTGGAGTTGATTCTCCTTTACAAAGGCTACTCTTCTTTCATTTATAGGGCTGATGAGCTGAACCAAACGCATAATTAAACTTTTGATTTAGCTCTAAGTTAAACCAAAATCAGGCTTTCTAAGTAGGGGGTAGACAAAAGAATAGGGAAGATAGCCCAATGACCATCTTCCCCCTCTAAAATATATCACCAATCCAGTTTAGTACCCGCTGTTTTGAGTAACCTCTGTCGTACTTACATTGTCTATGTACTCTTGAGGAATGGGGAAGTATTCGTTTTTCCCTTTTGTGAAATTCGCGTTAGTCAAATGGGTTCTCCTTGTTTTTTCAACACTCAAATATTCATACATCACCTGATCTGCGATTCCCCATCGAACCAAATTGAAGAAACGGTGTCCCTCCATAGCTAGTTCTAATCGTGTCTCTGTTCTCACCGCTTCTCTTGCTGTTTCTTGGTCTGACCAGCTACCTTCATACAATTCTATTTTGTAGTTGGCAGCATTGGCAGAGCCGTCCAGAGTTTTCACATACTGAGAGTTTTTTGCTCTTGAACGAATCTGATTTACCAAGTCTTTAGCTTCGTCTAATTTGCCTAGCTCTACTGCGGCTTCCGCTCTCCAAAGTATTACTTCGGCATATCTGATGATATAGTAATTCATGGCATTGACATAAGGCCACACCAAGACATGAAATGGTGAATTGGCAGAAACGATACGCTTTTTTGGAGCATAAGGGCCGTAAGTAGCCAAATCTCTGGCCCATGATTCTTCATAAAGTATATTCAGGTCTTTGTAAGGTATGCCGGGTCTGCCAATAGTGATATCTAAACGAGGGTCTACAAAATCATTCTCATTAATATCGATATTGTTCTGAACAGGAATGCCCGCCTCATTTACTTTAAAGGCATTCACCAGGTTTTGAGAAGGTCTGTGAAAACCATACTGTGGGTAACGTGGGCCGCCTGGGGCAGTTAGCCTGTCGCCAATACTTCCGTTATAATTGCTTGGCTGACCATCACCTATGGAGTATTGTACGGCAAAGATCACTTCCTTGCTGTTGTCATTTTCAGGCAAGAAAACATCGTTGAAGTCTTCAAGCAGAGCGTAATTTCCATTCATGACGTCAGAGGTAAGATCATATACTTCCTGCCATTTGTTTTGAAACAAAGCTGTTTTAGCTAAATAGGCTTTAGCTGCTGCCTTTGTCGGGCGGCCTACTTCTGTTTGTGTTTCCGGCAGACCGCTGATGGCTAGTTCAAAATCATTTTCAATTTTTTGCCAAAGCTCTTCTGAAGTGAACTCCACATTAGATCTTGCATAGTCGTCAGCCGTTTCAGCTGTTTCGTCTATGTAAGGAATTCTGTTATAAATCTTCTTTAATTCAAAGTAAAAATGACCACGAAGAAAGTGAAGTTCCGCTTTTCTTTGAACTTTCAGACTGGCATCAAAATCTTCTGATCTTTCTAATAATTTCAAAGCCTCGTTTGAGCGTTTAACACCTTCATACAGGGCCATCCATTTGCGTTTTACATCAAAGGTGGTAGGCGTCGTATTGAAAATTTCCATTTGGTGAATGTTGTTTTGGTCACCAGTACCACCACCACCTTTGTAGGAATCATCTGAGATTACGTCTCCGAAACTCCAGTTAGAAGCCGGAGAATTATAAGCATTACTGGCTCCATCTACTTGTCCGTTAAGGGTGCTGTAGGCAGAAACAATGGCACGTTCTACATTTTCAGCTTTTGTGATTTCTGAAGGTGAAACTTCACCATAAGGTACTTCTGTAAGGAAGTCTTCGCTACAAGAAAAAGTGACCAGAGCCAAAACCGAAAGACCTAGTACTTTAGATATATTGTTCATATTAAAATTCATCGTCATTAATTATTTAGAAAGTCAAATTACAGCCCAGAACAATTGTTCTTGATGGTGGATAAAGCCCTCGATCTACGCCAATATCAAGGTTTCGGTTACTGGCAGAATAGCTTTGAAGACCAATCTGCGGATTAAGACCGGAGTACTTAGTGATAGTAAACACATTGCTCACCTGGCTATAAATCCTTAAGCCTACGTTTTTAGTTTTCAGCGAATTAACGGTGTATCCTAACTGAAGGTTGTTCAGTTTCACATAAGAGCCATCTTCAATAAAGTAAGACGAAGGTCTGATGTTATTGTTGGGGTCATCCAGAGAAAGTCTTGGGATGTTTGAGTCCGGATTGCTTTCACTCCAGGCGTCAAGAATGGCTACGTCTTTATTGTATGCGGCCTGATTAAAGAAAAGAGCATTATACTTAGTCAGGTTATAAATGTCGTTTCCGAAACTACCGTTAAAAAACAAACCAAGATCAAAACCTTTATATTCAAAGTTTAAATTTAAGCCTAGCAGTAAAGATGGGTGTGGAGTGCCTATATAGGTTCTGTCTTCGTCATCTAATTTGCCGTCATTGTTGATATCTTTAAATCGGATATCGCCCGGCTGTGCATTTGGCTGAATACCATGGCTGTCTACCTCACCGGCATTTTTAAATATGCCGTCTGCTTCGTAACCAAAGAAAGAGCCAATTGGCTGCCCTACTGTGCTTCGTGTCACTTCCTGATCAAAGTTTACTGAGTGAAGCGTAGAGCTTGGGATCCCTAAATAAGTTACATTGTTAAGTTCAGTAAGCTCATTTTTCAGGCTGGTTAGATTCAGGCCTATCCTGTAGTTTACATCACCGAAATTGTCGGCATAGTTTAGGTCTAACTCGAAACCATGGTTTCTCATTTTACCATCATTAATCCACTGACCGTCGTTTGTTCCACCATATGTAAGTGGCACCGCATTGTACACTAAGATGTCATTGGTAACCTTGTCAAAGTAGTCGGCAGTGATATTTAATTTGTCGCTAAAGAAACCTAAGTCTAAACCTATTGAAAGCTGGTTTGTGGTTTCCCACTTTAAATTAGGATTGGGAACCCTGGACTGAGTCAATCCGGTGTATACTGAGCCTTGTGAGCCGTCAAGAGCATAATCAGAGTTGGCGTTATTGTTGGTATAGCTATCTACTGTAGCGTAAGAAGAGATGCTTTGGTTACCTGTTTGCCCCCAGCTACCTCTCACTAAGAAGGAAGAGAAGTTATTGCCCAGGTTAAAGAACTCTTCTCTGTCAAGTCTCCATCCCAAAGAGAAAGCAGGGAAAGTTCCGTATTTGTTCTTTGCCAGTCTTGAGGTACCATCTCGTCGTATGGTAGCACTAAATAAATACTTCAAGTCATAATTATAATTCACTCTTCCGAAATAGGAGTTTAATGACCAGCTGTTTGCAGAGCCAGAGTTTAGCTGGTTTTCTGTACCAAAAGTGAGGTACCTGAAGCTTGCGTCTTCATAAAGAAAATTGTCTCTTGAAGAAGCAAAGCTTTCACCATAATATTTGATTGCCTCCTGACCCACCAAAGCGTCTACATTGTGTTTGCCAAAACTGTTGTTGTAGTTAAGGGTATTGGAGAAGGTAGACTGGTAATTAATGCTGTTTCTGGTGCTAAGAGAGTTGGTATTATTTATAGAAAGAATCTCGTTGTATTTAGGGGAGAAGCTTCTGATGTTGTAATTCTCAAAGTCAATTCCGAGTACAGACTTAAAGACAAAATTGTCAATGTTGATACTGGCAAATACATTTCCCAAGGCTTGAATTCGCTTTTGGTTGTTGTCTTTACCTCTTGATAGCGAACCCAGCGGGTTAGCAATATCATTGATCGGGTTTCCGGCATACACGCCGTTAATATCTGTAACAGGAACAATTGACGGGAATTTGTATGCATTGTAAATAATACTTCCTAGGGCACTGTTTGTGTTCACAGAAACCTGATCTCTGTAAGATAAACCAATATTCTCTCCCAGGGTCAGGAAATTGGTCAGCTTGTAGGTTGAGTTAAACCTTGCAGAGAAACGATCAAAACTGCTGTGCTTGATAATTCCTTCCTGATTGAAATAGCCAAGGCTTAATGAATTTTGTGCTTTGGCACCACCTTTCACTAAAGATAAGTTATACGAATGAATCGGGGCTGTTCTCATGATTTCTTTAACCCAGTCTGTGTCTGCACTGGGAATGGTTTGCTCGCTATTTAAGAAGGCAGGAATGCTTGCCTGATTAGGGTCATTGCCATAAATATCATGAGAAGGTGTTTGGCCATCATTTTTGGTGGCTTCCCACAAGGCATCACCGTATTGCTGAGCATTCAGCATTCTTGGCTGATTAAATGGAGATTGCACACCTGAATATGCATCAAGGCTTACCTGAAATGAATCTTTATTTCCTCCTTTTTTGGTGGTGATTATTACCACACCATTTGCAGCTCTAGATCCATAAACTGAAGCAGAGGCAGCGTCTTTTAGCACCTGCATAGTTTCAATATCATTAGGATTGATGCTGTTTAGGCCGTTCGAAACAGGGATACCATCTACAATTACCAAAGGGTCATTGTCATTAATAGTGCTAAAGCCACGAACACGTAAAGATGTTCCTCCTCCCGGAATATTATCAGACATCACTTGCACGCCGGGCAGTCTGCCATCCAGCATCTCTACCACATTAGCTTTAGGTAAAGATTTGATTTCGTCAGGGTCTATGGAGGCTACTGCAGCCGTTATGTTTCTTCTGCTTTCTGTACCATAACCCACCACCACGTACTCTTCCAAAGACATGGAGTCCGGGCTTAGCTGAATGCTAAGGTTAGATTGATTATTTAAGGTAACTTCCTGGCTCAGATATCCTACAAAAGAGAAGACCAAAACCCCATTATTTGAAGGAATATCAATTGAAAAGTTACCATCTATATCAGTAATTGTTCCATTAGACGTACCCTTCAAAACTACGGTTACACCAGGCATAGGGGAGCCTGTTTCGTCAGTAACCTTTCCTGTTACTTGATTTACCTCTGCCATCAGAACGTTCTCAATTGGCATGGCTATCAGCGAATACTGTTGAAAAAACAGGCAACTCAGCAGGAGAAACGCTGAGATAGCCTTTGGATTAAAGTAGAGCTTTTTAAGCATAAAATTTAGCAATTAGGTTTATTTGAGAGGCCAAAGGAAGAAAGGCCTTGTTAACTTTTTGTGCTGTTTAGGTTAAGCAAAAGTTATGTCTGAGGTTTGGCTAATAATGCTTCAAATGATTCATGAAATAGTGATGAAAGCAGAGGTACATAAGCAGAAAAAACAGGCAGAAATGCACAGTGAGCAATATTTTGCTGTTTGCTAAGATTGATTTCACAATAATTCTTATTGCCTTTTAAAAGTCGTACCTTTGCAGCCGTTTTTAGGGCCGATAAATCTATTTTTATGTTAACAGTCAGTAATATATCTCAGGTATTTGGTAAGAGAACTCTCTTTGAAGAGGTCAACCTTAAGTTTTCTCCGGGTAATGTTTACGGTCTTATCGGAGCCAACGGTGCCGGTAAGTCTACTTTCGTCAAAATTCTCTCTGGCGATATGGAACCTACCACGGGTCATGTTAGCCTGGATCCGGGTGAGCGAATGTCTGTTTTAAATCAAAATCAAAACGCCTTTGATGAGTATACAGTACTGGAGACAGTAATGCGTGGTAATGAGCGTTTGGTAGAGATCATGAAAGAGAAAGATGCCATTTATCTGAAAGAAGATTTTACAGAGGAAGATGGAAACCGTGCAGCCGAACTGGAAGGTGAGTTTGCCGAAATGAACGGATGGGAGGCAGAGTCTGATGCCGCGGCTTTGATTTCTGGATTAGGTGTAAAAGAAGAGTATCATCATCAATTAATGGCTGATATTAATCCGGCCGAAAAAGTGAAGGTTTTGCTGGCACAGGCACTTTTTGGTGAGCCTGATGTTCTTTTACTAGATGAGCCTACCAACAACCTCGACATCGACTCGATCTTATGGTTAGAGAATTTCTTAATGAACTTTAAGAATACCGTGATTGTAGTTTCTCACGATAGACACTTCCTGGATAATGTGTGTACCTATATTGCCGATTTAGACTTTAAGAAAATTAGCATTTACGGGGGTAACTATAGCTTCTGGTACGAGTCTAGCCAGTTGGCAGCTCGTCAGAAAGCAGATCAGAACAAGAAAGCAGAAGAGAAGAAAAAAGAATTGGAGGACTTCATCAGAAGATTCTCTGCCAACGTGGCAAAGTCAAAACAAGCCACAGCCAGGCAGAAAATGTTGGATAAGCTTGATGTATCGGCTATTCAGCCTTCGTCTCGCCGTTACCCATACATTGGATTTAAACCTGAGCGTGAGGTAGGAGACCAAATACTGAACGTAGAAAACCTGAGCTACCAGAATGAAGAAGGTCAGTTCCTCTTCAAAGACCTGAGCTTCAGAGTTTCTAAAGATGAAAAAATTGCTTTCTTAAGTCAGGACGGATTGGCAGTGTCTGCTTTGTTTGATATTCTGATGGGCAAGAAAAAAGCCACCACAGGTACGTTTCAGTGGGGGGTAACCATTACTAAAGACTACATGCCAAATGACAACAGCAGCTATTTCAACGATTCGAGTCTTGATCTGGTAGACTGGCTACGTCAGTATTCAGAAGACAAAGATGAGACGTTTGTAAGAAGTTTCTTAGGTAGAATGCTTTTTGCCGGAGAAGAGGCTTTGAAAAAGTGTACGGTACTTTCAGGAGGTGAAAAGCAGCGTTGTATGTTCTCTAAAATGATGTTATCAAACGCTAACGTTCTTCTATTTGACGAACCTACTAACCACCTTGATCTGGAGTCTATTCAGGCCCTAAACAAAGGTATGGAAGAATATGACAGCGTTATCTTATTTACTTGTCATGATCAGCAATTGACCAATACTGTGGCCAACAGAATAATTGAGCTTACAGCTAAAGGTTCAATTGACAAACTGATGACTTTTGATGAGTACATAGTGGATGAGCGTGTAAAAGCTCAAAGAAAGGAACTAAGGGCTTAATTGACCGGAAACTTTATAAAAAAGGCTCAGCAAATTATTGCTGAGCTTTTTTTGCAGAACATAAAAAAACTCCCAATCAAAAGACCGGGAGCTATTATGGATTTCGTAAAGCCAAATTAAATATCTGTAAGCCTTCGGGGCTGTTCACCAGCCGCAAACAGCGGATATTGGTCAAAAATGGTACGTACCACGCTTCGGTAATAATTGATAGGCTTTTTCACTTTTTTGTTAAAAACACCACTGGCATACCCTCTCCAAATTAACTGACTGCTCTCTGCATCCAACAATGAAACCAGAATCATTCCACCACCGAAATTGAAGTTTTGAGTTTTGTAAGTATCGTCAAACTCGTATTTATTTACCCATCTATCTAGCGATGGCTGAAAATATCCTTTGTATTCTACTCTGTCTCTGATAATGCTGTAACTTACCAGAAGACCCGGAGCTTCGTCTGTAAGTTGATAGCCTCTGGCTCTCATTTGCCTTCTGATGGCGTCCTGAATTTCTGTACAGATAAACGATGTGTCTACCTCACACGCCAGAAAATTATAGTTTTTGTACGTAGTGAAATCAGTAGCATAACTGTAATCGTTATCTACCATAAGTTTTAATGTGTTACATCCGGCCAGCCCCATAATTATGACAGCAAGCAAAGGGTACAGTTTTTTCATAGAATGTATGTTTTTACAGTTAATCGAAGTAATAAGTATACGGGGCAGACCTTAAAAAAGTTGCAACGTTCTTTAAATGTAAATCTGAAAAGCATATAAACCAAGGGATTAGCCGAAATTTGACTAACCCATATACTGCAAAATGGCTTTCTCCATTTCCTTTTTAGTACAAGTAATATCAAAGGCACATGAGCCTTTTCCGTCCAGAAGAGAGAATCTTACCTGCCCACCTTTATTCTTTTTGTCTTGTAAAGTGTGCTCCAAAATAGCCGGGATGTCATCAGCAGAAATTTCTACTTTGCCGTAGGTAGAGAAAATAAATTCTTCTATTTCCAGAAATAGACTTTCCTCTATCATTCCTTTTTCCAAAGAGATGGAGGCTTCGCATATCATACCTGCGGCAATAGCTTCTCCATGAAGTAATCTCTTTTTCTCGCTGCTTTCTAAAAAATAAGTTTCAATGGCATGGCCAAGGGTGTGACCAAAGTTTAAAATCTTACGCAAACCTTTTTCAGTAGGGTCAGAGGCTACTACTTTTTTCTTGATTTCTATAGAATGAGCTATGAGCCCCGGAATGTCCTGATCATCAAAATCTCTTTTTCTGATGTTATCCCACATGGCTGCATCCTGAATAAGGCAATGTTTTACAATTTCGCCAAAACCAGATCGAAGCTCGGCCCAGGGAAGAGTTTTGAGAAACTCGGGGTCAATTAATACTGTTTGCGGAAGCTCAAAAACCCCAATATGGTTTTTGAAACCATTGAAATCTATACCCAGTTTGCCTCCCACGCTGGCATCTACCTGAGCCAGAAGAGTGGTAGGGATCTGAATGAAGTCGATACCACGTTTATAGGTAGCCGCACAGAAACCACCCATATCGCCTATCACCCCACCACCCAGGTCTATCATAAGGGAGTGCCTGTCGAGCTCGTTGTCTGTCATCATTTGCCAAATGTGTTGGCAAGTCTCCAGGTTTTTATGCTCTTCGCCGCTTTTAATAGTAATGAGTTTATGCTTTGGCAATACCTCCTTAACTAGTGGATAACAATGTTTTTTGGTGTTGTTATCTACTAAAACAGTGATTTTAGAGTAATCTTTATCCGTCAGAAAGGCTGGCAGTAAATCTGTGATAGAGCCAATTTTTACAGACATTTTTATTGGGGTTTCGGTTGAAATTAGTTTAAAACGAATACATAAATCAAGGTATAAAGCAATAGCCAATAGGGTCCTCCCAGAACATAAAACAAGCCGTAACAGACAGAATCATAAAACACTGTACGACCAAACTTCTTTTTGGCAATGTACTGAATTAGCAGGAACAAAGGTAAATGAATAAGGTAGCCTAAATAGAAAGATAGGTTTCTCAATAAACCTACCGGTTTAAATTCATGACTGATCATGCCTTCCATTTCTTCGGTGAGTTTGGCCGTAAATTTTTTAGCGAAATCGCTGGCGTCTCCATGGATATCAAAATCCTCTTTCCTTAGCGGTTTGGCTATTTTCAGGTTTATTCTTTTGCCAAAAGTCTTAAAGCTATCATAGGTGCTTACTACGGGCACTACTTCGGCATCTATACCGTCTTTCCAGGCTCTCAGAGCCATGCCAGAGGTTCCCATTTTCTTAAGAGGTAGCAGTGTGGTCTGATTTTTACATTTACCTTCAGGATAAATTAAAACCTGCTTATTTTTTCTAAGCAGCTCGTGGCAGCGGTCAAACGTCTGATTGTTCTTGGCCATGTTGTGCTTTCCTTCAGTAATTCGCCAGATAGGTAGAATATGTACCAGATCCAGAATAAAGGCAGCGGCTTTGTTATTAAAGGCATCGCCTCTGGCCAATGCGTGTACATACCTTTCTGTTTCGCAGTGAAGTAGAATGGCATCATAAAACGAATTGGCATGTGTGGCCGCAAAAATGATGGGTTTGGTTTTAGAGATATTCTCCATCCCTTCCACATCAAGGCGTTTCACAAAGAAAAAATTGATTATTCTTGCATAAAACCTCATGAAATAAAACACGATAGGCTTTAGCTTTGGGTGTATTTGGGGGTAACTATAGCTCATAAAATTCCGACAAAATTAAGCATTGCTATGCAAGAAACAGCAAAAAGTCTGAGAGAGGTGATAAAAAGTCAAATGGAGAGTCTCCTAGCCATTTCTGAGGACGAGGCGGCACATAAAACTCAGCCCGATAAATGGAGCAAGAAGGAGATTTTGGGGCATTTGATAGACTCCGCGGCAAACAATCAAATGAAGTTTGTGAAATTACTGGAAGAAAGCGAAGCAGCCATTATAGGTTACAAACAAGACAACTGGGTGCAAACGCAAAAATACCAGGAGGCCAACTGGCAGGAATTACTCACACTTTGGGCTGCGTATAACAGTCATCTGGCTCATATTATAGAGCACACACCTGAGGAAGTTTTGAGTCATAAACTCACTGTAAATTCTTCGGGGCCATTTACCTTAGAGTTTATCATGAAAGATTATGTAGAACACCTGAAACATCATTTGCTTCAAATTCTGCCTAAAGCTAATTTGCGAAGCACCTTCAAAATGGTTTATTGACTTGTCGGCTAGCATCAGAAAAATCATTCACATAGACATGGACGCCTTCTTCGCCTCTGTGGAGCAGCGGGATAACCCCGAGCTGCGGGGCAAACCAGTGGCTGTGGGCGGCAGTGCAGACCGTGGTGTGGTGGCGGCAGCCAGTTATGAAGCCAGAAAATTTGGGGTTCGCTCGGCCATGGCATCTAAAACGGCTATCAGAAAATGTCCTTCTCTGATATTTGTGAGACCGCGTTTTGAGCAATACAAAAATGTTTCAAATCAGATCAGAGAGATTTTCCATGATTATACGCCGTTGGTAGAGCCGCTCTCATTAGATGAAGCCTATCTGGATGTGACCGAAAATCTGAAGAATATTCCTACTGCTACTGAAATAGCCAAAGAGATAAAACAAAGAATTAAAGAAACCACAAAGCTTACGGCTTCGGCGGGGATCTCGTACAATAAATTTTTAGCAAAAACGGCTTCAGACGTCAACAAGCCAGATGGGCTTTTTGTGATAAAGCCACACCAGGCACAAGCTTTCATAGAGAAACTAGAGATTAAAAGGTTTTTTGGTATAGGTAAAGTGACAGCCGAAAAGATGACAAGAATGGGCATTTTTTCTGGCAAAGAGTTAAGAGAAAAGGACAGGGAATTTCTGGTGAATCACTTTGGTAAGGCAGGGAATTACTATTATGACATTTGCCGCGGCGAAGATAACCGAGCCGTTAACCCTGACCGCATCAGGAAATCTGTGGGCCTAGAAAACACCTTTACCGGCGATTACTCTGAGCCCGAAGATCTTTACAGGGAATTAGACATTATTCTGGAGCAATTAACCAAGCGGCTGGCTAGAAGCAAGGCTTATGGAAAAACAGTGACCTTAAAGATAAAGTATGCCGATTTTGAGCAAATTACCCGAAGCCGAACCTCGCAACTTTTGATCATGGATGAGCAAATTATTGGCCGTCTGGCTTATGAAATGCTTAATGCCCTGCTGCCTGTAGAAAAAGGAGTAAGACTCATGGGCGTCACCCTCTCAAATTTGGAGTTTGCTGATGAGATGGAAGGTAGGCAGCTGACCTTAGATTTTTGATTTTATCGGGTCTCCTGTTTCTGAAGGAAATTCTATATTTTTGTTAGAATGGAGATTCGCTACGACTTTAATAAAACTTTGCAATAGTAAATAGATGCAGTAGTAAGGTATTTATTAATGTTAGCCAATATTCGAAGAAAATCTAGAGTATAAACGGCAAAATAGTTTTAGCAGAAAATAAGCCAATGAAAAAGCTAAGCAGTATTTAATAACATCTTCCTAAAAGAACGTGCAGACGACCTTTTGCACCACTCTAATAAAAAAATACTTTTCAGAACAGATCCGAAAAGTCATACCTGTCACCTATGCTCTACTGGCCGTTTGGCTCATTTATCGGGGTGTAAACTCCCAAGGCCTAACTCTACATGGTGCTGAGGCTGGTGAGACGGTGGTATGCGTGACTGAATAAGTGAACAGAACATAGGTCAGACCCGAAAGCCAAATAGACAAAACTCGTTAATTCAATCCTCTTTCGGCTTATAAAGTATAATCACTTGAACCAAAACAGCCATCAAAACCAAAAAAATGATTTCAATTTTAGTGAAAAGATTTATGGACTCGAAAGTTCGCTCGCTAAGAGCCATTTCCCGTTTCCCCTCACGAAGTTGAATTTTTGAAAGGTCAGCTAAATTTGCTTTCACAATTTCCATACTCCTCCTTACCTTTTGATTATTAGCCATCTCAAAAACCTGTACGTTCTTTTCAAGATTTTGAAGATCGGCCAGATGAGCTTTGAGATCATCAAAAACGCGTTGTTCGCTTGGTGTAATTTTGGTTTGACTGTATCTGCTAATTAGAGCTCCCAGGTTTTCGTTAATAGCAGGGTTTCGCTGCTTAAAGAAATCCGAATCCGAAGTTCGGAAAGCCAGTTCTTTCTCATGTACCAGAGTTGAGATTTCAAAGATTAGATCGTTTGCCACTATACGATCCTCGTAAATAGTAACAACTGAGTTTCTAATGCGGTTAAAATTACCGCGATCCACCAGATTAGTGGTAAGTACTACTACAAAAATTAAGAGGATGCCCAGCACCCATTTCACTTTTTCAAATAGGGTCATATTCGTTTAGATTTTTTGACGAGAGTGTAGCTCAATATATGAAACAAACTCAACAATTTGTTGAATTATATCAAGTTTCAGGAAAGTGAGAGAGCAGTCTCAATTGAATTAAGTTTTGCATCCGAGTTAATCAAAAAATGTTTTATCCTTTCCAGCTCTTCGAAGTCTCGATGTAGTGAACAAAGATCTCCTGACCTTAATAAAGATATAAAAGCACAGAATAGACCTTCAACAACCTCAAATTTTCACCAATCATCAAGCCAATTTTGATTACAATTGGCTGCTCACTTCGTTAATAAACCCCACTTGCATGTAACTTTTTACAGATAAAGCTTAGGTTTATGGCGAGTATTGAACTCAAGACAAATTGAAAATAGCCAAAATGTATACTCGTTGCAGTGTCCAAAGATCACATGATTTCATATTGAATAGAAGTCATATTTCTTCAAAGTCTTATACCACCGTAGGCTTCTAAAAATCAATGCAGTACCTAACTACATAACAAAAAAATGGACTATCAAACTTTTGAACCACATTCAGACTTAAAGTCACTTGTTAGTTGCTACTGGACTTTGGAGGTGCCTAAACAAGCAAAACCACAAAAGCAGCGGATTGTACCCGACGGATGTATTGAAATGGCTTTTATACTTGGAAGCGATATAAAGCGATATACTTCTGTCGATGACTTCATCCTACAACCTCGTGCTATGGTGCTTGGACAAACCATTGAACCATTTTATATTGAACCAACGGGTTATGTAAACACTTTTGCCGTCAGGTTTTACCCCTACGGATTTGCCAATTTTGTAACAGAACCCATTAGAAATCTAGCCAATAAGGAAACACCAATAGGACAATTGTTTGAAGAAAAAAAAGCAAGGGAGCTGGAAGAGAAAATAATAGCGGCTAAAGACACGAAACTAAGAATTGAAATCATAGAAAGCTTTCTATTGGAAAGGCTAAACGAAAAGTCTACTGTTGAGAATATTGTCAAGACAACGGTGGACGCACTTTTATCAACAAATGGCAATGCACAGATAAAAACAATTCTTAAAGGTGACTTGTCAAAAAGAAGATTACTTGAGAGAAAGTTCGTCAAAGAAATTGGGGTAAGCCCCAAACAATTGGGTAAATTAATCAGACTTCAGTCAGCATTGAAAATGTTACTAAACAAAGAGACTGAAAACCTAACCAATATTGCTTACCAAAGTGATTATTATGATCAGGCTCATTTCATCAAAGACTTTAAGGAGTTTACAGGAACCAGCCCCAGGGAGTTTTTAGGCAATGAAAACATGATCCTGTCTACACTTTTCTACAAATAGAACTGGTGGGTGTCGCATTTTTACAATTTCGGGTCATACATATAGTATACCTTCGTATGATAAGCTTAAATAATAAAAAATGAAAAGAATTGTACAAAGTACCTTTTTAGTGCTTGCTTTTAGCCTAATAGCTTGCAATAATGAAAAAGAACAGAAATCGGAAGAACGAAAAGTAGATTCAAACCCAAAACAAATTAAAATTGATATGAATAGTTTCGTTTCCTTATTTGAAATTCCTGCAACAGATCTTTCACGAGCTGTGAGCTTTTATGAAGAAGTTTTGAACATTAAAATTGAGAAAATGGAAATGCCTGGTATGGAAATGGGAATTTTTCCGTACGAACAACAACTAGTTACCGGAGTAATTATGAAAGGAGAAGGGTTTATTCCATCTGCTGACGGTCCAACTATCTACCTAAATGCAGGGGACAATCTGCAACCTATACTTGATAGGGTTGAGAAAAGTGGAGGGAAAATAGTGATGCCCAAAACGGCTCATGCTGATGAAAGTGGTTTTTTTGCTTTGTTTTTAGATACTGAAGGAAATAGACTCGGATTAAATTCGCCAAATTAAAAGTGCATAAAGCCTACTCATATGCATCGAAGTCCTGTTCATCCAGATCTTCGAAGTCTCCCGACTTCGATGTGGTGACTTAAGGTCTCCTGACCTTATAATTTAAAAAGCTCAGAAATTGAGTTTCAACAACCTTTTAGGTTTCCACCAAATTTTTGTCATTCACTACTGCATTATTAATGCTATTGTTCTACAAAGTCTCCCGACTTCTATGCAGTGATTTAAGGTCTCTTGACCTTAAAAGGTAAATCTAATACCTCATAAGAAGGAAAAAGCAAAGACCTGACAAACGACTAATCTCCACCGACTTTTACCCGTTCCTTAATTGCTAATTAAGCATTTTTGTTTTAAAGGATCTCAGTTAATGACAAGTATATAGTATAAAGATTGGAGATAAAGTCCTTGAATTATCGTAGTTATTAATACCTCAGGTATTGTTTGCTACCAAAATGTATACCTCTTCTACCAAAATGTTTAAGTAAAGCTTTCGGGCAATGACTGACCTTTGTATCATCAAAATTTAAACATTCAACAAGATGTCAGAAACGAATCAATTTGGTAAAAAAGGGTGGACACCGGATAGGATCGGGTCTCTGAAAGGTAAAACATACGTGATTACCGGAACTACCAGTGGTACAGGATATGAAGCCGCTAAGATTTTGCTTTTAAAAGGAGCTAAGGTGGTCATGCTTAACAGAAACTCAAAAAAATCAGAAGTTACTATTTCAACTTTAAAGCAAGAGCTTGGCAGTCAGATAGATGTTACGGCCATTCAGATGGATTTATCGGAGCAAGCTTCAGTAAAAAAGGCTGCAAAAGAGGTTTTAAATTCGGTATCACAAATAGATGCTCTACTTTGTAACGCGGCTATTGCTCAGGTGCCTAAACAGCAAATCACTGTAGATGGATGGGAAAGCCAGATGGGTACCAACTATTTCGGACATTTCACTCTACAAGGCTTGCTGTATCCGCTTATTGAAAAGTCAAAAGGACGTATAGTAACTGTAGGAAGTATGGGTTACGATATGGGAATTAAAACGATCAAATTTGACGATTTAAACTGGGACAATGATTATACACCAAACGATGCCTATAGTCAAAGCAAGTTAGCCCAGATAATGACTGTTTACGAATTGCAGGATAAACTAAATAAAGCCGGTAAAACAGAGGTAAAAGTATATGCTTGTCACCCGGGTTCTTCCAGAACTTCACTAATTTCAACCAGCGGAAGTTTTATGATGAAACTAATTTTTGGATTGATGAAGCTTTCGCCGCTTACACAACCTGCCGAAAACGGTGCGTATCCGCAATTAATGTGTGCTACGGAGCCAAATTTAGATCAAACAGCCTTTTATGGCCCAACGGGCAGAAGCAACTGGGTAGGTCCTGTAGGAGCTCATAAATTAGAACCTCATGCTAAAGATAAGGCAGTAGCCGAGAGGCTTTGGGCACTATCTGAAGAGCAGACGGGAGTGAATTGGAACTTATAAATTTTCAGCCTTTTACTAAAGACAACAATCATATGCTTAATCAATCAGTAGTTTTTATGGGTGCAACTGGTGCTGTTGGTTCAGCGGCGTTTGCTCAAACTCTAAAAAGTAAGAAAGTGTCCAAAATACTGACTTTAGGCAGAAGGCCTGTTGACTTAAAGCACCCTCCAGGCCACTTGGATCAGCAAACTATTGATATTCATAATCCGGAAAGTTATTCAGGTTTTCTCAAAGGTTTTGACATCGCCATTTGTACTTTAGGTGTAGGAGAGGCGTCAAAAGTATCTAAAGAAGAGTTTATCAAAGTGGATAAAACTGCCGTATTAGCTTTTGCTAAAGAATGTAAGGCCCATGGAGTGAAGCATTTTCATTTATTATCTTCAATTGGCTCTAATAGTAGTTCCTGGAATTACTATTTGCGTACAAAAGGAGAACTCAATGACGAACTGATAAAGCTGAATTTTGAGAGCCTGAGTATTTATCAGCCTTCCATGATTATGACACCACAAAACAGATATGGGTTTACGCAGGGAGTTGCTTTGAAGCTTTGGCCAAAACTGGATTTCGTATTACGTAACAAAAACAGAAAATACAGAGGGATAAAAGTCGATATGCTAGGCAAGTCAATTGCTAATAATGCATTAGTACAAAAATCAGGTGTAGAATATCTGCAATATGATGATTTCTTAAGATTGCAGATAGAATCTTAGACCACAGAGCTTCTATTGAAGGCTGTAAAATGAACAATTAAAGAATACTCAGATGAAAATGGCTCGTGATAAATTTCATCCGGAATTGAGGTCCGTTCCTTTTGTTGGGAAGGTTCTTACCTTTTTGATGTCTAAAAAATTTGGCTTTAAGCTGCTCAATAGGGGGTTCAAAATGATGGAAGGAAAGATTTTGAAAGGGCTGGTCAATAGAGAAATCTATATAAGAAGTAATCATGCGGGTCCTGATATCAGGGTAAGAGTGTACATGCCTGAAAATAATGCTGACAAGCTGCCGGTGCTATTGTATCTTCATGGTGGAGGGTACGCAATGGGTTCGCCGGAGCAAAGTGAAGATTTTCTTAAAAGGTTTATAGAAAAGAGGCCATGTGTAATCGTGGCACCCGGGTATAGAAATTCTCAGACCCAACCATACCCTGCTGCATTTGACGACTGCTACGATACCTTATTGTGGATTAGGGATAATGCAGATAACATAAAAGCAAATGCCAGCAAAATTATGGTAGCAGGTCATAGTGCCGGTGGTGGTTTAACGGCCGCAGTCACACTCAAAGCAAGAGACACCCAAGACGTTAAAATTAGCTTCCAAATGCCTGTTTATCCGATGATAGATGACCGCCATCAGACAGAGTCTTCGCAGTTTGAAAGTCCGGTTTGGGGTAAAACCGCAAATCATCTTGGATGGAGTTTATACCTTCAAGATCTTTATGATCAAAACAAGGAAATACCTAGCTACGCTGCACCTGCTCGTAATAAGGATTTCGCTGGTTTGCCGCCAACAATAACCTTTGTAGGTGGTATTGACCCGTTCAGAGACGAAACTATGGCGTATGTTGAAGGTTTAAAAAAGGCTAAAATCCCGGTTGAATTTAAAATATTTGAAGGTTGTTACCATGGATTTGAAGTACTGAATCCACAAAAACAAGTTTCCAAAGATGCTATGAGCTTCTTGTATGAAGCTTATGCGGAGTATTATGACAACTATTTCTTAAATCGTTAAAAAAATAAACACATGGATATATTAAAATCAGCAACAGATTGGGCAAAAGCCGAACTATTTTCAACGCCCTTTTTTGTGCTTTTCGGGCTGGGCTTTCTGGCAGCAAGTTTTGGCTTTTGGCAATTAGGCAAAACGGAAATTGCCAAAGCATATATTATACCCACAGCCGTGGCAGGATCTTTATTAGTGACCATAGGACTGGGGCTATACTTTACGAATAAGAGCAGACTCAAACAATTTGAAACCGCGTATGCTACTGATGCCACCTCCTTTATAAAGTCTGAATTAATACGTGCCGATGCCACTTTAAAAGAGTATCAAAATGTAGTCTTTAAGGCCATACCAATAATAATAGCGGTGTGTGCATTAGTCATTGTGTTTGTCAATACTCCTATTTGGCGTGCCAGTATGATTACAACCATTGCCATGATGGCCGTGATATTATTGATTGACGGAACAGCACATGCCAGAATAGAAGCCTATAAGGCAGACTTAGACTTAGTAGAAATATCAGAATAAAAAGGAGCCAAACGCAAAAATGATGAATCATATTGACTTCAAAAATATTACAGAATTTAATGAGGCTCAGAATTTGCAGGCCCCTGAAAACCCGTTGTTTAGTATAGGGAGTAAGTCTCTGAATGAGGAGGAAATTCAAAACTGTGTTTCTTCCGATAAAGAAATGAGCTACTCCAATCAGTTTTATCTGATTAGTTTGAAAAACATTGTTTCAGGTGAGCTTATTTATGGGCGTACAAAATACGATTGTAGTAAAGGCACTTTGTTGTTTTCTGCCCCTAATCAGACATACAAAGTTAAAGACATAGTAATTAGTGCAGAGTCTTGGTTTATTGCTTTCCATGAGGATTTTATCTCTGGCTTAGACATTCGGAAACAGATCAAAAAATATAATTTCTTCAATTACGACGTCAATGAGGCCTTGCATCTTTCGCCAAAGGAAGAGCAAACCATCAAATCTATTTTTAGAAATATAGAATCAGAGTACCAGAACAATCAGGATGAGTTCAGTAAAGAGATCATCATTTCGCAACTGGAAACACTTTTAAAGTACGCCGACCGATTTTACAAGCGACAGTTTCTAAACCGGAAAGAAATTAACAAGAATCTAATGTCTCAATTTAAAGAGGTATTAGACACCTATTTTGAAAACGGCCAACAAATGGAAGACGGGATTCCAACGGTAGACTGGTTAGCAGAGCAGTTAGGTGTTAGTCATCGGTACATGAGTGATACCATTAAGGCAGAAACGGGTAAAACGGCTATTGACCAGATAAACCTTTATTTGGTAGATGAAGCCAAGAATTTATTGCTGGCACCCAATGCTTCTATTTCTGAAACAGCTTATAAATTGGGGTTTGAATATCCTCAATATTTCTCTCGATTGTTTAAGAAGAAAGTAGGTATAAGCCCGAAAGAATACATTGAGGCGGCATCGCTAAACTAAAAAAAATTTACAAGTTCTTCGAAGTCTCCCGACTTCGATGCGGTGATTTAAGGTCTCCTGACCTTTTTAAGTTGACAAGAAATCTTAGATGAATTAGAAACCTAATCTCACCATACGCAGCTTCTCCTGTATCCTACCCCTTCGTAAAGAAGTTTTGAAACTTTATTGGCATTGGGTAGTAGGTGATGGAGCCAAACTTGTGACTTGTCCTCTTTAAAACTTCTATTTTCAATGGCCAAAAGCTCTTTGTTTGGTCGTAAATGGTATTGGTGGCTTCCAAAGGTAATTGCTCCGTAATCAACAATCCTTTGGTTCTCTAGCACACCGACATGCCAATCACCATTGTCACGATTAAACTCAAAAATAGGTGTTTGTTTTTCGGCACCTACTTTTCTTAGGCTTTGAAAATCTAGATTTATATCAATGTTTATTTCCTCTATTTTGAAGTCATTTAACTGTTCATCAAATTTGACTATTTTGTTTTTATTGTTAATCAGTGCTAAAAAAGCAGGACTCTCTTCATAGAGGAAAAGATCAGTAGCACCGCCGGCAGTAATTTTTATTGAAGTCCTTTTTTCTATTTTCCCTGTTTTAAAGTCTAGGCTATAGCAGAATACCGTTTTGCCTGTGTTTGGGTATTCTGATCGCATAAAGTAGTAGCTTTCTCCAATAGGGAGAAGTTCTGAGTAGATCCAACGGTTGTCTTGTGCATGGGAATCAGATAAAACAAAACTTTTGACCTGCCCATTAGAAATTTCCATTTGATAATATTGTAGTTCATCACCGTCTGAAAGACTGGCTAGTACCTTAAAATCATTGAGGTCAGATGTGTATACTTCAAATGGGTGGTAAACTGAAAGGCCATCTGGAATGTACTCTGAAAGCGGGATTGAATGATCACTTATTACTTCCATTGACGGGGAAAGCACTTGATATCTAAATGTAGCTTTATCAGAAACGCTGTTTGAAAATCTATTATAGGCTATCTTCTTCCCTTTTATTTCATTAAAAGCCCAGTTGCCATATGCGTATCCTTCTTCAGTAGAATAAGGTTGGAAATTGCCCTCAAAGTCAGATATATAAAAGTTTTGTTCCGTTTTAAGGTGCTCTTCACATCTGCCAAGTGGGTTAATGTCTATATAAGTTGTTCTATTATGAGCTATGACAAGTTGATCTGAGAATTGACCTAACACATACAGATTATGGTGTATTCCCGGTACTGCTTTTCTTTCAGAGATTAATTCCTCTTTAAGAAGCAGATCGCCGCATGAACTAAAAACATAGATGCTAAGCAATAGAAGTAACTTTTTCATTTGAATGGAATAGTAAGGCTTATGCCTGGAACTGAAAATACTTTTTTACGATCAAATGTTTGAAGAATATCATTGTCCCTGAGACGGTAATCCAGCTGTCGGTAAAAATAAGCTTGCCAAAAAATGTTTAACGAGAGCTTCTCAAACTCTCCAATTCGAAAACCAATGGAAGGAGAAGGCAAATAATTGAACTTTTTATTTCTGTAAAAACTGTAACTATAAAAGACGCCAGAATAGGAGACATACGGTTTCAGGATTTTATGTGACCTAAAGAGGAAGGTAGTATGATGTGAGAAAGAGAGGTTAGAAGGCTTTTCTGCACCCGAGTAAAAAAAATGTGGAGCTAAACCTATGCCTAATCCGGCTTCCATTGATTTCTTACCGTTTTCTGACAGATAAATTCTGCGGGAGTATTTGGTGCCAACATACGGTGTGTCGCCTCCCAGCTGAAGGCTAAGGCTGTTTTTTCTTGGCCCTTTATAGACCAAGATGCTATCCTTAGATTCGTTTGAAATTATGTAATAGATCTCATCAAAAAAATCAGGAGATTTTTGAGCCTTCAGGCCAAAGGAGATTAAGAGTAAAAAGCAAAGTGTGTATTTCTTCAAAGTAGGTGAGTCTTAGTCCTTCAAAGCTAATGTGATATTGAAGTCTGAAGTTGTATCACCTTTGTAATTTTCAAAAAGAAAAAGCCTGTCTCAAATGAAACAGGCTTTTCGATAAACTTAAACTTGTATGATTAATATTTGAAAGGCTTGCCGCCGGCTAATACCTCTTGTTTTTTCTCGTCAAAAGTCACCTTTAAACCGGTTCTGTAAGCGGCGTTAGACATGATTGTGGCTATGGAGTGCTGATACCCAGCCTCAATAGGTGCATTGGTCTTTTTGCGGCTTCTTACACACTCCATCCAGTTTTTCACGTGATTGAGTGTCAATGAGTCTCCACCTGTATTGGCACCTGTTTCTACCTTCATTCCCTCTAATGTCATAGGCTCCAGAAGGTTTGGCTTCATGTCCATGGCAGAAGCATATCTTTGGGTAAGACCGCCTTCACTGCTTATTTCATTGGTGTCAAGGTTGATCATTCCGCCGTTAGAATAGTATAGCTCTTTTGTGCCGCCTGCTGAGTTTGAGAATCGGCTTGTAAACTGAACCTGGAAACCTTTTGAAAGGTCATCCAAAGGACCGTAATCAAAAACAACAGTTAGCGTGTCAGCATTGCTACGGCCATCTTTCCACTGGTAGATTCCACCATTGGCTACCACACTACGTGGATGTGGCAGGCCACTAAACCAGTGTACGGTATCAATCTGATGACTCATCCACTGGCCTGGTATACCCGAGGAATATGGCCAGAAAAGTCTGTATTCTAAATATTTTCTTGGGTCAAAGGCCTCATAGGGTCTGTTAAGTAAATAACGTTTCCAGTCTACATCAGACTCCTTCAGGTTAGCTACCAGTTCAGGTCTTCTCCATCTTCCTGGCTGGTTTACATTCCACATGAGCTCCACCATCACGATGTCGCCAAACTTACCAGACTTGATATAATCTGCGGCTGCATGGTAGTTAGCCCCACTACGTCTTTGAGAGCCTATTTGTACCACTTTTCCACTGTTTTTAACCGCCTTTAATACGGCACGGTTGTCTTCCATGGTTTCTGCCAGTGGCTTTTCTGCATATACATCGCAGCCCGCCTGAACAGCCTCTATAGTGTGTAGTGCATGCTGAAAATCTGCAGTGCTGATCATTACAGCATCCACGCTGTTAGAGGCATACAGTTCATCATTATTATTGAAAGCTTTAACGGTGCTTCCCAGCTGCTGCTGCAGGTAAGCCTGGCCTTCTGCTCTTCTTTTATTCCAGATATCTGAAACGGCTACCATTTCAAAGTTCATCTCTTTCTGCAGAACTTTAAAGCTGGCTACATGAGAGGAGCGGTGGCGGTCAGAAAAACCTACACAGCCTACTCTGACGCGGTCGTTAGAGCCAATAATTTTGGCATAACTACTGGCCGAGATACTCGTAGCTACACCAGCCATAAGCGATTTCTTAATAAATTCTCTTCTGTCTTTATTCATTTTTCAATAGGTGTTATAGTTTCCTAAGTTTAATGCTTCTGTAATGTACCTCATCTCCATGGTCTTGCAATAAGATAGGGCCATTGTCAGCCTCTCCGAAGCCATCATATTTTGCGTACTTGCTTCTGGCAACCAGAGCCTTAAAGATATTACTTTTACGCTCATATTCCACTACTTTAAAGCCATTTAGCCAGTGCTGTACAGTATTGTCAGGCATTACAACTAACCTGGCCTGGTTCCACTCGCCAATTTTTCTTTGGAAACGTTTATCTACTTTTATAGAAGGAATCAGGTCATATAATGAGGCCAGGGTACGGTTACCTACTGCACCCATTTTAGCATCAGGATGTCTTTCATCATCTAATATTTGATATTCAAGTCCTATTCCGGATTTGCCACCGCTGTTAAAATCTTCATTCACAAAATACTTAACACCAGAATTGGCACCTTCAGTTAGCATGAATTCAAATACCAACTCAAAAGCTCCGTAATTCTCTTTTGTCACAATGTCATTACCGGTTTCAGAGCCATCAGATTTATGAATAACTAAATCTTCCCCTTCAATGCTCCATCTTTTGCCAGTCATTTCCTGTCTGTTTACACCTCTCCAGCCAGTAAAATCTTTACCATTAAATAAAAGGTTAAAGCCTTGAGCTTTTTCCTGAGCAGCCAGGTTGTTATGCAGCAGATTAACCACCGGTGTATTATCATACGGCGATGGTGTTAAATTCTCAGTCTTGATTTTGATATTTCTCCATCTGATCTGCATTCCTTCTTTCATTGTGCCATAAATACCATGAACTTGTAAGGCAATTAAACCACGCGGAGTCATGTCATCAATTAGGTGAGATACAGGGACACCATTTACCCATGTTCTTATGGTAGAGCCAATGGCCTCAATTCTGTACACGTTCCAGTCATTGTGTTTAAAGGCATTCTGAGCCTCAGGTCTGCCTTCCGGCATCGTTAGCCATCCTCTTCTGGCTTCATCATAAATGCCTCCGGACCATGCTCTGTCAGATGGGTCTATTTCCATTTGGTAGCCATGTACACGGCCATTATTAAATTCCGGAGTTGAAAGGCTTCTGAATTGTACACCGCTATTCATACCTTCAGCTACCTTCAGTTCCAGCTCCAGAATAAAGTCGCCATAGGTTTCATTGGTACACATAAATGAGTTTGGCGTGTTCGCCACAGTGGTACCTACTACTTCGCCATTTATCACTTCATATTTCGCCTGACCGTTTTTTTGATTCCAGCCATCAAAATTCTTTCCATTAAAGAGTAATTTCCATCCATCCTTCTTTTCTGCAGCGGTCAGCTGAGCATTAGAAGTGAATGAAACTAAGGTAATTAGAAGCAGAAGTAGAGTTCTTTGATTTTTCATATTACAACAGGTTATTTTTCAATCAAATGTACAAAACCATAATTTATCAAAATACAAAATTTCTCCGAGTATCTGATACTATTATAACAAACATTCTGTATTTTTGGTCAAAAATAGCTTAGTAAGTGAAGCCTCAATTATTAAAAATATCGCCTCCATCAGATTATTCCTTCAATACCTTTGTTCAGGAAGATGATTATTTTAAGACACCATGGCATTATCATCCAGAGGTAGAAATAGTATTTGTAAGGGAAAGCATAGGAGAGAAATATATTGGTAGTAGCATTCGGGAGTTTAAGCCGGGCGATCTCACCATGATTGGCTCTTATGTACCGCATTTTTACCGAAACGACCCTGAATACTATGAGGAAAAGCCTTCCCTAAAGGCCAGATCATTGGTATTCCATTTTACCGAAGAGTTTTTAGGAAAGGAATTCTTAAACTCTCCTGAAAACCGGAAAGTTAAGGAGCTATTTGATAATGCAAAACGAGGGATTGAGTTCGGCTCAGGAATTAGCAACAGGCTCAGAGGGCAGTTTGAATCATTAGTGGAGAAAAGTAACATGGACAGACTGCTGGCTTTTCTTTCTATTATTAATGAATTAAGCAAAACTGATGACTTCATTTTCCTGACTTCAGATCCGGTTCAATTAACGAACAGTCAGGACTCCGACAGAATAAAGGCGGTTTTTGAGTATGTTATGGAAAATTTCAGAAGTGACATCAAGCTAAATGAAGCGGCCTCATTGGCTAATATGAGTGAATCTGCCTTTAGCAGATACTTTAAAAAGAGAACACGCAAAACATTCAGCAGTTTCCTTACCGAGGTCAGGATTGAACATGCCTGCAAGCTTTTGCAAAAAGATCAGTTCAGCGTTTCTGAAATTTCGTATGAAAGTGGCTTTAATAATTTGTCAAACTTCAATCGTCAGTTTAAGTCGGTTAAGAAAGCAACCCCTTTAAATTACAGATCGAGATTCTTAAATTAAAAAAGGCGGGCTTACACCCACCTTTTTATTCCCTGACCTTTTTTATTCTTTTAGTTGAATTTCACTTTTTTCGGAAGTTCCGGTTGAGTGATTTTCAAGGTATGAAGACTAACTTCTTTTCCACTGCTAGCCTTAATGGTATAAGTGCCATTAGGTAAAGCATTGATGTCAAAGAAAACTCTACCTTTTTCACATTTTTTGTTGGCGAAAGCTCTTGAAAGTTCCTGTTCATCTTTGTTCATAAAGACCAGTTCCAGCTGAGAACCTTTTTCTTTCTCAAAGAACGTCTTAATTGTACCACTGTGGTGGTCAAAGTACATGGCTACCTCGAAAGATTTTTCTTCTTTTGGTTTTTTAATGTCTTTGGCAAAAGCCGAAAGAGTTAAAGAGCTGCTTAATAGAACTAGGGCGATTGTTTTTACTAACGTTTTCATAATTTTAATTTGTTTTTTGTAATAAGTAATAAGCTTTAAAATTTGCAGGTTACCCTGCGTTTATGATCCAAAGGTCAGGAAAATTCTTGGTACTGTGCAATACATAATAGTATGTATGGCAAATTAAAATGTTGAATGGTCAATAGCTTTGTTCAATAGGATGTGGTGAATAAGTAATAGGTTGCATATAATGAGTAATTATGATTGCAAACGATTTCGATATGCACATCATGCCTCATAAATGTTAAATTCTCTTAAAGAAGAAGGGAATTACTTAACATCATAAAAACAAAAAAAGCCCTAGAGGGGCTTTTTGATTTTTGTATAAGTAGCAGTTATAATTATCTAACAAACACGAATTCATGTTCAGACGAAAGTTTATCGTCAAATTCGTAATTGCCGTAATTAAAAGTCTTGAGGTCTTCTGTTACTTCTATGTTTTTATCTATCACAAAACGGGTCATCATACCACGAGCTTTCTTTGCATGAAAACTAACCACCTTTAAATTACCATTCACGTAGTCTTTGAAAACAGGAGTGATTACGGGTACTTTCAGTAATTCAGGTTTTACGGCACCAAAGTATTCCTGCGAAGCAAGATTGATAAAGGGTTCACCTTCTTTTAGTTCTGCGTTTAAGGCTTCCGTTATTTTTTTGTCCCAAAATTTATAGAGGTTGGGTTTACGCCCAACTTTTAATTGAGTTCCCATTTCAAGTCTGTATGGCTGGATTAAGTCTAAAGGTTTTAAAAGACCATATAGTCCTGAAAGTATCCTTAGCTTATCTTGAAGTTGATCTATCTCAGCACTGTTTAAAGTATAGGCTTCTAAACCTAAATATACATCACCTTTAAATGCAAAAACTGCGGGTCTTGAGTTTTCTGTGGTATACTCTGACACTCGTGTCTGATTTCTTTCGTGATTTAACTCGGCCAGGGCTTTAGAAATGCTCATCAGGTCAGACAGCTTTTTAACAGACTTTTTCTTTAGAGCCTCATTCAATTTTTGAGTTTCTTCTGTGAAAGCTGGAAGGGTATATTTTTCTGTTGGCAAAGCTGATTCAAAGTCAAGCGTTTTGGCAGGAGATACTACAATTTTCATTTATGGGGTCTTGTCAATTTACAAATCATTCAATAAACGCAAGTGAGCTTTAGAGGGTTCGATTTTTCAATGAATGTTGTATTGGCAACACAGATAAGTACAGTTAGAAATTCATTGATGCCTAATATTGTGTCATTCAGAGGCCATTCTCTGCAATTTTTGCCTTAGTTTTGAAGAACAAAATTCAACCCTACCATACTTTGAAAGTTAGTCTATTTATTCCCTGTTACATTGACCAGTTTTACCCGCAGGTGGGAATTGCTACGCTGGAGCTTCTTGAAAAGCTGGGCTGTGAGGTAGTGCATCCGTTGTCACAGACCTGCTGTGGGCAGCCCATGGCAAACTCAGGTTATCAGCACATTACAAAGAGCATTGATAAGCAAAACCAACAGATTTTCCGGGAGGCTGAGTATATCGTTTGTCCATCAGGAAGCTGTACTTTGCATTTGAAAGACCATGTTTTTCATGGTGAAAGCAAAGTTTATGAATTATGCGAGTTTCTTACCGATGTGCTAAAGGTTTCTGAGGTAAATGCCACTTTTCCCCATAAAGTGGGTGTTCATCAGAGCTGCCATGGATTAAGGGGTTTATTACTGGGCAAAGGCTCAGAGTTAGTTTCAGAGCCATTTTCAAAAATTGGTGACTTGCTGGATCAGGTGAAGAATATTCAGGTTTGTACACCATCTAAAGTGGATGAATGCTGTGGTTTTGGCGGAACCTTTGCGGTCAATGAGGAAGCTGTCTCGGCAAAAATGGGAAAAGATAGAGCTGAAGAATTTGAGAAGCTTGACGTAGACTATATCACCAGTGCAGATATGTCTTGCCTGATGCATCTGGAAGGGACATTAAAGAGAAAAGGCTCCAAAGTCAAGGTTATTCATATTGCAGAAATTTTAAATCAGAGTATCTCATGAGCCAACCAAACCACGCTAATCTGGCAGAAAAACTTACCAAAGACACGAAACGAACAGATTGGCACAACAATTCCATCTGGTGGGTAAGACAAAACAGAGATAAGGCGGTTTTTGGAATACCAGATTGGGAGAATCTGCGAAACACCGCTTCTTCTATAAAGTCTTATATGCTTGAAAACCTGCATGATCTGCTCCTGGAGTTTGAGAAGAATGCTTTAGCAAATGGTGTTCAGGTTCATTGGGCTGCAGATGCCAAAGAGCATAATGAAATAGTACATGGTATTTTAAGTAAGAGAGCCGTCAAAAAAATGGTTAAAAGTAAGTCGATGCTTACTGAAGAGTGCGGCCTCAATCATTATCTGGAAGATCAGGGAATAGAAGTCATAGATACCGACCTTGGGGAGAGGATTATTCAGCTCAGGCATGAGCCACCCAGCCATATTGTGGCCCCGGCCATCCACCTCAAAAGAGAAGATATAAGCGAAACTTTCCATGAGCATCTGGGAACGGAAAAGGGAAACATTGACCCTCAATACCTAACAGAAGCGGCTCGCCAAAGCTTACGAAAAGACTTTCTAAGTGCTGATGCAGCATTGACAGGGGTAAATTTTGCAATTGCTGATACAGGAGAATTTGTGGTCTGTACCAATGAAGGTAATGCAGATATGGGTGCCCATTTAGCCCCAGTGCACATTGCGTGCATGGGTTTAGAGAAGATTATTCCCAAAAGAGAGCATTTGGGTGTTTTTCTAAGAGTGCTGGCAAGAAGTAGTACCGGGCAGGCCATAACGACTTATAGCAGCCATTTCAGAAAGCCAAGACCGGGGCAGGAGATGCATATTGTACTGGTAGATAACGGCAGAAGCAGGCATATTCAAAAACCTAAATTCAAGGACGCCCTAAAGTGCATTCGTTGTGGGGCATGTATGAATACTTGCCCGGTGTACAGGCGAAGTGGAGGTCACTCATACCATGTGACAGTACCGGGACCAATAGGTTCTATCTTAGCCCCAAACGCTGATTTAAAAAAGAATTCAGATTTGCCCTTCGCCAGTTCATTATGTGGTGCTTGCAGCAATGTGTGTCCGGTAAAAATCAATATACATGAACAGCTTTATGAGTGGCGTCAAATAATCACTCAGGAGGGACATAGCAGTACAGGAAAAACTATTGGAATGAAAGCGATGAACTTCGTTTTATCAAACCCTAAGGTATTTGAGCTTGGTGGTAAAATGGGTAGAACTCTGATGAGGACAGTCCCAAGTTTAGTGAATAACAGCATGAATCCCTGGTATAAATCCAGAGAGATGCCGGAGCCACCCAAAGAAAGTTTCAAAGACTGGTACAGAAAAAACAGGAACAATGAGTAGCAGAGAAGAGATATTAGGCAGACTTCAGTTAGCGGCTAAAGAGCAGAAACGGCAGGCAAATAATGCAATGATCCAACCAGTTCTCCCGGAGTTTAATAAGGAGTACCTGGGAGATAAAGTAAAGAAGTTTATGGAGCTCATTGATATTCTTCATGGCCAGGCTATGGAAGTGAGCAGCCTGAAAGAGGTAAAACAATACATTGATAAGAAATATCCAGGTCAGCGGGTATTTATAAACATTGAAGATGCTGAATATAACAATCCTGAAGAATGGCAGAATTCTGATCCGCATGATTTAGAAGACATTGAGTTTGCACTCTTCCATGGCACACTGGCTGTAGCTGAAAATGGAGCCATTTGGTTCACAGAGGAGCAAATGGGGCAGCGTGTGGCCCCGTATATCTGTCAGCAAATGGGAGTTTTGATAAAAAAGGAGACCATTCTACATACTATGGCTGAAGCCTATGAAATCTTAAAAGACCCTACATTAGGTTTCGGAGGCTTTATTGCCGGGCCATCTAAAACGGCTGACATAGAGCAGTCATTGGTAACCGGAGCTCACGGGCCCCGAGGGCTGGTAGTATTCATATTGTAGATTGTTTCATAAGGTTTCTTACTTTTGAGCGTAAAGAATTGGCGGTAGCCACCTTATTTTTATCTAAATCTACTTTATGTATCAAGGCGAATCCAAGCTTTTTGTTGCTATCGACTGTATTATTTTTGGTTTTGATGGAGAAAACCTGAAGCTCTTGTTAATCAAAAGAAATTTTGAACCAGAACTGGGCAAATGGTCGCTAATGGGTGGTTTTGTGAAAGAAAATGAAAGTCTGGAGGATGGTTCAAAACGAATATTGAATGAACTCACAGGTCTTGAAAATGTATACATGGAGCAAATAGAGACCTATGGAGGTATTGAGAGGGATCCCATGGCACGAACCTTATCTATCTCTTATTTTGCCTTGATAAATATTCATGAGCATGATGAAGAACTAGCCAGATCTAAAAATGGGAAGTGGTTTAGCTTTGATGAAAAGCCCGGCCTCATCTTTGACCATAATCATATGGTGGAGAAGGCTATGGCTCACCTGAGATACAAGGCGGCCCTGCATCCCTTGGGTTTTGAATTGTTGCCAGAAAAATTCACCATTCCACAGCTTCAGAAACTCTACGAAGCTATCTATGACAAACCCCTTGATCGTCGAAACTTTAGCCGAAAGATTCTTTCAACAGATCTTTTAGTAGACACAGGTGAAAAAAACGAAACAGGCACGACCAAGAAGGCTATTTTATATAAATTAGATAAAGAAAAATACGAACAGCAGTTCAATGCTTTTCATTACTTTATACCCAAAGGATTGGTTTAAGATTGAGCTTTCGATTTGGTGATTTGAATAAAAGGGTTTTTATTTGTGTCAATAATACACAATCTTTATTTTGTATTCTTACTAATGCTAATCAATAATTGAAATGAGTGACAAATATGTCATTGGTATTGACTTCGGAACGGATAGCGTAAGAGCAGTGGTGGTCAATGCACAGAACGGTAAAATTGCAAGCACAGATGTTTCTTACTATTCAAGATGGAAAGAAGGGAAGTACTGTATTCCTCTAGCCTCTCAGTTCAGGCAGCATCCTCTTGATTACCTGGAGTCAATGACTACCGTTTTAAAGAATGCTTTAAATGAGGCAGGAGATGAAATAAGAAAATCTGTGGTAGGAATTTCTGTAGATACCACAGGCTCTACTCCTGTGGCTGTTGATCAAAATGGGACGCCTTTGGCCTTAACAGAAGGCTTTGAAGAAAATCCTAACGCCATGTTTATACTCTGGAAAGACCATACAGGGAATAAAGAAGCCGAAGAAATTAACGAACTGGCCGGGAAATCCGCCGTGGACTTTACAAAATACGAAGGCGGAATCTACTCTTCGGAATGGTTTTGGGCTAAAATATTGAGAACTCTTCGGGTAGATAAAAAAGTAAGAGAAAAGGCTTTTTCATGGGTAGAGCATTGCGATTGGATATCTGCAGAGCTTACCGGGCTCACGGATCCATTAAAAATGAAAAGAAGCCGATGTGCTGCCGGGCATAAAGCCATGTGGCACGAGGATTTTGAAGGTCTTCCTTCTGAGGAGTTTCTAACCGGGCTGGACCCGCTTTTAAGCGGACTCAGAGACCGCCTCTTTTCTGTTACCTACACTTCTGATGAACCTATGGGTACCATTTCTAAACAGTGGGCTGCTAAACTAGGCTTAAATGAAAATGTAGTAATTGGTGTGGGGGCATTTGATGCTCATATGGGCGGAGTAGGTGCAGAGATAGAGCCATATTCGTTTGTACGTGTGATGGGCACTTCTACCTGTGATATGCTTGTAGTGCCTAATGATGAAATGAAAGGTAAGCTAATACCCGGCATTTGTGGTCAGGTAGATGGTTCAATATTGCCGGGTATGCTTGGCATGGAGGCCGGACAATCTGCATATGGAGATGTTTATGCCTGGTTTACCCGAGTAATATTGGAGCCAGTGGCAGAGTTATTAGGAGAAGAGCAGGCACAAAATCTTAGAGAAAATTTGATACCTTTTCTGGCCAATGAAGCTTCAGAATTGCCATTGTCTGAGAATGACCCCATCGCTCTTGACTGGTTTAATGGTCGCCGTACTCCCGATGCAAATCACACATTGAAAGGGGCGATAGCAGGAATGAATCTTGGAACCACGGCTCCAATGATTTTTAAAGCTCTGGTAGAGGCCACAGCTTTTGGCTCAAAAGCCATTGTAGATCGTTTTCTGGAACAGGAAGTGCCTATTAAGCAGGTGATTGCCATTGGTGGTGTAGCTCAGAAGTCCTCTTTTGTCATGCAGACGCTTTGTGATGTGCTTAACATGCCCATTAAAATAGCTGCTTCAGATCAGACCTGTGCTTTAGGGGCTGCCATGTGTGCAGCTACGGCCTCCGGGCTTTTTGAAACCATAGAAGATGCTCAAAAAACTATGGGGGCAGGTTTTGATAAAGAATACCATCCCGATTCAGAAAAGCATGAAATTTACTTGAAGCTTTACAGGAAATACCATGATTTAGGTGGCTTTATAGAAAAGGAAATGTAGAAAAAACGCAAAGAGATAGAATATAAAATGATAGATCTAAAACAATTTGAAATTTGGTTTGTAACCGGTAGTCAGCATTTGTATGGCGAAGAAACGCTTTTACAGGTAGCGGCTCATTCTGAGGAGATTGCCAAGCACCTTGATAGTAAAGCTCCGGTTAAAATCGTTTTCAAGCCAACGGTAAAAACCTCAGATGAAATCACAGCTATATGTAGAGAAGCATCAGCTTCTGAAAAATGTATAGGTATCATCACCTGGATGCATACCTTTTCTCCTGCCAAAATGTGGATTACGGGTTTAAATTTACTTACAAAACCACTCCTGCATCTTCATACCCAGTATAACCGGGATATCCCTTATTCAGAGATAGATATGGATTTTATGAACTTGAATCAGTCTGCTCATGGCGACAGAGAGTTCGGTTTCATGATGACCCGTATGCGTAAGAAACGCAAAGTAGTGGTAGGTCATTGGCAGAATACCTCCGTTTTAAAGCAGATAATTGACTGGAGTCGTGTGGCCATTGGAAAACATGAAATGAACCATCTAAAGTTGGTACGTTTTGGTGACAACATGAGGCACGTAGCTGTGACAGACGGAGATAAAGTAGAAGCTCAAAAGGTGTTTGGTATGGAAGTCAATACCCATGGAGTAGGTGATCTGGTGGCATTCATCAATCAAGTCTCTGACGCTGAAATAGACAGATTAATTTCAGAATATGAGGAAGTGTACAGCATCATGCCTTCGCTTACAAAAGAAGGTGCAAAGCGTTCTTCATTAATAGAAGCAGCAAGAATAGAATTAGGAATAAAAAACTTCTTAGAAGATGGCGGCTATGGAGCTTACACAAATACCTTTGAAGACCTTCATGGCATGCGTCAGTTGCCGGGTATTGGTTCTCAGCGTATGATGGCATCGGGCTATGGTTATGGTGGCGAGGGCGACTGGAAAACCTCAGCCATGGTACGTGTTATGAAAGTCATGGCTAGCGGACTGGCCGGTGGAAATTCTTTTATGGAAGACTATACCTACCATTTTGATCCGGTAAATCCCATGGTGCTGGGCTCTCATATGCTAGAAATTTGCCCTTCCATAAGCTCAGGCAAAGTAAATTGCGAAGTACACGCTTTAGGCATCGGTGGCAAAGAAGATCCGGTAAGGTTGGTATTCAATGCAGATAAAGGAGATGCAATGAATGTTTCGCTTGTAGATATGGGTGGCCGTTTCAGGCTGATTGTCAATGAAGTAACCGCCCATGAGGTTAACAAAGAGTTTCCGAAATTACCTACAGCCAGAGCTTTATGGACTCCAAAACCAAGTATGGAGGTGGGTTGCCAGGCCTGGATTTTGGCCGGTGGGGCTCATCATACGGTCTACAGTCAAAACCTAAGTACTGAGCAAATAGAAGATTTCGCGGATATGTTTGATATTGAGGTAGTGGTTATAGATGCAGATACCAGAATTAGAAGCTTTAAAAAAGAGCTGGCGATGGGTGATGTGATCTATTAGGCATTGGAGTTTTGCGGTTCATCTGAAAGTATTTATTCAAATATTGCCGTGGATTCATTTAAAATAAATTGAGATTAAAAAAATAATGGACCCGAGAGAAGAAATTGGCCAATTGATTTGTGCTTTGATTTCAAAGCTCCAATAAACAATTGTCAGTTTGCTTCTCTCTTATGCCTTTCAACTATGTACAAATCTATAAAACAAGAATGCTACGAGGCCAATATGCAATTGCCAGAGCTGAATCTGGTGATTTTTACATTTGGTAACGTAAGTGCCGTAGATAGAGATAAGAGTGTTTTTGCTATTAAACCAAGTGGCGTTCCATATTCTGAGCTAAAGTGGGAAGACATCGTGATCATGGATTATGATGCCAGGGTAGTAGAAGGCAAAATGCGGCCATCCTCCGACACCAAAACGCATGCTTTGCTCTATAAAACCTGGGAAGATATTGGCGGAATCACCCACACGCATAGCACGTATGCAGTTGCCTGGGCTCAGGCAGGTATGGATATCCCAATTTTTGGTACCACTCATGCTGATCATACGCATCAGGACATTCCTTGTGCACCGGTGCTTTCAGATGAAATGATTGAGGGCGACTATGAGTATGAAACAGGGAATCAGATTTTTGATGTCTTCAGAGAAAAGGGATTGTCTCACAAAGAAGTAGAAATGGTGCTTCTGCAAAATCATGGTCCGTTTACCTGGGGTAAAGACGCCGCTAAATCAGTCTATAATGCGGCCGTATTGGAAGAGATTGCCCGTATGGCTCAATTGACCTTGTCCATTAATCCAAACACCTCAAGATTAAAAGAGACTTTGCGTAACAAGCATTATCAAAGAAAGCACGGCAAAGACGCCTATTACGGACAAGGCTGTTAAGAAACTAATTTTTAGCTATGGTGTTATTAGGGCATTATGTCAATTCAAAAACTTCTTGCTTCAGATTTTTCATCTGAGTATACTTTTGATACCTCCAGAAGCGGAGGTGCCGGAGGTCAGCATGTAAATAAGGTAGAAACTAAAGTAGAATTGAGATTTCCTATAGGTGAATCCAGGTTATTGAGTGAAGATCAAAAAACTCGTTTAAGAGTTCAGTATAAAAATCAAATTAATCAGGATGACGAGTGGGTGTTGACAGAACAATCTACACGTTCTCAGGTGAAGAATAAAGAGCTGCTTCTTAGGAAATTTAAGCGGCTTTTGGCCGAAGGCCTTAAAACTCCTAAAGCACGTAAAAAGACCAGGCCCTCTTTAGCAAAAATTGAGACCAGGCTCAAAAAAAAGAAGCAAAAATCGTTTACTAAGTCAATGAGAGGGAAAGTTGACTATTGATGACGAAGACTTTCATCATTACTCAATATTCTTCACCTTTCTGGCTACAAAAATGCTGATAAATATCATGAGCATTGCATAGTACCCTACCCAGTCATAATGATCCAGGTAACCATTTTCTCTTTGGATTAACATGGCACCGCCTATACTTGAGGCAATGGCCTGAGCCATCAGTTGTACCGAGGAATTTATAGCCATAAACCCACCTCTTTGTTTTGGAGTAACCACTCCGGATACCATGGCTTGAGTTGGAATCAGACGACCATTAGAAAAGACAAAAAACATTCCTGAAATAATCAATACTACATAAAGGGGGGTAGGAATCAAATTCGTAATCAGAAAGATAGGAATCATGGATAACATAGCGAATACCACAAATACAGGATATTTTCCCTTTCTGTCAGCTATTTTACCTACAATAGGAGCAGAGAAAATTGTGAGTAAGCCGCCTACTAAATATATCAAATATAGGTCATCCTCACTAAAGCCGGCATTTGAGACCAGAGTAGGAGCAATGTAAGGAATGATACTAAAATGCCCGAGCATAATAACAGTAGATAGCCCCAGGGCACGTAATTGATTAGGTGTTTTCAGAATGTCGTATAGTACTTGTAGTCTTTTTTCTCCGGCAGATTTCTCACCTAAATGAGCACTGACACTTGGTACAAAAAACCAGACCAGTGCAGAAATGATGACGCCAAGCCCGGCTACGGTAAAGAAAGGGGCATGCCAGCCAAATAAATTAGCCAAAAATAAACCACCCGGTACGCCTACGACTGAGGCAAATGAAAAAGCCATCATGATAATACCCATGGCAGAAGCCCGCCTTTCGTAACCAAAGGTATCTGCTACAATTGAAAGCACCTGTGAACCTATCATACCTCCAAAAACTCCTGTGATAAGTCGGGCTGTAATAAGTATGGCAAAGCTGGGAGATAAGGCACAGGCAAAAGTGCCTAAGGTAAAACCAATGTAGGCAAAGAGTAAAACTTTTTTCCTATCAAATTTATCAGCGAAAAAGGCTAAACAAAATCCTGAAACTGCAGCGGCAATTCCGTATGAAGCGACCAAAAGACCAAATTGCTGAGCATCTATTTTGAAGATTTTCATCAGTTGAGGTCCAAGTGGCATCAACATCATAAAGTCTACAATATGGGTAAAGTTTACGCAAGCAAGGATTAGTAGAAGTAGCTTTTCTTTAGAACTCATTAAAAGAGATAAGTAGGATAATAGGTTAACCCATTCTCACTGAATAAGTTCTTTTTGAGCAATGATTTTGGCATAATCTAAATATTAGCGAATGCAAATAATTAGGTACACCCAGGAGAAATACTACTTATCTATACTTGTCAATGGCCTCGTTAATTACTTCATGAATTCTGCGTCTAACCTCAAGTTTATTTAACTGGCTGTTGTTTTCTCTCGGGTAAACCCTGTTTGCCAGCATGATAAATATAAGTTGCCTGTCAGGGTCTACCCATACTACAGTACCCGTAAAGCCAGTGTGGCCATATGTATTCTCAGAAGCTGTGGAGGCTACAGATGAAATGTCATCATCAGGCTTTGGTTTGTTCCAGCCTATTCCTCTGTGACTTCGGGCGGTGTAATTCGTTGAAAAATGTTTGACGGTTTCAGGGAAAAGGTATCTGCGGCCACCGTAAACACCTTTTTGAAGGTTCATCTGATATAGTTTAGCCAGATCCCAGGCATTGCTAAAAAGACCGGCGTGACCAGCCACACCACCTAATAAGGCTGCATTTGGATCGTGTACAGTAGCCCAAATCTGGCTTTTCCTGAAAATGGGATCATTGGCCGTAGGAGCTATTTGGCTTTTTTTGTATCTGTCAAGCGGATTAAACAAAGTATGAGTCATTCCTAAGGGCTGATACAGGTTTTGCTCCAGAAAGGCATCTAAAGATTGGCCACTTATTCTTTCTACTATACGCTGAGTCATTATCATCCCTAAGTCGCTATAAAGATATCGATAGGTACCGTCCCGATTTTTTCGGGTGGTAAGATCGGAGTCAATAAGCCACTTCCAAACGGAGTCCTTAATAGTAGGCTTAATAAAGAGGTTATCTGCTACCTGAAGGTTATCATTGTTATCCTCAAATTCGTAAAACTTGGGATCAAAAGTCCCTGATGTTTTGGTGTGAGTCCAGAAGGCCTCAAAGCTCCTTAGTCCTGCTTGATGAAACAGAATATCACCAACGATCATGTTTTCCTTATTGGTGCCTTTGAGTTCTGGCAGGTAATCAGAAGCTTTTAAATTAAGGTCAAGAAAACCTTTCTCGTTCAGCATCATTACGGCCTGAAGCGTAGCACTTACTTTGGTCAAGGAAGCCAGGTCATAAATAGTTTCTTTTGTTACAGGCTCTCTAAATCCGTACCGGAAGTTTCCGTAGGCTTTATGAAATACAACTTTCCCTCGTCTGGCCACCAAAACCTGGCAACCCGGGAATGCGTTTTTATTGATGGCATCAGCCACGATATCATCAATTTCATTAAGTTTAGCTGAGCTCATGCCCACATTTTCAGGAAAATCTTCAGTAAGTCGGCCAAGGTTAGCGGAATTATTTCCATAGTTGTATTTTGCAACAGATGAAGCAGTTACTGGTAAGGTGCCATTGGCCGAAAGTCCACCAAAAAGCACTTCTGACACCGCCCGGTAAGCAGCTGGATCTTCTTCAAACCCACAAATAACATTGGGAAATTCATCAAAAAGCTGTAACCCATAAGGGTTGCCAAAGGCCACTACGATAACCCGGGTCTTTTTTGATAAGGCTCTTATCATACTGATTGTAGATGGAGACACCCCAAAATTTCGGGATTTCAGGCTGTTCATATCATGAACGCTGACAATGAGATAATCCAGCACATCTGCCTGTTCTACTATATAATCCCAGTCTTTTGAGGAGCCGGGCTTTATTGACATTTTATACTCGGCAATGTTAGAAAAGTCATTCAGCTCAGACTGAAAACCATCATCAGGAGCACTCACAGCTACTGAACCTATAGCCAGTGTGTCTAATTGAATGAAAGGCACTATGCCAGGCTTCATTCTGAGCAGAGTAACCGCTTTTTTGAACAATTGATCTTTAACCTCCTGGGCTCTGGTGCTATTGAGGTCTTCCATGAGTTTATGGGTCTCAATCGTTCTTGATACGTTCAATCCTGCTGTGTATTTAGCCATTAAGATTTTCCGTACTCTTTGGTCAAGATCGGCTTCTTCCAACTCTGCGTTTTGAAAAGCATCCAATATTTTATTGTAAGCAGCAGGGAGATTTGCGGTTTGTAGCAAAACATCGTTACCCGCTTCATAAGCCGCCAGTTCTGCTCCACCAGCAGAATATCTGCTAGTGACCCCTCGCATATTCATGGCATCAGTGAAAGTTAGCCCTGTAAAGCCCATTTGCTCTTTTAGCAGGCCGGTAACAAGATTCTTTGAAACCGTAGCCGGCGTGTTGTTTTTGCTATCATAAGCCGGAACATACAAGTGACCAGTCATGATGCCTCCTATACCATCAGCAATCAACTTTTTGAATGGCACAAGTTCCTGGTTGCTTAATCGCTCTTTTGAGTGCGATATCACGGGCAATGCCACATGAGAATCTGTATCGGTATCACCGTGGCCCGGAAAATGTTTTGCCACTGCCAGAACTCCGGCTCTTTTCAATCCTCTGGCATAGGCCATGGCTTTCTCTGCCACATTATCTTTTGATTCACCAAACGATCGGTAGTTGATAACAGGGTTATCGGGGTTTGTATTTACGTCTGCTACCGGTGCAAAATTTACATGAACTCCCAGACGGCGTAATTGAAGCCCAATCTCAAAGCCCATTTTCTCTATTAGATTATTGTCCTTAATGGCTCCAAGAGTGATTTGCTTTGGAAAAGACATGGTATTATCTAACCTCATACCTAAACCCCATTCTGCATCCATTCCAATTAGCAGGGGAAGTTTGCTTTTGTTTTGATATCGGTTAGTGAGTTCAGCCTGTTTAGGAGCCGTGCCCTGAAAGAATATCAAGCCACCCACATGATATTTTTCAATGTACTCTTCCGTAGATCTGTAATGACTTTCGTTTCTGTTTGAATAGGTCGAGATCATAAATAATTGACCTATTTTTTCTTCGAGAGTCATTGTGGCCAAGACACTATCTGCCCAAGCCTTTTGAGCAGCAAAATACTTCTGATAATCTTTAGAGTTTTTATCATTAGAAGGGTTTTCAAAAGCACTATACCCATTTTTTTCAAATGGAATGACAGATGTCAGGGGTAATTTACTACCAATAAAACCTAAGGTAAAAACACTTATAAAAAGAAGAGGAAGTATGAGTTTAGGTCTAAGCCCTTTTAACATTCTGGAAAAGCCGTTAATGAATCTTCAAAAGTAAGGTATACTGCTAACTAAACGAAGCAGAGCCGCCCTTATGTCAAATATTGAAGACTAAAACTCAGTACTTAAAGGGTATTTTATACCATTTTAAACTGCTTTTGGTATTTTTTGAAAAAATATCTGGTAACGAAGGCGAAGAGGATTGACGGAGCTACCCAAGTGAAAATAAGAACAGACATGCTGGTGTTTTCTGGAAGAAATCTCGGAACAATATTGACACAAAAGGCCGTAACAGCCGCTGAGTAGGCTCCAATCATTTTTCCGGCGTGACTAAAAAACCAATGTAATTTAGTGGCTGACTTTTTGCCAAAAAACAATTTCAGGTCAGAAATAGCCTGTACTAGGCTGAATACTCCAAAAACAAAAAAGAGAACGGTGAAACTATTTGGTAAATAAATCTGCAAGTATGCTGCGTAGGTAATCATTGCTAAGCCTGAAAATAAAATGATATAGGCGGCAGTCCAATCAAACCATTCTGGGCTTATTCCTTTTTTCATTTTTAGAATTCTTTTGCCAGAGTAAGTAGGGTAAAAACTAACTATACCAATGGTAAGAAAGAAGTGGTATTTTAACTGCGTAGGATAAAGCACCATAAATAGTACGGTGGTTACGAAAACTGCGGCCATTGACCAATAAAAAACGATACCGGCCTGATTGTGCCTTTTGCCTCCTTTCTTTTTAATTAACATTGCGGCCAGGCCAAAAAGAAGAGAAAGCGTTCCGGCGAGTACATGTATTTTGATTCCTAGTGAATAGATAAGTTCTTTCATGAATTTTTGCTTTTGTTTATTTGACAGAAGCAAAAGTATTGGCTGATTAGTCGGTCAAAAAATCAAAGGGCTATTGGTCAAAAAACTGGGTCTTTTGACAAAGAAATGGGGAGATTGTCATTGTTTTGGGATGTTTGACAAAGCAAAAACTGCTTATTCTTCGAACCGTCTAAGCTTATTCTCCAGTTCGGTGATCCTTGATTTGTATGACTCTACCTTATCCAGAAGATTAAAAACGGCATCTATACCGGGGGCATTTATTTCTAGCTCCCGATGAAGCCTGATCATTCTCTCTACTTTTGAAATTTGGTTAATTGGCAAGGTGGGTTTACTGTCAATTTCTTCAAACTCAATTAACCTATGCTCTCGTAAATCTTCAAGAAAGGTAATCTGAATAGAATGGAACTGACAAAGGTCTTCTACCAATATGTACTGATCATTTTCCATGGTTTCTTAGGTTGGCTAATTCTTTAAAAAGGCCTTTTTCTTTCTCTGTGAGCTTGGTAGGGAGCTCTACCTGAAAATGAAGATAGAGGTCTCCAAACTTCCCTTTGCTCTTGTACACTGGCATTCCTTTTCCGGCCAGTCTTACTTTACCCCCGTTTTTAAGTTCGGGTGGAATATTCACTTTCACTTTTCCGGTCAACGTATTGAGCTCTATTTTTCCACCGAGAAGTGCTGTATATAAGTCTATATTATAATCGAAATGCAGATTGCTTCCTTCTCTTTTAAACGAAGTATTGTTCTGGATATTAAATGTAATTAATAAGTCACCTGCGGGTCCTCCATTTATTCCAGACCCTCCATAACCATTAATTTTTATGGTTTGTCCATTCTCTACTCCGGCCGGAATCGTTATTCTGATATTCTTGCCGTTTACAGTCAATACCTGTTTTCTTTCTTCCAGGATATCTGTGAGGTTTAACTGAAGCTCGGCGTGAAAATCCTCTCCTCTGAATTTTACGCTGCCTCCAGAACCTCTAAAGCCTCCGCCGCCACCAAACATTGACTCGAAAAAGTCTGAAAAATCTCCTGAACCACCGCCTGTGCCGGAATAGGACCGTCGTTGCCTGCCAGAAGACGCTCCTCGTGCTTTTTGAGCCTTCTCAAATTCCTCGGCATGTTTCCAATCTTTTCCATACTTATCGTATTTGGCTCTTTTTTCAGGGTCAGATAATACTTCATTCGCTTCATTTATTTCCTGAAACTTTGCTTTGGCTGTGGGGTCATCCGGGTTTAAGTCTGGATGGTACTTTCGGGCCAATTTCTTATAGGCTTTCTTGATGTCATCTTGTGTGGCTGACTTAGAAAGGCCTAATTTTTTGTAATAATCTATAAAGTCCATTGGGTATTAATTCTTAGATTCAATTACGCGAAGGATTAGCCATTCAAAAATGATGGTGATCATGACCTGTGCTATATGAGATCATGCATTCAAGAACCTAATTTACGTAGTTTTAAGTATTAAAAACGAAACGATGAGCACAAATAAAAACATGGATATACGATCTTATAGGATAGTCTTATTCCCGCTCGCCTGCCTTCTTTTAGTGATTTTCGGTTTTGCCACAGATGCCTTCGAAACAGATTTTGCTTTAAGTACATCCTGGGCACTTTTTACTTTGATGATTGTGGAGCTGGGCTTAATTGTATTCAAAAAGAAAAGTCAATTCTGGAACCGGCTGAAATGGTTTATCTTAGGAGCTATTCTTCTGCTCACTTTAATAGGTTAAAGTTTAATTGACCTCCAGATTATGTACAATATCTGAGTATTTTCTGGCTACCGGCACAGCGAAGTTGCTATTTTTCAAATGTAGTTTGTAACCTTGTGCATTCCCTGTTACTCTATTTACCTGATTTAAATTCACAATGTAAGACCTGTGACACCTCACTATTTCAGGTACTGTTAATTGGTTTTCGAGTCTTGAGAGGCTACTTCTGAGTAACTCCTGTTTTTCCTGCTCGTTTTCTGTTTGAAAAACCACCTTGGAGTAATTATCAGCAGATTCAATATACAGTAAATTCTCAGAGGATACACTTACCATATCTTTTTGATTTTCTGCAACCAGACTTATTGCAGATTTTTGTGTGGCTTTTGGGGCCACTGCCCTCTCAGAACCATATTTTTTTAGGGCTTTTATATATTTGGTGTAAACATCAAAGGCAATTGGAAACACCCCCACGCAAACAACGGTAAATAAGCTCCATAAGAAATTGACAAAACGCCATTCGTTAAACAGGATAACAAAAGCATAGAGGTAGTTACCCAGAGCTATGGTAATAAGAAAGGAAACATTGGTTATGATTTCTTTGCCCACCGTCCAGTTTTTTTCAGAGAAAAAGGAAGGGAAAAGTTTAACAAAGCCTAGTCGTAAAATCAATAGACAAAGCCAGGTAACAGCCCCGAATCCCAACAGATACAGCACTTTATAATCCGTTTGCCAATTGTTAATTCCAAAAGGCTGGAAAATGATCAGAAACAAAGCAATAAATAAACCTGTAAAACCAGAACGAAGAATATTTTGCCATACGCTTCTTTCGGCATCAAGACATGGGTAGGGTTGTATTAATAGCTCATGTACTTTCAAAATGGAAGCCTTATTTGATCAATAAACCTGCCTAAAGTTGAAGGTTCTGTGGTAAAAATAAAGACAACTCCCCACAATGCTCCCCATAGGTGAGCCATATGATTGACATTGTTCATTTGTTTTTTCTCCATGAAGATAGAATAGGCCACATACACTAAAGCAAAAATATACCCTGGCATGGCTACCGGAATGGGGAAGATCATCAGCTCCATCATAGGATTTAATATGACCGAGCAAAACACCACGGCAGAAACACCACCAGAAGCCCCCAAAGAATTAAAGTTTGGATTGTCTTTGTATTTGATAAAGTCAGGCAGATTGGCCACCACTATTCCAACCAAATAGAGACCGAGAAAAGCCAAAATTGCTTTGCCCCCAAAGAAATACTCAAAATACTGCTCTACTACACCTCCAAACAGATAAAATGCATACATGTTAAAGAATAAATGCAGATAGTCTGCATGAATGAAGCCAGAGGTTATAAGCCTGTGGTATTCTTTGTTTTTATTGGCCGCATAGGCATTATGAATCCATTTGTTTCTTAAGCCATGATCTCTCCAGGCATAAATACTGGCCAGAACGGTGGCAATGACAAGAATAATGGTAACCGACATATTTTTTAGTTTATTTTTGTGCTTATGCAATACCGGAAAATTACGAAAAGCCCACTTCTGAAACCAACATTACTTCTTATCCTGACTTTATTTTTAATTACCAAGGCTTCAGGTCAGAGTTTTGAAGAGGAAATCAAGGCCTTCAGGACAAAATATAAAGCAGATTTTCTTAAAGACGAGAATTCGCCTTTAGAGGAAGATGACCTGCAATATCTCGATTTTTTTGAGGCGAACGCAAAGTACAAAGTTAAATGTAAATTTAAGGTAAAAGGAACGGGTGAGCCGTTTGAAATTCCTACCTCTAGTGGTAAAACGAAAACGTATGCTGTGTTTGGAGAACTATCTTTTAAAATAGATGGCAAAAAGCAAAAATTGAATGTATACAGAAGCCTGGCCTTGATGAAGAACCCATTATACAAGGACTATCTTTTCATTCCTTTCAAAGACCTTACCAGCGGAATTGAAACTTATGGTGCAGGAAGGTATCTGGATTTAAGGATGTCTGATTTAGAAGAAGAAATTTGGCTTGACTTTAATAAGGCGTATAATCCGTACTGTGCCTTTTCGTTGGGCTATAGTTGCCCCATTCCACCTGTAGAAAACCATCTCAAGGTAAGGATTGAGGCCGGAGAAAAGAATTATTTGAAAGAATGGCATTGAATTAAATAGGTAGTTCAGGTGTTTCAAAAACGTATGGAAGAAAACAACAAACTAGACCGGATTATTGAAGCCAGAATGAAGCTTAAGGCTCGTTTTGAGAAAAAAATGGAGGAGTCGCCTTCCATGGCGGACGATAAACCTCTGGGAACAGGACCTACCAACAGGCATGGTATGCCGCAGCTTCCAGTAGGGCAAACTGAAACTATCAAATGGCCTGTGTTGGATTTGGGATACCATCCGGAAATCAGTCTTGAAAATTGGCGATTGACTATCAATGGCGAAGTGGAGAACCCAATTGTATTAAAATGGGAGGATTTTATGGCTTTGCCCCAAACCGAAGATACTTCAGACTTCCATTGTGTTACTACATGGAGTAAAATGGATATGCCATGGAAAGGTGTGAGGCTAATGGATTTAGCCGCCCTGGTAATGCCGAAAGAGACTGCTACTCACATTATGTGTTATGGTTATGATACTTACACTACCAATGTACCCATAGAAGAAGCCTTAAAATCTGATGTGTTACTGGCTCATACAGTCTATGGTGAACCTTTGGAGAAGGAGCACGGCGGCCCATGCAGAATGATTACACCGCAGCTCTACGCCTGGAAAGGATCCAAATGGATAAAGAGAATTGAGTTTATGAATGCTAACAAACGTGGTTTCTGGGAAGAACGAGGATATTCTGATACGGCCTATCCGTGGCGAAATGATAGGTATTCTTGAGGGGAGCATAGACTAAAGACAAGAGACATAAGACACAAGACATAAGACATAAGACAAGAGACGCAAGACATAAGACAGGAGACACAAGAGACGTGGGTCATGAGATTTTTGATGGGAAGGGAAGGCTCATTTTTGGCAGATTGATATTGATGAAAACAAAGAGGCTGTCTCATATTAAAAAATGAGATGGTCTTTTTTCATGCCAAAAAACCTGAGGTTTGTCTGGGTATAGTTTTACTTGTTATTTAAGAGCCAAAAAATGGAACAAATGACCTTATGAGGCCATTTTCTTGATATT
>JANSYO010000285.1 GCA_024742395.1 Cytophagales bacterium
CAATCTAGAATATATAATAGAGGAATCTATTTCTCCCTGTGAGGATATTAAGGTGGACTGGGGAATAACAAGGCTGCGCAACTATGGCAAAGCCCATGCGAATGAGTTCCCATCCCTAAATACGAGGACGAATCAGCTGGCCTTGTTGTGCAGCGAAGATTTTGCCGATCCCCATTTTTGAACCAAATCTTCCAGTGCTTCTACTTTGAAGAGAAACAATGAAAACCCCGCGTCCTGCCCGGTTTATTAACCGTCTCTGGCGAAAAGTATATTTTATACAATTTATAGTTTTAAATTTCCTTTTTTAGTAATTTTCGGGAATAAAATTGGTGAGACGAGTGCCCCTTGTGGGTCGAGGCGAGACTATTTTATGAACAGAAAAATGGTCAAACAAAGGTAATTTCTCCCTTTTAAACTACTTTTTTTTATTTGTGTTTATGGTAACGTTTACATTACAACCACTGCCAAATGTACAGTTATTTAGGAAAGATAACCCCTTTTCAGCTTCTCCTTCTTCTGAGCTTTGTGATAACGACATGATTTCCTCGGTACCATCTTTCGCTTTTGTAGTGACTTCAATCTCTAATTTTTGTCTTTTAGGCGGAGGAACATCCTGCCTTAAAGCTTCATGAACATTTTGCAACCTATTTCGGGTAAATCCAGTGTATGCCTTCAGAGAATTAACGTTTTTATGCCCAGTTAGTTGAGCTACTTGATGTACATCACCAACAATTTCTACTAATCTCCAACAGAATGATCTTCTTCCAGAATGATTATGAATACCTGCTTCATCACAAAGAGTTTTCATCCATTTTCCGAGTACTTTCTTGCTGTGGGCTTGTCCTTCGTACCATTGGAATTTTTTTCTGTTTTTTAGAGGTTGAAGGAACAACTTTTTGAACATTTGTATTGTTTTCCTTCTATTTGTTTTGGTCTGAGGCTTATCATTTTTCATACAAATAAATAGGACAATAATTTGGGTTTTCCTTGTTTTCTAGAGCAAGGTGATCTTGAGAAACGTCAGAAGAACTTGTTCCACCATGATTTTTGTCAAATATTGGGTTCCACATCAAATAACGGCTTCCAGTAATTTTGTCAGTTTCTATTTCTACTTCATCAAGCTCTATATTGTACCAAGATCCGCCACGACATCCCCAATAAATTCTAAACAAAACAAGTAATCGATAATTTAGTCCTTCAGCATGAGATGGATTGCAGAGATCCAGTTCCAGTAATTTTTTTCTTCGTCAGCTGTTATTGCTGGAGCTTGCTTAGAACTTCTTTTATGCTGCTCTTTTCTTCTTTCTC
>JANSYO010000298.1 GCA_024742395.1 Cytophagales bacterium
AAAAAGAAAAAGCTTACAGCACTCAGGGTTCACAAGTTGTCACCAACCTCATTACTAACTGAGCTCTCAGGACTTTATCTTCCCAGATCTGACGAGATGGGGATTGTTGCCCTGGATGTGGCCGTAAACATCAAAAATAGCTGTGCACCAATTTGTTAGGAATTTACATGTCCCGTTTAACTCTAAAACACAGTAAGAAGGTGGAAACACTTTTCCAACTATTCTATTTATGAGATACTGTTGGAACACTATCCACTCTATGTATTATTCTTGCAAGTGGCGAATTATTATTCCCGTCTTAGTAACTAACGTTGGTACCTAGTGTCAGCAATTGTAACTCATGTTCAATGATTATGATTTCATCATTTTGTGGTCTCGTTACCCAGTGAAAACACCTCGACAGGGGCCCTGTACTTCAGTTTAACAAATAGGATCATGAAATAGGAATTATGATATCGTTTTGTAATTCATGGTAGCTCGTTACTTCATGTATACTACTCGTTATTGTATTATTACATCACGGTACGAATGATAGGTGAGTAAATAGTATTCGAGCAAGCAACACAAACATTTTGATTTAACCTGCGGTAGCTCTGTGTTATGTTAATGACATTGGTTGAATCTCCTGTTATACCATTAATCATAAATCTTCTCTATACTACAGTTATTTATAATACCTCCACTCTTCTATAGGGTCTCGCATGAACAGAAAGTCCCTGGGACTCCATCTGCGAGGTTTTGTGCATGCTCTTCCAATTCATCATTATGAACCTTAATAGTAAGTCAATTATAACAGTGAATGAGTAATCAATTGAAAAGAGCGGCAAACTGGAGGGAAATCAGGGGAATCAAGGAAGAGTCTCTTGTATTTCCTTTCCATATTCTGTATCCACTTGCTGATAATCTCATGATCTAGTTCTAGCAGTTTTGAAATGAATGAAGATGTTTGAGTAATATATCAACTCTATCTAACTTGGGAGGGAGGTAATAACTGTAAATTCCTCACAAGTTCCAAAGCTAACCTCTTGCGTATCATCTTGTTCGTTTTTTCTATCAGTTTAGCCACATTCCATGATTCTTCCTTAAACCTTTGTAAACCTGCGAGCTTCTTATATGTCTTCCACGCGATCGATAAGTCAACAACCAAGGACATTCTTGAAGAACCACAAATCGAATTCAATCAATTAAACACTGAAATTTGATTCAAAAACACCCAACGACGAAAAGGACCCTTCGAATAGTGAAGAAGTAGATCGACTTAACAGTGATATC
>JANSYO010000407.1 GCA_024742395.1 Cytophagales bacterium
CAATAGCATCAAAAGACAATCGGTGCTTCGAACTATGTTTTCTTTTAGAAATGAATAAGAAGGAGCATAGTTTGATAGTAGATATTATTTTGAATTGTTTTCTATAACCAAGGAATCGAATAATGAATGGGAAATATCTCACCTCAGCGTCGAGAACTGTCCAAAGCAAGCGGAGGTGGTGAAAGAATGGTTTATTATATGAATGGTTTGTTGTTGTAATAGTGGTTTACTTCAGAAGAGACTGCTTGTGGATGAGCCAAAAGTAGTTTTGCGTTTGCTTTTTGAAGTCGCGGTATTGTTTCGCGCTTATATCTTCGAAGAAGTGTTTACGGATATCATTACGATCGAGAAGTAAGAACTGCCGACCAGTGATGGATACAGAGTCGTTCGAAAGGATGGCTGATGTGACAGGATCCTCTTTCTCATGCTCTTGTACAAGAGATTTTAATTCCTGAGCATTACAATCACATACAACACATGAGTGTCTCGAATAGGGTACTTGCTTGAACGAGAGCATATGATGCAAGTAGGCCACTTCTTTTCTTTGTATGAGGTCAGTAATAAGATTATCATCACATAAGGTCACCGGATTACTATCTAAGAACTCCTGCCCATCCAAGTCAGATAAACAGCTAATTGTTTGTGATGATAAGCCAACAGCATTAAAAACAAGAGACAGAGGAGGAAATGCGCGCGTTTCTTTCTCATCACTCTCCGCCGAAAAATCATAAGGATCTTTCTCTAAACAAGACAACACCGCCTCTAAAAGCTCGTCTTCTACAACAGAAATCTCTTTAGCGAGGCAAGACATAGCAGGGCAATCTGCTTCAAGGGCTGGGAGGATTCTCATTGAACTTTCCAGCTCCTCTAATTCTTCTTTGTGTTTTTGTATACTGCGTTGGAGAGCTTCTAGCTGCTTCTCTTCATCAGTAATCGTTTCTTTGAGTTCCTCCACTTTTTGTCGCTTGGCGGAGGCGGCAGCAGGAAATTCCTTCAGCGTTTCATGGCACAGCTTCCAATTTGCTTCGTTGTTTTCTTCAA
>JANSYO010000233.1 GCA_024742395.1 Cytophagales bacterium
AAAGCCATAGTCATGATTTGTGTAAGGAAACCGCGAAGATAATTCAGTTGGTCTCGCAGCAGACGATTTTCAGATTCAAGGAGTTCTGCTTTAGACGCGGTTTGTTGATTGTCCGCAATAAGACTCTCCACTTTCTTCTCAAGATCTTGTATGTAGTTCTTCTGTCGTTGTCGAAAGAGTTGAGCAGCTTCTCGATTCTTCACCAGTCGCTTTTGGCGCTTTTGCTTCGTTTCGTCGACATCTTGCTTTGGTTCTTGGTCATCAGCGGAGTTGTACGGAGACGTATTGTCTTTACTGGTTTTTCTTCGCTTTACGGCTTTTTCCTTCGGTTCTGTGGACTTGCGTTTAGCTCCAGTGATAGTTCTGTTGTCGGTTTCAACAGATTGTGTCGTTTGTGGCATCATAGCGGGTAAAGGGAGGGTTTCTTTGTGTGTTATATCTTCTAGAGCAGCTATTGTATTCTCCTGGTCGGTAACACCCTGCGCAACAATATCAAAGTCAAAAAGATCGTCAACAACAAGGCCAGAGACGTGGTAGGCAGGAGAGGGAAAAGAACTAACAAGAGAATTCATGATTACGAAAATTTACGTAGATTTTATGAATCAAACTTTCTTCGTCCCGAGTGATATCCACAAGCGGCAATTTGCCGACTTGCGTCTGATTGGCTCCTGCAAATGCACTACATCGAACATTCTCGAGACTCTTTGTGCAAATAGAGATGTGTTTGTTCTCCCTCTGGGGGACAAGCCAGAAAGTCAATGAATGCGAATAAATACATAATAAACATTTTACATCAGTCTCCAACCATTCTGCAACAGTTCTGTGACTCGGGGAGTGTTTTGCCATAATTTCTTCTTGCTTTGTTATAGAAATGAGTCAAAAACTTTGGATCAAGGAGGATGCGCTGCCAACAAACGTTGGGGAGGAAATTGGTGATGTAAAGGAAGCAGATCCTATGCTTTCTTCTTTGTTGAGTGGTGAGGATATGGAGGAAGAAGATCCTTATTATGATCATCAACGAGATGAAAAGGATGAGAAATGGGCACACAAGAATATATCTGGAGCGCAGGAGAGATCAGGAACGGATGCTGTACTGAATTGTCCGTCTTGTTTTACTCTGCTCTGTGTGGACTGTCAACGGCATGAAATATTCTCGGATCAGTACCGAGCTATGTTTGTTACCAATTGTAAAGTAAATTGCTACGCCCAGGTTACTTTCAAAGCGAAAAAGAAAGCAAAACGAAATCAAAAAACCAAATGGGAGCGTGTTGAAGTGGACGATAGCTCTGCACATGCTCCAGATGAACTGTATTTTCCAGTTACTTGCGCATATTGTGAAACAGAAGTTGCAGTGTATGACTGCAATGAGATTTACCATTTCTTCAATACTGTGTCTGGGTATTAACGTATTAAGTGTGTTTCAGGGCACAGTGAAGAAGACAAATAAACTGTGTGAATTGTGTAATATGTGAGAAGAAAAGACTTCTGATTGTACGAAGACGTTGAATGCTTGTGCTAAGGGAAAAGAACTACATTTATGAAAGTTGTTACAAACTTAGGCCTTTTTGGGGAGCTCTATGTAGTCAAAGTTTTCATCAACATCGAAATGTTGATTGAATGTATCGCTTGGTATCATGAGAGTCTTGGTACAATAGCTCTTTAACTCAAAAATGTTATCCGTCCATCTATTAGCTGAGTCAAAGGCTGTTTTCGCATCAATTCCTACACTTGAGTTA
>JANSYO010000119.1 GCA_024742395.1 Cytophagales bacterium
AGAAGGAAGCAGAGATGTTACAGTACTGATGATTCTTGATTTGACCAAAAATTCCATCAACTCTGATTACCTTGACAGTGCAGTGGTTATACTGTTGATATACAGTGTAATAAAACTGTACTATCTGGATCTGTGATGAGTGCATTGTTTGCCACTGCTGACTAGGCTAAGGTATTCTGTGTAGGCGACAATTTGTTCTGCTGTTCCTGTGCGATGTCAGTTGATGGTGGATATAGTGATGCCACTATCGTGAGTGTGGTAACAGGAGAGTTGGAAGACTGATGTCCTTCATTATCAAAGCAAGTGAACGAAATATCTCTTGTGCTTCCTGTTGGGTTGAGAGATGCTGTTGTATGTCACTGTAATACTCGTCTATAACCTTCGATTGAATCTGAAGGAATGGCTGGCAATCAATGGCAAGTAGAACTCAGTTCATTAGTGAAAGAAGTGTGGTGGAAGCGTCATGACATTCGAGTCAAGAACTTCTCCTGCATCTCAATCACACATGGTGAAAGGTGATCACTGTCCACATGTGTCACAACAATGTTGCCTGCTGCAGATTGAACAAGAGTACTTCTATCCATATGCTGACATTTGTGTGATTACAGTTCCTTCTTATGACTAGGCAGCACGACTAAAGTCCCAGGCGATATATTCAATCTCATATTGGTCCGGCAGCGGTTCGTTGATTTCTTTTATGGCCATGCTAGCTCTGTGCGGAATACTGATTCCCTAGGTTTCTTTTCTTTTTGTTTGCGAAATGGTTGCTGGATCTGTGTTCAAAATTCTACAAGTGGTGCGTCATCGGCTTCAAACACGTCCACAGTGGCAGTTTCAACAGGAGATTGTTCTCCTTGATCATCAAAGCAAACAAACTCAATATTCTTCAGGTGTATGTTCTCGTATGTCACTTGTTGTAGGCAGCTCGTGAATGTTGCAGTTAATTCTGCAGAAGAATATCACTAAAACACCGATCTTCTTGACCAATCTTCAGAACTCGAGGCTTTGGAGTTTTCAAATGAACAGGAATGTCTTCAATATCAATGGATGAACTATCTTCTTCTTTCTCCAGTGAATCAAAATCATGTTCTTGAGAAGACTCATCAGTGTTAACAACTTCTTAGATGGAATCTTCAGAACTATCAAGTAATACTCCTTCCATAGTTTCTACCGGTCTAGCACTTTTGTTGAATTGAAGGAGTGTTTATTAATAGCCTCTTGTCAATAGGACTAAAGAGCTATTACTGGCAGTGATGACTACAACTATCCATACCCAGTATTTATAGTCTCCTTAACTGTCCTCAAGGTAATAATGACACAAATGCACACAAAACCATGTTAGTCACACAACATACACGAGATCTTGAGTGTCAGCAATACCTTGCCAGCTGGAATGATAAAGTTCTTACGACACGGCCGCTGGGACATCGCTTGGTATTCCCCAGTCCGCCTTAATATCCTCCCAGGGAGAAATAGATTCTATTGTATATTCTAGATTGTACATGATCTTGTATGAAAGTTTGTAAGCTGTCTAGTTCATGATTGTAGGTTTTTGTGACCGGATGTTCTTTGTTTAAACCCCCAAATCCATCGTAAACACCTTCGGGTTTGAATCTTGACTTTAAATAAACGCTCATCCTCATCGAGTCTTTCCCAAAGAACTTGTCTAGTTGCTTGTGAGATCTTTTAACCTTGATAATAGTTCGCTTCTTTTGTTTAGCTGGCGAACTACGAAGTCTTGCTCTTTCAGCGCGCGTTGTCTTCTTTTTGGTCTCTAAGTAAGACCTAAACCAGCTGGCAAAAGTTCCGTATGCAAATGGCTCAACCCTAACAGAAACTGCACCATTATTATTTCGTCCTTTGGCGAGTGTAGTACCAGTTATGCGCTTTGCAAGGTGTTTTTTGTACATTCTATCCATCTGTGCTCGTCCCATTGTAAAAATGAAAAGAACATTTGTTTTTGTCTTTTATATACATGCGCTACATAGTGATAGGGAAAGTAATTGAGGTGGCACATGTGGGGTGATGAGCGGCGTTATGAAAAAGGGCAGTTTTTTTATCTCTTTTTTTTTTATATTACATATCGGGATACTGTAACAATTCGTTTACACCAAATTATAAGCCTCTACTACCAGAAAGGGCGAATGAAACTGTGTTGATCACCTTCAATACAACAAATGATAACAGCAACAGGATCAAATGCTTGTCCATCCAACGAAGTCGAATTTTGTAACACACAATCGGGTTCATGCATATCTACTGATATCATTGACCTACAACATATGCTCCATCTTCGGTACATGCACTACCACTACCATAAGTTCTATCAACAACAATGTTGGTTCTCCAATAGACTACTATAGTGATGATAGTTACGCATGTACTCACACATCAACTTGTATCGCAGGAGTAATATGTTAGTGCCGATACGTAACCCGTGCTCCTGATATACCATGAATGGTTGCTTCATGTGACACAGTCTGCGAGAATAATCCATGTAAGACAGCTGTTTACTCTGATATTATTTGTAACGCAGCAGTGATCCATGTGATACTTGTCAATGTTCCTTGGATATGGTGTCTTTAAAGATGTTTTCGCTGATCGCCACAAACACTATGAAGCTGCAAGTCAACAAAGCATGGTTGGTTCTGAAAGCGTGGCTGGACAATGGACACAGTGCTGAACAATAACGCTCCGGGATTTGGTTCGTATGCACATTAGCCAGTAGAAGCAACATAAGATCCGACCATGCGAAGCTTATTGTACTCTCAATGATGTTTGTGGTTTGTTGGTACATTAATGTTAAGCTACAAACAACGACAATTCTTGGAATGATGGTAACTTGTGTACCGATAATCATGTTTGTGTTGCTGGCTCTTGTGTTGGAAATGATGTTGTTTGTGAAACTACAGGAATCAGTGCTTCCTCTGAGCACGTTGCTAAGTTGCCGAAGATCCTCTCCAATACCGATGTTGCATGCACGGTTCCTGATGACTTGTGAGTATCAGTGGGTACAAAAAGAGTGTTCGTTTGGTGAAGTTGAGCAAGGGTCTCACTCGAGAAGCGACTCCGGAGTGGGTTCGCTAGCAGGCATACATGTTGAACAAGGGTCTCACATGAAGACCGTTTCTGTGGATGATTCGTATATGGTTGAAAATAGTTCACTTAGAGTGGTGAATGATGATGTTGATCACGTAGTGTACCTATGTTATTGGATGAATTTGTTTCCAATCCAAAGTTAACGTTGCAACAACTTGTTTCTGTAGGATTGGACAAACAGTGTCCTGAATCGTTCTGCATCAGAGCGTATGTCGTTATTGACCAGATTGCATCAAGGCTCGTACGCGCTCAGCAAGCAAGTCTGGTCAGAAGGATATTCCTGGCCTGGGTTGTTAACGAATTCTAAAGAGTTAGTAAGTACTTGTAGATACTGCATAGCATATTCGGTTGGAAAGCATGGCTTCCATCCTTTAAAGTCTGTCATAGCGACTTATCTAATGGATCAAGTATCAGTTGATACTATCTACTATGGGCTTTTGTTTTCTTGATGCCCTTGATCAATTTTGAATTTGTTACTATCACTAGAGCGCTGGATTCAGTGCTTATGACTGTTCATACTACAACCGCCCATCATCCGGAACTAAATGGCAGGGCTGAAGAGCATATTAAGATTGCTAAAGCAATTTTGTAGAAACGCATGGAAGCTACAAGGGATTCGCCAAATCGCACAACAAATGGATTAACAAGAAACTCATTACAAATCAAGTTTCTTAATTGGCTTTCTGGGTCTCTTCCCTCTTCGAGCAGGGACTTTTCCAGCAAGATGCGCAAGATATTCAGTGGAAGATCGTGCAGCAATTGTAAGATTGATAGTAGTCCCTTTGGGATCGGTTTTTTACCTGTAATGATGGAAAATCCTATTGTACCTCTGAATATTTGAAATAAGCCGTGGAGAAGAACAGGTCTGCTTGTTCTCATTATAATCTCGAGAAACCCTCTGCTTAAAAAGTATGATCTCACTACCAAATTCAAAACTCCACGTGGTCACAGGATACAAAAGGAACAATAAACAAGATCCGTCCGAGAGGAAATGACAAACGGAACAAAAGCAAGCTGATAGTAACTCCGGGATATGTAACAACCGAGAATGCAATAACCAATCAGGTTATCCTTCGAAACCAAATAGCATATACTGCTCTTCCAGATGTCAATCCAGAGGTTTGTAGTCCGATACTGAACTGATTAAACCCCTAACATAACCTTAGAACAGAACCTAAGACAAGGAAGGATAAAAAGCACAAACCAAAGAGCTCTCAGGTCTCCTATCATCAAAAAATCAAAATGGGAAGATGAAGTGATCACCTTTACACCCCAAACCTTGTACAAACTACAGATAAAGTACTTACTATGTTAAATTAATGATATTCATTTGATAGATATAATCGTGCAGAGGATCTCTGTTCCAGTTTGTTGATTTTTATCGTTTTTTTTTTGCTTCTTGCTTATTAGTTGAAGTATGCACGGCCCACTGATATGATGGTTATGCTTTATTTGTTTGATAGCGTCTTTTCGACAAGCAGCAAGGGACAAGCGCGCTGACATTGCAGCGAAACTTGAAACTTGTTTGCCTCAATTTATCCACCATGTCGGTACACCAAAAAATGAAAGTAACTTACAATTGGTAAACAGTGTGGGTAATTCACGGCGTTGTTTGAGTTTACTAACAAACAAAGACCATAGACGTTTGGAAGAGTTGAGAGATAAGAGTAGTGAATAGTAAGTCATTTATTGAGTGTCTAACATTTGTTTAAGTAGTTGTGGTCGTAGCGTAGCGGCATGCAGCTAGCGTGGCCGTATGCTCCAACTGGAAGGCTCGGAATTTGTTCTCACCGGGCGTCATCATGACACTGGAGAACATTGTATAGAAGCGAACAGAAGGAAGTAACAAAACACGATAAAATGATCACGAAAGTTTATCTTGGCGATGATATTCACAAGATTACCCATCTTTTGAGACTGTAGTTGCTGCAATTGAACAGGGGAAGCTTCTTGTTGAAGTATCTAGATGAGGAACAAGATGATCTCATTATCGTTGCTAATGACAGTGACTAGCAAAATGCTATACAACTGTTCTCAAACCAAAGTTGTAGTAGATTTTATGTACACATGAAACATGGGATGCCACAACAAAGCAAACAGAACCAATTTCAATTTTCAAGTGTTGCAACGACTACCAATGTTTCGCAAACCTCAATAGCAAGTAATACCTCCGTAGAGCCTGCTGTATCAAATTCAACACCACAATCTCCTGCTTTCCATCCAGAACACTATTACTACGCCCAGCATCTCCAGTTCCTCCTCATGCGTCAAATCCTCCCACTTCTCACCATGTGGTACATAAAAACTTAAAGATCATTCACCAGTTACCATCTCAGAGTAATTCCAGAAGTGGCTTCTACCATTGTACGATACTGAATAGTAAATGTGACCTCGAAATTTGCAATTCCCTGTCATTCTTCGCCACTGCAGCTTATATCACTATCCATTGAAGTTCTTCTTGATATTACTGTGCTTATTACCGTCATCAACATGCGGAAAAGCGTCTCGGAAGACTCTACTCACAAGCGTTAAAGTACCGGAGCGTATCATCTATGTACACTCTGCTCTCCATTGTATACTTAGTAAAACAAGTTTGAACATCTTCCTCACATTTCCACTCAGCAGTGTCATATATAGTATTCTAGCAGGTCAGTACGGTTGATTGCAAGATTCATTGTAATCCTCATCCTTCTTTATTTCCATAGTATACGTTTTCCGAAACACGTACGACCAGTATTAGACTTTCGTTTCCCCCAGTAGAGCAACAGCGATCACGTCCGCCAATCGTAATCTAATTGCAAGTAAACATCCATTTCCGCGTCTTTTGTATTCGGTAAAGGAGGTATGTGTATTCATCGCTATTACCCATTCCTTTGTCATATCATCTCTTCGAATCCAGTCTAGGGGAGTACTGAGCATGATTTGGAATTCATTTACATTTTGTCATTGATCGAGATCACACCCGTATAAAACCTCCCCGCCTTCGAAACTGATGGCACGGTTTCGTTGTTACCCGCCGAACGGTTAGCAGAGTTTTGTTAAGACGTTCCGCCATATATGAGTTTTTGAGCACTTGTGGAAGGACAATCAAACTCTTTACATAATTTGAGCATGATTGCACGAACTAAGAGCCTGCTTCTGAACTTCTGGATGATTAAATTAACGAACCAACTTAAGAGAATTTCTCTATCGACAGAAACGCCATGTGTAGGACCAGGCAGAGAGTTGGTTCTTAGTATAGGATTGTTGTTTAGATCTCCTAATAATTGGATTAATAGTACAGCAGTCCTTTCCGACAGAGTCGCTGCTCGCAAACGCCTAACAGAATATACCACGGTCAAGAATTCGTTTGAAAGGATGAAGCTTTCGGCAAATCAACAATCTTGCCTTCAAGTTCCTCCTCAGAGGCTTTTTCTATCTGAACTTGAAGGTTCGCCTGCGCATTCGGAAGTAGAGAGAACTTTGTTTTTATCTCCTATTGTGGTCACACACACAGAATCCCGTTGGGGTGAGGTTCGTGAAATCCATTTAGAAGCTTGTCTAAGGAATCTTTGTCTCTTTTTCTGATATTGGGTGCTATTACCGTCTGTAGGATTTCTACCACGGCTGGTTTCTGTAGGTGGTTGCCTCATCTGGATGAGTTTCAACATCTGCCTTTTGATGGTATGGTTGAGAATGCTGTCTAAGAAATTAGTTGAAAGCCCAGCCGATTGCACATGGAACTCAATCCATTGAAACTTAGTAGCCTTTGAACCTGGTAACTCTGAATCGACAAACAGTGTCTTTCCACCAAATTCCAAAGATTCTGAAGCCGCTGAAGTACTAGCTCCGTTGACATAAACAGTATCCGTGTTATCCATGTTTTTGTTGAAATCTTCGAAAGCATCAACATCTGAGTCGAAGTTAACATTGATGCCATGGCTTTCGTTGCTGTAAACACATCTCAATCAGCACTCTCTATATTCTCAGTAATGTCGTTATCACCAAAAAATTTACCATGCTTTCTGGTTGGTCAAATTTTCCGGATTTCTTTTGGACGGATTGAATTATATCTTGGAGGCTGACTTCCTTACCCTCAAAGTAAAACACTGCATTAGACTTTAGGGTTGAGCTGTTCAATAAGTTCATCAGAAAACATGTCTATCATTCTATAAAATACGAACTATTATTTTGTTGATGTTTGGGACATCAATATAATACATAAGGATCACACAACATGCTAGAGTTCGTTCGACAGTCATTACGTAGTTCCTTTAGGATTGAGAAAATTCACAAACCAACCAGGAAAAACCACAGGAGGAAAAGCTAATGAGAGTGATGAGTATATTTTAACGAACACACCAGAGGCAACAACCACTTTTCCAGGGTGTATAACCGTGGAAGAAATTTGGAGCTCATTTTGACTTCGTCACATGTGTTTGAACTTTCTCATCAAGAAATAGGCACCGCATTCTCCCTGTGCTACGGTACAGATGCACACCTTTTTTACATGTCTAATTGAAATCAATATAAAAACACCCAACTTGATTAAAAACAGTTGTAAAATATCTTGACACTGTGCGAAACAGATGCCTCGGAGATGCCAACCGGTGAAATTACCTTTCCACTACCAGCAGGCATACCACATGCCCTTCCTCGTCGTGATTTGCGAAACAGTGCTTAGTCGCGATAGCGACACTGTGCAAAATAGTCGTGTTCAAGTCGAGTACGATGAATTCCATGGCCATGAGGTTGAAATAGCACCCACACAGGCCGATGTAGCTCGTAAAATTCTTGAAACGTCTACAACAGTAGCACTGATCGAGTATTTTGTTTCAGGCCATGTATGTTTCCGACCCGCTTTCATCAGATTCATCATTTTTATTCCTCTTGTAATTTATGTTCCAATTATATAATACTTACAGTAAGAGATATACTAAATCGAGACGCTTCAAATGTATAGCATTATTGGTTTGACTTGCTCGGTACGTAAAGGGAAAGATGGCGTTCTGTGGACACTACTTGACTTGGTTTCTTTGAGTTGATTTCCAATCTGAGCAGATTTCGTCTTTGTCTTGGTTGATTGGGGAGCTGTGAGAGTACATATCGGATCAATATCTATGAGCTTGAATCCAAACCGTAGTAAAAATTTATCAACAGAATATTTTGCCTCAGGACGAGGGGTGTTTTGAATGTCATATATCTAAGATAGGTATCATATACTCTTGAATCTGTTGTGTCCCAACCGATCCACAAAAGCCACAACATAGAACCCTTTGTTTTGCATAAAGTTTGAAGCCTACGCCGCTTACATTCCTCTGTAATGGCTCCAAATTAACTAACGATTGGGGGCGGAGAACTTGAACTACTCTTTTCGCCATGAACACCCAGCCAGGTATCGAACAGAGTGGGCAGGATTTGAATCGATTCGCGAATCGATTCGCAGGGAAAATTATTTTTTACCAATAATGTTTACTGTATATTATTGATTAATGGATAAAAAATGTATGTCGGAGTAAGTTTTGGTAGGTAAACCTCCAATCCTATTTTATTACTTGCAATATTTTTAAATACTTAGTTATCTTTTTTACAACTTTTAAGCAACTTGAGTTTACTTTAAATTTGTCAATTATAATTTTTGATAATGCAATTGAGGTTAGAATACCGGAAGAATTTATGGATCAGTAAAAGTTCCTTAAAATCACATTAAAGAGTTTTGTTAGTGGTAAAAATCTATTCTGTAGAGTCTATCATAAAGTCTTCTCCCCAATCAATGGCATCTTGGACGGACAAAAATGTTGAGCTGGTCATTTTTGTTGTTGATTGCAATAAATAACAATTGTTTGGCCTGTCGGAATTTAGTCTTGACCTTAATTTGCTACAAATCAAATTTGCGATGGAATTATGCGTTATGAAGGAGCTGATGAATCAGTGATACACAAGTATTTCCGGGCAATATTCTGCAATATTGGAGAATCATTGCGACTCTTCCAAAATTCTAAAACATCTAGATCGTCTGGAACTCCATCAACTTGTTGGTAGAGTTCTAATTCATTGTGATGTAATTTCCTCCTTTTTTTGAAAAGTAAAGACTGAGAGTATGATTCTTCTGCGTTTTATTGGCTTGAAGCTGGAGCGGAACGAATTTCCTGCTTTATAATATCTTCACAAAATTCAATGCATCTCTCAGCTACTTAATCATATCTTAGAAATAGAAATCTTTAGACTTGGGATCAAGAAAACATCCCATTAAAAATGGTTCAAGATCAGTAAGATCGAAATACCCATGTTCTGGAAAAAATTCTTCAAATCTGCTTGAGTATACCAAAAACAAATCCCGCGAGTAGATTTCTTTATCCTTCCACTCATCTACTATATTAAAAATACCAGGCATTACTAAGTTAATCGTAGGGGTTTTCTCCCCCTCGAGACTCCTCAAAATAGAACTAATAGGTCTAAGAATTAATAATATACTATCTAACAGCTTCCATTCGATAGGAGATACATTCAGTTCGGGTTTCTTCTCCAGAATCTGTCTCCAAAAATTTTTAGCAGCTTTCACATCTTTAAAAGTGGAATAGTAAGAATTCCATCGAGTAGAAGCAGGGCTTTTTATTGTGATACCAGCAAATCGTTTAAGCTCAGAAGATGCCTTGATTGACTTGTTAACATGTGAAGCTATTTTCTTGCATTTTTTCGTAAGGCTATAGAAATCATCTTTTTTCAAAATGTCCTTTACAAACAAACTCAGTCTATGACAAAAACACCAAATATTAACCTTTTTCCCATTGTTTCCAGCACTTTGATAGTTGGCAGCACCGTCAATCACACAAGCAATCAAACTATCAGGGTTTAATTTCGTTCGTTTGTTCCAGCAGTTTGTATAATTCAGGCGTGCTATAAACTGGTGTACTGTGTTTGAGCGTCTTTGTCGTATCGGTGTAGTTACAACTGCAACGGTGAGAAGAAAATCAAAAAGGAATAATCAAAAGGAACTGACTTAATTGCTCGCTAGAGCTGATTAATCATTATAAAATGGTTTTATTGTTTATTTAATCTTGAATTATTTTAACGAACGAAGGAGGTATTGCTACAGGATTTTTATATAACTCTTCTAGCGCATGGCGGTAACTGTTAACCACGTTTTCGTGACTAATTGATGCTATTGATTTCAATAGTGTTGTCCACAACGACTCCCCAAATTGTCTGGACTTAATATGTATGCTAATACTTATGTAGCATATAGGTATCCCAAATTATAGTTCGATAGGAGACAATTCAGCTGAGTAAGTGGGGAGAAACACTACTTTAATCCCACGTAACATCTCTATTAGGAAGGGACCGGCTTCAGAAGCTTGGTGCACCTAAGATTATTAGATTGTTTCTATCTCTCTTACACTCGCGTTGTCCATTATAAGTATGTCTCCTGTGGTCAGGTAATTTCGTGTTACTCAAGGTCATATTGAGGATTCCCTGATGTCAAAAAAACAAAGAATCTTGTTCAATATCGCAAGAGCAAATCATGGAGGCACTATAATTTTCATGGAGGCACTATAGTTTTCATTGACGAGTCTGCCAACAGTTTTGGCGCCCAAACTGTTTTTCTAGATTGCAAACCGGTATGATTATAAGTATCGATAACCAGGGAGGAAACAGTTACGCCGTCCGTTCCTTATCCATAAATTTTAACCTGAAC
>JANSYO010000027.1 GCA_024742395.1 Cytophagales bacterium
ATATCAAGAAAATGGCCTCATAAGGTCATTTGTTCCATTTTTTGGCTCTTAAATAACAAGTAAAACTATACCCAGACAAACCTCAGGTTTTTTGGCATGAAAAAAGACCATCTCATTTTTTAATATGAGACAGCCTCTTTTGTTAAGTTTAATTTCACAAATTCCCTTTGTTTCTTTCTTTTATAGCATGATCTACAGCCCTTGCTGTAAAAGCCATATAAGTAAGTGATGGGTTTTGAGTAGAAGTAGAGGTCATCATGGCTCCATCTGTAACAAACACATTTTTGCAGTGATGCAATTGATTATACTTGTTCAATAATGACGTTTTAGGGTCTTTACCCATTCTAACGCCACCCATTTCATGTATGTCAAGCCCGGGTGCTTGCTTGGAGTCAGAGGCAGAAACATTGGTAAAACCAGCTTTCTCAAACATTTCAACCGTACTATCAATATAATCTTTGATCATTTTTTCGTCATTGTCATCGTAGTCAATGTTAAAATGAATCAAAGGAATCCCCCATTCATCTGTTTTTGAATTGTCCAGTGTAAGTGTACTCGTTTCCTTAGGAATAGTTTCACCCATCATATGCGAACCCACATACCACGGACCAAGCTCTCTGTTCATCAAATTTTCTTTGAGATCAGCACCTACGCCCTCTCTACTGAAACCTTCTCCTCTTCCTGAAGAAAAACCGGCAGCATAACCACGAATAAAGTCGGTTTCCTGCTCATACAAGTTTCTCCATCTCGGCATGTAACTACCCCCTACTCTTCTTCCTGAAGTCTTTTTATCAGCAAAACCTTCATACGTACCACGCACTCTGGCTCTGTAATTATGAAACGCTATGTATTTACCCATCAGCTCATTGTCGTTTCCGATACCGTTCGGAAAACGTGACGATTTACTATTGAGAAGCAATGCAGTGGTGTTCATAGCTGCCGCATTCACAAAAATGATGTCGGCATAAAAATCAATCTCCTCCTTGCTGATTCTGTCTATCACCTTCACCCCAATAGCCTTTCCCTTTTGTTCGTCGTACAATATAGAATGTACCACGGAGTCGGCTCTAAGAGTACAGTTTCCGGTATTTAATGCCCATGGAATAGTAGAAGCATTACTGCTGAAATACCCTCCATAAGGACAGCCCCTCTGGCACAGGTTACGATGCATACATCTGGCCCTTCCTTGCTGAGTATGAATATCCTGAGGATCTGTGATATGTGCCTTACGGGCAATAATTGCCCTTCTATTCTTATAATTTTTCTGAAGGAAGTTATCAAAATACTCTTCTACACAGCTTTGTTCAAATGGCTTCAAAAATTCACCATCAGGCAAACTTTCCAATCCATCCTTATTTCCGGTAATACCCGCAAACTTCTCTACATAGCTATACCAAGGAGCAATTTCATCATATGTTACTGGCCACTCTACAGCATAACCATCACGAGCAGGGCCTTCAAAATCCAGATGACTCCATCGCTGTGTTTCACGTGCCCATAGCAATGACTTGCCACCTACCTGGTATCCCCTGATCCAGTCAAATGGTTTGTCCTGAACATAAGGGTGTTCTTTGTCCTTCACTACGAAATGCTTGGCGTCTTCATTAAAAATATAACATTTAGAAGCAATCGGGTTTTCTTCCCTTTCTTTTAGAGGTAATCTCAGACCGTGTTCAAAATCCCATGGCATCATCATAGTAGTCGGATAATCTATAATGTGCTTTACATCCGGACCACGTTCTAAAATCAAGGTTTTCAGACCTTTCTCTGCCAACTCCTTTGCGGCCCATCCACCACTGATTCCTGAACCCACCACAATGGCGTCGTACTTTCTATTCTTCGATGATTTATCTTTATTCGTCATTCTGATCTTCAATTTTATTGTTCTATATCCACACAGCCACTACCATAACCCGGGGCATACTCATAACCAGCCTTTTCTGTCATATACCATTCAGAACCCGTATATCCCTGAATTGCATAACCTTTTAGCGTATCAAAGAAACCGCTCAGCCCCTTGTCTTCATTGACTTCAATCATACCTAAACACTCAGTTTTCTGAGCTGCCGAAAGACTTGTAAAAGCTGGTCCATATTTTCGTTTTGCAAAAGCGTCTACTTTTGGAATATGGGCATAAAAAGATGTTCTTTCTTCATCTGTAAGCATGGTGTCTGCCATGGCCTTCACAAATTTTGGAACACCCAGCTCTACAGCTCCCGGACTGTCTGTTTTGGGTAGCAGTACGTCAATAATTTCTGTCAGTAAATCATCGTCGGCCTTATTTAGATGCGTAGTCACGGGCAGATTATCTACCGACCAGTTTTTAGCCCAGGCAGGCACAGCTACGGCAGCGGCAACACCCAAGGCCAGATTTTTTAAAAGATGTCTTCTGTTCATATTTATAGGTAAATTATCTTTTATTCTTTCCAGTTTAGTTTTGATGAAACGAGTCTGAAACGAAACGCAACACTTCAGGCAAAGCTGATCTCCAGTAGCTCCATCTGTGTCCTCCATCTCTTACTCTATATTCATGAGGTATCTCTTTTTTCCTCATCTCTATATGCATTAACGAATTGCCCTCATACAAGAAATCGTCGTCGCCACAGTCTATATACCACCTAACGCTTTTTACATCTTCCACTTTGGCTTTAGCCAGTAGATTTAACGCATTATAATTTTCAAAATAATCATCTGCCTGAGCTTGTGTAGCCTCAGGAAACTGCCTTTTAAAACGCTGATTATTCTGCTCTTTAGTCATAGGGCCAACATAGGCACTTAAAGGACAGGCTGAAGAAAACATATCCGGATGTCTCAGGGCATACATGAACGAACCTCCGCCGCCCATCGATAATCCTGCCACAGCTCTAAAACGTTTAGTACCTTTAATTCTGTACTTCTGCTCCACATGAGGAATGAATTCATTAAAAAAGAAATCTTCGTAATTATAGTCAGGTACATTAAAATAGCCCATCACTTTGGTATCGGCATCTGGCATAATGATAATCATTGGTGTGGCTATCCCTTCTTCAATGGCCTTATCTGTAATGTGTAATACCTCACCAAACTGCACCCACCCTGTATGGTCATCTGTGGCTCCGTGCAACAGATAAAGTACCGGATAAGAACGCTCTGAAGTCTCATAACCCGGCGGAAGATAAACAGCATAGTTTCTTTCCATTTTCAGGATTTTGCTCTCCATTTTCAGGTTGTCCATCACTTTACCCGTCTGGGCAAAAAGCAAAGCGGGAAATACGAGTAGAAATAGGCTTAGTGTTTTTTTCATAGGGTTCAAATTATTTCAAGTCAGGCAAAATGCTCCATACCATTTTTAACACATTCTAATTGCACCTATACGGCACTTACTTCACATTCAGATGTCAATATACCTATGAAAGGCTCTTTTGAAATCTCCTGTGTATTACGAGGTATGTACTCATTTCTATTCAAAATTAACGATAAAAGCCCTCAAGACTATTGCCGGAGAACCAATATCGTCAAACCTCTACGGTAAAAAGATAAAACAGTACTAAAAGCCCATCCACAGAGAGGCCTAAAAGACGACGTAGACCAGACCTTTTATGAAGAAATTCATAAAAATCTGAAAAAAATTAGAACAGACCGCAAGTTTGTTTCCTGAATGGCATCTAAAACCAAACATAAACGGAAGTAATATGAAAAATTTAGGAATAACATTTATGGCTGCGGCCTTTGCCTTTTCATGTAGCGACTCGTCTACAGTTTCTGTAGAGGCAGATCCTACAGCCTCTCTTAGCTCCGCTTTTGATGAGTTTGACAAGAACAATACAGACATCTACTTAGATGGTGCAAACGTAGTCATTGAAACAAACGGTCTTCCCAATCATACTTCTCCCTATTGGGGAGAAGGAAATGCTTTGTATGTAGCCCCTGAAGATGGCTTTAAGGCTACTCCAAGCCTTATTACAGGCTATGATGGTTACGCCACTCTAACTGTTTCGGTTAATCCACAAAAGGCAAGTTCTCCAAGCTCTACAAGCCTTGGTGCTATTGGAATAGCTGTAAGTGGAGCCGCCATTTTCAATGATCAGGAAGGGAATGGACCACTTAGCAGTGCAGCCGTTTCTTTAGATTACAGCGGAGCACATATTGGCCCGTCAGAATACCATTACCATACTGAGCCACATGCCTGGACCAAGGATGATGAAAAGTTAGTTGGGATCATAGCTGATGGTTTCTTTATCTATGGCAGAAAATGCAATTCTACTGGAACATACCCTACAGACCTAGATGCCTCAGGTGGACATACCAGCACCACTCAGCACTCCTCTGAACCGCTTTACCATTACCATATAGAAAATGACCTGTACCTAAACAAGTACTATATCATTTTCCCGGGACAATATCAGGGTACTCCTAGTAATATCAGATAAAGAATGGGCTCATTATTTAGCATATGGTTTTTTGTTTTGTTTCAATGGAACAGCTACCCTGTAACAATTCCGGCCATTGAAGTCAATGCACAATCACTGGTTTTACATCCCATCGAAGGCAAATGGTATTATGATGAAAAACTTTTTAGCGGTTATTCAATTAGTACTTTCGCTAACGGCAAAGTCTTTGAAAAAATTAGTTACTACCAGGGGAAGAAAGAAGGGCTTTCTCAAAAATGGGACACAGAAGGCAACTTACGCTACCAAGCCAACTTCACTGCAAATAAAAGGCATGGAAAAGTCAAGGTGTGGTCTGAAAAAGGCGTATTGATGGCTGAATCCAACTTTAAATATGGAGTGGTAGATGGCGTACAAAGAAAATGGTATCCAAGCGGAAAACTGTTCAAAAAAACGAACATTAAAAACGGAAAGGAAGAGGGTATTCAGCAAACCTGGTGGGAGAATGGTAAATTATACGTCAATTATGAAGCAAAAAATGGGCGAATTTTCGGGATGAAACGATCTACTCTATGTTATGAATTAGCCAATGAAGAAGTCAAGAAATAAAATATTTTTAGTCTATCTACTATTAATTAGTATTCTTCCTGCCTGTGAGCCTTCCTCTGAAAAGTCTGGCAGCAGAGTAGATTATTTGCCTTACTTTGATGAAGATTCTTTTACTCCCAAGTGGATAACTCCCGGAAGTGATTCATTGAATCATTTTCATAAAATTCCTGATTTTTCATTGATTAATCAGGAAGGAGATAGCATCAGTCAAAAGGACTTAGAAGACAAGATATATGTAGCCAATTTCTTTTTTACTTCTTGCCCAGGCATTTGTCCACAAATGTCTGATAACATGCGAATTCTGCAAGAGGAGTTTCTGAAAGACGATCAGATAATGCTTCTCTCACATTCTGTCACGCCCGACCGCGATACCATTGAAAAACTTAAAGGTTACGCTGAAAGAAGAAAAATAGATAGTAACAAATGGTATTTGCTTACTGGCGACCGACATCAAATATATAACCTGGGTAGAGACTCCTATTTCATTGAAGAAAATATGGGAATCGAGAAAACGATTGATGATTTTCTTCACACAGAAAACTTCGTTTTAATTGATTCAGAAAAACATATAAGAGGCATTTACAATGGGCTTAACAAGTCCTCTGTAGATCAGCTAATCATTGACATTAAAGCTCTGCAAAAAGAAAAGTCATAGCTTATACAGCCTCATTATAGGCCTCTTGAAGCCATCCTGAAAGCTCCTCATCTACCTGATCTGCAGACTCCAGCCTTACTCTGTGTGTGCACATCGTTCCAAAGGGCCCTGAGTTTTCCAATCTGTCTGTGGTGGGTTTACCTTTGAGTTTTAATCCAAGATCTATTCTGCTTTTTGTAGCAGGTTTAATTAAGGCAAATTGTTTTTTGCGAATGATGCTCACACTATCTTTTTTAGGCGTTTTAACAACGTCATCGCCAAAGGCCTCTACAACTTTAACAAGGGCTTCATAAATAGGCTTTAGAGACTCTTTGCCTTTGTATTGTGTGGCTACTAAATCTTCAGGGGCCTGAGAGGCTGCGTCTGTTGCTTTTGACTTATGTGCTACAAAATTTGCGAAGCCATAAGTAAAACCATGCTCTGCCTTTAAGAAATCAATAATAGCTTTGTGTTTCTCAATTTTTGAAGCTTTTACCACTTCTATCCAATGAGCCAGAGGCTTTCCGGTCTTTTCCAGTAATCCGTCTTCCATAATATAGTCTTTTAAAAAAAGACGCCGGAATAAATCCCGGCGTCCCAAAAATCAAAGTATTTTATAATAGTATTTTCTTGCCACCGGCTTCAGCAGAGGCATAAATGGCCGCTAAAATTCTGGCATCTTTTAATCCTTCAATTCCCGAACAATGATCAGGCATTGGATCAGCACTTAAAAACAATGGCCCCATTCCATTCATTTGGTAAGTCTGGTGATACACCACTTCCATATTCATTGGTCCCTTTGAGGTCATTCCTTTGAGAGGGCCATATGAGAAGGCTGGCCCCATCTCTACCCAACCTTTGTCGCCATAGGCCTGGAATTTCTCCACGTTCGTATTATAGGAAGTAAATCCGGTAAACACGGTATCATCCGGGAACTCAATATGCCAGGAGACAGACTCCTCCACTTCTGAGAATCTCTCCTTGTCTGTTACCGGACCAAAATGAGCAATAACCGATCTAGGCTCCATTCCTTTGGTGTATCTTGCTGCATTCACACTGTAAATGCCCACATCCATAAGTGGTCCGCCGCCGGCAAGTTTCTTATTCAGTCGCCACATTTTAGGATTCCCGGCTGTCCAGCCAAACATACTCTGTATATAATTAAACTTTCCGAAGGTTTTCTCTCTACCGTACCTCATCAGCTCCAGATTAAATGGCTCAAAATGACAACGATAGCCCACAGCCAACTTTACTTTATTTTCTTCACAGGCTTTAATCATAGCTTCGCATTCTGCCACTGTATTTGCCATTGGCTTTTCTGTAATGACATGTTTACCGGCTTTGGCTGCTCTAATAGTATATTCGGCATGCATTCCATTTGGTAAGCAGATGTAGACCACGTCAATATCCGGGCAGTTGACCAGATTATCATAATTTTCGTAATTCAGGATATTCTCGTCTTTCAGAGAATACTTCTCCCTATACTTTGCAATTTTTGAAGGAGTCCCGGTTACAATTCCTTTTAGCTCCCAATAAGGCGATTCATCCACACCCGGCAAAATTCTTTCTGTGGCATAATATCCTAAACCCACCAGTGCTATTCCCAGCTTTTTGCCTTCATATTTTGGGGTTTCTTTTGGAAAGGGTTTTGAAGAGAAATACGGAAGAGCCAGGCTTCCGATACCCATCTTCTTGATAAATTCTCTTCTGTTATCAGAATTTTTCATAGCAGATTAATCTTACGTTATGGTTGAATGAACTCCCAAATTAGTAAAATTATTCTCCTTATTTTTGAGCCACAAGACATTTATAGACCAAAATTCTTCTTTATGAAATCCATCCTTGTTTACTGTGGAGCTAACCCTGGAAAAGATCCTATTTACTCAGAAACCGCAATCAGGCTGGGAAAAGAAATGGTCAAAAGAGGAATGAGATTAATTTATGGTGGTGGCAGCCTGGGTCTAATGGGGACCATTGCCAATACCGTTTTGGCGGAAGGGGGTGAGGTAGTAGGTATTATTCCTGATTTCTTAGATAAAATGGAAGTGGGACACCCCAATCTTACAGAGACCCACGTGGTAGAAACTATGCATGAGCGTAAAGCCCTGATGGAAAAACTCTGCGATGGCATTATTACCATGCCAGGAGGCTTTGGCAGCATGGATGAACTGTTTGAGATCTTGAGTTGGTCGCAGTTGGGCCTGCATGCTAAACCTATCGGGCTTCTGAATGTGAAAGGCTTTTATGATTTTATGATTCAGCAACTCGATCATATGACCAAAGAGGGCTTCCTAAAACAACAAAATCGGGACATACTACATGTCTCCGATTCTATTGACGATCTTATTAAATTGATGGAAACCTATGTTCCGCAGCCGGCTTTAAAATGGCTTGAGAGAGATCAGATTTGAAAATGAGGGAAAAGGCAGCCTAAACAAATCATTTCGGCTACCGGTACTACATGTCGCTACAGTCTATACTTTCTATTTCTTCGCGTTCTTCTTTGGTAACCGATCCAGTTATATCGCAGCTTTTAACAAATTTAGCTAACGTGTTTTTCACTTTTTCACAATTTCCTCTTGTTGGGTTTGAAGAGTATTCAAGAATATCAGCATAATATTCTGAGGATACCGCAGAACATTGCAATAACCCTCCTGTTTTAGAACGGCATGAGGCAAAAGCCAAAGTAAAAAATGTTAGAACAGCGACAATACTTAGTCTAGTTTTCATGATATTTTGCATTAATTAGACTGCAAATAAAAACTGGAACCTAAGCGTCTCCAAAGAATAGCAAAGAGTTTTATTTTACGGCTTTTAGGCTCAAATCGAGACTTTTTACAGAATGTGTAAGATAGCCCATTGATACAAAATCAACTCCGCATTCTGCATACGCTCTTACAGTATCTGGGGTTATTCCGCCAGATGACTCTACAGGAAATCTGCCATCAATTATTTGAAGTGCCTCACGGGTTAAGTCGTAATCGAAATTATCCAGCATAATTCTAACTAAGCCACCCTCTTCCAAAGCCAACTCAAGCTCTTTTAAATCTCTTACTTCTATTTCTATCGGCAATTCACGTCCTGTTTCTTTCAGGTATTTTTTTGCCGCCTGAAGGGCATTCTTAATCCCACCAGCATAATCTACATGATTGTCTTTGATGAGAATCATATCATACAAACCGGTACGATGGTTTACGCCACCACCTATTTTTACCGCCCATTTCTCCGGAAGTCTGAAATTGGGTGTTGTTTTGCGGGTATCCAGCACCTTGCACTTTGTTCCTTCAAGTTTTTTCACAATATCTCTGGTAGTTGTGGCTATCCCACTCATACGCTGCATACAGTTCAGTACCAGTCGCTCGGCTGTTAAAATCGACTGATCTTTCCCGGAAACATAAAAAGCAATATCTCCATACTTTATCTCCTCACCATCTTGCATTAATACTTCAACTTCCAGCTCTGGGTCCACCTCATTGAAGATGGCTTTGGCAAGCTCTACACCCGCTAAAATTCCATCATCTTTAACTATTAAACGGGCCTTACCCTGAGCATCTGCAGGAATAGTAGAAAGTGAAGTATGATCCCCATCTCCTACATCTTCTTTAAGAGCCAATTGTATAAATTCCTTAATATCCGCTTCTTTAATCTCCATTGTGAATTGCTTAAATCTTTTGCTCCGCAATTACCCAAAAAAAGAAAGATTGACCAAAAAAGAAATTTCGAATAGTCTACTCTATAAAATGCTTTTCTGACAGAACCTCTACAATCCTCAACGTTTGTATATTTTTGCGGTATGAACACATCTTACCCACTCTATTCTCATGAGTATTTTATGGCCAAAGCGATGGACCTGGCACATCAGGCTTTTGAAGCCGGCGAGGTACCCGTTGGTGCTTTAGTAGTAACAGAAAATAATCAAATCATTGGTAAGGGATTTAACCAGACCGAAATGCTGAATGATGTCACTGCTCATGCAGAAATGCTGGCTATTACTGCTGCCGCTAATCATCTGGATGCCAAATATTTAAGAGACTGCAGACTGTATGTCACTCTGGAGCCTTGTGTCATGTGTGCCGGAGCCATAGCCTGGAGTCAGGTAGATGCTATTTTTTACGGTGCCCCTGATAAAAAAAGAGGGTACAGTAAGTACTCAGAAAACATCATTCATCATAAGAAAGAAGTGTTTGGTGGCTTTTTAGCAGAAGAATCAGAAGCCTTGCTTAAAGAATTTTTCGGGAGATTGCGAACATAAATCAAAGAGCCTATGTTCACTACATACAGTAAGAAATTTATAACTAAAACTATAAAACATTATGGCTTTTGAACTACCGGCACTTCCGTTTGCCAACGACGCACTTGAACCGCATTTTGATGCGATGACTATGGAAATTCATCATGACCGTCATCACAATGGTTATGTAACTAATCTTAACAATGCAATTGCAGGTACTGACCTTGAGGGTAAGACTATTGAAGAGATTATGGCTGTTGCTGGTGCAAGTGGAGCTGCGGTAAGGAATAATGGCGGTGGTCATTACAATCACTCACTTTTCTGGTCAATTTTGGCTCCTCAGGGAGTAGGTGGAAACTTATCAGGACCATTAAAGGAAGCAATCATTGAGACGTTTGGTTCTGTAGATGAGTTCAAAGCTGAATTCAAAAAAGCTGCTGGTACACGTTTTGGTTCTGGCTGGGCTTGGTTAGGCGTTAAAGCTGACGGTTCTCTGTGCGTTTGCTCGTCTCCTAATCAAGACAATCCTTTAATGGATGTAGCTGAGTGCCCATGCACACCTATCTTAGGTCTGGATGTGTGGGAGCATGCCTATTACTTAAAATACCAAAATAAGCGTCCTGATTATATCGATGCTTTCTGGAATGTAGTGAACTGGAACGCCGTAGAAGAGCGATATGCAGCTGCAAAAGGATAATTGAGAAGTCAAATAAATTATAGGGAAGCCCGATCATCTGATCGGGCTTCTTTTTGTTTTTTTAGGTGTCATAGAACGGGCTAGAAATGGCTCAATAGTCATGTCGCTCCTTTGGAGCTCAGACATATTCACATTGCACTAGTAAGATTTTGCTCCGAAGGTGCTTAGGAGTTTTTATGTATTCTCTTGATTAAATCTTTCCATTATAAAGTTTCAGGGCTATTTCTAGGAGAAAAGAGTGTTGATAATTGCATTTTAAAATTTCCTTTCTACTTTTACGGCATGATTTCAATAAGCAAAGCAAACAATTGGTGGTGGACTTCTTCTCAAAAGAGTTGAACAGACCTTGCTATGCTTTAAAAATATTGCGGCTTGCTGTTCAACACAGCAAGCTTTTTTTATGCCCGGTTTTACCGTTTTAACAAACAAAAAATGAGTTCGATATTTAAAATCAACACAAGGTCAAAAAGATTACTGGCTGATACGTTTACTCCGGTGAGTATTTTTCTACGATTGAGAGATCAATACAAATACTCAGTAATTCTGGAAAGTGCAGATTATCATGCCATGCAAAATAGCTTCAGTTATATAGCCTGCGACCCTGTGGCCAGTATAATTATTGATAATGATGAAGTTCAGCAAACTTTCCCCGATGGGAGTCAGGAAAACTTTGCTCTTGAAAACAGGAAAGATGCTGTAAAAGTACTTAAGGAATTTGCCGCCCGTTTTGAGCATGAAGAGTCAGAGCATAGCTTTATCACCAATGGGCTTTTCGGACATATGACCTACGATGCCGTAGAGTATTTTGAGGATATCGAAATTCAGGACAAGTCGCCTGAGAACGAAATCCCTACACTTATTTACCGCGTGTATCGCTACGTGATTGCTGTAAACCATTTTAAGAATGAACTGCACATCATGGAACATGCTTACAGTAAAAATGGTGAAGTGGTAAAACCGATGGAAAATGGCCTGGAAACCATTGAGCTTTTTGTGAACACTCCGAAATTCAGTCACAGACATTTTAGTATCACCGGAGAAGAGGAAAGTAATGTGACGGATGATGAAATGAAGGCTACAATCAATACCTGTATAAAACATTGTCTTAGAGGAGATGTCTTTCAAATAGTGCCTTCCAGAAGGTATTCAAAGACGTTTGAAGGAGACGACTTTAATGTATATCGAGCTTTGCGAAGCATTAACCCTTCTCCATATTTATTCTATTTTGACGGTGGCGATTACCACATTTTTGGCTCATCGCCTGAAAAACAAATACATATTCAAGGAGATATGGCCGAAATTCATCCTATCGCCGGTACTTTTAAACGAAGTGGAAATGATGAAAGAGATGCTGAACTTGCCAAAGAACTTGATGCAGACCCAAAAGAATCTGCCGAACATGTTATGCTGGTAGATTTGGCTAGAAATGACTTGAGCCGTAGCTCAGACTCTGTGAAAGTAGAGGTTTTTAAAGAGGTGCAATTTTACAGCCATGTCATTCACCTGGTCTCAAAAGTGACAGGTAAAATGACCAAAGGAACAAACCCACTTCAGCTTGTAGCAGATACGTTCCCGGCAGGGACTCTCTCTGGAGCCCCAAAGCATATGGCTATGAGTATTATAGACAAACTGGAACCGACAAACCGTAGCATATATGGTGGTGCCATCGGCTTTATGGATTTTAAAGGTAATTTTAACCATGCTATTGCCATCAGAACTTTCTTAAGTAAAAACAACACACTCTTTTATCAGGCCGGAATGGGAGTGGTAGCTAAATCAAATGTAGAAAGTGAAATGGCAGAGGTAGGAAATAAACTAGGGGCCCTTAGGGCAGCTATGCAAAGAGCCGAAGAACTTTAAGCACCATAAATATGAATCCTTTACTGAAAAAACTTAACTGCAAAACTCAACAAAGTGTGGTTGTGCTTCATGCTCCGAAGGAGTTTAATGATCAAATGACCGATTTTCAGATGTTTTTAAATGTAAAGACGAATATTGACATTGATGATATTGAGTTTGCCCTCGCTTTTTGTACTAAACTTGAGGAAGTGGAAAAATACGCCCGAGCTATTGATGAAAAAATTATTGATGATGGGCTTTTTTGGTTTGCTTACCCAAAGAAGAGTTCTAAAAAATACTCCTGTGAATTTAACCGTGACAATGGTTGGGATATCATGGGAACACTGGGCTATGAACCCGTAAGAATGGTGGCAATAGATGAAGACTGGTCGGCCTTACGATTTAGAAAAGCGACCCATATAAAAACATTGAAAAGAGACCCTTCCTGGATAAAATCAGAAGAAGGTAAAAAGAAAGCTTTAAAGAATAAGAAATGAAAATATTAGTACTCGATAACTACGACTCCTTTGTTTATAATTTGGTTTACATCCTTAAAGAGCTGGGCGGGGATGTAGATGTTTTCAGAAATGATAAAATTGCTGTAGAAGAGGTAAAAAAATACGACAAAATTCTTTTGTCTCCCGGCCCTGGCATTCCCGAAGAAGCTGGTATCATGATGGATTTACTTGCTGAGTACAAGACAAGCAAAAGCATTTTTGGTGTTTGTTTAGGGCATCAGGCCATTGGTGAAGCTTTTGGCAGCAAGCTTCACAATATGGGCGAGGTGCTACACGGCGTTACCACTGATTGCTTGGTGACAGATGAGACCGAAAGGCTGTTTCAGGGCATTCCCAGCAAGTTTGAGGTTTGCCGATATCATAGTTGGACGGTTTTGCCTGAATCAATGCCCGGAGACCTAAAGGTTACAGCCAAAGACGAAAACGACTATGTACTGGCCGAAGCACATCAAAAATACGATGTTAGAGGGGTGCAATTTCATCCTGAAGCCTATCTTACTCAGCACGGTGTGAAAATGGTTGAAAATTGGATGAAGAATTGATCAATGATAAAAGACACGCTCTCTTTATTGTCTTCAAGTAATTTATCTTTAGTTTCAAGCAAAGTCTTGTTATACATATGAAAACCTACCTAAATCAACTCTTATCAAATCAGTCTTTATCAAAAGAAGATGCGTATGCTGCTCTTTCAAAAATTGCTCATGGTGAGGTAAATACTTCACAAACTGCAGCCTTTTTAATGGGAATGCAGCAAAAAGGCATTACTTCAGATGAACTGGAAGGGTTTAGGCAGGCTATGCTTGAATTAGCTTTACCTCTCGACTTTGCTGAATTTGATGCCATGGATTTGTGTGGCACCGGAGGAGATGGAAAAAACACCTTCAATATTTCTACCACCACAAGTTTTGTGGTAGCCGGTGCAGGTCAAAAGGTAGCTAAACATGGGAATCACGGAGTAAGCAGTTCTGTAGGAAGCAGTACTGTACTGGAACATTTAGGCATAAAATTCACAAATGATGCGGACTACCTGAGACGGAAACTAGAGACTGCGGGCATCTGCTATTTACATGCTCCATTATTTCATCCTGCTATGAAATATGTTGGTCCGGTTAGAAAAGAACTGGGCATGAAAACCTTTTTTAATATGCTGGGGCCCCTTTTAAATCCTGCCAAGGTGACTAAACAATTAACGGGTGTGTATGACCTCTGCGTATATGAACTTTATGAACAAGTACTAAGGAAGTCAGGAGGCCAATTTGGGATTATTTTTGATTTGGCTGTATACGATGAAATTTCGTTGACAGGTGATTTTATGTTTTCTTCTCATTTCCCCTCTGCTGATGAAGGAGAAATTTTCAGTCCTTCTGTTTTTGGGTTTGACCAGATAACTCCTGAAGAGATCTACGGAGGAAACTCCCTGGAAGAGTCAGCACAGATAATGCTGAATGTACTTGAAAACAAATCAAGCACTGCACAGAAAAATGTAGTACTTGCTAACGCGGCAATGGCTTTAGGAGTGGCCAAAAACATCACTATTCAACAAGCTCTTGATGAAGCCAGGGAATCTTTAGAAAGTGGCAAAGCCCTTCATGCACTAAAAAAGCTAGTGGAATAACTTATTTATCTGGAAGGTCTGGCCGCAGCCATACCAAAGCAGATCAGGCTGCAAGAGAGAAGATAATGATAGGCATCAATTGAATTATCATAATCATCTACAAAGGAATCTCTGAACGTAGCCAAGGCAGCAAAAAATACAGCTGCAAGTAGCCACATTCCTAGTTTTGACTGGCCATTAGTTAGAGCTACTATAGCCGCTGCTGCAATCAGAATCATTGAGACGGTTGGAATATATGAAATCAATTCAGGGATAACACCAACTTGCAAAAGGGCAAAGATTATAAACCCGGCCGCCAAGACGCTCCAGCCAATTTTAGAATCCAAAGTATCATTTTCCCATACTTTAAACCAGGAAACCACTGCAAGGCCTAAGGCACCCACAGTAGCAGCCATGTTTTGAAAAAAGACCGAAATCAAACCCGCATTACTTATTCCGGCAAAACGTGCCGCACCGGCAAAGGCCGCTACCGAAACCGATAAAACAAAGGCCTCCCATAATACGGTCTCCATCAATGGAAGCTTCATGAGATACTTAAAAAAAACAAACAAGCCAACCAAGCCCAAAATAAGGTCAGAAATGACGTGAGAGGTTTCCATTGAATTCTAATTAAAAGGTTTATCAGATGCTCAATTTATATAATATTTACTTCGGCCTGAAGGGCCACCCCAAATTTTTCAACTATCGAGGCCTGAATATCTTCTGAAAGCTTTTTTATATCAGCCCCTTTACCGGCACCATAATTCACTAAGACCAGGGCTTGTTTTTTATGAACCCCAATACTTCCAAAGGTTTTTCCCTTCCATCCGGCCTGTTCAATAAGCCATCCGGCAGGTACCTTTACAGAGTTATCGTCAATCGGGTATGTTGGAATTTCAGGATAATCCTTCCGGATGCTGAGTAATGCTTCTTTTGAAATAACCGGATTTTTGAAAAAGCTTCCTGAGTTGCCAATCTTTTTAGGATCGGGCAACTTCGATTGCCTTATTTCAATGACCGCATTACTAACATCCTTTATGGTAGGTTCTGTAATCTCCTTCTCTGCCAATACATCTCTGATGGCACCATAGTCCAGGTTCAACTTTGGCCTTTTAGACAGCCTGAAAGTCACATTCACAATGATATATTTGTCTTTATGACTGTGTTTAAAAATGCTTTCCCTGTAGCCAAACTCACAGGTAGCGTTATCAAAAATTTCCATTTTATTTGAAAACCTGTGCAATGCTTCCAGTTGTACAAAAACATCTTTTATCTCTACACCATAGGCTCCAATATTCTGCATCGGGGCCGCTCCCACAGTACCAGGAATTAATGAGAGGTTTTCTACTCCACCGTATCCCTTTTCTACACAATACATCACAAACTCATGCCAATTTGTACCAGCTCCCACCTTAATTACAATCTCCTCCTTATTTTCACTCACTATTTCTTTGCCTTGAATACTATTCTTAACAACCAGCCCATCCATATCTTGTGTAAGCAGAATATTGCTTCCTCCACCTAAAACCAAGACATCATTGATTTTAAACTTAGAGCTTCGCACTACCTCTTGTAATTCTTCCAGACTTTTTACTTCAACGAAAAGCCTTGCTGAGGTATCCAAACCAAAGGTATTATAAGGTTTGAGCGATATATTTTTGAGTATATTTGGCATAATTAAAATGAATTGCGACGCAATTTACCGAACAGAAATCAGATACCATGAATATAGTTTTTTTAGACGCCTACACCAGCCATCCTGAAGAGTTAGACCTAAGTGAATTAAAAGCCTTAGGAGATTTTAAAATGTATGATCGTACGCCGTATGAACTCACTGTAGAACGTGCCAAAGAAGCCGATATTCTTCTGACTAACAAGTCTGTACTTGACGATAAGATAATTAGCCAATTACCTAAATTGAAATATATCGGCGTTACTGCTACAGGATATAATGTGGTAGATCTGGCTGCCGCAAAAAAGAATAATATTGTGGTCACAAATGCAAAAAACTACAGTTCTATGTCTGTGGCACAGCATGTTTTTGCCATGATTCTCTCCTTTACCAACAGAATAGCTGAACACAATGATCCCAAAAAATGGGTGAATTGTCAAGACTTTTGCTATTACGATTTCACACTAACCGAACTGGAGGGCAAAACATTAGGGCTTGTGGGTATTGGCGATATTGGCGAAAAAGTAGCTCAGGTGGCAGAAGCCTTCGGGATGAAAATAAAAGTCAACAGAAAGTCTAGCAAACCGCATGAAAAGTATCCGACGGTAGAACTTGACGAGCTGCTCTCTACTTCTGATTTTGTGAGTTTACATTGTCCTTTAACCTCAGAAAACGAGGGCTTTATCAATAAAGAAAGTCTTCAAACCATGAAATCTTCAGCTATATTGATTAATACTGGCCGTGGCCCATTAATTAACGAGGCAGACCTGAGAGAGGCCCTGGATAAAGAGGTAATAGCCGGAGCCGCCGTAGATGTAGTGTCAGTAGAACCTCCAAAGAATGGAAATGCCCTTTTCGGTGCAAAAAATTTGATAGTGAGTCCGCACGTAGCCTGGGCAACGCTGGAAGCCCGGAAGAAACTTTTCAAAATTGTTACAGACAATATTAAAGCCTGGCAAAAGGGCGAACCGGTAAATGTAGTAAGCTAAAACAAAAGAAGCCCGGGTTTTGCAACCCGAGCTTCTTCAAATAATTGAGAATGATTACTTAACAGGAACCATTGCCTTGGTATCATCCCAGGCAATAACTAAGTTTTTATCTTCAAAATAAATGCTCATTTGCTCTACAGTGCCATTTGTTTTGGCTGTTTTGGCCATAACATGCGGTAAATCTGCCCCTTTGATTTTATCATATCCATAAGCTCCCCATTGTTCTAAAGTAGGATTTAAAATTACCGTCCAATCTCCCTTTTCTTGAGGAATGGTAAACAATGAATAAGTGCCTGCTTTTACCGGCTTGCCACCAAACTTTACATCTTTATCAAAAGTGATCTCAGTTGCATTATTTGCACCTGTACGCCACACTTCACCATAAGGAACTAAGCCACCGAAAATCTGACGTCCTTTTTTTGATGGAGCACTGTAAACTACAGACATGCCATCGCCCTCAGCCGTTTTTTTAGGACTGGCAGGAGCCTGAGCAAAAGAATATGAGCCCACAAACAAAAGAGCCGCTGTTAGAAATAGTAGTTTTTTCATAAGAAGAAAAATTGGTTTGGGATAAAATGATTGAAATAAACGTCTGCAACAAGAGTAGCCTATCTTAAGTCTACCGTTGCTTTCAGACAGAGTATTAACGAAAATAAGCGAAGTGATGTTTTACCTGAGATTTCAATAATTGCTAAAACTTACTCAGATTGCTCAGCAGCGAGCTTTCTGGCCATTTCTCTTGGGTTAGTTGGATTCGGGTTTTGCACATCAGACTCCACCAAACCATCTCGTAACCTGATAATACGATGAGCGTATTGAGCAATATCCTCCTCATGTGTTACCATAATTATGGTATTTCCTTTGGAATGTATCTCTTCAAAAAGCTCCATTATTTCATAAGAGGTTTTTGTATCCAGGTTTCCTGTAGGTTCATCAGCCAGCAGAATAGATGGGTTATTGACTAAGGCTCTGGCTACCGCTACACGCTGACGCTGCCCACCCGAAAGTTCATTAGGCCTATGCAGTGATCTTTCTCCTAAACCTACACTTTCTAAAACTTTCTGAGCTCTTTCTGTTCGGGCAGACTTACCAAAACCCGCATAGATTAGCGGTAAAGCCACGTTATCTAATGACGATATTCTGGGAAGCAAATTAAAGGTTTGAAACACAAAACCTATCTCCTTGTTTCTGATCTCTGCCAGTTCATTCTCAGTCATGTCAGAAACATCTTTATCATTAAGAATGTAAGTGCCTCCGGTAGGAGAATCTAAACAACCAATGATGTTCATCAAAGTAGATTTGCCTGAGCCAGATGGCCCCATAAAAGCTACATACTCGCCTTTATTAATGCTGATAGAAACGGATTTTAACGCGTCTACCACTTCTGTACCCATGATGTAACGCTTTGCAATATCTTTAGTTTCGATGATCTTCATCTGCCTGTAAAGTCAATTAGTGATTACAAAGGTAATTTAAGATTGTATAGTGTTTCATGCTTTTATATCAAAGTACAAAGCAGCGGATAGATGGCTTTTCAAAAATTTAGGCGGTTATTTAATTGATAAATTGTCGACACAATAAAACCGTTCTGTATGCTATTTGAATGAGCATCCTGATCTTGCTTCTATCGCAAAAAGCATCTAGAACGAATTGATTTCCTGTTGAAAACTCTTTTTGGCGTCTTCATAACTTGAATAAAATCTGCTAAACTCATCATCAGGCATTAAGGTTTCTAACTTATCAAGCCCTTTGTGAGCATAATCATCTACACCGTTCTTAACTGCCAATAAAACATACTTTTGCCAGAGCAAAACAGACTTGTCATTAAACTCTAAAGCTTCAAAAACCATCGTATAGGCCTCATTAACCATTCCGTTTTCTTCCAGATATCCTGCAATATCCGCAGTTAAAAACTCATTAAAAGGGGCTTTCTTATGCAGACTTTCATAGGTGTCTTTACTTAACTCATACTGCCGTAATTCATCTGCTTGCTGAAGCCGTGAAGTAAGTAAATGACTTAAAAAATTATTCTCCTTCAGTACTTCAGCAGAAGACTCATCTCCGGAAGCCTTGAAGTTATCGATGGCTCTGTCATACAAACCCTGCTCTAAATACCACAGACCCAGGGTTCTCCTGTTTCTAAGACCTGCTTCTGTGCTATCCTGAGCTAAATAAGTTAATTGCTTCACCGCAGAAACAATCTCTTCATTCTTATAATTCTGCTTAGCCTTCAGAAACAAGATATCATTATTAAGACCTACGCTTATAGTATTTTCTGCCAAAGAAGCCCACACAGAATCAGGGAAATTAGTTTTCTCCTCAGGTAAGCTTAGCTGATTATATAAGGCCGCAAATTCACTGGCACTGGGACTGGTTCCCTTATACAATTTAGGTAAGGGTTCCATAAGCTTACCTGTCATTCTGGCTATCGCCAATTGATTAGCCACGTTTCCGGGATAGCTCATTTCTTCGTATCCGGTTTTCACTGAGTCTAGCTTTGCCGGAAGTGCATTCTCAATCCAGAAGGCCAACATGTTCGTTTTAGGAACTTCACATCTGAAACATTGCTCATTCGCCATATTTAAATACAAATACACACTGTCCCGTACATTGGCTTTTTCCATGGTTCTGGCCATTGTTGAAGCTAAATATGCACTTTCCGGAAACACCTTTAAACCTTCTCTTAGGTTAAATAATGATTCAAAGTACAGGTCTTCTCCTTCAAGATTTTGACTTAAAGCTATAAAAGCTTGTTCTGAAGGATTCTTTTGAATGGCTCTTTTGAAATAATATGATGCTGTTACGCCATCACCTACTGTTCTGGCCATGCCGGCCAAAGCGTAGTTTGACTTATGGTTGTAATAGTCAAAATCGGCTCCTTCTTTATAAAATGTTTCAGCAGCGGTCAAATCACCCGCTACAAAATAATAATCCCCCAATGCATTATTGAGAGCAGCATTTAATTGATTATAACTATAGATATTCTTCTGTATCAGCAAAAAGCCTACAGCAAAAATACCAGCCACACCGGCCAGCAACAGCCTGCTAAACTTTGGTTTGTAAAGCACTAAATCCACATTCAATCCCTGACGAAGCAATTGAATAAAATTTACCAAAACATGAACAAAAAAGATCAGCCCTATGGCTAAATGACATATCGCTATATAATCAAGCAAGAGTTCGTAAAGTGGATCATTTCCGGTAGCAAAAGAATAGCCAAGCACAGCCGCCGAAATAATGGCCATCCCGAAATATATCCAGGCTCCGCTTTGTTGAAAACTAAACCACTCAAGTGCTTCTGTCTTTTTCTTAAAGCCCCAAATTCCTGCTATAGCCGAAAAAACAAACAACCACACAGGACTAATCACAAAACCACTGGCATCAATGCTTCGTGTGTTTTCTAAATAAATCAATAAACAATTTAAGAGATAAAAAGAAGCCAGAATCAGATAGGTATTTAATGAGCTTTTTCCTTTTTCTGAGCTATTAGAACTCGCCCATACCACTAAGGCTATACCCTCATGTGCAATGAGAAACACAAAAACCGCAAATACGAGCACCGGAAAAAGTAAACCATACTGTGCTACGGCATAGATCGGCTCGTTGACTTTTTGAACAAATAGGCCAACACCAAATATGACGCAAAAAACCATTAACAAGCTAGTAAAACGCCAGACCAGACTTACCTTTTTTAAAAAGGAATTGAAAGCAAAGAGTAGACCTCCGCTTAGAAAAAAAGAAACCAAAAAGGGCAGTTTTGAGCTTTGCTGAAAGACATTCTCGAGTCTGCTAAGCAATAAAAAGCCCGAAATACTCACAATAGCCAATAAAAACCATCGACTGTTCAAAAAAGACAAAGCCGCTGTACTTAAACTCAAGCCTACTAAACAAGCCCCAAACAGTATATAGGCAGACCATTGATTAACCACTTGCACGCCTGGAACAAACCACTCTTTTACATAATAAACCAGCTCGTTATTTGTAAAACGCAAGCCCTTCTCCACAAAGGCTTCTGTGGCCAAAGGCTTTTGAAAAAGCTCTGAGGCGACATCCCATGGCAACACTAATGAGTTACCCATAAAAGACAATACTACAAGGGATATGCAGAAAGCTAGTAAAAGAAATGAACTGATAAAGAAAAGCGTTTTTTGAGGCAGTGCCCAGCTTCGCCAAAACTGACGGTTGGTGATCATAAAGAAATTTCATTTGGAAAGACCTATGCAAATAACGCCATTTTTTTACTGGTTCGTGTAAATCGTCGACAGCCTGTTATATTTGCTGCGAAATGAGAGCAACAATATGACATTACATAAGGAAGGAAAAGCTACTATACTTATTGCCGCCGGCGGCACACTTGCCGTTTACTATATTCTTCGTCAGTTTCTGCCTGAGCAGGAACTCCTGCATCTCATTTGGCTTATTGTCAGCATTGTAATCATGGTGACAGTACTGCAGTTTTTTAGAAAACCGAACCGTACCGTTACTCAAAATTCCAATCAGATTCTGGCACCGGCCGACGGTAAAGTGGTGGTGATTGAAGAAACCGTAGAAACCGAATATTTTAATGGCCCCAGAAGACAGATCAGTATTTTTATGTCTCCGGTTAATGTTCATATAAACTTCAACCCGATTTCCGGAATTGTCAAATATTTCAAATACCACCCGGGCAAATTCCTGGTGGCCTGGCATCCAAAATCAAGTACTGATAACGAAAGAAGTACCATAGTGGTGCAGCATTCCAATGGAAAAGAAGTTCTTTTTCGGCAGGTAGCGGGAGCCATGGCTCGTCGTTTATGCTGGTACGTTTCTGAGGGTCAAAAAGTAGAACAAGGCTCCGAGTTCGGTTTCATTAAATTTGGTTCACGAATAGACGTATACCTACCTCTCGATGCCAAGATACTGTGTAATTTAGAAGACAAAACCGTGGGAAGTCAAACGGTCATTGCGGAATGGTGATGCTCCTACATACTTTACTCTAACCTTTATTACCTAGTCCAAACTGTCTTTTAATCCTCCTGGATTATTATTTGCCCTTGATTTGAGGCCGTTTTCTATTAGAACGCTGCAAGAAAATAGTAGAAATAAAATTTATTTAGAATTAGTCTAAATAAACCTTGCCTTGTAATTATTCCTTTCCTTTCTTTGCGACACTATTTAAAATTAGTCTAAATAATATTAGTCTTGGTTTCGCATCGGTTCACGTTTTTCTTCTTTCTCAGTTCTATGTCTGCACTTACATCTTTTGCACAGATGTATATTAGTGGAAAAGTACTATCCGGCAAACAGCCTGTTCCTTTTGCCCATGTGGTATTAGAAAATACCACTTACGGAACACAAACAGACGAAAAGGGTTTCTTTAAATTGGATGGACTCTCCGCTGGCCACTACGTATTGCAAGCGTCCTCAATTGGTTTCACTAAGAATTCATTTTCTGTAAGAGTGACTAAATCAATATCTGATTTTACCATAGAACTTATTGAAGATGTCAGCCAATTAGATGAAGTTTTGGTCTCTGCCCAAAGTACCGAAACCAAAATCGAGACAAAAGGATTTGCAGTCAATGCCATTGAAACTAAAGACATAAAATTCCAGTCTGTTCAAACCATTGATTTGCTTGACCAAAGTGCGGGAGTACGTATCAGACAATCAGGCGGACAGGGTTCTAGAGTAGAATACAATATCAATGGACTCTCCGGAAACTCCATTCGAATATTCATTGACGGCATCCCTATTCAGAATTATGGTCCCTCTTTCTCACTTAGCAGCTTGCCTACTAACCTAATTGAAAGAATAGAAGTTTATAAAGGTGTGGTTCCAGCAGAACTGGCCACAGATGCACTGGGTGGTGCTATTAATATCATCCTGACAGAGGCTGCTCAAAACAGAATGAACTTCTCCTACTCCTTTGGTTCATTTAATACGCACAATACCAACCTAAACACCACACTAAGACATCAGAAAACAGGTATTACACTTAATCTGAATGGATTTTATAATTACTCTGACAATGACTACCGTGTTTGGGGTAACCAAATTTACCTTACTGACAAGCTCGGAAAAATTAAATACGTAACCGCCAGAAGGTTTCACGACTCCTATCAGTCATACGGATCCAAAATTGACCTGGGCGTCACTAATAAAAAATGGGCAGATAAGGCCTACCTGGGAATGGTTCTCTCTGATCTGGACAAAGACATTCAGCATGGAGCTACTATGGAGACCGTCTATGCCTACAGAAGAGCATTTCAGAGTACCAAAATGCTAAATGCTACTTACCAAAAAGACAATTTCCTACTAAAGAATTTCAATGTATCGGCTTTTGCTTCGAAATCTATTCTTAAAAGAAATGTGGTGGATACCGTTGCGTATATCACTAATTGGTACGGTGAACTCTCTGATTTTAACGAGGATGGCGAATGGGAAACCTGGTCTTCGGGTGCTGAGGCCGGCATTCCTACTTTGAATGAGGATATCGAAAACACCACAACCGTTAAAATAACAGGTACATATAATTTTAATGAACACAACAGACTGGTATTTAATTTTCTGAAAAATGATTTTCAAAGAAAGCCTGATGACCCACTGAGGCCAGCTACAGAAAGAGAACTCATAGACACCCGATATTTAACGAAAGATGTTTACGGAGTTGCTTTAGAAAATGGCTTTTTGAAAAATAAGCTTAAATCCTCCCTGTTTTATAAGTATTACAGACAAAACGTCAAACTAAAGGACGCCGTACGAGGCTTTAGAGGCGGTAGTGTTACGGCTTATGAGTACGATAAACTAAGCACAAACAATGGGTTCGGTTTGGCCATCTCCTACCAAATAACTCCCATGTTACAGCTTATGACATCAGCAGAAAATGCCATAAGATTACCAACAGGGCAAGAGGTGTTTGGTAACTCGGCGGAAAACATTAACCCCTCCTATGAACTGGATCCGGAGAGCAGCCATAACCTAAATCTTGGACTGAACATAGGGCCATGGCGTCGTAATGGACATGTTCTGAAACTTATCTCCAATGTATTCTTCAGAGATACCAAAGGAATGATCAGGCAAGCGGTGGCCAATCAGCAGGACGAAACCTTCTCTTTTGAAAATCAGGATGCTGTATTAAGCAGAGGAGTTGATACAGAATTAAATTACTCCTTTCAGGAGAAAGCTTTTGTAAAGCTCGGAGTCTCCGTTTTTAATGCAAGGTTCAATAAACAATTTGACGCCAACGGATCCGAGTATATTTATTATGGAGACAGGCTTCGTAACGAACCCTTCTTTACGCTGAATAATAACACCCGCTACAATTTCAAAAACTTTCTTGGGAGCGGCTCCAGACTATCCCTGTATCATAACCTGAGTTACGTTCACCAGTTTTTCAGAGACTGGGAAAGTCTGGGGAGTGCCGGCAAAGACATCATACCTACTCAATTGGTTAATGATCTGGGCCTTATGTACACAGTACCTAATCAGAAATTCACTGTCAGTCTCGACGCCAAAAACATTTTTAACGAACAGGTCTTTGACAATTTTGCCCTGCAAAAGGCAGGCAGAGCTTTTTACATAAAACTGAACTACAACATATTTTAAATTAATTAATAGAGGATGAATATTTATTTAAACAAAGCGAAAAGCATAGCATTACTTACCGGCCTGCTTTTTTCTGGAATGAGCTGTGAAACAGAAACCCCGGACCCTATTTCTGGCGGTGAAGAACCCATTGAAGAATCAAGAGAACTCTCAATAGCACTTGCAGTAGGCTCCGGAAGCGTATCTACCACATATGTTCAGAGTATGGCCGACCTAAGCGAAGGTAACATCAGTTTCGATGGCTTTGGATTTGAAGTCCCTTCTTCAAGAACTGCCAGAATCTTTACTTCAAATGACGGTAAATCACTTTACGATCTTGATTATGGTGGAGGAAGAGTCTACAAATTTACTGTCAACGGGGGACAGGATTATAGCCAAGTATCAGAAACAAACGTAGAATACGCAATAGGCACAACAAACCCGAGATGGACTAAAATAGATGACGATTACGCCATGCTTCACAATGTCACAACAGAAAGAATTTATGATGAAGCCACCGGTAATTTTATCAAAACACAACCTACAGCCAGAGTGATGTCAATTAACCTGGATAATCTGGAAATTGGAAAAATAGAAGAGTTTGAAATCCCTGTTAGTGCAGAAGATGAGGCCAATGGCGATTATGTTTTCAGAATTGACGCCCCTATCGTCTCAGGAAATAAGGTGTACTACGGAATGGGTAAATCTGGTTATGATGCTGCCACAGATGCACGTAAAAGTGCCGTTTACAATGGAGTGGAAACTTTGGTATTAGACTATCCTAGTCTGACCAATCCTACTGTTATTAAATCGGGTATTGCGGAGGCAAAAGGAGCTACTAATGGCTACAGAACCCCGGTTTGTCACCTGGATGAAAATGGCGATATCTATCAATTAATTACAGTGGCTGATAACAGTGCAGACACCTACATTCTTAAAATATCGAATGGTCAATATGATGATTCATTCAGCTTTAACCTTTCTGAACTTTTAGGAGAAAACACCAAATCAAACGGTTGGTTTTATGTAGGAAATGGTATAGGTTATGTTCCTTATGCCAACACTGATCTGGGTGATACGGGAGATCCTGTTTGGGCAGTAGCCAGAATAGACATTAGAAATAATACGGCTGTTAAATTGAATTTACCGGATAAACTTTGGCTACAGCAATACCAAAATAGCGTAGTAAAAGACGGTAAATTTTACATGGCATTAGCTCCATTAGGAGAAACCGGGAACGTATATATTTTTGATCCCAACTCTACTTCAGCAGATGGCTTTACAAAAGGAGCTTCTCTTCAAACAGGAGCAGATGCTTATTACATCGGAATTTATTAAAATACTCTGTGGCTGATAGAACGTCATTATAATGGTGAACCATCAGCCACTAAACCCTTTCAAAATGAAAATAAATAGAATTTTCGCATCAAGCTTAAAAGTAACCTTGTTACTTTCTTTAGCTGTCAACACTTTTGCTCAGCAGAAGAACGTATTTCATGACAGAGGTTTCTGGGCTAAAAAGCCATCAATTGAGCTTATCGAGGCTAAAATTGAAGAAGGAAACGATATACTTGAAATGGGCCCCGGAGGATGGGATGGTACACTTTTAGCCATAATGGCCGACTGCCCCTATGAAACCATTAAGCATCTGCTTGATAAAGGCCCTGACGTAAACCAGATGACACATCATTCTAATAATTATTTGATGTGGACTACCATGAAGGCTAATTTGCCCGTCATGAAACTTCTGCTGGAAAAAGGCTCCAGAACTGACCTAATCAATTCGCATGGACAGTCTCTTCTTATGCATGCCGCACTAAGTGGAGTGGCCAGTGAAGAACTCTACGACTTTTGTCTGGAAAATGGCGGAGACCTTGTAAATGATAGAGACGAAAACGGTAGAAATGTAGCACAAGTGGCTATAGGCAGATTAAAAGACCTTAGCTTTCTAGACTACTTTGAGAAACATGGTCTTGACTTGCAAAGCACAGATAAAGATGGAAACGGACTATTTCATGCAGCCGTATCAGGCGGCAATATCAACACCCTAAAAACTCTTGTTAACCGCGGAGTAAGCTATCAGCCAAATCAAAAAACGGGTGAAAATGCTTTCAATTTCAAAGGAGCCGGAAGAGCTCCAAGGGTAGATATGGAACTTCTTCTTTACCTTAAAAGCCTGGGCTTAAATCCGGCAAATGTCACAAAGGAAGGTCAGTCAGCCTTGCATAACCTGGCCGGCAGAAATAAAGACACCGCCATCTTCGACTTCCTAATTCAGGAAGGTCTAAATCCCAATACCCCAAATGCTAACGGAGATACACCTCTACTTTTGGCCGCTGGTAGTGCTGATAAAGATGTTCTGGAATACTGGCTGGCCAAAACAGACAATATAAATAAAGAAAATTTAAAGGGTGAGACGGCCCTTTCCAGAGCCGTTCAAGGCAATAACTCTGTCGAGGTCATCGACTTGTTGATAGACAATGGTGCAGATATTCAGTGGAAAGACAAGGCAGGAAGAAACCTAAGCTACCTGCTATCTGTTTCATTCAGAGGCAGACTGGAAGACTATAAAGCCAAACTAAGTTATCTGGAAAGTAAAGGCATTAACTCTAAACAACAGCCCCTCTTGCATGTCGCAGTAGAGAAAGGAGAGTTTGAAATGCTTAAGTATTTACTTGAGCAAAAGCACAACATAAACTATGTCAATGCAGATAAATACACACCTCTGCATCTGGCCGCTATGACTACCAAAGATGTTTCCCTATTAAAGCTCCTGCTCGAAAATGGTGCAGATAAATCTCTGAAAACGGAGTTTGACGAATCTGCCTATGACTTAGCTTCAGAAAATGAGGCATTAAAAGGAACTGATCTTGAATTCTTAAAAGCTAGTTAATAATCAAAATGAAATTATTCAATCGAATGTTGACCTTGGTTCTGCTCACCTTTGTTTTTTTGACATCAGGTGGTTTTACTCATACAGCAGACTCCAAGTATAAGTGTCTTCTTCAGCTCACCAATTATGAAGGCGAAGGAGCCTATGTTGTGGTTTCTCTTTTAAATCCAAAAGGCGAATACCAAAGGACATTGTATGTTTTTGGAAAAGAAGAACGCTGGTATGATGATATTCCAAGTTGGTTTAGATTTTTCTCAAAGACGAAAGAATCATTGGACGGAATTTCAGGAGCATCCATAACTGCAGGAAGCAGAAAAGTGGTTTCTTTTACTTTTTCTGATGCTGAAATAGATAAAGGATATAAGCTGCGTTTTGAATCTTCAGTAGAAAATCAAAAGTATGTTGAAAAGGACCTGGAGATGGACTTAAACTCAGCCAATATAGGTGTAAGCAAAAATGGTAAAGGGTACATTCGATACGTAAAGCTGATTAAAGTTTAAAGTTTGAAGTTTGAGAAGAAACGCGTTGACAATTCCCTGGAGGAAAATTCATCTTTTCCTGGCTCTTTTTTCTGGCCTTTTTTTATTGATTGCGGCTGCAACAGGCCTTGTTCTATCTTTTGAGCCTATTGCACATGCAAAACCGCCAAAGGGCTCTGAGACTATTCTTTTGAGTGACTTGCTAGAGACTCTTAGCTCACAATACCTGGAAGTTTTCAGCCTGAGCCGAGACAACTATGGCATTACAAAAATAGAAGCGATAGGCGAACTAAATGATGGCTCATTTTACATTAACCCTTTTGACGGTACGGCTATTGAAAGTGTTGAAGAGTCATCAGCAATCTTTGATTTTTGCCGGGACCTGCACCGCTCCTTATTTTTAAAGAATCCGGGTCGATTCCTTGTTGGCCTGGCTTCTTTAAGTTTACTTTTTCTCACCTTAAGTGGCCTTTTCTTAATAATCAAAAGGATGGGTGATTTCAGGCGATTCTTTCATCGAATTATTGTTCTTGACCTTAACAGGGATAATCATGCCCGAATGGGTCGTCTGTTTTTAATCCCTATTGCATTCATATCGCTAACAGCCACCTTTTTATTTTTCGACCGATTTAAAGCCTTTCCTGCCACACAAACTACTGAATCCCTTGTAACAGCTACAGAAATAGAGCAATCAGGAAACCAATTTGAAAAAATTGAACTAGGTGAAGTAAAAGAGATTCTCTTTCCCCTCTCTGCAGATCCTGAGGAATATTATGAAGTCAAGCTGAAGGACAGAACCCTCTATTTAGATCAAGCAAACGGATCCCTAATTTCTGCCAAGCAAAACCCCCTTGTAAGTAATCTGCATGATCTGAGTTTTAAATGGCACACAGGCGAGGGCCTCGGTAATTTTTATAGCCTTTTGCTTTTGCTCAGCTCCTTTGCTATGTTGTTTTTCCTATACTCGGGTTTCAAAATGAGTATTGTCTATTTAAGGAAGAAACCGACTAATAATATTGGAATAAATGAAGCCACTTATGTCATTTTAGTGGGTTCAGAAACAGGGCACTCCTACCGTTTTGCCCACGCCGTATTTAATGCTTTAAAACAAGCAGGAGAATCTGTTTTCATGACCTCAATGAATCAGATGAAAGAGGCCGCCAAAATGAAGCATCTCTTAATAATGACCTCTACCTACGGAGATGGTGATGCTCCAGCAAATGCCAATAGGTTTCTGGAGAAGATTGAAGGTGGTGTTTTCGGGGAAACTGAATTCTCCTATTCTGTACTTGGCTTTGGTTCAAAAAGTTATCCATACTATTGCCAGTTTGCATTTAATGTTCAAAAGGCTCTATCTAACTTATCTCAAGCCACGGCACAGTTAAACATTCATACTGTTGATAACCTTTCTGTCTCAGATTTTCTGGAATGGCTGAAAGCCTGGAAGAAGAAATTGGATTTAGACATGGAAGTAGATTTGACACAACTGGAACCCGCCCGAAACCCACAGACTCAAACTTTTGAGGTCATTGGCAAGTCCAATTCTGTAAACAGAGAGGACGACACATTTATGCTAGAGTTAAACCTTCCAGATAAAGAAGCTAAAATTAAGTCTGGAGACCTCCTGGGGGTATATATGCACGAGAGCAATATTGAACGTTACTACTCTATTGCCTTCATACGTGAGACTGGAAGTATCTTATTAAGTATTAAAAAAACCGGCTTGTGTTCCACATTCCTGCATGAATTAAATAGCGGAAATAGCATTGAGGCATTTATTAAACCAAATCCTCACTTCTATCCGGGAAGCCTTACTAAAGACTTACTACTTATAGGAAACGGAACAGGAATCGCCCCTTTTCTCGGTTTCATTGAGAACAATTCTTCGGCAAATATTAGACTCCTTTGGGGTGGCCAGAGTGCAAGTTCTTTTGCCCTGTATCAATCAAGAATTAAGAAGTATTGCAAAGAAGATAAACTTCATCAATACGAACTGGCTTTTTCAAGAGAAAACCCCAAAACCTATGTACAGGATCTTGTTATACTGCACCATCAGGAAGTGGGTCGGGTACTTTCTAATGGCGGAAAAGTAATGATTTGTGGCTCTATAAAGATGCGAGATGGCGTGTTGAAGAATATTGAAAAAATTTCACAAGAGCATAATCTACCTTCGGTATCCGAGCTATTGGAAAACCGTCAAATTCTTTCTGACTGCTATTAAAGAAATGAAATCAATGTCCTTCCAGGAAGTTAATCAGATATTCGCGGTAATTGTAATACTCCGGATGCTCTAATACCTCTTTCCGCTTACGTGGTCTTGGTATTTCTACCTGAAGCGTGTCACCGATGGTAGCTTTTGGTCCACTGGTCATCATTATGACTCTATCTGCCAGAAATATTGACTCATCTACATCATGTGTAATAATCATAGCCGTAATTTTCTCTTTATTCAGTACCTCTAAAAGTACATCCTGTAGTTCACCTCTTGTGAGGGAGTCCAGCATACCGAAAGGCTCATCAAGCAAGAGCATTTTTGGTTTTAGAGCAAAAGCCCGGGCTATCCCTACTCTCTGCTGCATTCCCTGAGAAAGGTCTGTTGCCTTTTTATCAAAAGAGTCTCCTAAACCTACTTTTGAGAGATAATATTTACAGATATCAAGTCTCTCCTGATTCGTGCCATGCGGAAATACCTCCTTAACACCTAGCATTACATTCTCCAGGGCGGTCATCCATGGCAGTAAACTGGGGGATTGAAAAATCACTCCGCGATCTGGACCCGGACCAGCGATTGGTGAGCCATTCAGCACGATTTCTCCACCTGAAATGGGGTTTAACCCGGCAATCATAGAAAGTAAGGTGGTTTTACCACAACCCGAATGTCCAATAATAGAAATTATTTCCTCATTCTTAATCTCCAGATTGAGTCCGTCAAGCACTACATAGTCACCCTTGGGTGTTGGGTATACTTTGACTAACTCTTTTATCTCCAGCATGTTTTGCGTTTCAAGAAATTCCGGAAACACTTCTTTTTCGGCAATTGCTACATTCTCCATATTCTTATTTATTAAGCTACCTTTTTAAAACTTCCCGACTTCACAATGGGCTGAATTTCAGGCAATACTATTTCCTCTGAAAAATCAGTTTTACGGCCTTCGCCAATTTCTATTAAATACTCTATGATGTTGTTTCTCAAACTTTTAAACCTGGGATCATGATTTAAGGCTGTTTTATCACGTGGCCTTTCAATGTCAATTTTAAACTCAGGACCAAAAGTGGCATTAGGCCCTGGGTCAAGGGGTACAATCCTGTCTGCCATTAAAATACCTTCGTCTACATCATTGGTAATCAGTATGGCTGTTCTTTTATTCTTACTCCATATATTGAGAATTTCCTCTTGCAGGTTTCCTCTGGTAAGTGCATCAAGTGCACTCAAAGGTTCATCCATTAAGAGCAATTCAGGGTCTACTGCTAAAGCTCTGGCTACAGAAACACGCTGACGCATTCCACCTGACAGCTCCTTTGGTTTCTTATTAATTGCCGGCGTGAGATTAACCATCTCTACACTTTCTCTGATTATTCTGTCTCTGATGACTTTGCTTTTTTCTGCATAAACGGCATTGACAGATAAGGCCACATTATCATAAACTGATAACCACGGAAGTAAAGAGTAATTCTGGAAAATCATTCCCCGCTCATGGCTGGGTCCTTTGATTGGTTCGCCTTTGAATATTATTTCACCTGAATCTGGCTGTATTAAGCCAGCCAGCATTTGCATCAAAGTAGTTTTGCCACTACCGCTAAATCCTACAATGGCAAGAAATTCTCCTTCTTCTACTTCAAGGTTCAGGTTTTTCAAAACCTCTACCTTGCTGCTACCACTGCCGTAATATTTTGAAACATTCCTTATTGATAGTATTGACATAATAATCTTATTTAAAGCTCATTGCGTTCTGTATGTACATCATGATTCTGTCTAAGGCAAATCCAATCAGCCCAATGACAAACATGGCTACAATAATCTTGGCGTTAGAATCATTAGCACCATTCTGAAATTCTTCCCAAACAAAAGAGCCTAGTCCAGGGCTTTGAGCTAAAAGCTCAATTGCTATTAAGACCATCCAGGCCACAGAGACCGTAATTCTTAAACCTGTGAAAATCATTGGAAGTGAGGCTGGCAGAATCACCTTAAAAACCTTTTTAAAAGTACTGAGCTGAAGTACGCTTGCCACATTGATGTAATCCTTATCTACAGAAGAAACGCCTACTGAAGTATTCACCAGCGTAGCCCACATAGAACATAAACCCACACTTATGAATGATATAATGAAGGATTTATCCATATCTGCATTGGTAATAGCTGTTTTTACAATCATAAAAACCAAAAGCAACCATACCACCGGAGAGACAGGCTTAAAAACCTGAATTATCCAGTTAAGAGAGGACTTCAGCCGAGAACTCAAGCCAAGAACAATACCTATAGGAATAGCTAAAACCATGGCAAGTAATACCCCGGCCAGCACCGTTTTTATACTGGTTCCTACCTGATCTAAGAAAGAAGGCCTTCCGGTATATTTTATCGGGGAGAGGCCCTTAGCCTCTCTGGATGCATTAACCTTAGCCGTCTTTGCTTTAAAAGCCCTTTTATCTGCAGCTATAACCTTGTGATCTGCCCAAAGGGTCCCAAAACCACCCATTACCTGAACTGGCGTGGGCAGAGTATTCGGTTGACATTTGACCTTGCCCGAGGCAATGCAGGCTTTCATTTCTTCTGCCGCCGGAGCACCTTGTTCTGTCAATGCCTTTTGAATTTTTCTTTCGGCCTCAATATTGAATAACCAGGTGGCTCCAATATGCCAGATCCCTATGAATGCCAATATGGATAAGAAAGTGTAAAGATTGCCCTTTAGTCCTCCTGAGTTTAAGAAACCAGGCTTTAGAACAGACCAGTCAAAAGGCTTTTTTAGTGTTGCCGTTGTTTTCATAATTTCAGATTTTATTCTTTTTGAAATAACCCTCTTCAGAATCCTCCAAAGAGGGTATTGTATTCGTTAATCTTTGTTTCCTATTTTGAAATTTTTCAAATAGGCAATCGGAGTTTTGCCATCATAGGTTACTCCATCAATGAAGTCTTTTGTTGCCGGCTTGTAACCGTCAGTATCCGGAATGTCTTCTGCAGGTATTTTACCCTCTGAGACCAGCTCTTTGGCTGCTGCAAGCCATACATCAGGTCTGTAGATATTTTTAATGGTGTTATGATACCACTCTTCTGGTTTTGCCGCAGGAATTTGCCCCCACCTACGCATTTGTGTTAAGAACCAAATACCATCTGAGTAAAAGGGATAAGTGGCATTGTATTTATAAAATACGTTGAAATCAGGCATGTCTCTTTTATCTCCTTTTTCAAACTCAAACGTACCCGTCATAGAGTTTGCAATGACCACAGAATCTGCACCCACATAATCAGGCTTAGAAAGAATACCCACAGCTGCAGGTCGGTTAGCAGGATCATCCAGCCACTTTCCGGCACGTATCAAGGCTTTGGTTACCGCCTTAGCAGTGTTGGGATTCTCTTCGACAAATTTCTTCGTCATTACAAAAACCTTCTCAGGGTTGTTCTTCCAAATGTCCAGGTTGGTTGTCACCGGCACCCCGATTCCCTTGAAAACCGCTTGCTGATTCCATGGCTCTCCTACACAATATCCGTAGATAGTACCTGCTTCGAGAGTAGCCGGCATTTGCGGTGGCGGTGTGACAGAAAGAAGAACTTCAGCATCAATTTGTCCCTGAATGTTATCGGCCGTATAAAAACCTGGATTTATACCAGCAGCCGCAAGCCAATATCTGATCTCGTAATTGTGTGTAGACACAGGAAAAACCATACCCATTTTAAAAGGCTTCCCTTGGTTTTTATATTCCGTAATTACAGGCTTTAAAGCATCTGCCTTAATTGGATGAATTGGTTTACCATCTGCTCCCTTTGGTACATTAGGCTTCATTTTTGCCCAAACATCGTTGGAAACAGTAATACCGTTTCCGTTTAAATCCATTGAGAAAGGAGTGACAAGTTCTGCCTGACGGCCAAAACCGGCTCCGGCCGCAATTGGCTGCCCTGCTAACATGTGCGAACCATCCAATTGACCATCGATTACCCGGTCAAGAATGTTCTTCCAGTTAGACTGAGCTTCAATAGTTACGTAAAGGCCTTCGTCTTCAAAATATCCTAACTCTTTTGCAATGGCCAAAGGTGCCATGTCCGTGAGTTTAATAAAGCCGAAGGTTAACTGTGGCTTTTCAATATCCGCACCGATAATTTCGGCAACTTCAGTTTCGCTGCTTTCTGAACTGCTTCCTCCGCAAGATTGTAAAAGGACTGTTCCTAAAAGTACGGTCGCAGTTATCCAATTAATGAAAACTTTTTTCATTTGTATTTAAGTTTAGTATTGTTCTTATGTGATTTTATTTTTCTGATTTAAAGAGGGTTGGATTGAAGGTAATCATGGCCCATCCCCAGTTGTTTGATTTGATGTTTCCTGGTCTCAAAGACAACATTGTTTCGGTGGCAAATAATTGTGAGAATCCCAGGTTCAGAGTAATATCAGACCCAATTTTTTGTACATAAACTAAATCTACCTCTGTTCCCATATTTTTTTCAAGGTTTCCGCCAGATTCAAGTACTTGTTCAGAGCCTGTCAAAAACTGATGTGCATGTGCCAGAATAGCCCCCTTGCCTAGCTTAAACTTTGTTTTCAGGTAAATGTCCTGAACACCGACAGTTCCATTGGCAGGGCCTACAAAGAAATAGTCCATAAATCCATTATGAGCGTGGTTAGTACCGTAATCGGGGCTGAAACTAGTAATTGTGGAGGAAGCATCTGTGTCGTCTTTACCAGAGATAAACTCGTACCCCAGCGTAATAGGGGTTATTTTGGTTTTAAGTGTAGCGTTAAGTCCAATCAAAAAGGCATTCACCTTATTGCCAGACTGTTCTCCAGTTTGATAATAAGAATCTGTAGCCAAAGTAATTTTTCCAATGTTCTTAGAAGCAATCAAACCAAAGGTTTGTTTGTTAGAAAGAGTAGAGTCCGCATTTTGCACTCCGGCGTTTAAAGCTAGAAGAGATAATTGCCCTTGTTCAAAATCCTTATGATACCAAGCGTATTGTAAGGTTTTATAACTCCCGCCCACAGAGTAGAAATTGGCTGCAGGCCTAGCCAATAAGGCTGGTTCTGCAATGTCCTGATCTCCGTTAAAGGCAAATCCTATATCCAACATAGACTGTTTTTCGTCATCCTTAATTTTGAATAAAAGAGCATCGTGTCTTCTGCCTTGCTGAGCCCACTCTAAACCGCCCAAAAATCGTTGATTATCATAAGAGATGATTTGGCGGCCCGCCTTAATGGCTACTTTAGGTGAAAGATTCACCTGACCCCAGGCCTCACTTAGGAAAGTAGTACCCACTTCTTGCTTAAATATTTGAGTAGTTTGTCCCCAGATTCTTACATCCTGAAAAGACAACTTCATTTGATAGTTTGGCTGTACATAGTCAAAATAGATACGGCTCCTTTGTTCAGTAAAGAAAGCAGGTTTGCTGCCTTCTGATGTTGGTGTTTTGAACCCATTCCTAAATTCACTTCTTGGCCTAACCTCTGCAGACAGTGTAAATTGACCAAACGAATTCTGTGAAATCACCAGGCCCAAAAGAGCCAGGTAGAGTGTCTTGGCGATCGTTAATTTTTTCATACTTTTGAAACAGTTTAAGTTTTACTTATTCTACTTTTCGCCCCTTTGAACCGACATTCACTGGGGCATTTTTTCTACTTACCAATCAATAAGAATTGAGTATTTTTACTTACTTATTGACTAATCAAACATAGGTGCTATTAAGTAGGACTCCCAAATAAATACCAGAGAATTGCCAAATTTCTTTAAATAATCTAATTCTGTATTTGATATCTTTAGTCTTTTTATTATTCTGCATTTTTTATTATACATAAACTTATATACTATTATAAATTATTAAGTCAGTATTTTATTCTGTTTCAATTCGCTGAAAAGCAAAAAAAATTCCGAACAAGGCATCTTGCTCGGAATTAAATTATAATATGAGTATTTTTTAAGTACTTATTCCAAATACTATTCTGAAAGCCATTCCTTTCTAAACCTCAACCACAGCCAGCTCTTCTTTTGTGTCAGTTATCACTGTTTCATCTGACTCAATTGCCCTCTTTTCATCACTTTCTGAAAAGCGAATAGAAAATCCTATTAAGCCGATGACAGCCACAATTCCACCATACACCAGGAAACAATCCTCCAGAGCTGTTCCGGTTCTTAACATATACTGAGCATAAAATACTGCCCCTACATTTCCGCCGGCTCCTACTATACCCGATACAGCACCCAGGCTTTTCTTATTAATAAAGGGCACGACAGAATAGGTAGCCCCTTCTGCCATCTGGACAAACAAACTAAAAAAGATCATCATACCTACTGCACCTGGAAGAATACTCATTCTTGAAAATACCATAAGTAGTAAACCTTCTATTACCATAACAACCACAAGCCACCTTACCCTGCCCTGCAATCCCGACTTCACTGAAAACTTATCTCCTAACCAACCACCCGTAGATCTGGCAAAAAGATTCATCAGCCCGAACAAAGAAGCTATGAGACCGGCAGAGGTTTCACTTAGGCCAAATCTGCCTTGATAATAGGTTGCTGCCTGTCCGTTTACAAAGAGCTCCATACCAAAACAGCCCGCATACATTAAAAACAATACCCAAACTCTGTAGTCACTTGCAGCTGACGCAAACAAGCCTTTTTCTCCCTTTTTAGACTGTGGACGCTGCTCAGGCAAATCGGCGTAATTGCCGGCAGGACAATCTTTTGTATATTTCCAATAAAGGTACGCCACAAACAGCATGATAATAGCAGGCACAAACATAGCAGACCTCCACTGTGACCATTCAGAACTTGCAAAACCCCATGCAGCCATCCCTCCGGCAATAATAGGCATCAAAGCCTGTGTTACTCCGCCACCCAGATTTCCCCACCCGGCGGTAGTCGCATTAGCGAGGCCTACAATTTTGGGCGAAAACATAACAGACGTATGATATTGAGTAATTACAAAAGAGGCTCCGATAACGCCTATAGCTAAACGCGATATAAAATAGGTGGTCCAATTAAAAGCAAAAGCAGATCCTGCAACTACCAAAGCCCCAAAAACCAAAAGATACACATAGCTCTTTCTTGGGCCAATCTTATCACATAAAGAACCAAACAATAAGCGGGCGAATATAGTTACCCCCACCGAAGCAATAAAGGCTATGGTTTTCTGATCTGAAGTAAGCCCTAAATCTGGCCCAATGGTGGCATTCATTAAGGGAGCATGTGCAAATCAGCCAAAGAAACACAGAAAGAATGCTATCCATGAAAGATGAAAAGTTTTCATCTGAACCGACTGCAAATTAAATAGTTCAATCTTTGAGGCCTTTACGGCCAAACCTTTTGTATTCATATCTTTACAATGTTTAAAGGGGCTGCTTATCCCTTATTTTGAGTTTATTTAAGCCAGAACAGAACCGGCCTGTTCCTGATTAAAAAGCTGGAAAGTTTGTTTTTCTGACTGGCATACCGGACAGCAGTAATTCTCCGATAGTTCACTGAATGCTGTACCCGCAGGAATCTCATTTAGCACATCACCATATTCTTCATCGTACATGCTTAAACAAGCCTGACACTGATACAGCTCTTTCTGAACAAATACATGAGACTCTTTTGAGGCTTTCCCCGTATCATCAACAGTCACTTTATCTGCTATATGGCGATTAAATTCTAAAATAGATTTTCGTAATTTTTGAGGCAGCATGAAGCCCGGAATCCACCTGGAATAATAGGCTATCTCACGCCCATTAGGATCATAATCTGTAGTATGCGTAATGTCATAAAGGCCAAAACTCCTTTTTCTGACCATTATGGAAGCAAAAACCTCTGTCTTAGGTACCGTTTTTATACCCAGGCAAATGCCGAAAGTACGCAGGTCCTTTTTATTGAAATACTCAATAAGCTTTTGCTTTAAAAGTAAAGCCTTTGGTGAGGCATCTTCTATTTGCCAGTTGAGCTCATTAGCAGCATGGCGTACATTGATGTCATATTTAGCCAATATGCTGCTCCAGCTTTTGCGATCCTTTTCATTAATATTTTTAATAATCAATGACTTCCATGGAGTAAGGCATATTTCACCAATTTTTGTTGCCAGACAAAGAGAACACAAATCGATCAAAAACTCTGTAGAGAACAACTCTGACCTTTTATAAATCCCTAACCAGGTTTTTTTCCCATATCGGTTAAAGCCCTCGTAGTATGGCAATGAAAACTTTGGCAACTTTAAAGCCTCCTTCCTTTCTTCTGAAATAAAAGAAGGCAATGATTCAAACAGCTCCTCCTCTCCTTCCATCATCCTGCCTTCCAGACACTTTGCTAATTTCCCGATTTCGTTAGAGAATATCAATTTCCCAAACTCTTCAACCACATTAGTCTTGGGCTTTCTGACAAACAAATGCCAGAAATTAGGATGTGAAGACGAAACAAAATTCAGATGGCCTGAAAAGAAAGGAGTAAAACTTTGAGAAGAGTCTGAAATGTTAATTTTCAGTCTGGGATTGTAATTAAAAGTATCAAAAATATCCTTGTAGATTCCTTCACTGAGCCAATTCCCCTGCTGAAATACCTCCTCTGAAACATAGGAGCTCACTACATTAGGGTGAGGGTTTGAATCAACGTAAAAGTCAATTTTCAAGGCCTCCATCCGCTGTTTAAAAGTGGTTTCATGAAGGTATGATAAATGGAAAATAATCTGCTGACGCAAACCAAAACGAATATTCTTCACTTCGCAGCCTTTAAGGGCTAAGAGCAAATCTTTCAACTCTCCGGGAGAGACAATTCCTCCCAAAAAATTGATTCTTATGGTGTAAAATCCGTTCATGATACTTTTAATTCAATGATTTCTTTTTCTCTCATTACTTCGCCGAGTATTGTTCTTACCTCGGGGCGGCAAGAGCCACAGCCCGTGCCGGCTCCGGTTAGATTACATAGCCTATTAAAATCTGTACAGCCTTCAGAGATTTTACTTTTCAGATTACCTTCACCTACGTTATTGCAAGAACATACCAGTTTACCTAAAACAGGCTCTGCCTTTTTGCCTGACCGTAGTATTTCCAGTCTTTTATCAGACAGCTCCAATTGTTTCGAGATTAACTCTCTAAACTCCAGAAACTCAGATTTATCCCCAATAAGGATGGCTCCCGCCATCTTATCGTCTTTGATTAATACCTTCTTATAGTAATGCTTGGCCTTGTCTATAAAGACTACTTCTTCATAATCCTTTGCTCCTTTAGGAATTTCTATTTCACCAAGTGAGCACAGCTCTAAACCGGCTATTTTCAGAATATTCATTGATAAGCTTCCTGAATAAGGTCTGGCTATGTTTCCATGAATAAAATTGGCCGCAATTTCAGCTTGTTGCTCAGCAGCAGCTGTAATTCCCCACATCATACCGTTCCATTGAGCTATTTCTCCGCAAGCAAAAATATCAGGATCTGATGTTTGTAAATAGTCGTTCACAATAAGCCCTCTTTGACTCTCAAGACCGGCCTCTGTTGCTATTTCAATACTTGGTTTCGTTCCGGCAGCCACTATCACCAAAGAACAATCTATTTTATGGCCAGACTTTAATCTTACTGCCTCAATAGCCTCAGTCCCATAAAACTGCTCAACCTCATCATTGTAGAATACGTCAATACCTAATTTCTCAATCTCTTCATGTAGTATAGAGCTCCCAAGAGGGTCAAGCTGCCTGTCCATAAAACGACCGATACGCTGCACCACAGTCACCTCCACCTGAATCTCTCTCAATGAAGCGGCCATTTCTAAACCCAAAAGGCCACCTCCTACTACAATTGCCCTTCCACCCTTTTCTATAAACGGAGCCAGAGCATCAGCATCCATACGGCTTCTCATATTGAAGATGCCGGGAATTTTAGGGAAGTTTGGTGGCATAAATGCCTGACTCCCCATTCCTAAAAAAAGCTTATCATAAAAGTGCTCTTCCCCTCTGGAATCTACCACAACCTTATTCTTCCTGTCAATATGCTGAATAGACACGCCCTTGTGAACCTTAATCCCCTGAGAGGTAAACTGATCTTCGCGTAATTTTACGAGCTGATCCCACACCTGAGTTCCGCTTACATAATCCGGTAACATCACCCGATTATAAAATGGATAAATTTCTTTAGAAAAAACCTCAATTTGATCTCGTTGATTGAGCTTTCTATAAGTAGAAATGAACCCCAAACCAGCTGATCCCGCACCAATGACAATAATTTTCTCTTTTGGCTTTTTATATTCTATCACCTGAACCGCCGCATATTTAAAGTCTGGCTCTTTAGAAACCGGATCAACAAGCGGACTCGTCAGGTTATTTGCCCTGCCCAGATCTGACTGAAGTATCTTACCCCAATGCATAGGCATAAAGCAAGTGCCTCCTTTTACATCTTCTGTAATTTCAGCTCTGACTCTCACCTTTCCTCTTTTCCCCAAAATTTCAACCAATTGCCCTTCTGAGATGTTTTTGTCTTTTGCATCTTTAGGGTTTAACTGAACAAAGGGCTCATTTTTATGCTGATTAAGCTTATTAACCCTTCCAGTTTTGGTCATGGTATGCCATTGATCTCTGAGCCTGCCGGTAATCAGAATAAATGGAAAATCATCTGATAAAGGCTCAGAGAGGTTTTCACCTTTTACCGGAAATAATCTGGCTTTTTGAGAGGGAGTATAGAATTTTTTATCTTCAAAAAGTCTTTCTTTTGTTACTCCTGCAGAGCTGTAAGGCCACTGAACCGTCTTGATTTTCAACAAGTCATAGGACACGCCTGAGCAGTCAATATTTGTATTAATTGTGGTCTTCTTATACTCGTCATATATGGCCGAAGCTGTGGAGTAATTGAACTTGTCTCCCCAGCCCATCTTCTTTGCAAATCGGCAGATGATTTCGGTATCCGGAAGACACTCTCCCGGAGCTTCCAGCACCTTTTCGAGGTAAGAAATTCTCCTTTCTGCATTTGTCATAGTGCCTTCTTTCTCGGCCCAGGCAGCTGCCGGCAAAACCACATCCGCAAATTCCACCGTATCAGATTTTGAAGAAATATCCTGCACTACCACAAAAGGAGCCTTTCTCAATGCCGCTTCTACACGTTTTGCATTTGGCAAACTCACCAATGGATTTGTACAAGTAATCCAAATAGCTTTTAGTTTTCCAGTTTCCAGATTATCAATCATCTCGGTAGCAGAAAAACCTGGCTTGGTGGAAATATGATCTACCCCCCACATTTCCTTCATCTCTTCTACATGTTGCGGATTCGTAAATTCCCGATGAGAAGCCAACATATTCGACAAACCACCCACCTCTCTGCCGCCCATGGCATTGGGCTGACCTGTCAAAGAAAACGGCCCGTTACCCGGCTTGCCAATTTTGCCGGTTATTAAGGAAAGACTAATAAGAGACAGGTTCTTATTGACACCAATCACAGACTGATTAAGACCCATGGTCCACATAGAGAGAAAGCCCTTTGACTTTCCAATCCACTTTGCTGTCTGCTTTATTTTTTTTGTTTCAACACCGCAAAGGGCTGCATATTCCTCTGTACTTCTGGAGAAAACTTCTTTTCTGTAAGACTCATAGCCTTCTACATGATGCTCAATAAAATCAAGATCAATGTCACCATTACTTATTAACTCTCTGGCCAGTGCATTGTGAAAGAAAACATCAGAACCCGGAAGCAAGTCTATGTGCAAGTCTGAAGTTACCGCCGTTTGCGTTTTTCTTGGATCTACACAAATAATCTTTAAGTCTGGATTCGCCTCTTTATGGGCCTCTACCCTTCTCCACAAAATAGGATGACACCAGGCGGGGTTAGCCCCGGTCACCAAAATGCAATCTGAAAGCTCTATATCATCGTAGCAAACCGGTACACTATCTTCGCCTAAACTTTTCTTATACCCAACCACCGCTGAGCTCATACAGAGGCGAGAATTTGTGTCAATGTTATTTGAGCCTATAAAGCCCTTCATGAGTTTGTTCCACAAATAATACTCCTCTGTCAGGCACTGTCCCGAAACGTAAAAGGCTACAGACTCCGGCCCAAATTTCTGAATAAGACTTTTAAAAACAGCCGCTGTCCTGTCGAGAGCTTCATCCCAGCTTACTCTTTTCCTTGGCAGGCCTTTCCCATAACGCATTTGAGGAAAAAGCAACCGGTCAGATCTATCGTTTACTGTATAGTGAAGATTCATCCCTTTAGAGCAAAGCATCCCTTTATTTACAGGGTGACTCTCGTCTCCTTCCAGAGCAATTGATCTTTCTGAAGTTTTTGTAATTTCTACCCCACAGCCCGTTCCGCAGTAACAGCAGGTTGACTTATACTTTTTTACCTCTCTCATTTCATTGCTATTAATCGCTCACGTTCTACTTCATCAAGCCAATCTGATTGTCTGCAGTTTACCACTTCTCCAAAAACCAGAACCGCCGGATTCTTTAATCTCTCGGTTGAATTCATAGAAACAATTGTGCTCACAGTACCTATTAAAACCCTCTCATCTACGTGAGTACCCTTTTCAATAATTGCCACTGGCAAATCCCCCTTTCCTTCATTAGAAAAAATAGCACAGATTTCTGCTAATTTGCTTAGGCCCATCAATACTACTATGGTGGCATTTGACTTAGCAGCCAAATACATATCTTTTGGGAGCTCCTTTTCTTTTGTGTGTCCAGTCAATACCCAAAAACTCTCACTGACTCCTCTTTTTGTCACCGGCACCCCAGCCGATGTGGGTGCAGAAATAGCACTGGTAATACCAGGAACTATCTCTGTAGGAATGCCAAAAGCCTCCACATAATCTTTCTCTTCAAAACCACGACCAAAAACTATCGGATCTCCGCCTTTCAATCTCAATACATGTTTGTCAGCCAGACAATTTTGAAGTATAATTCTATTTATTTCCTCTTGCGAAACACTATGTCTGCCTAATCTCTTCCCTACATAAATCACCTCTGCCTGCTTACTCGCATATTTCAGTAAAGCACTGTTAGCCAGTGCATCATATAAAATAACCTCTGCTTCGCCTATCAATCTTACCGCTTTTAAGGTAATCAATTCCTCATCTCCCGGCCCTGCACCTACTAATGATAATTTCATATAATTGAGTATTTATACTTACTTATAACTTCATGCAAACAAACTAACATATATTACAATATGCAAGCTTTGGTGTGTTTTATTTTACTATTTTATCATTTAATCAAATTATATTTTGCCTTTTAGATTATTTGAAATACATTTGACCAAGAAAAAATACTCAAAATATACTTAAGTGCAATTGAGTATTGAAATTATTCAACAATAGTTATTTGTGACTGTTAACAATTCAATTATCTAATGAAAAAGTCCAAAATAGTAGTTATAGGAAATGGGATGGTGGGCTACAAGTTCTGTGAGAAGGCCGTAAATTCTGCCATATCCGAAAAACTGGATATACATGTATTTGGAGAAGAACCACGCCCGGCTTACGATAGGGTTCATTTAAGTGCATATTTCGGCGAAAAGACTCTGGAAGAATTAACCATGGCTCCCTTAAGCTGGTACAATGAGCACAATATCAATTTACACCTGGGCGACCCAATTACAGTTATTGATAAAGAAGCCAAGGAAATAACCTCTTTAAATGGAAAAAAGGAAACCTACGATTATTTGGTTTTGGCCACCGGGTCAGGTGCTTTCGTACCACCGATTGAAGGAGTAGAACTAAACGGAATTTTCGTTTACAGAACTATTGAAGATCTGGACCTGATGAAAGAACATGCTAAAAAAGCTTCGAGAGGAGTAGTTATAGGTGGTGGTCTTTTAGGTCTTGAAGCCGCTAAGGCTCTTTTAGATTTAGGAATTAAAGATGCTCACGTAGTAGAATTTGCCCCTCGTCTAATGCCAAGGCAAATTGATGGACCGGGCTCTAAGATTCTTGAAGGAAAATTAAAATCACTGGGCATAACTACGCATTGTAGCAAAAACACTGCACGATTTAGCGGTGGCAGCTCAGTTACTGGCCTGGAGTTTTATGATGGGCAGTTTTTAGAAGCAGACATGGTAGTCATTTCAGCAGGAATTAAGCCCAGAGATGAACTGGCTAAGAAAATAGGCTTAAAAACCGGTACCAGGGGCGGCATAGAAGTAAATGAGATCATGCAAACGAGCAGTCCTGACATCTTCGCTATTGGTGAATGTGCATTATACGACAGCATGATCTATGGCCTGGTAGCCCCGGGATACGAAATGGCAGAAGTGGCTCTTAATAGTATCAGCAAAAAAATAACCGATGATTTTGTCAGTAAAAAAATAGAATTCAGTGGCTTTGACATGAGTACAAAGCTGAAATTAATAGGTGTTGATGTAGCCAGTTTTGGAAATGCATTTATCGAAGAACCCGAATGCCAGACTATTGCTTACGAAAATAAAGCTAAGGGTATTTACAAAAGAATAAATATCGACAACCACAATAAGAAACTCCTGGGAGGTATTCTGATTGGCGATGCAGAGCAATATAACATGCTTCAGCAAATTTGTGTCAATGAAATGCCCATCCCTTCAGATCCTGAGAATCTGATTCTCGGTGCCCGTGGTGGAGAAGAAGGCGGTGGTGGCGTAATGGGCTTGCCAGATTCTGCCCTAATATGCTCTTGTGAAGCGGTGACAAAGGGTGATATAGTAAGTCAAATGACAGAAAATGGCCGCACCACCTTAGATGAAATCAAGAAAAGTACAAAGGCTTGTACCGGCTGTGCTGGCTGTACACCATTGGTAAAAGACTTGGTCAATGGGGTATTAAAAGAACAAGGGGTGATAGTAAGAAATGTCATTTGCGAGCACTTTGACTATACAAGACAAGAGCTCCTAAGTATGACCAAACTACGAGGCCTGAAAACCTATGATGAAGTGCTGGAAAGCCTTGGCACAGGTCACGGTTGTGAAACTTGTCAACCCGCAGTGTCTTCAATTCTAGCCAGCCTCTGGAACGACAACGTCCTTGCTAAAGGAAGAGATGTTTCACAAGACTCCAATGACCGCTTTTTAGCAAATATTCAGCGTGGGGGCACGTACTCTGTAGTTCCTAGAATTCCGGGAGGCGAAATTACACCTGAGAAACTTATCGTGATAGGAGAAGTGGCTAAAAAATATGGCCTTTACACCAAGATAACAGGTGGACAGAGGATAGATCTTTTTGGAGCCCATGTAGGCGACTTGCCAAACATTTGGGAGGAGTTAATAAATGCCGGATTCGAAAGTGGTCATGCCTATGGCAAAGCTCTGAGAACAGTCAAAAGCTGCGTGGGAACCACATGGTGCAGGTATGGCGTACAAGACGCCGTCAGCTTTGCTATAGAAGTAGAGAATCGTTACAAAGGTCTTAGATCTCCCCATAAGCTAAAGTCTGCCGTTTCTGGCTGTACAAGAGAATGTGCAGAGGCACAAAGTAAAGATTTTGGCATTATCGCCACAGAAACAGGGTGGAATCTATACCTGGGTGGAAATGGAGGCTCAAAACCTCGGCATGCCGATCTTTTTGCTACCGACTTAAGCAGCGAAACGATTATCAAATACATTGACAGATACTTGATGTTTTATATCCGAACAGCCGAACCTCTTCAAAGAACCGCCACATGGATCGATAAAATGGAAGGTGGTATAGAATATCTGAAAAGCGTAGTCATTGATGATGTTTTAGGCATCAATGAAGAACTGGAAAATGAGATGAATTCTCTCGTAGGGAAATATAAATGCGAATGGAAAGAAGTAGTAGAAACTCCTGAACTCAGAAAACGATTCACTCATTTCGTTAATGCACCGGAAGTAAAAGATCCAAGCATAGAGCTTGTCCCGATGAGAGAGCAGGTAAAAGCAAAAGACTGGAACGAAGTAGCCGTATAAACTTTAAACAATTCAGCAATGAACTCAATTTTAACAGATATCGATTGGAAAATAGCCTGTCACATAAGCGATGTACCTGCCAACGGTGGAGCTTGTGTGCTCATAAACGATGAGCAAATAGCCATTTATAACTTTGAAAGAAGAGGAGAGTGGTTCGCCACACAAAATCTTTGCCCTCATAAGCAACAAATGGCTCTTTCAAGGGGGATGATAGGTACTCAAAATGAAGAGCCAAAAGTAGCATGTCCTTTTCACAAGAAAACTTTTTCGCTAAAATCGGGAAGCTGTCTTTCCGGCGAGGAGTTCTCTATTAAAACTTACCCGGTCAAGATAGAAGATGACTTGGTTTACATAGGGGTATAATTCCTCTTACACTTCCTAAAGACCCAAAGCACTTTTGGGTCTTTTTTTCATTTAATAGGCCATAGTTAAAAATAAAAAATACTTTTGAGGTATAATCGCCAAAATACCAAAAGCTCAATGATCTCAATTGATCAGACTGTTGCAAAAAGACTAACGCTTCAATACATTGTGGCTCTGTCTATTGTGGCCCTTCTTTCTATTTTTGGCCAGGTACTAATTCAGGTTTCTTTACTTGATTCTTCTGACAATAGCCACGTAATAAATTTGGCTGGCCGGCAGCGAATGCTCAGCCAACGTCTTACCAAACTCACCTTGTTAAGATCTATAAAAACGCAAAAGTGGAGCCCGGAAAGACAAGCCGAATTTGAAAATGGTTTTAGAGAATGGAGAAAAACACATACCGGCTTAAGAGACAATAAACTGCTAGACAATAAGGCATATGAGGTAAACAATTCGCCGGAAATAGACGCCATGTTCGTAGAGATTAAGCCCTACTATAACGAAATGGTGAAGATTTTTGAGCAAGTAAATGAAGGGGTAGAACCAACAGACAAGTTGATTTCATCTTTACTGGAAAACGAAAAGGAGTTTCTCCATACAATGGATAAAATTGTTTTTGAGTATGACTCCAAAGCCACCAAAAAAGTGGACCGATTAAGAGCATTTGAGTTTTTGATTTTCATCTTAACTATCTTAACCCTATTAATTGAATTCGTCTATATCTTTAACCCCTTGGTGAGTTACGTGCGAGAAACTATCAGGCAGTTACTGATGTCTGAGAAAAAATTACAAATAGCCAATAATCAACTCTCGCAAGCGAACAAAATGTTGAGAGATACACAGGAGAACCTCAGCAAGGCAACAAAATAAAGGTACCTGCTAAAGATGAAAGAAGATAAAGTTCGTTCTGCCTCCCTTTTAGAAGGGCAGGAAGAAGAACGCAAGAGACTTTCACGGGAGATTCATGATGGCCTCGGTCAAATGCTGACTGGCGTTAAACTTGGACTAGGAAGACTTAAAATGCCTGAGATGTCTGATAAATTTAATCAGGCCTACAATGACGTAAATAAGCTGATTAACGACACTATTGAAACCTCCAGAGCCGTCTCATTTAATTTAATGCCCACCGTCCTGAACGACTTCGGCATTTCTTCTGCATTAAAAATCTTTATCAATCAAGTAGCCTCTAACTCAAACATTAGCATTGATCTGGATTTAAAAAACGAAGATTTAAGGTACGCTCAAACAGTGGAAATAGCCATTTACAGAATTGTGCAAGAAGCCATCAATAATATATTGAAACATGCCAATGCCACAAAGGCCAAAGTGAGTCTGGAGAAAAAAATGGGCATGATAGAACTAAGTATTACTGATAACGGAACAGGTTTTGATCAGGCCAAACTTGAGAGAGAGAAGCAATCTTTAATTCACAACGGACTTGAAAATATGAAAACAAGAGTGGAGCTATTGAACGGAACATTTAAGCTCACAACTATTCTGGGTGAGGGAACTGATATTTTCATTAAATTGCCCATTGAATCCTGAAAAAACTTTATGTCAGAAATAAAACTTCTAATAGTAGATGATCACAAGGTGGTTCGTCAAGGAATGAAGTCACTCCTTGAAGAGGAAGAAGGACTTAGCATTGTAGGAGAAGCAGAAAGTGGAAAAGAAGCTCTTGAAAAAATAAAGGAATTAAAGCCAAACCTAATTTTGCTTGACATAAACATGCCTGAAATGAATGGCATAGAAGCGGCAAAGAGAATTGGGGTTGATTTTCCGGGAACGCGTGTACTCATATTCTCTATGCACAATGACCCGGATTATATTTTAAAAAGTATCGAAAACGGCGTAGACGGTTATCTATTAAAAGATGCCGATAAAGAGGAAATTTTAAGAGCCATGAATGCCGTGCATTCGGGAGAAAAGTATTTTCCACCTGATGTAAGTGCTATCTTGGTTTCAACACTGCAGCAAGGGAAAGGCAGCATCAAAGGCCCAGCACAGGAGAATTCTGTCATTGGCATTATATCCCGAAAAGAGAGAGAAATATTACGATTCATAGCCGACGGTATGAGCAGTAAAGAAATAGCCGAAAAGCTAGATTTAAGCATCCGGACAGTGAGTAATCACAGAGCCAATATGCTAAAGAAAACCGGTCTGAATAATACCGCCGAATTAGTTAGAATAGCCACCAATGAAGGCTTCTGATAAACTTCCCATTTATCTGGACTATGCGGCCACTACACCCGTAGACCCGCAGGTATTGGAAACCATGATGCCCTATTTCACCACCAATTTTGGCAACTCGTCAAGTAGGTTTCATGCCTATGGCTGGCTGGCGGAAGATGCTTTGGAAGAAGCCAAGGGCATTGTTTCTGAAGTATCTGGCTTTTCTGACAAAGAAATAGTGTTCACTTCCGGAGCTACGGAGTCAATAAATCTGGCATTAAAAGGATTCATAGAAAATTTCAGGGAGCCTAAACATCTTATCACTGTAAAAACAGAACATAAAGCCACTCTAGATACCTGTGAATGGATTGAAAAAAAGGGTCATAAGGTCACTTATCTTGATGTAAACGCCAACGGTCAGATTGATCTGAATGATTTGGAGAAGGCTATTGTACCAGAAACGGTATTAGTCTCTGTGATGCAAGTCAATAACGAAACCGGAATAATTCAGCCGCTTGATGAAATAATAGCGATTGCCAAAGAAAGAAATATCAGGGTTCACGTGGATGCAACGCAAGGAGTAGGGAAGATCCAATTGCCAAATGAAGCAGATTTGCTAAGTTTTTCTGGCCATAAAATTTATGCTCCAAAAGGTGTCGGAATATTACTGGTCAAAAAAGATACGAGTTTAAATTCTCAAATACATGGGGGTAAACAACAGCGAAACAGAAGAAGCGGCACATTAAATATACCGGGAATTATTGGCATAGCTGAAGCTCTTAGTCTGGCCGAGAAAAATAGGAAGGAAGAACGTTTACGCATCTCAAGCTTAACAAAACTTCTGGAAAGCAGTATCTTAGATGAATTACAGCATGTAAAAACTAATAGTTCTGACCTGTTTAGAGCTCCCGGAATTAGTAATCTGTGTTTCAAGGGGCTTGATGGTGAAGAATTACTCATGAGAATGAACAAAATAGCCGTCTCTAATGGTTCTGCCTGTAACTCGGCCTCCACTGAGCCGTCATATGTTTTAAGAGCCATGGGACTATCAGAAGCAGAGTCCTATAGTTCGATTAGGTTTAGTTTAGGAAGGTTTACTACCCTTGAAGAGATAAAACAGACAGCAGAACACGTTATAGAGGTAGCAAAATACTTATACAATGCAAATTAAAGACAATCATGGCAGACCGATTAACTATCTTCGCCTTGCGGTGACAGATAGGTGCAACCTCCGTTGTTTTTATTGCATGCCTGAAGAAGGAATCAATTTCCTGCCAAAGCCACATCTTCTAAATTTTGAGGAAATGGTCAGAATGGTCAGTCTAATGGCTGAAATGGGTATTTCAAAAGTTAGAATAACCGGAGGGGAGCCATTTGTTAGAAAAGATATGATGAGCTTGCTGAAATCCATCAAGAATATCAAAGGCATAGAACAACTCAACATTACCACAAATGGCGTTCTTACAGCGGCTTTGGTACCTGATTTAAAGTCATTAGGCATAAGTTCTGTAAACCTAAGTTTAGATACGCTGGATCGTGATCGTTTCAAAGAAATGACTCGAAGAGACGAGCTTCAGGCAGTACTAAATACACTTGATGGCCTTTTGGAAAACGGCATTAAAACCAAAATTAATGCTGTGGTAATGGCTGGCAAAAACGATCAGGACATCCTTCCACTTGTACATTTGACAAAGGATAAACCTATTTCTGTTCGGTTTATTGAAGAAATGCCCTTTAATGGAAGTGGTATTAATAAAGAGGCTTTCATGAGTCATACAAGTATTATAGCAAAGATAAAAGAGGCGTACCCTTCTCTCACAAAACTCGAAGACGAACCTAACTCTACCTCATATAACTATTCCATAAACGGACATCAAGGCTCAATTGGAGTCATTGCGGCATTTAGTCGTACCTTTTGTGGCAGTTGTAATCGCATCAGAGTTACCCCTACAGGAACGTTAAAAACCTGCTTGTATGATGATGGCGTTATGAATATCAGGGATTTATTAAGATCTGAAAAAAACGATCAAATCATCAAAGAAAAACTTCTTCATGCCTTCACTCACAGAGCCAAAGACGGCTTCGAGGCCGAAGCCAACCGATCAGCAGAAGTTACAGAGAGTATGACCACTATCGGTGGCTAGGAAATAAAAGAATCATATCCAGAGCAATAACAAATCCCCGCGTAGGAGGGGTGGCAGCCTGCCATAAGCGGATGACGGGGTGGGTAATGGCCGAGAGATAGCAACATTTCAAATTCTTCAAATTCACCCACACCGCCCTGCGGGGACCCCTCCCTAGAGGGGATTCTAATTTAACCAAAAAGAAAACAGAAGTACTAGCAAAAATCCCCTCCCCGGAGGGGTGGCAGCCTGCCATAGGCGGATGACGGGGTGGGTAATGGCCGAAAGATAGCAACATTTCAAATTCTTCCCATTCACCCACCCCGCCCTTTGGGCACCCCTTCCTAGAGGGTATTCTAATACGACCAAAAAGAAATCAGTAGCAATAGCAAAATCCCCTCCCCGGAGGGGTGGCAACCTGCCATAGGCGGATGACGGGGTGGGTAATAGCCGAGAGATAGCAACATTTCAAATTCTTCATACTTACCCACCCCGCCCTACGGGCACCCCTCCCAAGAGGGGATTCAAATTCAAGCAAAAAGA
>JANSYO010000112.1 GCA_024742395.1 Cytophagales bacterium
AACCAATGCTTCAAAAAGTAATTGAATTCAACACCGATATAAAAAACGGACAGGAAGACGAAACAACCAATGATTTAGAGGACAAATTGGGCAGGAAACCCACAACGCTTAGAGATGGCTTAAAATCACTTTTCAAGTTCTAGAAACTAGCCTTATGTCAAAACCATACAATATAAAATCCATCGCTGAATATCATAAGCTTATGGATTTACAGAAACCCCTGCATCCACTTATTAGTATCATAAAATTTGAAGATCTAAAGCGTCACCAAACCAGTCCCCTAAACATCACTAATGATTTTTATTCCATCGCTTTAAAAAAAGATTTTAACGCCAAATTAAAGTATGGGCAACAAGCATATGATTTTGATGAAGGCGTATTGCATTTTATGTCTCCTAAGCAGGTGCTGTCTTTTGAATACAGAACCGAGGAAGAATTAAATCATAAGGGTTGGTTATTGCTTGTGCATCCCGATTTCCTTTGGAACACGCCTCTGGCAAAAAAGATAAAAGAGTATGAATATTTTAATTACAAAATAAACGAGGCACTGCATTTATCTAACCAAGAAGAAAGAATGATTATTGGTATTATGCAAAGTATTGCTCACGAATACCAAGCCACTATTGACCAATTCAGTCAGGAAATAATCATTGCACATTTAGCCTTATTGCTGACCTATTCAGAACGTTTTTACCAAAGACAATTCACTACCCGAAAAATCACAAATCACAGTATCTTTAACCAATTCGAAGAATTATTATCAGCCTATTTCAGTAATGGTAATTCAATAGAAAGAGCTTTACCCTCTGTACAGTATTTTGCTAATGAGTTGAATGTATCTGCTAATTATTTAAGTCGCTTGTTAAAAAATATAACCGGACAAAGCACGAAGCATTTTATACATGATAAGGTGATTCAATTAGCAAAAGAAAGATTGTCCACTACCGATTTGTCTGTTAGTGAAATTGCCTATGAATTAGGCTTTGAGCATCTCCAATCTTTCAGCAAATTATTCAAGACGAAAACAAATTTTTCACCTTCTGAATTCAGGCAATCGTTTCATCACAATTAAATATAGGTTTTAGTGAGAATATAGACATTGAATACTAAGCTTTCATCAGAATACTTCGTTCTCCTAATTGATAGAGTCAAAGCTATCATTCAATCCCCCTTCACATAGCGTGAGCCTCTAAGCAAAACCCACGCTACCTATATAGCAAAGCGTTACAAGTGATTGAGTGAAGTCAATGTGAAATCCATTTGACAGGATCAGGTTGTATTCCCTTAAACACTATAAGAAACCCTTCCCCACTCTGACCGTTTAATCAATAGTTCTAAAACCAGCTATTTAGTTCAGAGTATTATTTAATTTTGGTATAGAAAGACACACAGCAGCCTGCCATGAAGACAAAAACGAAATATACCGAAACATAGGGTTTTGTTTGACTATTCTATAGGTAAATGGTCAGGATAAAAAGACGTAAAAACATTAATCATAGGAAACAAAATGCTGATTGAAACAAAGAACTTAAAACTCATTTCTTGTGACCCAGAAATATTGAAATCTGCCATTCAAGGAAATGACATACTTGCGAAAAAATTAAATGTAGCAATTGAAGATGATTGGACAGAATTTGGTATTGGAGCTTTGCAGTATTCTCTGGACAGGCTCCTAGAAAATGAAAACGATAGAAATTGGTGGAGTTACTTCCCTATCCATAAACAAGACAATAGATTGATAGGAAGTGGTGGGTATAAAGGGAAGCCATCTGCAGACGGAGCAGTAGAACTTGGATACGAAATTACACCAGCTTATCGCAATCGTGGACTGGCAACTGAGATGACGAAAGGGCTAATTCAAAATGCCTTCAATGACAATAGAGTAAAAACCATGGTTGCCCACACACTTGGCCAGGAGAATCCATCAACGAAAGTTTTACTGAAATGTGGATTTGAAAAGGTTCAAGAAATAAATGATACCGAGGATGGTTTGATTTGGAGATGGGAACTGCAAAAGCCATAAACAAGGAAAATTCCTCCATCTTACACTGCTTCTTAACTTTGGATACCAACGTAGAGAAAGAAAAAAAGAGGACAGTTCTTTAAATAATACAATTGACAGGACCACAACCGTTTTATTCCGTGACTTAGTCAGAAGGATAAAACTGATCAGACAATAAATGGAATTAAGAAAGCTAATCCTTTATATGTCGATACGCTCGTTTATGTATGGTTGTTCTTCGGTTAAAAACGCCGATGAGAAATCAACTATGTTGATTCAGAGCCGAATAAATGTAAGGGATTGACGCCACTCCGAGGCTTTTGTTCATTTATACTTATGTTAGCCACCATTCCCCAGATAAGACGCTCCAGAATTAATTTGACGGAAGATATCACTTCTTCCATTGCTTATTAATTTCCCCTGCTAACGAAGAAATGAAAGTATGAGTAAATACCTTAAAATAATGCAAGAAGTAAGGTTGAAATTGTATTTTTCCGTACGTTAGTCAGAATTAAATCAAATCTTGAATTGAAAATTTCAGATGAAAAAAATCAATGTAAAAAAGAAGGAAATTCTTCAAAGAACAGGTGACTTGAGAGGAAAGGCATATTTTGTAGAATCCGGTTTACTCAGAAGTTATACTATTGATGAGAAAGGGAAGGAACACATCTTCATGTTCGGCCCTGAAGGATGGATTGTTGCTGATTATGCATCGGCAGACGAGCCCTGCGATTTATTCATCGATGCCTTAGAAGACTCGGTGCTAATACAGGTTGAAAAAGACGGTGAGATTGAACCCGATTTGAAAAAATTTGTAAAACGTATGCGGGTGCTTCAGAAAAGAGTAATTATGCTCATGAGTGCTACGGCCATTGAGCGTTACGAACTTTTTGTTTCAACTTATCCTAATGTAACGCAAAGGGTGCCGCAACACATGGTGGCATCCTACCTTGGTATTACTCCCGAAGCTTTGAGTGCTGCTAAAAGCCAAAGAATGAAGTCTGGAAAGTAACCGAATTCCATTTCTTAATATACATTAATGCATTGGCCTGCATGAACTCCGACATTTGTATTGTAATTAAAATTAATCAATCAAAATCGGAACAAAATGAATGTAGCACTTTGGATTGTACAAGGCTTATTAGCCCTTATGTTTCTAATGGCCGGAGCAACAAAACTTAGTAAACCCAAGAATGAACTTCGTGAAAAACTTGGTGAGTGGGTAGATCAATATTCAAGCTCAACACTCAAACTCATTGGACTTTTGGAGCTTTTAGGAGCTTTAGGTCTCATTTTACCAATGAGTATTAATTTCTTATCTGTTTTAACACCTGTAGCTGCCATCGGGCTTGCCATAACTATGCTTGGGGCCATGAAGGTACACGCTGACAGAAAGGAACAAGACAAGGTTAAAATGAACCTGGTTCTTTTAGTTCTTGCCTTATTTGTTGCAGCAGGAAGATTTTTTATTGTGCCCGTAATTTAAGGCTTGAATCCTTAAGTGAATGGAGAGTTCGTACCTACAAAAAAACAGATTAAAATGACAGATAAAATAATTGCAATAGAAGCTCTTAGAATGCCTTGGCAAACGCAAGATCCTTTTTTGGTTGCCATGCATCATCTTGACCACTACCCAAAAGGAAACGAGCAAATGGGTGTAGAGCCTTCTGAGTTAAAAGGTAGAAAAGTAGGTCAAGACTTTCAAGGAAAAGACGGTTATAGTATGTATCATGGAAAAACCGTCCCTGGGTTTCCGTATCATCCACACCGAGGATTTGAGACGATTACCATTGGGAAACAAGGTTTTGTAGACCATAGTGATTCTCTTGGGGGTGCAGGCAGGTTTGGTGCAGGTGATCTGCAATGGATGACAGCAGGAAAAGGAATTCAACACTCAGAAATGTTTCCGCTCATTCATACAGATAAAGCAAATACACTGGAGATTTTTCAAATTTGGATAAATCTGTCTGGTCGAAGTAAATTGGTAGAACCACATTACAAAATGCTATGGCGAGAGAGCATTCCGAAAATTGAAGAAACAGATAGCAATGGTAAGAAAACTCAAATTGAGCTTTATGCGGGAAGCTATAAATCCAATCAAGCACCCAAACCAACTCCGGATTCCTGGGCAGCCAATCCTGACAATGGAGTAGCCATTCTAAGTGTAAAAATGGAAGCTAACGCCCAATGGACACTTCCGGCAACGGCAAGTGAGCAGGTAAACAATACACTTTACTTTTATAAGGGAAATCTAATAGATGCAGAGGGCATAGAAGTAGCCGTCAACCAACTAGTAAAAGTGGTTCCAGGTCAAAGTCTAACGATTGCCAATGGTAACGAAGAATCCGAACTTCTAATTCTACAAGGAAAACCTATCAATGAGCCCGTAGCGAGCCGTGGTCCATTTGTAATGAACACAGAGGAAGAATTAAATCAGGGATTTGCAGAATACCGGAAAACTCAATTTGGCGGATGGCCCTGGCCTCAAACAGAACAAGTTTTTGATCGTACTAAAGGACGATTTGCACAATATGCAGATGGTACCACAGAAGAAAAATAAGCTGCGATACCCCTCCATTCTTAATCTACATTAATGTTCTGAAGATTAAAGCTTTGCAACTTTGACTCAGCAAACAGATAATAATATTATGACAAATAAAAAAAATAGATTCGTTGCCATCACCGGTGCAGCAAGTGGCTTAGGTAGGCACATTTCCCTATTGATGGCAAAAAAGGGATATGATGTTTTTGGAACGGCTTTATCACAAAAAGAGATCGATGATTTCATTGAAGCAGGTAAACCAGATAATATATTCCTCACCGTTACCGACATCACCAAAGAGCAGGACGTAAATAACTGGCTAAATGAGGTGAAGAGCTCCATTGAAGACATAGGGCTGCATGTATTGATCAACAACGCAGGTATTCTTACTCCCGGCCCAATGGAAATAATTCCGTTGAATGCTATTCGAAAGGAATTTGATGTAAATGTTTTTGGAAGCATTGCAGTTACTCATGCGTTTTTGCCATTGCTCAGAAAAGCAAAAGGTAGAATCTTACAAATTGGCTCAATGTCTGGTTTTTTTCCCATTCCATTTAATGGCCCGTCTAGTGCTTCTAAAGCAACATTGGAGGCTTTGGCAGATGTGTATCGAATTGAGTTACTTCCTTTTGGTGTAGATTATACCTTGGTTCTCCCCGGAAGTATGCTTACAGATGGTCCTGAAAAAACGGCTGCTCAGCTACAGGCCATATCCGAGAATATGACTACGGAGCAATATGCACTCTATGGTTCACAATTTGGAAGGTTTTCAAAGTCTTTTAACGCCGGACAGGCTGCAGGAATATCTGCCATTGAAGCAGCCGAAAAAGTAGTAGAAATTGCAGAAACAAATCCTGCACCCAGCAGGGCCGCTATTGGACAAGATGCGGAAAATGCCATGAAAATAATTCACCTAAAAACAGACCAAGAGTTAGATCAAATGAAAATCAAGGCCTTGGATCTCAATTAATTAAATAAAATAAAAACAATAAATATTATGGAAAAGATAGTAGATCTAGAAAACACGAAAAGTGTAAGAAATATGAATACAGCTATAGCCCTGTATGATGAAATGATAAACAAACACAATGCAATGGAAGCAGTGAACAAATATCTGGTACCAGAATACATTCAGCACAATCAATCTATAGGTACAGGAGCAGAAGCCTTAGGGCAGGCATTTGGCTATGTTGGCCACAGACATCCTAGTTCCAGAGTGGAAATACATAGAATTATTGCCGCTGGCGATTACGTTTGGTCGCATGTAATATTCTTTAACCTAAATAATGATGCCCCTTCAGATAGAGGTACAGCTGGGGTAGATATTCTAAAGTTTAATGAAGAAGGAAAAATAATCGAACATTGGGATGTATTACAAGAAATCATAGATCCAAGTACAGCTGCTAATACGAATGGTCAGGTATAAGCACTAACTGAATTTTAGAATAAATAATTATGAAAAAGAAAATCAGCTTTTCAAATAAGGCCCATAGTAGTTCCGTAGGTGGAGCACCAATCAGTCGCTTTATGCCCAATCGTTCTGCTCAAGCCGTTGGGCCATTTATCCTCCTTGATCAGGCGGGACCTATGAAAATAATGAATAGTGAATCTGGTGGTACAGGATCTCATCCACATCGAGGCATTGCTACCTTAACTTACGCCATCACTGGCGAAATAGAGCACTTTGACAGTTTGGGAAATCGTGCTTTGGTAAAGTCTGGTGGTGTACAATGGATGAACTCAGGCAATGGTATTGTTCATGATGAGAGGTCAAAGGCAAGTGGTGATTCCAAGCAAAAAGAAATGTATGCCTTTCAATTTTGGATTAATCTGCCTTCAAAAATAAAAGCAGAAAAACCAGAGTACATGCCTGTACAAGCGGAGGAAGTTCCCGAAAAGCAAATGCAGGAAGAGGCCGGGTTTGTTCGGGTTATTGTTGGGAGTTATCAAGAATTGACATCCAAAATACCCACCTACACCGAGCAATTTCTATTTCATGTTAAACTAAATCCGGGGAAGAAATTTAACATGGACTTTCCGCAAAAAATAGAAGTTGCGGCTGTTTTGCCTACGGATTCAGCATTAATCAATACAGAAAGTTTTAATGCCGGAGAATTGGTCGTATTTGACAAAGAAGCCGGAGAAATTGAAGTAGAGAATTTATCTAATGCAGCCATTGACATTTTGCTTTTTGGTGGAGAAAATTATGCAGAGCCTGTTGTTTCGAAAGGTCCATTTGTCATGAATAGTGAAGAAGGGATAGCCTTGGCATACAAAGATTTTAAAGAAGGGAAATATGGGGAGATACATTATTCTTCTAAAGGATAGTCGCCACAAGTAATCTCAACTTGGTTTTGAGGCTATTGCTGTATTAAAACGGCACAGAACATGGTACGAGCGTAATGCGGGCTGAATGGCTAAAAATGAGCATTTTACTTTACGGTTAGCAGAGAGTGAAAGGCTCCGAAACCCGCACTACGCTTATACTTGACCGTTGGCACCAATTAAAACTCCGATTCATAGCAATAGTAGAATTAAATGATCGTATTTTGATAGTATCAAATGATAGTATCAGGAACGATTCATTCTACATTAAAAATAAAGGGAAACACACTTGCCGGAGAGCAAATAACTGCTCTTCTCGAAAACAAAAGAGTAATTGGCCCCAAAAAAGATATTGCAGAAGTATTAAATGCAATCAAAATCTATGAGCACTTAGAACAATACAATCCAACGAACAAAAATCTAGCCTGGAGACCTCCTCTCAAAAAATATGAACCCTACAATTAAAATACTCCCCTTTCAAGCAGAACATCAAAATGAAATAGATGATATGATGGGAAGTATTGCCTTAGAATTTAGTGAACCAATATTCACTGAAAATTCTAAAAAAATGATTGATGTTTATTTGATGCCCAAAAACAAGTTTTGGGTAGCTACAGAAAGCAACAAAGTGGTTGGGACAATTGGAATAGTAAAGCTTTCAAATGAAAATATTGTTCTAAAGTCAATGTTTGTAGACAAGAAGTATCGTGGACAAGGTATAAGCCATTTGCTTTTAGACACTTTAGAAAAATGGGCCATACAAAATACTTACAAACACATCTACCTGGGTACCATGACACAATTTACAGGGGGCCAAAGGTTTTACCAAAAGAACGGATTTGTAAAATGCAATAAAACTGAATTGCCAACCGACTTTACCATAAACCCATTGGACACCATTTTTTTCACTAAAGCTTTGATTTAAAGCTAAAGCAAAAAACTCCTGCTCTCCTCGTGTTAGCAATATGGCTGCAGAGCTTCCATTAAACATTCATGATAGGTTCTTCGGAAGTAATTCTATTGCATCCCGAATAACTATCGGGAGGCTAAAAATCGTCCAGGACGTAAAGCTGTAAACCTTAAGCGGCTATTCCTCCACGGCTTATTAATGCCCTTCCACACGGCATCTCTCAACAAAACCCATTTTACCTATATAGCTAAGCGTTAGATTAGACGGAGTGAGAATACCGTAAATTCCCCTTCAAATGAACGAGTCAAGTCTACGCGAAACCGCTTTACAACCCTTTTTTTGCCCAAAAACATACCGATAAATCAATAGTTTAAAAAACAGCCGTTTAGTTTAAAGGATTTTTTAATTTTGGTAGAAGATAGGTACACAACAGCCTTGCCATGAAGACCATAACAATACATCTACAAATCCGAGGCTTTTGTTTGGCTATATTTATGTTATGCGAAATTTAAAGAAATATAAATGAACAAAGTTTCACTTTTAATACTTTTGATTTTACCACTTATCGGGTATTCGCAAGATGTAACAATTTTACCGACAGGAATATTACCTTCCTCTCATATTTTGAAATTGAAATATTCAGAACTTAAGAATGTTTCTAATGCAAATACAGGAGACATAATCTTCGACTTAACTTTTTCACAATTAAGATTTTATAATGGTTCCGAATGGAATTTCGTTTATAATAATGAGCAGCCAATAAGTTCATCGAGTTCCATAAAATCATCAACCGATTCTTATGGAACTGGAATATGCATCGATTCCGATAGTTCAATTTATTCACTGGGTAGTTTTACTGATTCAGTCTTTTTTAAAAATGATACACTTGTCTCTACTGCCGCACAAAACACTTTTATTTTCAAAACCACGATTGACAATGAATTAATATGGAGAGATAAAATCAGTTCAACAGAAAGCCTAAATACTAAAGGTATTCAGGTAGACAGTTTGGATAACATCTACATTTATGGAAGTTTTAGCGGGACCATTTCTTACCAAACATTTAGTGCCACAACTTTTGGAGGAGAAGATATTTTTATTTTTAAAATCAATAAATTAGGTCAACTTTTACTTGCAAAAAGGTTAGGTGGTTCGGATAACAATTCAATTTCAAGCTTGAAAATTTCTCCTGACAATACTGTTTACTTTTGTGGGAAATTTAAAGGTAATATGCCTTTTGCATCAATTAACAGAGTTTCATCAGGTGGATTTGATGGTTATTTAGCTGAAATGGATTCTTTAGGAAATCAATTATCCTTTATTAAAATTGGAGGTGCTTATGATGAAAACATTGAAGATTTTGCATTCACCGATGGTACTCATTTAGTGGTTGGAGGTAATTTTGGTTCAAGCCTATCCATTGGAACCAGCAATATAACTCCTAATCCCAGCTCTTTTGGCAATATGTATTTGGCCACTTTGGATTTTCAAAACTTTACATGGGAATCGGCTTTACGGCTTAATTCGAACGGTAATTACAATGAAATCCATTCTTTGTCAACTGGAGTTAATGGTGCAATATATGTTTCTGGAGTTTTTTCAGGTACTTTTTCATACGACTTAGGAAGTATAACATCTTTTCCTAGTTCTGTTTTTAATGGCTTTATTTTACAGACATCCTTAAGTTTAAACACAAATTGGGCATACAAATTTAGTGGCTACACTTTGGAATCTTGTGAAAAGGTTATTTCCGATAATAAAGGAAACGCATATTTTATTTTAAATGGCTTATCACAAGTAATTTATTCTACATTTTTCAATTATTCAAGCAAAGGAAACGGAGATACTCAAATTGTAAAATTATCACCTACCGGAAACTTATTAGGAAGAAAAATATTTAGCTCAGCACATGAAGAAACTTTAAAGGATATATACATTGGTAAGGATGGAAAAACTTACTATTTGGGGACATTTAAGAACAAGTTAATAGTTGACAATATAAAACTTGAATCTATTGAGGGTAAAAAGAGTACATTTTGGGGCTTCTATGATAATGAATGATAAAATTCCCATAGTCGATTTGATAAGGAAAATTTCATCCCTTACCTCTCACAGAACAGTTTGTTAACCGCTCCACGCATTAGAAAGACCAGCGTTTACCCCTAATCCGTGCAATTTGAATTTCTAATTAAAAAGTTATTTCATGTCTTCACGAAACTGCCTTAGAAACCCTTCATTCACCCCAAAACATACCATTAAATCAATAGTTTATGGTTCAGCTCTTTAGTTTGAAGGATTTTTTAACTTTGGTAAAAGTAGATTCACATTAGCTAAATGTGGGTAAGTAATAACACTAAATACACAAAAAGAGGCTTTTGCTTTTCTATACTAACATTGGCATTCATAAAACAAGACAGATGAAAAGTAGAAATATTGACTTTTTAGCAGGAGGCATATTTTTAATTCTGACCATTACCTTCATTGCGATTTCAATGACTAATAAACCTTTCTTTGATTGGGTTTTTGAGCGACACCACAATCAATGGAGTTGGTATTTAAGACCCTTGTTTTTACTTCCATTTTGCTATTTCGCTTATAAAAAGAGCTTTGCAGGAATGATGGTTTCTATTTTCGCTTTGTTCACTAGTATGTTTTGGTTTCCAAAGCCCGAGATTGTGAGTAATAGTGTAATAGATTTTTTAGAATTTGAGAAAGAGTATCTGTACGGTGAATGGAACTTGAGTAAACTACTACTGACCTTAACAATTCCCATTTCATTTATTGCTTTAGGATTGGCTTTTTGGAAACGAAGTGTAATCATGGGCATTGCGGTAGTTTTTCTTATGGCAACAGGTAAAATGGTGTGGAGTATTCAAAATGCAGGTGAGTCAGGAAAATCAATATTGATACCAGCCATTCTTGGCTTATTGATTTGTTGCGGTCTGATTTTCTATGGATTCAAAAGGTTAGAAAAAAAATAACGAAATGCCTACACTGTATCAGACAATCAAGGCTTACGAAGATTTTTGAAAGTAATTTACACCCTATAAACACCGCCGAATGGCTAGATTACCAGAAAGGCAAATGATTTAATATTCGCCATTTAAGTCTGATAAATTAAAAAACAAAATACATCTACTTGACTCTGTACCAACTTGATAGTTTATCGCTTTCTTCTGCCCCACATGCCCTTGAATCTGTTGGCGAACCGTTTACCTTACAGGGAGGCCGGTTCTTTCACCCTTTTGGTTTATTCTTTTTTGAGAACTATCTTGGCTGGTAAAGGCACACACATGCTGTGAATGTTCCTTCTTCACGACGCTCGATACAGCCGATCCCTTATCAGGATTATAGCATCAGGGTCCCGTATGAATAAACTATGAAAATACTCAAAAAGATAGGTAAATGGACACTGGTTTTACTAGGAACAATAGTCGGATTTATTCTGATTTTATTACTCATCGTTCGCATAAATAGTTCTGGAATTGAAGAGCCATTTATGGATGAAAATGGTGAGTTAATTCCGAACAGTATTGCTATGCATGAGGATATGATAATAAATGATGTGCCTCAAAGAATTACCATTAGAGGAAAAGATCTGACGAATCCTGTGCTTCTAATTGTGCATGGAGGACCAGGTGCACCAATTTTACCGGTAGTTTATAGACTAACAGGAATTGATTTAGAAGACATTTTTACTGTCTGTTATTGGGATCAAAGAGGCTCCGGTCTTGCCTATAATGATAGTATTCCTGATTCCTCTATTACCTTAAATCACATAGTAGATGATGGCATAGAACTGGCAGGCTTTCTAAAACAGAAGTTTAATAAAGATAAAATCTACATTGAAGGTTTATCCTGGGGAACAGCCGTAGCTGCTTTCATGGTACAAAAAAAGCCGGAGTTATTCCATGCAT
>JANSYO010000345.1 GCA_024742395.1 Cytophagales bacterium
CCTGGAGATCAGTCAGTCTTTGTGCAATATACTGGGTATTAGGAAACCAAAAGACCTGGTAGGCACCAATCTTTCAGAACTGTTTACCAATAGCCGAGAGTTTGAGGCCGTGCAAACTTACTACCAGCAATACGATGACAGGGTATATAAAGCCGAGGTATATTGGAGAAAGCGCACCAATGACGTGGTTAAGTTAAGACTGTTGATCAGTCCCCGAATGAAAAACAATGGCAACTTTCTGGGCTTTTTAGGCACCGGGCATGATATTGAGCGAGATGAAAAGGCACAACGCTATGCCAGACGGCATGAGAATTTGGAGAAAACTTACCGGCTCACACGTAGCTTGGCGCACGAAATAAGAAACCCGCTTACCACTATAGATCTGGCTGTAGATGGCCTGAAAGATACCATTACGGAGCATGACGATGATTTTGAGTACCTGCAAATCATAGACAGGAGTTCGAAAAGAGTGAACCTGCTATTGAATGAGCTCCTCTCCTCTTCTAAATCCGATGGTTTAGAATTAGCCGTTTATCCGTTAAATGAGTTTTTGATGGATACTGTAAAACTGGTAAAGGACCGGGCTGAGCTAAGTGATATTGAGATAGAAACAGAACTGCAAACCGACGAAGCATTGATGTGCCGGATGGATTACTCTAAACTACAAATAGCAGTCGTTAATATTTTAACCAACGCAATAGAAGCACTTATAGGTAAGCAAGGTAAAATACAGGTATTGAGCAAAAGGCTGAATGGCGAAGTGATCATCTATATTATTGATAATGGCGGCGGTATAGCCCCTGACGAACAAGAACTATTGTTCGATCCGTTTTACTCCAGCAAAAAGTCTGGTGTTGGGCTGGGGCTCACCATGTCTCAATCAATAGTTAAAGAGCACCATGGCCATATAGATCTGGAAAGTACTTCTGGTGAAGGATCAAACTTCACCATTAAATTGCCGGTCTTTAAGGACGAATTATAAGGCACCTAAAACCCATCGTCAATTCCCATATAATGAGTATTATATAATGAATGAGTGTGAGTTTTGTCGTCTGGCTTAGTCAACTTCTATTAACCCACTAGCCAGACTGACACTGTATTCGATCATGTCTGTTGAATAACTTACTTACCGAAAGGTCTCCCC
>JANSYO010000132.1 GCA_024742395.1 Cytophagales bacterium
AGCTTGCAGAAGAGTAAGTATTCATCCCTAATCTGTTCTTAGGGTTTTGGCCAATTCCTGTCTCATGAAATAGTATTTGACAAAGCACTACCTTTTCTTTCGTTATGGGGTTTAATGGGTCTTGCGGAATATTCGCAAAGTCATCACTTTCGGGCAAGATATAATATGATTTGCCCAGGCCACCAGAGGAAGTAGCTAGTTGGTTTTCTAATTCTTTATCAATGTCTGAAGCTTCTACAATAGGGTCTGAAGGGTTACATGCCGAAAATAGCACAGAAAGTATGATTACTTTGACAGGAAGTAAAAATGATTTCATTATAGTGTTTAGTAGTTAGTTTTCAAGTAGTTATGTAAAGCAAAAATCGAGCCGAAGGGTTAATTTTATTTCATTTGTTGTTCAGAAATCTTATTAAAGTGATATTTTTGATTTAGAAATAACAATGAATTACCTTTGCTAGGTAAAGTTAAGCTGTGAATAAACTTTTTTTAAAATATTTCGCCTGTTTTGGCCTTTTGGCATGTCTGTTTGGTCATGTGCTCATTGTGCCCTTGGTGTTAATGAAAAAGTTAGATAATGAAGCTAATATTCATACCTCATCTATAGAAACTTCAATAGAGGATACTGAAAATCCTGATAGGCTCTCCATAAAAATCGGAATGGCATTGCCATACTCAGGTAACTGGGAAGAATCTAAGAAAAGTGAGGGGTTGATAGAACATAACGGTGATTTCTATACGCTAATAAGTAGAGATTATAAAAACGATACGCTTTATTTTGAATATTTGAAGAACAGCAATGCAAGAGAGATATTCAGTATGCTCTCAGATCATGTTGACCCTAATAGTTCTCCGGAAAAACAAGCAAACGATTTTGGCTCAACTTTCTGTAAATGGTTGACTCTGAAGTACAAGTTAATTGAGAGTCCTTCTATTCAATTGCCTTTAGAATGGATTGTAAATCCAACAAATAACTTTTCATATTTTAAACAATTCTCTTCGCCTTATTTAGGCTTAAGTTCCCCTCCACCTCAATCGGTTTAATGTACTTATTGTTTTAAAGTCTCGGTATTTGCCTTGACTCAGTTTATTATACAACATTAAATCGTTTCAAATGAAATCTAAATTTATAGCAATAATTCTATTGCTGGCTGTTGCCTGCAATGTATCTTATGGACAAGGGTGTGTGGCCATCAGACACTTTTCTACCTGTTCGGGTAATCCAAATGCCTCGCTACAATCATCAAAGGGGTTTTGGCTTATCAGCACAAATTATCGATATTTTAAATCATTCAGACATTTTAGGGGGACTCATGAGGAGGCAGACAGGGTAGCCAATAATTCAGAGGTTATTAATCATTCTCACTCCTTGGATATAAATGTAACTTATGGTCTTAGCGATCGCATTTTTCTTAATGCTACCCTGCCATTTGTTTACAATGAAAGAAGTTCTCTCTATGAACACGGGAGAACAGAACGTCATAACAGCTACTCTAAGGGTTTGGCAGATGCCAGAATTGGTGCTGGTATTTGGCTCAAGGAAGTGAGTAAAGCTCACGATGGAAACATTGCCCTTAGTGCTGGAATTAAGTTTCCTTCTGGTGACTATGCTGCTACAAGTACTTTCTATAATGTAGGACCCAATGGAGGGCCGGAAGTCAGACCTGTTGATCAGTCTATTCAGCCAGGCGACGGAGGTACTGGTTTTACTTTAGGGCTTCAAGGTTTTAAGCAGGTTGGAATAAGACTTAGTGCTTATGGTTCTGGTTTTTATCTTTTTAACCCCAAAGAAACAAATGGTACCAGAACTTACAGAGAAACGTTAAATGCTATTTTAATGAATGAGTCAATCATGTCTGTGACAGATCAATATTCATTTTCTGCGGGATTATCCTATTCATTATTAAAGCCTTCTGTTAGCTTTAGTCTGGGAGGTCGTTTTGAAGGTGTGCCTGTAAAGGACGTCATAGGCGGGAGCCTTGGTTTCAGGCGTCCGGGAATGGCCGGATCTATTGATCCTGGTATTTTGTATATGAAAGACCGACTAATGCTTAGCTTAAATGTACCTATTGTCATTTACAGAAACAGACCTCAAAGTTTAACAGATAGAGAAACAGAAATAGCCACTGGAACACCCAGAAATGGTGATGCAGCTTTTGCAGATTATCTGATAAATTTTGGTATGACCCTAGGTTTGGGCAAACATTAATTGATCTTTATTGGGAAGCAATGCACTTATAAGAAAGCATTGCTTCCTGATTTTTATCATACTTCTTCTTTAAAAATGCCGCTATTTTTAGGCTGTAAACCTCTACTTATTTGAAACTCAGAAGGACATATTCATCTCTCTTACTGATATTCTTTGTATGTCAGCTGGTGGTGATACCTATGTGTTTACTGAAGAGGTTAAAAAATGAGTCGAAGCTAGAGACTTCCACAATTTTTGAAAGGACAAGTTCTCCTGAAATTCTGGAGATTAAAATAGATATGGCAATGCCATATGCCACTGAATGGTCTGATCCTAAAGATGGGCAAGGTATCTTGCAACGTGATGGTTCTTTTTATACTCTCATTAGCAAAGATTTCCGAAACGATACTTTATATTTTGTTTATCTGAAAAATAACAGTGCAAGAGAGATATTCTCAACATTAGCAGATCAGGTAGAACATCAAAACTCTTCACCCGATAACTCCAATGAAACTGGTAGCATTGCAAAACTTTTTTTGACTAAGTATAAAAATGCAGAAACCACCGAATTAGTAAATCCGGCGGGTCTTTTCATTCTTCATGACCTGACCAGTTTTTGTTATAGCTTCAGGTATTCTTCTATTGAGCCTTCTGTATCTTCACCGCCACCTAAATTAAGATCTTGATTTTCAATGATATACAATGTGTTTATACACATTGGTAGGAAAATTATGGTTTTAATTTAATCTAGTTTATGAAAAGATTTACTCTTCTCGCTATGGGAATAGTGGGTTCATTGCTGTGCAATGCACAGAATACTACCCGCTTAACTGGTAGTGTAATAAATTCAAATATGAGTCCCATAGAAGGGGCCACCGTTAAAATAAAAGAAATAAATAAAGTTATTCAGACTGACAAATCAGGTCAGTTTTCATTTGAAAGCCTTCGGTATGGAGATTATACCTTACACATTTCTTTCATTGGCTTTCTTTCTTATAGTGAAGAGTTGAAACTCGACATGTCTGAGGTTCGGCTCTCACCAATAGTTATTCAGGAAGGCTTACAAAACCTTAATGAGATAAGTGTAAACGCCAGAAAAAGAAGGACAATTACCACTTTAGATGATAATGAAACCGAAATTCTTTTGGGTGGGAAAAAATCAGAAATGGTTTCTGTTAGTGAAATAGATGCGGATATCTCTCAGAAGAATAGTAGGCAACTTTTTGCAAAAATTCCCGGGGTATTCGTCTATGACATGGATGGCTCTGGTAATCAGGTCAATATTTCCACCAGAGGTTTAGATCCACATAGAAGCTGGGAGTTTAATGTCCGCCTTGATAATGTTATAACTAACTCTGATATGTATGGCTATCCGGCAAGTCATTTTAGTATGCCCATGGAGTCAATAGAGAGGATCGAAATAATAAGAGGAACAGGTTCACTGCAATATGGAGCTCAATTTGGCGGAATGCTGAACTACGTTTCAAAAAAAGCCGATACAACGAAAAGTATAGGATTTGAAAGCATGAACTCTATTGGGAGTTACGGTCTCAAAAGTACTTACAATGCAGTAGGTGGTAGAATTGGTAAGTTTCAATACTATGCTTACTTTTCAAAGAGAGTATCTGATGGCTTTAGAGTGAATGTCGAGTCTGATTATGAATCTGAATACCTTCGTATAGAATATTTGCATTCTAAGAAAACAAGCATTTCGGGTGGACTTGCTCGTTCTGTCTACATGTACCGTATCCCCGGCCCTCTAACTGAAGAGCAGTTTCAAAATGCCCCCAGACAAAGTAGCAGATCAAGGAATTTTTACACTCCTGATATTTTTCTTCCTTACCTAAAGTTGAAATCAGAATTGGCGAACGATGCTACACTTAATTTCATGGTGTCAGCAGTACTTGGTGAACGAAAAAGCGTTCAGTTTACCGGGGTTTCGGGAGTTGCGGACGTAGAAGACCCCATATCCGGGAAGCTGCCAGATAGGCAAGTGGATATAGATCAATATCATTCTTATACTTCAGAATTTTCTTACCAAAAGGATTATCCTTTTTTAGGAAATAAATCGACTGCGAAAGTCGGTCTAAGGCTAATAAAGAATAATCTTAGCCGAAGGCAAAAAGGTGTGGCATCAGAGGAGACTGGGGCAACTTTCGAAGTGACCTCTGACGGTTTTGGTAGAGACCTGCATTATTACACAGAAAACCTGGCTTTGTTTTTTGAGAATCAACTAAAGTTGAATCAATTTTTCAGTATTAATCTTGGCGTAAGATATGAAAATGGTGTGACGAGAATGCGAGGTAGAATAAGTGATTATTCTGAAAATGAGTTGCCGACAGATATAAAGCATGCTTTTCCACTAATTGGAGCAGATTTTAACTATCAACCGAAGACTTCTTTTAGGTTTTATGGAGGAATTTCTCAGGCATACAGACCCGTAATTTTTGCGGATATTATTCCCACCAACAATTACGAAAGGACGGATAAATCTCTTAAGGATTCGAAAGGGTATAATGCTGAATTGGGATTACAGGGAGAATTGTTTAAAAATAGATTAAGCTACAACGTGACTGCATTTGCCCTGAAGTATAACAATAGAATGGGGAAACAGGCGATTGGATTTGAGAATGAAAATACAATTATCCTCAGAACCAATATTGGGAACAGTTTAACTTATGGTTTGGAAGCCTACATTGATGCCACAATATGGATGAAGCCCAAAGCTCTTGTTTCAGTTTTTTCTGCTACCTCTCTAATGAAAGGAGAATACCTCAATGGTTCGATTTCCGTTGGCTACGCCAATCAATCCGTTGATGGCAACAGTCTTCCTGGCGTACCAGGAATTATCACAAGAAATGGAGTTACTGTAGTAGGAACACGATGGAGTACCACATTTCAATATAGCTATACCTCCGGCTTTTATTCAGATCCTCTAAATACCGAGTTTGCTGAAAATGGAACTGTTGGCTTAGTTCCGGGATATGGCTTGTTTGACTTAAATGGTGCTTACAGGTTATCAGATATGTTTAAACTCAGGCTGAGTTTGAGTAATCTGACAAATAAAATTTATTTCACGAAAAGACCAACAGGCTATCCCGGTCCGGGTATTTGGACTTCAGATGGGAGATCTATAGTGTTGGGACTTGACTTTAAAATTTAAGAATACAATGAATAATAAGATCAATAAAACTTTTCAAAAAGCCAGTTGGCTGAATAGAGGAGCTCTATTTGTGGTTTTCTTTTGGTTTGGTTTTCTCAAAATTATTGGTACCTCGCCAGCAGAAGGCTTAGTAACTGAACTTTTCAAATTAACCTTAAGTCCGTTTATGGAATTGGAAACCTTTCTTCCTCTTTTTGGTGCACTTGAGTGCATCCTAGGTATTTTATGGTTAATGCCTAATTTGACAAAATGGGCTTTTTTAAGTTTGATGGCTCATATGGCTTGCACCTTTCTACCGATGGTTCTTTTGCCAACATTTACCTGGCAATCTTTTCTAACACTAACATTAGTAGGTCAATACATTGTAAAGAATGTGGTCCTAATAAGTTCTTCCTGGTTTATCTATACGCTTTATAGGGCAAAAGAAGAAAAGGCCCATCTATTAGATGAGCCTTCCGAAGTGATTGAAAATCTGACCGTAACGATAACGGCTGAAGTTTAAGTTTTAAGTTTTTTCTTTTTTGCCGCAGGGAAAAGAACGTTGTTTAGAATTAAACGATAGCCCGCAGAATTTGGGTGTAAGTTCAAATCTGTGGGCTCTTCGCCTACATAGTGTTCATAATCCTCAGGATCGTGTCCTCCATAGAAAGTCCAAAATCCTTTGCCTGCAGTGCCATGAATATATCGGGCCTCGTTAATCTCTCTGTTTTCAGCTAAAATAATTACCTCAGGTTTAATTAGTTGTTTTTTATAAGCAGTGGTCTGACCCATGAAACCTTTGATTAAATTTTTATGATTTTGCGTGAGCATGGTAGGAATAGGATCCCATTTGGCAGAGAACTCAAAAAGATTGAAGTAATCATTGCTCTGATTCAAACCTCGTTCTGGTTTAGTATGATCTATGTTTGAAAATTCTACAGTATAAGGATCGTAAACCAGTGAGAAATCTTTGAACGCAAAAGTGTTGTTGAAATTGAGTTTGTTGTCTGCTCCAGTATCTGCTCCATCGCCATCATAAGGAGATTCTACTATGTCTATGCCATCAGCAGCCAGGGCGATATCATAAGTGTCAGTGGCATTGCACATGGCAAACATATAACCACCACCCAGAACGAACTCCTGAATCTTCTTGGCGACGTTTAATTTGAGCTCACTCACTTTAGAATAACCATACTTTTCCGCTATAACCTCAGCTTCTCTTTTTTGTTGCTGATACCAGCTCTGGCCACGCATTCTGATAAACTTACCGAATTGGCCCGTAAAATCTTCATGGTGAAGATGAAGCCAATCGTATTCTGGCAGTTTTCCGTCAAGCACTTCTTCGTCAAAAACTTTTTCATATTTAATTTCTGCATAGGTTAGTGCCATTGTAACGGCATCATCCCATGGTTGTGTGCTTTTCGGAGTGTATACGGCAATTTTGGGTGGCTTTTGAAGTTTAACAGCATCCATATTGGCGTCAGGGTTCTTTACAATAGAAATGATCTGAGCACCGTCTGCATCTGAAATTACTTCATAACTGATGTTCCTAATTACACATTCGTTTATGAAACTTTGACTTACCGGCACCATAAAGCTCCCTCCTCTGTAATTCAGAAGCCAGTCTACCTCTGTATCGTAAGTGTCTAATATCCAATAAATAAGTCCATATGATTTCAAATGATCTTTTTGAGCATCATCCATCGGAATAAGAAGCTGATTGGCCTGAATTTGACCAATACTCGTTAAAAAAATGATAAGCGGTAGAATGATTCGTTTCATTGGTTTGCTTGCTAAGACTGCACTGTCGAATTTTGTAAATATAACTCAATCGAGTTCTAAATAGTGTCTTGAAAGATCATTAATAGACAAATCAAAGATTATTCCATTAGATAAATCTCCATGAATATAAAGGAAAATATTGCGGAAGGGCTTAGAGCCATACAGGGCAATTTGCTACGAGCCATCATAACAGCTCTGATTATTGCATTGGGTATTTTGGCTTTGGTGGGTATCTTAACAGCAGTAGATGGTATCCAAAACAATGTGAATCAAAGCTTAAGCGGTCTGGGAGCTAACACCTTTGATATTGTAGTGGAACAAAGAAATGGGAGAAGACGTGGAATGATGGAAAAGCCTAAACCACCAATTGTATATAGAGAAGCGAAGCAATTCAAAGAGCTTTTTACTGCTCAGGAAGACGCCATTGTTAGTTTATATACTGGGGTAACAGGCTCAGCTGAGGTCAAATATGGCTCGGCGAAAACCAATCCGAATATCAGGATTATAGGGGTGGATGAGGAATATTTGGATATTAAGGCATATAAACTTCAAAATGGCCGCAATGTAAGTGAGACAGACATGGAACTGTCTTCCAATACAGCAGTCATAGGTTTTGAATTGGCCACTAAATTATTTCCAAAAGAATCGCCGTTAAATAAGGAGATATCGGCCATGGGAAATAAATTTAAAGTAGTGGGTGTATTAGAGAAAAAAGGAAGTCTTTCTGGCGGAGGAGACGATCGCATTATTTTAATCCCTTTAAGCACGGGTAGGCAATTTGATACACAAGGAAATTTCTCCTACGAAATAACCACCTCAGTAGAAAGTGTTTCCAGTATAGAAGAGGCTATTGGTGAAGCTACAGCTGTCATGAGAAGAGTGCGAAGAGATCAGGTAGGAGCAGAGGATAGCTTTGAAATAGAAAGAGCAGATTCATTAATTCAGGAAACTGAACAAATAACCAGTGGAATGCAAATGGGTGGTTTAGTAATAGCGGTAATCACCTTATTAGGGGCATCTATTGCTCTTATGAATATAATGATGGTGTCTGTTACGGAAAGAACACGTGAAATAGGCGTAAGGAAAGCTTTAGGTGCCAGTCCTTCAAAGATAAGGTTTCAGTTTTTGATTGAAGCTATAGTTATTTGTCTGTTAGGGGGGCTTGCCGGAGTGTTTTTAGGTATCATAGGTGGCAATGCCGTTTCTTCATTACTGTTTAACCAATCAAATTTTATAATTCCCTGGACTTGGATTATTGTGGGGCTTATCGTCTGTGTATCAGTAGGATTGCTTTCAGGATTTTACCCCGCATATAAGGCAAGTAAATTGGATCCTATAGAATCTCTGAGGTACGAATAAAAAATTACCTTGAAGTGCTTGGTGAATGTTTAAGGTTCTTCTACTTTTGCAGTCCCAATCAGAAATGCCCAGGTGGCGGAATTGGTAGACGCGTTGGTCTCAAACACCAATG
>JANSYO010000179.1 GCA_024742395.1 Cytophagales bacterium
CATGGTAATGCATTTTTGCGGTTTTAGAACCTGGCTCTACCAATGACTCAATCAAATCAAATAAGGGCAAATGCATTTCTGTCAAATTGGTTGATTCCACAGGCCAATAATTCATTTGCAAATTGATATTAGTGTGATAATCGCCATTCCAGGCCGTTTTGATTTTATTAGACCAGATCCCCTGAAGATTGGCCGGCATAGTGCCAGGGCGGGAGGATGAAATTATCAAATAACGACCATACTGAAACATAAGCTCTGCCAAACGCTTATCACCTTTCTGCGATTCTTTAAAAGCAATTAGTCGCTCATCGGTTGGTATTAAGTCTTTTTCGCCTTGAGAAATATCAAAGCTCACTCGCTTAAAATAATTTTGATAGTCGGCTAAATGCTCGTTTAGTAGCTTGCTGTACGTTTTTTGACTTGCTTTTTCAATGTTACTCTTTGTAATGATTTTATAGTCTCTGCCTTTGTATGTAGGGTATTCTAATTTATAATCAGTGGATGCTGAGAGGTAAAGTGTTACCTCATCAGCATTAGAAATGGTCAATTTACCATCCTTGCTGCTAATTGTTCCGTTTTTTGCCACAGCTCTTAATCTCGCCATGTACTGTAAACCATCACCACCTTTTCCATCTGAAAGAGCACCCGTTAAAACCAAATGGTTTCCTTCTGAGAACGTAGTAAAACGTTCTGGTCTGTCCATACCACAAGTGAAGGAAATCTCCCCTTTTTTGTCGGCCGTGAACTTTGCCACCATGACCTGATCAGGGGCACTTGTAAAGATTTCCCTTTTAAAATTTACGCCACCCTGCGTATAGCTAACCCTAACCAGAGCATCATTTAAGTCGAGCTCTCTGTGATAGTTTGCGTATGTTTCATTTTTATTAAAATCTAACCACAAATCACCTAAGGTTTGAAAGCTCCCAAACGGCACTTTAAAACCTTGACCAAAGCCAGAGCCGCTTCCTTTACAGATTTGGGATTTATTTGTTAGTTCAGTGGCTTCTGTATATTTCCCCTGAAACAGTAAGCTTCTGATTTCTGCCAATGAATTAAAGGCGTCTGGGTTGTCATTGTCTTCAGGGCTGCCAGACCACATTGTTTCTTCGCTAAGGTGGAGCCTTTCTTGGTTGACATTACCAAATACCATAATGCCCAGTGAGCCATTGCCAAGAGGAAGAGCTTTTAACCATTCAGGGTCATCTTTGTAAGTGCTGATGTCGTCTTTTATAGTAGAGTTTGCCGGTGAGTCATACCAAAGTTTCAAAGGAGTACTGTCCTGGCCAATTAAAATACTCAGGCTACAGCTAAAGAATATGCTCAAGAAAATTACTTGTAGACTTTTTCTCATAGTTTTTCGTAAAAATCGAAATATAAAGCCTTTTCATGAAAACTGCTTTCGAATGATTGCTTTTATTTACGATTAATTTGCTTTCTTTACCTTTCAAACGGAGGCCTTTGAAAACATGTACTCAAGGCCTGATTTATTTTTGCAATAGAAAAAGAAAATAGACCCTATTTGAATGGAACGTATTACTGCTACCTATTTAGTAGAGACCTGCCATGATTTAGAAGTTGCTGCCAATGTACTGGCAGGCGAGCAGTCCTCAGGAACTTTTGTGGATGTTCCCAATGAAACGGAAGAGCTTAAAAAACGATTTTCCGCAAGAGTGGAAAGTATAGAGCATGTAGAAACCGTTTCAGAACCGGCCATTCCGGGAGCACTAAGTAAAGAAGGGAAATACCACAGAGCCAGAATAAGAGTAAGCTGGAGTATCGAAAACTTCGGTTACAATCTGCCTGTCCTGATTTCAACACTTCAGGGAAACCTATATGAAATAGCACAATTCACCGGACTCAAACTGATGGATATAGATTTTCCATCATCCTTTGTTGAGCATTATCAAGGGGCAAGGTATGGTGTTGATGGTTGCAGAGCTTTAACTCAAGTTTATGAAAGGCCCATTATAGGAACGATAATGAAGCCCTCTATTGGTATGAGTCCGGAGCAAACTGCGGAAATCGTGGCCACATTAGCAGAGGCGGGAATTGACTTTGTGAAAGATGACGAATTGATGAGCTCAGCCGCCAATTCAAAGTTTGAGGACAGATTGGCTGCAGTGATGAAAGTTATCAATGCATATGCTGATAAATCGGGCAAAAAAGTAATGTATGCATTCAATATCAGTGGTGAGCTCGATGAAATGCAAAGACGATATGAGAAAATAGTAGAAGCTGGTGGTACGTGTGCGATGCTAAGTATTAACACAGTGGGACTTTCGGCAACTAAAAAGATTTGTGATAACCGAGTATTAGCAATACATGCCCACCGAAATGGCTGGGGCATGATGAACAGGCACCCATTGTTAGGAATTGATTTCAGAGCTTATCAAAAGATTTGGCGGTTAGTAGGGGTAGATCAGCTTCATGTGAATGGCATTCAAAATAAATTTTGGGAATCTGATGACAGTGTAGTGAATTCTATCAATTCTCTTAAAGAGCCGCTTTTTAATCATAAAAATATTATACCCGTGATTTCTTCAGGACAGTGGGGTGGACAGGCATTTGAAACCTACAGAAGAACTAAAACGCTTGATGTTCTATACATGGCAGGAGGGGGAATTATGGCCCATCCAATGGGCCCTGCTGCAGGAGTAAGAGGTATACAGCAGGCATGGAAGGCCACAGTAGATGGCCTGACATTAGAGGAGGCAAGAAAGGAATATCCAGAGTTCGATAAAGCCGCCGGAAAGTTTGGTAAATAAGATTCAGAGAATATCGAAATGAACACAATCAGCATAGCATATTATGGGGATGATTTTACCGGTTCTACTGATGTGCTGGAAACACTATCGAAAGCTGGTCTTAAAACGGTACTTTTTCTGGATATACCTACCTCAGAACTTTTAGCACAATTTCCTGATCTGGAGGCACTGGGTATTGCCGGATTAACCAGAGCTATGACTCCCACTCAAATGCAGGCGGAGCTTCTTCCAGCTTTTGATGCTTTTAAGTCATTGTCTCCGAGCCATGTGCACTATAAAGTTTGTTCCACTTTTGACTCTTCAGCAGAAATTGGAAATCTTGGCGTAGCCATATCATTTGGACAAAAGGCTTTTGGTAAGGCAATTGTCCCCATATTAGTCGCAGCACCACACTTGGGCCGGTATTCGGCATTTGGTAATTTGTACGCTCGTATGGGTGCGGGGTCTATGGGGGCTATCTATCGGCTTGACCGTCACCCATCCATGAGTAAACATCCAACCACTCCCGCTAATGAATCAGATTTGAGATTGCATTTAACTGAGCAATTTAAAGGCAAAAGTGGATTGATAGATCTCGTAGATCTCGAAGGTCCTATTACCGAAATTTTACAAAAAATTGACCGACTGACTGATGAAGGCACTGAAGTGATATTTTTTGATGCCATGTATGATGACCAATTGGCTAA
>JANSYO010000014.1 GCA_024742395.1 Cytophagales bacterium
CCATGAATAGGAGTAGTTTGTGGTACCTCCTGTCACAGAGACCGTGGCAGCACCATCACTTAATCCATTACAGCTGACATTTGTTTGACTGCTGATAGTAGCTGAGAGAACGTTGGGCTGAGTGATGTTAACCGTAGCAGAAGCGTTACAGCCATTTGCATCCGTGACAGTGACGGAGTAAGTACCGGCGGCGAGATTGTTTGCAGTAGCCAAGCTTCCCCCAGCCGGAGTCCATGAATAGGAGTAGTTTGTGGTACCTCCAGTCACAGAGACCGTGGCAGCACCATCACTTAATCCATTACAGCTGACATTTGTTTGACTGCTGATAGTAGCTGAGAGTTGGGCATATGTTTGTAGTAAAGTAGGGTCATTTTCACCATTTTCATCAGCGATTTTATCTCCGTCAGTATCTGGATTAAAACCAGAGTCTGATACATCAGAGATTTGTAAATTCTCAGAATTTGTAGCATTAATGGTACTACTAATGGTATAAAGAGTATTGGACGGATTATTGGGGGAAACCTTCAATACAATAGTTTCAATACCATTTCCACTCATTGTTGAGGTCTGCAATAAAAGGCTGTCGTTAGAAGAACCATTAAATGATTCGTTAAAAAACAAACTTCTTTTTTCAGAAGTATATTTTGGAGATTCAGTTATACTATAGTTACCGCTTCCAAAAATCGCATCAAGGTCTAATTGGAGATTAATAGAATCTAAAGCTGTTGTTCCAAGGTTTTGTATGTTATAAGTAAATGTAATTTCACCTTTACAATCTACACTTAGGTTTAAAGCATGGCCAATTGAAGTAAAGTTAATGATAAAGAAAGTTGAATCATTTTCATCCAAACCAAATGGAAAACCATCACCATTTGGGTCTGGGTCTGTTCCAAAATCTGAATAATCACTAGTTTTAGAGCCTAACGGAGCTAGAGCACTAACAAAGACTTGGTTTGTAAAATAGCCTTTACCTTGACCGCGATTTGTAACATTAGTTACCTCAATTACTACCCTAATCTGTCCGGTATCGTAGCCATTAAGGGTTCCAGAAGAGATTAAATCTTTGTCTCCGCTTCCATCGAATCCCAAATTTAATGCTATGGTTCCTGGATTATCTATAAAACTAGGACCAGAAGTTACAATGTAATTTCCTACCCCAAAAACAGCATCAAGGTCATTTGCAAGGGATAGGCTGCTTAGATTAGAGGCTCCAAGATTCTCAAGGTAATAGTCTAATGTCACCAAGTTGCCTGTAACATTTGCATTTAGAGAGATACCAATATTGGCCTCGTCACCTATGATAATTTCTGTAAAGTCATCTTCTCCTGCATCCCCGGCATTACCATTACTGTTAGCGTCTGGTATAAATCCAGAATCAGACAAATCGGATACTGAATTTCCTCCAGGGTCTGTTGCTGTAACGGTAACTTGGTTATTGTATATCCCAAATCCATTACCCTGATCTGTAACAGTATTAACGCTAATTGTAGTTCTAAATACCTCCTTTTCTCCCGGTCTGAGATAACCTCCTAGTATGATCCTATCAAAAATATTAAACCCAAAAAATTGTGGACTTAATGTTAAAGTACTGGCACCGGAGATATAAGCTGGTTGGGCTTGAATTGAGTAATTACCACTTCCAAAAACTGGATTTAAGGGATCTTGCATAAAAAAGTTCGTTAAGGTAACGTCACCAAGATTTTCAATAGTAAAGATGAATGTCAAGGTGGTACCATTAACTATGACTTGTTTGGCAATACCTACTGCAGGTGATCCTGTAATGATAACTGCGGTTGGGTCATCCTCACCGGCCTCGCTTGGATCATCATTACCATTGGGGTCAGGGTCGAGACCATCATCAGAATTATCAGAATAAATAAGGCCTGAAGGATTAGATCCGCTTATGACGACCTGAGAATTATAAACACCATAGCCACTACCCTGATCTGATTCTGAGTCAACATTTACCACCAATTGAATTTGTCCCACAGCACCACTACTTAAGGTAGAAGATGAGGAAAGGATATCTGTATTTGTGGAACCATCAAAAGAGCCATTTAAGGTAATTGTTCCAGGATCTATGATTAGAGTGGGATTTGTAGTGATAGTGTAGTTTCCTTTTCCAAAGGTTTCATCAAGATTGTCTGCTATGGATAAGTTTGATAGCGTACTCAAACTCAAATTCTCAAAATAGAGATCTAAAGTTACTTGTTTTCCTGAAATAGCGGCTTTTTGGGCAATACCTAGAAAATCTGCAGCTATGGTAAACGTAGTCGCATCATTTTCTCCAGCTTCATTAGCATCGCCATTTCCGTTTGGATCTGGGTCAGTACCCAAATCAGAAAGATCACTTAATATTCCACCATATTCACTTAAACCTGAAAAGGTAGATTGTAATGAATAATTGCCAGCACCTAAGCCTTGGAAATTAGTAATATTATTAATATTGATTTTTAGTCTTATCTGTGCTGTTTCATCTACAGCCAAACTACTGCCTTGAGCATTTAGTAGTTCTTGATTTTCGCTGGTGCCATCAAAACTCGAGTTGAGTGAAATAGTACCGGGGTTATCAATAAAAGTAGGTGGTGAAGAAATATTGTAATTGCCGGGTCCAAAGACATTATCCAAAATCGTGGTTAGCGATAAGCTAGAGAAATTTAAATTACCTAAATTCTCTAAGAAGAAATCAAATGTAACTTCACTACCTGATACTGACGCTGTCAGAGCTATTCCAATAGAAGGGTCTCCATTAAGATCTATTGGAGTAGGGTCTGCTTCGGCAGGATCACCATCCCCATTTGGATCAACATTGTTACCTTTAGTGGAAATATCGCTAATAGGATTGGCTTGTGGATCGAGTCCATTTAAAGTCACGCTTGATTGATAAATACCGACTCCAAAGCCCTGATCAGTAATATTAGTTATCCTAGTTTGAGTTTTAAATGAAATACTTTCACCTGCTCCAAGTGAACTACCGGCATTTAGAAGACTTGTATTGGAGTTACCATTATATCCCGAGTTATAATTAAACGTATTACTTCCAGAAACTGCAGTTGGATCCAATAAATGAATATAGTTTCCTGCCCCGAAAACTGCATTGAGGTTATTTGAGATAGTAATATTATTTACGTTTCGGTTTCCTAAATTTTCTACATGATACAAGAACTCTACAGTATAAATGCCACTAGTTACATCTATCAGCTTATACTCAAGAGCAATCCCTATTTCATCTTTGGCTGCAATAGAAAAGCTTGATTTATCATTTTCTCCAATTTCATTGGCATTGGAATTACCATTTGGGTCAGGATCAGTGCCATCATCGGAATAATCTTCTGATTTTACATTTGATGGAGAAAAACCAACAGCATATACCTGATTTTCGTAATTCCCCAAGCCCAAGCCCTGATCTGAAAGAATAATATTTTCTACTACAATTTGAAGGGTGACTACTCCTGCCTCAGTCAATGAACCTACAGTATTATCAACAAGTTGATTGTCAAAATTTCCATCAAAATGTGGGTTTAATTGAAGGCCTAAGGAAGAGCCAATAAATTTACTAGACCTAATATTATAATTACCCACCCCAAAAACAGCATTAAGATCTTCAGTGACTGAAATTTTATTCAAAGGGGTATTGCCTAGATTTTCAAGAACAATATTTATAATAACGGAATCTGCAACAATTGATACTTGTTTTGCAACACCTATTGCCGGCTCTTCACCGATGATGAAATTGGTGGGGTCATTCTCATCCGGGTCTCCTGCGTTTCCATTTCCATTTATATCTGGTTCCGTACCTTCATCGGATAAGTCTTGGGTTGTTTTGCCACCTGAAGAATTTCCTGAGGCAGTAGCCTGATTTTTATAGACACCAAGCCCTAAACCTTGATCCGTAACATTTGTTATGTCAATGACGACTTCTATTCCAGCCGTTTCACCAATCCCAAGAGTTCCACTACTAAAAATGTCGGTAGATGAACTACCATTATAACCTTCATTTAATATTATTGTTTCGGGATTATCAAAAAAGGAAGGAACAGTATTAATTGAATAATTTCCGGCCCCTAAAACGGCATCTAGGTTGTCTACAAGACTTAAATTCTGTAAATCACGATTTCCCAAATTCTCTAAATTGAACCTAAAGGTTGCTTGATTTCCATTCATGCTCGCTGACTTAGCGACACCTATCAGAGGATTTTGAAATAAATCTATAAGAGTTGGGTCATTCTCATTAGCATCACCAGCATCTCCGTTGCCGTTCGAGTCAGGATCTGTATTCCAATCTGATAAGTCAGAAACACTTCCTGATGTTGATCCTTCAGCTGTTACCGTGACTTGGTTACTATAAATACCAAAGCCAATTCCTTGATCTGTTGGTGTGTCAATGGTAACGCCAAAAGTAAGGGTACCAAAGGATCTTGGCTCCAAGTCAGTTGGAACATTCAGGTATGAATTTGTGGAATTTAATAAATTGGTATTACTGGATCCATTGAAAGATGGATTTGCCACTAGAGTTCCAGTTGCAGTTGGAGGGGTGGATAAACTGTAATTCCCTGTTCCAAATACTGCGTCTAAATCTTCTAATACTTGAATTGTTGTTAAGTTTTCATTTCCAAGATTTTCAATTATTAACGTGAATACTTGTTCTCTTCCCAAAGGCTCTACAGATTTGGCAATACCAATACTCGCTTGGCCAAATGAAGCAAAGGAAAATGAAAGAAATATAATTGTTAAAAGTCTGTTCATGTAGGTCTTGTTATAAAGTGGTTTCTTGAAAGGAGTAAGAACGTTTTAATCAGGAATATGTGACAACTAGTATTGTCAGACGAATATTATGGAATTTCTAATTTTTTAAAGGCAGGAGAGCTTGAGTTTTTCATGGTCTTGAATTGATTGGTTTAAATCTTACTTCTTTTCTAATTACACTATTACTGTAGAGTAAATTTCAAATAAGTTTATTGTCGGTATGATGACTTGGTATCTAAATACAAAAATAAACAAAGGCAATATTTTAAGTTCATCCCTATACGCAATATAGTACATGCTATCGATCTGGCGAAATTAATTACTGTGAAAACTCCCCTTTTCTAAGATTAGATTGAAGCAATATTGACCGAACTGTTTAGGCAAGTGATAATAGCCTGATAAACTTCAAAATTTAACAGATTATAGTAAAAAATACTTGATTGCAGTCAAAGTAACATACTTCTGTTTTATATTTACACCTTAACCGAATCAGATTTAGAAATGTCATCACCCAAAAATGTCCTAATCGCAGAGGACTCCTCCGTAATCCAAAACTTAGCTAAGAAGATTCTTGAGTTCCAAAATTTTAAGATCACAGCTGTAAAAAACGGAGAGCAGGTTATTCAGCTTCTTGAAAAAGAGTCTTTTGATATTGTTCTTCTTGACATCAATATGCCCGTAATGGATGGTATTGAATGTGTTCAGGCTATCAGAGAAAATGACGCAACTGCTGATATGCCGGTGGTAGCCATTACTGGAAATGCTAGAAATTATACTGAAGACGAATACAAAGATGCTGGTTTCAATGAAGTTCTCATGAAACCGTTAAACTTTGACATGCTTGTAAAAGTGGTTAAAGACCTAACCGAAGCTTAAGAGTATTCAAAACCATATGAAAATCACAATATTAGGAACGGGCACGTCATCTGGGGTGCCCGTTCTTACGTGTGATTGCTCCGTTTGTACTTCTGAAAACCCAAAAGACAAGAGACTTAGGGTCTCCGTTCTGGTTCAGACTGATCAGTTAAATATTGTCATTGACACAGGTCCGGATTTCAGGCAGCAACTTCTCAAGCAAGGCATTAAAAAGCTTGACGCCGTACTGTTTACCCATGAGCACAAAGATCATACTGCGGGTTTAGATGATGTTCGCCCGTTTAATTACCTTCAGGGAAAGCAGTACATGAATATTTATGGGCGAGAACAGGTGCTGGAGCAATTAAAAAGAGAATTTCACTACGCTTTTTTAGAGGAGTCTTATCCCGGAGTTCCACTGATTCATACACACATCATTAAGAACAAACCTTTCTTAATTGAAAACCTTGAAATCCTGCCCATTGATGTTCTTCATCATAAGCTACCTGTATTTGGCTTCAGGATTAAGGATTTTACCTATATAACCGATGTAAATTATATTTCTGCTAAGGAGAAAGAGAAAGTAAAAGGCACCAAGCTTCTGGTACTTGATGCACTTCAAAGGACTCCTCATATTTCTCACTTTACCCTCTCTCAAGCCATTGATTTCGCACAGGAAATAGGAGCAGAGAAAACCTATCTTACCCACATTTCTCATAAAATGGGACTTCATAATGAGGTCAATTCAGAACTACCTGATGGAATTGAACTGGCCTATGACGGGCTTCAAATTCACTTATAAACTCAATTATTTCTCGGTTTCGTCGGTTTTTTTTCTTGATTGGTAGAATAGCTGTGCGTTCTGCTAAACTATTGACTAGCTTTTATGTGTATGTATAGTGGTGGCTATTGAAGTTGCTAGTCCGTTTTAAAAATGAAACCTATTTATGAAGCCATTCTTCAAATTTTTACTTTTTACGTTTTTACTTTTTTCTATTCTCAAGGTACATGCACAAGAATCAGAAGTGCTGGTTCAAGGTACTGTGCTGAATCTTGATAAAAGCCCCGTAGAGTTTGCCACCATTCTTTTGAAAGATCTGGATTCAGAAGAGTTAATAGATGGAACCACGGCAGATATAGAAGGCAAGTTTGAGCTTAAATCACCTAATGCTCAATTTTTTGCAGAAATTAGCTTTATAGGTTTTGAAAGTAAAGTAATTAGAAGTTTTAAAGTTCAGAATGGGATTGTAAATCTGGGGCAGATAATTTTAGGTGAAGACAATAAACTACTGGACGAAGTAGTGGTAAGAGCAGAGCGATCTCAAACAGAGTTTGAACTCGACAAAAGAGTTTTTAATGTAGGGAAAGATCTGGCTTCTACCGGTGCGAGTGCTCTCGAAGTACTTAACAATGTACCATCCGTTAATGTGAACATTGAAGGGGAAATTAGTCTTAGAGGAAGTTCTGGGGTTCAGATTTTAATTAATGGAAAACCATCTGTTTTGGCTTCTGAACAAGGGAATGCTTTGGGTACTATCACGGCAGAAATGATTGAGAAGATTGAGGTAATCACAAACCCTTCAGCTAAATATGATGCCGAAGGAACCAGTGGAATTATCAATATCATCATCAAAAAAGATCAAAGAAAGGGCTTGAATGGTTCTATTTCTTTAAATACCGGGGTTCCGGATAATCACAGCATCGGGGTGAGTCTAAACAGAAGAACCGAAAAGTTCAATCTATTTAGCCAGTTAGGTGCAGGCTACAGGTCTTTGCCTAGAATTGGAGAGGATATAAACTTAAATTTAACAACCAATGAACGTATAGAAAGTGAGGGGACAGAATATAGAAATGAAACCTTTTACAATTTTATTTTAGGTACTGACTATCACTTGAATGAAACAAGTGTTTTTACACTTTCTGGTAACTTTGCTTACGAAGTAGAAACACAGCCATCCCGTACAAATTTTACTAGCTATGACGGAGCCGGGAATCTGGAGTCAGAATGGTATAGAGAAGAGACCACCGAGGCAGGAAACCCCAAATGGCAATACGATTTTCAATTCAAAAAGGACTTTAAAGACCATAAAGATCATACTCTTTTAGCTTCGGCCTTGGGTAGTTTTTTTGGGAAGGATCAGTCTTCAAGTTTCTCCAATACCTTCACTTCAGGCGAATCGTTTTTAAATAATCAGCAAACCAGTACAAATTTTCAAGAGGCCGAGAGCATTTTCAAAATTGATTATACGCAGCCTTTTGCAGAGAAGTTTACATGGGAGCTAGGTTCGCAATATGTGATAAATGATGTGGGGAATGACTATTCTGTAAGTGACTTTATTGACGGAAGCTTCGTTGAGAATGCCGAGTTAACGAATGATTTTGATTATAATCAGAAGGTTTTAGCGGCCTATTCTACCGCTTCTTTTGAAGGTGAAAAGTGGGGACTTAAGCTGGGTGCTCGTGTTGAAAATACTGACTTGAAAACATACCTGGCTACTACGAATGTTTCTAATAATCAGAATTATACTAACCTCTTTCCTACGCTACATACCTCATTAAAAATGACAAAGGAGTTTTCTTTGCAGGCGGGGTATTCAAAAAGAATTTTCAGACCAAGGCTTTGGGATTTGAATCCGTTCTTTAATATCAGAAACAATTTCAATGTGAGAACCGGTAATCCAAACCTACTGCCGGAGTTCACTGATTCTTACGAGGTTACTGCAATTTACCTGCTTGAAAAACTCTCACTTAATTCCGCAATATTTCATAGGTATACTGAAAACGTAGTAGAACGTATCTCCACCTTTATTGATGGGGTAAGTTATTCTAAACCTGACAACATAGGAACAAACAGGTCTACAGGTTTTGAACTGAATGGTAAGTACACACCTAATAAATGGCTAACAATTAATGGTGATTTTAATTACAATGTTTTCAAAAGAGAGGGTTCATTAGAGGCTATTTCATTTGATTTCAATGGAAATAGCTGGTCATCGAGACTGAATGCCAAGTTTAACTTACCAAAAGATATTGATCTGGAATTTAGCGGTAATTACCGCTCAGGTTATAAAACTGTGCAAAGTGTAATTTCTGAGCAGGCTTTTGCCAATATGGGGGTTCGTAAAAAATTAATGAAAGGCAGAGGAGTAATAAACATCAGTGTTCGAGATATTTTTGCTTCACGTATTTCAATTAGCGAAACCACACAGCCTGAATTTTACCTATACAGCAGAGATTTAAGAGGTAGGTTTGTGACTTTAGGTTTTAGCTATGGTTTCGGAAAGGGAGAGGCTATGGAATTTAGCGGAGCAAGAAGACGTTAATTTTGCCTAAAGTTTTAGTATTCTGGCAATCTTTTGCTTCTGCTCTTTTGAGTTAAGAAGAGAAGAAATAAATTGCGTTTATGCCGGAAAACGAAAACATAGTTCTTCCTCCTAAGTATTACCATGATTACTTCAATTATCTGTTAGATTTTGTCAAAGACAAATACAAACATTTATTGAACGAAGGAGAATGGCGTTTTCTACGTAAGTATTATGGGCTTTCTGAAGATGCCCAATGCCTCTATATAAGATTTACCAATCGCAGAGGATTGTTCTTTAAGACAGATAAATTGGTGTATGAAGAACTGTCTGATATTCCATTGCTGCTTGAGGAGCTTAAAAATAAAGAGTTTATTGAAGACTTAGACGAAAAGCACCAAGGCTTCATTCCTGACCTCCTGCATCATTGTACCAAGGCCGACCTTCTTAAAATTTCGACAGAAAAGGGCATTCGCTCAAAGCCTAAACCTGAGATCGTGGAGATTTTAAGAGAGAAAGAAGAACCGATAGAAATACTTCAAAGAATAAAGGACCTGTATTCGCTTATTAAGGTAAACTTTGAATACGAGACGACTTTTTTGAGGTTTTTGTTTTTTGGAAACAGGTATATGGATATGACCGAGTTTGTGGTAAGAGACCTCGGTTTTGTACAGTACTTTCAGCACGATGACGACAAGTTGGTGGCCAGATTTGAGACTCGAAAAGATGCTGAAGATAAATGGATGCTTACTGATCAGGCAGACCTTTTTGAACAATTAAAAAAGACAGAGTCTCCCGAAGAAATTTATGATTGGTTTGATACGTTTACTGATACCATTCACGATCTGAGTGAAGTAGCCAAACCTTCGTTGGAGCGATTAAAGCTCAAAGTAGCTCGTCATTTAGAACGATCAAATTCTTTAGAATTGGCCGTAGAGGTCTATAAAACCTGCGATTTGCCACAAGCGAAAGAACGTCGGGTAAGGTGCTTAACAAAGCTAAAATCCTTTGATGAAGCACTGCAATTATGCGAAGATATGATTGCAAACAGCACCAATGCCGATGAGCATTTCTTTGCTAAAGATTTCTCTGAGCGAATGCTCAAAAACAAAAAGCGGAGGAAAAAGTTAACCACCGAGAAGCTGCATGAAGCTGAGCGAATTACCATTCCAAAAATATACAGAGGGCAGGTAGAGCTAGGCACTATTGAGCATTATATGCAAGAAGGTAAGTATGCCATTTTCTCTGAAAATCATCTTTGGCGTGGCATTTTTGGTTTAGTTTTCTGGGATATCATTTTTGACCCCAGTTTGGTGACTTTTCACCATCCCTTTCAGCGTAGACCCTCAGATCTTCACTTGCCTGATTTCTATGAAAAGCGGAAGGAAATTATTCATGAGCATCTTGCTTCTTTTGATAGTACAGATGAACTCCTAATCTATATGAGAAACAAGTATGTGGAGCACGAAGGCATTGCTAATCCATTTGTGATCTGGATGGAAGGAATCTGGGAAGGAATCAGGATTGCCACGCAGTTTATTGGCTTAGAAAAGTTAAAAGATATTCTGGTGCATATCTCAAAAGATATTGCGGAGAATTCAAGGGGTTTTCCTGACCTATTTGTGTGGGACGAGGAAGGTTATGAGTTTATTGAAGTAAAATCTCCTACCGATAATCTATCAAACAGGCAGCTGTACTGGCTGGGTTATTTTGAAGACAATGGCGTTAATGCCAGGGTTTTGAGAGTGTTTTTTGAAGAAAAGTAAGCGATCGGGATGAAAAGAATCTTATTCTTGTTTTTGGGTATAGTCAGTCTATTCTATTCATGCAAAACGCAGGAAAGGATAGAAATTGGTCAAATTCTCACCCCTCAAGGGGAAATGTTAATTTTGCTTTCTAACGAAACTCCGGTGCATAAAGAAAGTTTTATCAGGCTGGCCAAAGAGGGTTATTGGGATGGTTTAACCTTTAATCGTGTCATTAAGGATTTTGTGATTCAAGGTGGCTGCCCGGATACGCCTGAAGGATTTTCAAATTCTCCATATCTTTTAAAACCGGAATTTAGGTCTTCCTTAAAACACGAATATGGAGCTATTGGAGCAGGCAGAGATGATAACCCAGAAGAGCTTTCGGCCGGGTGCCAGTTTTACATAGTGCATGATAAAGATGGAATTCCACGCTTAGATAATCATTATACCGTTTTTGGTAGAGTTATTAAGGGGCTGGATGTTCTGGAGCGTATTGCTAATTTACCTACTGACAGCAATGATACACCACTAGTTAGTACCACAATGGATGTGAATATTATTAACCTAAAGGAGAAAGTAATGGAAGTGTATCAGTCAAAAATAAAGGAACATGCAGATAGTCAATAGCACCAAAGAAGATGTAGAATTCATCTTTAAATTGTATAGAATTGCTTCTGCTTACCAGAAATCTAAAGGCGTGGTGGTTTGGCCTGAGTTTGACAGGGAAATGGTGGAGACTGAAATTGAAGAAAACAGACAATGGAAAATACTTATAGACGGGCAGATCGCTTGTATTTGGGCCACTACCTTTAGCGACGAAGCCATATGGGAAGAGAAAAATGCTGAACAGGCCATTTATATTCACAGGTTAGCAGTCAATCCCGATTTTAAAGGAAATAATTTTGTGCAATTGATGGTAGATTGGGCAAGAGACCTTGCCAAAAAACACAACAAAGAATATCTTCGATTGGATACACTGGGCCATAACAAAGGCCTTATAAAACACTATACTGCTGCTGGCTTCACATTCTTAGGTATTTTTCATCTTACTGATACAGCAGAATTGCCCTTACATTATCAGCGGGAAAAGGATTGCTGCCTGTTTGAAATGAGCGTTTAAGTATTTGTAAGAATGCTATAAAGGTGCTTATCTTGTGAGCATCACATTAATAACCTATTGAATGAAAACTTTTTGGAAAGTACTTAGCATAGTGCTTGGTCTGTTTATGATTTTTGCCGGAGTGCAGCACTTTCTAAATCCTCAGTTTTATTCGGTTTTTATCCCTTCATTTTTACCTTTTACTTTATTCATCATTTATGCATCGGGCGTGCTTGAAATACTCATTGGGCTCATGCTGCTTATCAGTAAATATAGGTATTACGGTGCATGGGCCATGCTGGTATTGATGCTGATCTTTTTGCCTATTCACATTGCAGACGTGTTTTCAGAAACACCCGCCATAGGTAGCAAACAAGCGGCCTATATTCGCTTGCCTGTTCAATTTTTGCTGATTGCCTTGGCTTGGAAAATAAAACAATTACAAGAATCAAAAACTAACAACCTATAAAAATGAAACTGTTCAAAACCTCGTGTGTTTTATTTCTTCTCTCTTTTTCTGTTTATTCACAAGACTTTGTCTATGGCGATTTACTTCCTGATGCACCTGAGTTAGCGGCGAGAGGAAAGTACAAATTAGGGGTACAAACAATGACTTTCACGAATAGCAACCAGGTAGATATTCTGAATTCAAAGGACGGGAAAGATGCAATTTATGACAGAAAACTAACTGTAGAGGTATGGTATCCGGCTGGTATAGCAAGTACTGATGATCCCATAACTGATTACGAAGAAGTAATGGGGACATCCGGTGATCCAAAACGTCCGTTAATTCCGTTTACTTTTAAAGGTAGAGCAAGCAGAAATGTGGAGGTTATAGCGGACCAAAATAAGTATCCGTTAATTGTGGTTTCTCATGGGTATGTGGGTTCCAGATATCTTATGACCTATTTGACAGAGAATATGGCTTCAAAAGGATATATCGTAGCGGCTATTGATCACATGGAATCAACTTTTAGAGACGCCGCAGGTTTTCAGAGTACGCTATTAAACCGAGCCAAGGACATCCGTTTTGTGGTAAATCAGATGGCTGACTTAAACAGCAAAGAGTCTTTTTTGAAGAATAGAATCGATATAGAAAATATAGGGATCATTGGTTATTCAATGGGGGGATATGGTGTTCTAAATGTTGCAGGTGCTGGTTATAGCTCGGGTTTAGAAGCATTTTTTGGTCAAATGACCGGCGGAAGTAAAGCTATCTCCCCTTTGATTTCAGGAAACGAAAAATATACAAAGCCTGACCCCAGAATTAAGGCGGTAGTGGCTTTTGCACCCTGGGGAATGACCAGAGGCGTTTGGGATGCAGAAGGTTTAAAAGGACTAAGCATTCCGACATTTTTTATCGCTGGAAGTGAAGATGATATTTCTGGTTATGAGAAAGGAATAAAAGCAATTTTTGAAGGGGCTACAGAGGTAGAAAGATATATGCTCACGTATGAGAATGCCAGGCATAACGTAGCTCCCAATCCTCCTCCGGCAGAATCTCTGAAGCCGGGTCTTCCGTTTGACGAATATTACCGATATGCTGAGCCATCTTGGGATGAAAGAAGGCTAAATAACATTAATCAGCACTTTGTTACAGCCTTTATGGGTATGAAACTTAAAGGAGAAGATCATAGCAAATACCTGAATGTACAGCCCGATTCTAATGAAAAAACATGGACAGGTTTCACCAATAGGTCATCTACAGGTATGGAGCTAATACACAAGAAAGCAGGCGAATAATGATCTGTTGTATCCCGAAGGCTGAGGTTTACTTGTAAACTTCAGCTTTTATTGGATGTTTTTTTGCATAATCATCATTTCTGCTTCCTGATACCTGCCAGCTTACTTCCACCTTAGGTTTGTTGGTCTTAATAGTGAATTGGTTTGCAGAAACTTTCTCATAAATCCAGCCTCTGGCTTTCTTACCAACGATAGTTAACTGATAACGAAAATCAATATTAAGAGCTTCGAAGTATTCGGGTAAAGTGACTACGGCGAGTCCTTTATTATTCGTGATTACGTTACCACTGTAGATATTGAGCATATCAGGGCTTTCCACAAAGCTGTGGTAGAGATACATGTTTTCAGGGTCTAAGGGATGATCAATCCTAAAAGAACCGGCAGACTTTGAAAGTGTACCTGACACATGCAGGTCGCCATCAATCTTTGTGTCGTTTTCTATTTTTGCCGTGCCTCGTACTTTTAAAGCATAGCCACCCGGCGTATTTGGGGCGTCTATATACACCCCATTACTGTAGGCAGAATTTATCACGGTAAATTTCGAAGTATTGGAGGAGGTGCCACCAATTATGACATTATCTGTAGGGCTAAGCTCTCCTAAGATAGCTCCGCCTTTCAAATGAAAGGGCTTTAAGGGGTCTTTAACTCCTATACCCACCACTGATGAGTTTAAAGTGTCTGGCCGCATTTCAGAATATTGTGCTGAAGCAGCGAAGCTGACAAAAGCCAACACGGATAGTATTGCATTTCTCATAGCCTAAAAAGTTTTGATAACATTGTCTAGAAAGTCCCAACCTACGCTTGTGGTCCCTATGAGTTGTCCTGACTGGTTGTACTCAAAATATTTATATGCAAAGGCTCCAATCCAAATGGAGACATGAGTTAAATTTTCTGAGCCTAGATTCATAGCGTTAATGTAAGCCCTATCTAGTTTGTAGCTGAGAAATATTCTTTCGGGTGGGAGGCTTGTAAATACAATTTCAAACTTAATAGGTTTATCAGTATTCAGGAAATTAGACCATATATTTGGACTCTCTACAGAGTTTTCTAATACCACTTCCATTACGCCAGTAGACGCTTTATTGTTGATTTTGCTCATGTTATATTTGACTGAGCTTAGCTCAAAATAATTAGTAAAGTTGCCTTCTTTTAGATTGCCTGGAATTTCCGGGTCAATGAACTTTAAATACGCTTTCTGGGCATTTGCTGAAAAGTACGATAAAGCCAAAAGCAGAGTTAATATTCGCATGATTTTATAGTTTTTCGGTGCAGATCCCGTTGTTAACAAAATCGTAGCAAGCCAGTTTCGCAAGTTTTAGTTTACCACCATTCTCAATTTCAGAAACACTGTAAATGACTTTTTCTATAAGTAGATTTACCTCATAAGAAACATTGGCACCTTTGAAACTCATGTCAATTTTTTCCACTTTAGCATTTAATAATTTCAAATGCTGAAATTCATTAATGACGGTATTGCCTTCTCTGATATCCTGAAAAAGGTCTAACTCATTAAAAGTCTTATTTAATACCAAATACTCATGCCAGATAGTAGAAGACTTATCAGCAGGAATGCTTAAAATAACTGACCTTTGTCTTCTACCGGTATTTATAAGAGTGCCCCCACTGAGAAAAACAGGTCTAATAAAATCTAATTGGAAACCCTGAACAAGAGTACATTTGGATTTGGGAGGTGTTGTTTTTGTAGTTCTAAAAGCTGGAACTAAATATTCGCCGTTTACACTCGAAATATCTGCAAAAAATGTCACCTGTGCGTTTACTTCACACAAGACGAACACCAGGAATAGTATATTGAAAGTCTTCATGGTAAAACTAATTTAACCGTACACAATTTTCTTGAAATTTCTCTGATCTCTATTTCATGGTTAACCCGGTTTTTTTCTGGTGGTTTACCATGATTTTAGTTCGAACACCCTACAATCTCAGCTTTAAAGACCTTGGAGTTTGATGCGGTGATTTCAAATCCCGGCTCAAGGAAAATGCCTCCTTCTGATTGATATTTTTTAGCTACCTGTAATTTTTCTGCGGAGAAAACCTCTTGATGGGCAAATTTTAAGCTGGCGTCATCAATGTTCAGCCCGCTGATCAGCAATTTGTTCTCATAAGGGAAAAGGTCAATGTGACTTACGGGTGACCCGCAGAAGTTTTGCAGGTTTTTTGGTTTATAACTCAATGAAACAGGAATTCTGTTTTCGGGAGTAATCTTTAAAATTGCCGTTGTATCTCCCGTGCTCCATTGAAAGTTCACCTGTCCTTCAAAGTCCACATTGGTGGTTCTAGCTCGCAGTAGAAATTCGGTGCCTCTGCACTGGTCAATGTAATTACGTTCCTCAAATCTATTAGGAGATATTACCCATTGAAACCATCCATAAAAGTCATCACTTGGGCGGTTACAATGTATAGAGTAATTTGCGGAGTTATCTAAGTAATACGCATACCACAGCGGGTCGCTTGAATTAGGACAGGTAAAAACTGCATTCCTTTTTATTAGATGAAAATCACCTTGTTGATCAAAAAAGCATTTACCTAAATGGTCGAAAGTAGTACTGCCAAAGCTCTCTTTGGTTTCAGGTTTAATATTTAAATTATTGTCAATTTCAAAAATGTATAAAGCATCATAAGAGTGATTAAATTTACTGGAATTTTGTCCAGATTGGCCATAAACCCTGGATGTAACTAAAATACTAGTATCAGGTGTAAGATATATGCCATGCAAATCTGTGAAATGTGAAGTAGATTCAAAATAATCGTCAAAATCATAAAGGGCCTCACTATGAATGTTACCATTCAAATCCAGTTTCCTTATTTTGTGATCGGTAGATATTAAATAGATAAATCCTTCTTTTTCAACCGCTGAAACACCTTCCTCGTTCTGATCAGTGCCAATTGCTTTTTGCCAAATAATTACTCCACCTGCATTAATACATACCAGCCAAATATCTTTTTGACCTAAGGCGGCCGATGTTTTATTACCATTAATTCCGGAGTTCGAAGAGCCAATCAAAAGGATGTTGGAATTGGAAAGTGTAATCGCATCTCCTAAATTTTCAGTCCCGTTTCCGCCAAAGCTGAAGTCACTGATTTTTTGGCCATCTGCGTCTGTTTTAACTATCCAAATATCAGATCCTCCCAAAGATTGACTCGTTTTATTGCCGTTAGCAGCAGAAGAAGATTCTCCGGCGATTATAATATCAGAATTCGGCAATTGAATTGCCTTTATGGCCTTTTCAGCGGCTGTTCCGCCATAAGTTTTATCCCAGATTTTATTGCCCAAATGATCTCTACTGAGAATCCAGAAATCATCGCCGCCAAAAGAGGCCTGTGATTTTAGGTCACCAATACCTGCAGCGGAGAAACCTGTAGTTAAGAAAAGGTCACTTTTTAATAAAATCATATCGACAGCAGTAGCAGCAATGGACTCATTTTTAAGAAATACTGAAGTTTGATCGTCTTCTAAAAGATGAAAATCAAAAAAGGCGTCTGTATAGAAAATTTGACCATTTGCAGTCGGAACGATGCCCACGGGAGGTTGGTAATCGGCATATTTGAATTGGGGCTGTCTATAAAATTTAGACGATTTTGCAAACTTATAAGTAGGAGTTGCTGGTAACCGTTCCACCTCGATAATAGGAGGTAGAAGAGTAGGAGCAGAGGGGCTGAAAGTAATTTCGTTTGTGGAAGACGAAAAGCAGGTAGTTTGGCAATGTGCAGAGAATGTTTGCGAAATGTTTTGTTGTGAAACGGTGAGTTCAGTCCCTGTCATACCATTGCTCCAGGTAACATTGCCTGAGCAAGAATTGGCCATTAGTTTAGCCATTGTACCGGGGCAAGACAGAAGACTTCCCTCCGTTAATGAAATATTGAATGAAGGCTGAGTTGCCACTTTATAACTTACTTTATATACGGCCGAACTCAACCCTGCACAGCCACTACTTAGTTTTACCTGATAGTCTCCCGGTGCATTTGATACAGTTAAGCTAGGGCTGTTTTGACCGTTTATAAGTTCATTGTTCTTGAACCACTGGTAGCTAAGGACTCCTGTCAAATCGCATATTGCATTCAATGTTATACTGGATCCCTGGCATACCTCAATTTTATCCGGGTTTTCAGACACAGGAGAAATGCGTAATAAAGGTTTCTTATTATCAATGGTAAGTACATTTGATTCCAGAACAGAGCATGAAGCGTAGCCTCCCAAATAGTTAAGTTTTAATTGGTAATTGCCACCCTCTGTGGTATTTAGTTGCTCTGTGCTAGAAACAATATTGCCATCTTTGAACCATTGATAGCTAAAGCCAAAATCTAAAGAAAGTGCACTGTTTTGATTATCAATTTCCAAGTTCACACTGGTTCCACAGAAACTTGCTAAAGCATCTGATTTGATATTCAGAGAATCTGTTTTTTTGATGTGAACATCGGCAAATCCACTAGTTACCACATTACATACCCCAGAACCACCATTGCTAATTTGAATAGAATATCTACCTGATTCAGTTGCGGAAATGGAGTTTTGATTGTCCTGACCAATAAATCTGCCGTCTTTCATCCATGTCCATGTTATAGGGTCTCCGGAATTGTTTTGGATATTGGCAGTCAACGTTACCGCTGAGCCACATGTGCTAAGTGAAGGAGAAGCAGATATAGATGCTCCCAATTCACAAACAGTGATGGTTTGATTAGCAATGATGCTCCATTTACCCTCTGAATCTTGTGCTCTTAGGGTGAATTGATGATTGCCATTTGAAAGGGAATTGTCAATTGTAAATACCTGACTATCTAAGTCCAGAAGTGTATTGGCAGTGATGGGAATCTGCGAACCTAAACCATAGCCAGGGTCTGCATTGAAGAAATATTCAAGTTTAGTTATAGATGGCAGGGTATTACTATTTTGAGGTGTTTTATAGAAGTTTTGGCTATACACTACAGACCAGTGTCCACTGGCTGATTTAGCTCGAATATAGAATTTATGGAAACCTATAGGAAGGTTTTCAGCAATTGGAACAATAAGGCTTTGGGAAATATTTTGTGCAGCTGTGATACCTATTGCATTTCCAAGTCCGTAACCTGGATCGCTGTCAATAAAATATTCCAATTGGCTAATGTTTGAATTCTCTGTTACGAGTGTATTAGTCTTAAAAAAGTTTTGACCATAAGCCATGCTCCACACGCCGTTTGCATTTTTTGCTCTGATAAAAAACTTATGGAAACCATTAGTCAAATTATTGGACAAAGGAATAGTTAAGTTTGCGGTTACTGTATTTCCCGAAGTGATAGGGACATTTATTCCATTTCCAATTCCTGGGTCGGTATCAAAAAAATACTCTACTTTTTGGATATTCTGAGCGAAAACTAAATTAAACAATCCAACAAAAAATATATTTAGTATTAAATTTTTCATAACCTTAATTATTTGATTGAATCGTAATACTGCCGGAAAGCCCAGATTGAATAGAACCTGTATTACTTATGAAAAAATTAGTGATGATAGGAACAGGAGGCTGACCAGATAGTTTATACGGGATATTTCCTCCAAAGATCCCCATGTCAGAGCCGTTTGTGCCCGTAGCCAATGCCGGCGAACCACTTTTTAGCATGAAGTTTTTGTCGCTAATTGAATTACCCGAAGAGGGGTCTGCCACAATAAAAATGGTTGTTCTATCACTCAGGTTTTCAATATTGTTATTAATTCCAGATTGAGGGAAAACACTGGTTCCGTTTGGGATTTTTAAACAAAAAGCAATTGAATTTGTGGTGCTTAAATTAGGATTGACTTGTTCAATGAGGCAATTGTTGAATGTGTTATTTGTACCTGAATTGAGGTTATCAATATAGCAGTGATCAACGACAGCATTTGAAAGCTGAAACATGCCCAATATCGAGGATTGTATGAGGGTATTTAGGCCACTTCCGGAAACACTATTTGCCATTGAAGATTGGCAGTTGACCAGGCTATTATTATTGCCAAAAATGTTGATGCCACCTGAAAAAGTACAACCATTGAACGTTAGTCCACTTACAGACGGATCAATAGAAAAACTGAAGCTAAAAACTACACCGTAAACTATAGAATTTGACGAGCCAGAAGCGAAATTGAAGCTATTTGTAATTTTTGATTCAAGTTTATTGGCAGAAATTGGGCTAATCGTGTTTGCATTTGACTCTAATTGGTATCCATTCCCAATTAGTACAATTCTTTTTGAAATAGTACTTGCAGAATAACTCGTAGATGAGGGCTCTAAGTAGATGGTGTCGCCATCTATGACATCTGCCAAAGCAGTCGAAAGATTAGCATATACTAAACCTGGAACTAAAGCGATCTCAGGGTTATTGTTTACCCTTCGAATTGTGCCAAATGCCTGAGTACTGATGATCAGAATATTGAACAGAAATAGATGTTTCATGGCCTCAATAGTTAATTGTTAGACTTGATAGTTATACTGCCGGTAAGTCCAGAGGATGTTGAACCCGTGGTGCTCAGAAAGAAATTGGTAATAACAGGAACAGGTGGTTGACCAGAAAGACGGTAAGGTTGAGTGCCACCAAAAGGGCCAATGTCCTGGCCAGAAGTTCCGGCTGCGATAGCAATTGATCCGGTCTTGAGTCGAAAATCTTTGTCTATAGACGCATCAAACGGATTTCTGTTTCCATTGAAACCCAAAATAAAAATGTCATCCACTGAAGCATTTTCAATATTATTATTTCCCGGGGTCCCGAAAGGAGCATTTATTTTAATAGAATTAGAAAAGGTATTATTGGTTCCAACATTATAATTATTAGTACCTACGATGCAATTGGTGAAGACGCCATTTACTATCCCAGCTACCCCACCTAGTATGCATTGGTCTACTATGGGGTTTTGCTGTCCGTTAAAAATATCTGTGAAAATATTATTTCTAAATATATTGCCATTCCCATTTCCGCCAATATCGCTGTGGCCGCCACCTTCTAACGAAAAATAGCATTGCTCTATAAGATTATTAGAACTGTTTAATACTAAACAATGGGCATTCGAGCCTGAAAGTACACATCTTTTAAGTTGAATATTATTGGCCGTGACTGTGACATTTATATTCTTAAAATTTATTCCAATAAAAATGCTGTTTTCGGCACCGGGTACAATACTAAAATTGCCTTGCAGGATAGATTCGTTTAACGAGAAAGAAAGTGGACTAATGAGTCCATTATTGCTGCCTTTTTGATATCCATCACCTATTACTGTAAGTTTTTTATCAAAACTGGGAACGGTAGAATAAAAGTTAACAGACGGTTCTATATAGATGGTATCTCCACTTAATGACTCATTAAATGCATTAGGGAAATTGTCGTAAACCAAGCCTGCCACTAATACCACCCCAGGGTTATTATTTACTCTGCGAATCGTAGCGTTTGCTAGAAATACACAAAATAGCAATGTGATTGTCAATAAATGTTTCATAATGTTTTAGTTTAATGCGTTTTCCAGATAGATTCTTTTTCTTCGTGATATAGGGCAGTAAAGCTCATTTTGCATAGCCGCAATGTCTTTATCAAAGTCTTTCAAATAGTCTATATTGATGATATGCGAGCGGTGCACTCTTACCATATTTCCTACGCTCTGAAGTCTTTCCTGAAGCTTTTGGATATTGGTACTTACTATGATTTTCCTTCCATCACGTAGGTATATATACGAATAGCTGATTTCTGCAGAAATCATCACTATTTCTGAAGGTTTGATATAGGTGCGGCTACCTACATGTACCTGAGTTATTTCAGAATTTAATAAGGCAGGGTTTGCTGCTGGTATTTGCTTTCTTTGTTGCATGACTTATTTCTTTTGATTAGAAAATATCACTCCTCGTAAAGCCAGATTGCTGCCTTTCCATGTGGCATCTGCATCCAGAGTGAGGTAGTAGTAAAAGTTTTCATTGTCTATCACAGTTGCATTTGACAGTGCCACTGTTTTTTCCTGAATGGTGCTTAGGATTGAGTTGGTTGTAATACTGGCTAATACAGCTGCAGGGCCCGCCCCTTGTTTCGGAATAACAAAGAACTTTAGGGTAAGGCCACCAGCAATGTTTTGTTTATAGTGAAGTGTTAAAGCCTGACAGTTAAATCCTTGTGGGAGTTCTACCGGTGCATAAAAGTATGCCTCGGTAGACTTGGTATCAGTGCTAAATGAAATGAGACATTTAGGTACATCTCTAAGTACATTATTGGCATACAATGGATTGCTTATGATGGGCTGAAAACCCATGGCTGATACATTATAAACTTGTGCTGATGCTGAAGATGAACTGCATTCTATCAGATTGCCGTTTGCATCAGTGCATACCTGTCTTTCGCCACTTCCATTTAAATTATTTGCCCGTAGTGAGGCACCTGAGATATTGGAAGTGGAGCTGATTCCACCACCAACTCTAAGTCTATAGGTACTAGAAACACCGGGCAGTATGCCCAAATTCATGACACCATTTTTTTGTATTACCAAGGCATTGGAACGGATAGCGTTTGACTGCCCATTTCCTATGATAAAGAGCGGATCTGTACTTGAGAAAGTGTTTGAGGTACCGTCAGGGATAGTATTAAACATGCCTATAACCGAAGTGCCAAAACCCTGAAGCTCTAATCCCCAGCCCATGCCATACATATACTGGCCGGCTCCCGAGTTATTTGATTCTCCTACTAAAACGGTATTACTGTTACCATCTGAAATGTTATTGTTGAATCCACCTCTTGCAGAGTTAAAACCTACCACCTGCCAGTTTCCACTATTTGAGGGTACATTTTGCCAACTGGCATTTCCAAGAGCGTCAGAAGTAAGAATTTTACCGACACCAGCTCCTTTTGTTAGCTGTAAAGTATCCGTAATTAAGGCAGTTCCTTCTACCTGAAGTGTACGGTTTATGGAGTTAATCAGACCGATTTCTCTATTGATACCCACTCTGTCACTGAAAAAATCTCCTCCAATAAGGGGGTTGGTTATATCAGCATGTTCAATGTACAGTTTGTCGTTTCCAGTTTCACTTCTTCCGGCAAAAGACCCTATAAGTACATTTCCATTGCTTCCTTCAATACTTCCCAAATTATAGCCAGCTTCAAAACCCAAAATTGTGTTATTACTGCCTGCGATCTTTCTGAAGGAACCGTGTCCAATCACCGTATTTCTATCACCATCGGCTTTTACTAAGCCTATTTCGTTGCCTATATAAATACTATGTGTTGTTTCGTTTGTTTCGCCATTTTGATTGTTTTGCAGACCGGTAAGTGTTTTATGTCCAATTGAGATTACATTTCTTGGAAGAGCATTCTGCATGTTTAATTGGCCAATAGAAATATTATGACCAGCATCATAGAAGGTCACATTACCCATGGCTTTAGTGCCAATAGCGATATTGGCCCCATCTATTGCCGGGTTATGTCTGGCTAGTGCACCGTATCCAATAGCAATCTGACTAGAAAAGTCCGGGTCCAGAATAACTTGTGGGGTGTAATTGTAAGACTTTAGGGCATTGATACCTATTGCTATATGTCTATGTGAATTAATATTACTGAGTAAAGCATTTTTTCCGAGGGCAATATTGCTGGTATCTGAAGTTCTTTCCGGTAAGCCGCCTCTAATACCATTGGGCAAAATTTCAATAGAGGCAGAGTCCTTTTGTATGATGCTGATTTGAGCAAACGAGACAAATGAGGTAAGGAAGAATATAATAGAACCGATTAGTGCTTTCATTTAACTAGATGTTTTTAATTATTCCCTGGGTAATAGCTTTTTTGACCAATCCCAATTCGGATTTTACCTTAAACTTTGTGCTCATCTCTGAGAGTGACTCTTCTATGATTTTTGGCTTTAGTTTGAGTTTTTCTGCTATATCCCGAACACTGTATTCATTAGATAAGAGAAGTAAAATTTCATATTCCCTTTCATTGAGTTTCATTTGCTTGCTTTCATTTCTATACAAATTTGCTCATTAGCCCAGGCATAACTTCTAAGGGTTTATAATGGAATTTCCTCTGGTGAAACCATGAAATGTATCTCATGGAAAACCATGATTTTTCTTTTGGCTATTGGAATAACCTTGGTTTTGGCAGAACTTCCGTTTGCTAATCTATCAGAATGCATAAGGTCACAATAACAGCACTTTTCTTCGCCCTCTGTTTTTCTCTGCATGCACAGCTGAAAAAGGAGCTCGATTTTGAGGAAACTTTGGCGACTATTGAGACCTTAACGTATGATGTGAACAGTTTTGATTCTGCCTATGAACTGGCCGATGAAATGATCAGTAAGGCCAAAACGGATGAAGAAAAAGGAATGGCCAATTTTGCTAAAGCAGAGGTAATTGTAAAAAATGGCTGGGGTTATTATTTGGGAGAATATGGAGTGCCTTACCTTGAAGAAGCCATTAACTATTTAGCTAAATCTCAAAACAGGGAGTTATTATCTCAGGCTTTCAATACACTCTCTGTAAGTTTCATTACCAAGTATAACCCAAATAATGAACTCACTTCAACCAGGGAGCTTGAATATTTGAGAATGGCTCTAAGAATTAAAAATGATTCTGCTTACCAGCTGCCCTTACCGTTTATTGTCAAGCTTAAGGATCGTAATGCCAATGAAGATGATGTTAAGTCTACTATAAAAAGTGTTTCTGAAGATTTGAATCTGGCTATACGATCAAACGACCTGGCCCGACAGATGTATCGGACTGAGAAATTGGGTTATCTGTACTGGCAATTAGACGGGGGTTTACAGCGTAGTGAGAGCTATCTCCTAAAGGCGGCAGAAATGGCCTCGGTAAAAAATGATCAAATTTTCTTAAGCATTTGCCTGAGCCAGCTTACCGTTTATGCCAATAGAGCCAAAGATTTCCAAAAGGCTTTGGAGTATGGATTGAAAGGTTTAAAGCATTCAGAAGAGCATTCATTGAGATTTAGAGAAAGTATTTTTAGAGATCAATTATACCTTACATATAAGGCCTTAAACAGACCAGAAGAGGCTATTTTTCATAAGGCAATTGCGATAGAATTAGAAGAACAGATACAATCAGAGACGCACCCCAAGAGACAGAAAATGGTAGTAGACCGTATAAAAGCCTTAGAGTATCAGAATGAACTGGAAAATTCATTGAAAGAGAAAACCAATCGGCTGAATTATATCTATTCGGGCATAGCGGTGCTGCTCTTGGTAATACTGGGTGTACTGTATTCAAATTATCAATTAAGAAAGAAGAATAAGTTGATAAGTGAAGCTTCGCTAACGGGTCAGTCCATTGAAAGAAAGAGATTAGCGGCAGACTTACACGATAATTTAGGCTCTACTATTTCATCAATTCAATGGAGTTTAGACGCCATAAACCTCTCAGCCATGAGTTCCTCTCAGCAATCTGTCTTTAAGAATTTACGGGAGCAGTTGCAAAAAGCGTATGGCGATATCCGCTTGCTTTCACACAATCTTCTCCCTCTCGTTTTAGAAGAAAGCGGTCTTGAGGGAGCTTTACGTCAGTTACTTCATAAAATGAATAAAAACCCTAAAGTACATTTTCATTTAGAAGTGGATAAGGAGCTGGGTCGCTTAGAAAAGAAGCTGGAGTTTGAGCTCTATTGTATCTGTATGGAGCTTTACAACAATATAATGAACCATTCAAATGCCTCGGAGGCTACAACTATTCTCAAAAGACTGAATAATCAATTAATACTGGAAGTATCTGACAATGGTAAAGGGTTTAAAAATGACGAGAAGGAAGGCATGGGATTAAAGAATATCCGGGAAAGAGTAAAGGCCGTTAAAGGTCAAATCAATATTTCATCATCAGAGGGCGGTGGTGTTCTTACCCGCATAGAGCTAAACTTAACAAGGCAAAATCATGATAAAGGCTCCGTTATTTAGAATCATTGCCTTTTTACTTATACCTATTAGTTCTGGGTATTCTGCTACTGCTCAGCAAGCAGACAGTACTGAGATTAATAAACTAATAGACAAGGCCACTGAATTATTAAACAATAATGAACTGGATAATGCTCTAAGGGAAATTACTAAAGCTGAAAAGGCGGCAAAAACTATTCAATGGAAACAGGGCTTGTTAAAGATTTATGCCCGAAAAAGCACCATTCAAAATGTGTATAATCGACATTACGAAGCGATAGCCACTGGTTTAAAAGGTTATGAATTGTCCAGAGAACTGGCAGATAAGTATTACGAAGTACTCTTCAATAGATCGCTGGCCAATAATTACGACATGCTTGATAATTATAAAGAGGCGATTCCTTATTATCAAAAATGTCTGGCTGTTTCCGTCAATGTTCCATCTGCAGCAGTACTGAGAGGTCATTGTTTTGTAGAGATAGGTGATGCCTACAGGCTCTATCTTAAAAAGCCCGCCAAAGCAAGAGAATTAATTCAAGAAGGCATCAATATTTACCGGGAAAAATCGCCGGAGGCTTTGGGATATGCATATGATTATTTGGGTGAAGCCCTTACTGATCTTAAACTATACACTTTAGCCAATGAAACTTTCTTAAAATCAAGAAAGATTTATGAGCAGAACAAAGAGTTCTACCTTATTCCGGAGTTGCTATTTCATCATGCCAATTTATTTCTTGTACAACGGAAATATAAAGAAGCCATTACTTTGGCAAAAGAGGGAGTGGCTTACAGCCAAAAAATGAATACTATTTATGGTGAAAGTGAAGCTCATAAGGTATTGTATTTGGCCTACAAAAGGTCTGGTTCGCCGGCAAAAGCATTGGAACATTTTGAATTTTACACGGCTCTGAGAGATTCATTGACTAAGGCGAATGTCGATAATCGTTTTGCACAAGTAGAAACCGAAGTGCAGCTTCAGAAACAAGAGAGCAGAATAAAGGAACTCCAACTTCAGCAACAAAACAATCTTTTAAAATCTCAAAAATACTTACTGTACTTTTTGCTATTTACACTGCTTTTATCGGGTTTGTTTGCCTATTATTTTATACGCCAAAGTAGAAAGCTTAAGCTCAAAAACAGTAAAATTTCTGAGGCCCTCTTAATTGGTGAAACCACCGAAAGGCAAAGGATAGCACTGCAGGTAAGAGATTCTATCGGTTCTGGCTTATCCTCAGCTATTTGGGGGATAGACCTGCTGGTCAATGATAAAATGACTGTTAAAGAAAAAGAGCTGATCGCCAAATTGAAAAAAGAGTTAGAAAAAACGTACAAGTCTGTCACTCTTCTTTCTCAGAATCTAAGACCCGAAGAACTTGAAAATAAAGGCTTGGTACCGGCTTTAAAAGCACTCGTCAGAAAAACCAATCTTTCTTCCGGGTCTAATTTTACAATGTCTATTCACAAAGAATTTTTAGGTACCGAACCCAAAATTGAGTTTGAAGTCTATTATATCTTTCTTGAGTTGATCTTGTTGAGCAATAAAATTATACCGGGCAAAGAGGTAGAATTTGGGATTGAAAGAATGGGTAAATATCTCAAGCTATATTATAAGGCAGAAGATGAAGGCAAAATTTTACTTTCCGATGACGATCATTTAAAGAAGGTCTTTTTCAGGATAGAAACCTTGGATGGTAAAATAAACAGGCTAAAGTCTGAAAATAATAACACCGTTTTAATAGTTCAAATCAAGGTTTGATTAACCCTCTACAAGACCATGGCGTAAGGCGAATTTTGTCATGCCAATGGCACTTTTTACATTCAGTTTACGCATCAGGTTTCCTCTGTGAGTTTCTACAGTAGGCACACTCACAAATAATTTCTCGGCTATTTCTTTGGTATTAAACTCTTCGGCCACCAGTTTCAATATCTCTAATTCCCTGGTTGTCAGATGCTCTATGGTCTCTGGTGAGGCCTGGTTTAGATCATCTCCGGCATCAAAAGCCAGTTCATCTATCACTTCTTCGCTGAAATATTTCTTGCCCGCATGAATGGCCCGTACAGCCCTTTCAAGTTCATCTTTGCCAGACTTCTTCAGAACGTAACCTTTCACTCCGGCTCGTATAGCTTCCCTGATATGTGAGGCGTCTTCTACCATAGTTAGCATCAAGATTTTAGTTTGAGGCGACTTTTCTTTCAGATATAAAGCAATGTCAATGCCGCTGGAATCTGGCATATTTAAATCACTAATGAGCACATCTACCGGCTGTGTAGCCAAATGACTTTTGGCGTCATGAAAACTGCTGAAACAGGCTACCGTTTCAAAATCTGCAATAGAATCAAAAAGCAGTCGCAAAGCATCCAGTACCACTTGGTGATCATCGATTAATACTATTTTTATTTTTGCCGAAGTCTCAATGGCCATTTTGATTTATTTAGCCTATAAAAATAACCCCAATCATGCTTATTATCTTCTAATTCTTAAGAATTTCATTTAACGGTATTATTTCTGCTATAAAAACAGAGTCTGACTTTATCTATCCAATATAAAGTTCAGATGGCGAATTTGATCTTACCCACAAAAACCACACTTGATTGAAATTGAATTTGATGACTAAACTAATTAGCCTGGTGCCACTTTTGCTTTTTTCCTGCAATGCTATTTTTCCGAAAGACGAAATGCCAGCGGCACAGATATTTGACTTAACTCCTTCTTTTCAAGACGAATTTGAGGGCGAGGAAATAAACTTTGATGATTGGTATGATGATAGTTCGCGTAGAAGTCCGGCCAATTATTATTTGGAGAACGGAAGCTTGAAAATAGGAACACGAGCTCAGACGAGCGACAGAGTAAAGCTCAGAACCTTCAAGGATAGCTTCGGTTTAGGTAAATATGAATGGAGGATATTTGTTCCTGCCATTAACCCGGGAGATCAGGTTAGTGTAGGAGCCTTCCTATATTTTGATGATGAACACGAGTTTGATTTTGAGATTGGTTATGGCCAAATAGAGGATCGTGAGATGTATCTGCCCAAAACTGACGAGCTTTTGGCTTTTTGTGTTTCACAATCTGGTACATCCAAAGGAATACCCGTGGTGGCCAATACATGGCATACCTTTAGTTTGGAACTCACATTAAACGATGAAAACTACTTTCTGGTCAAATGGCTGATTAATGAAGAAGTAGTCAAAGAACTCAATACTGATTTTGGCGAGGAAATCACTTTTAGTGCTATTTGCAGTGTAGAGAATCTAAGTTTTATGGGAGAGCAATTACCCGTTTCTGATACTTATGCTCTGTTTGATTATTTTAGATTTTATACTCTTCTAAAAGAAGAATAGAAAGCTTCTTTAAAAGAAGTGAATCAATGTATTGAAGACTATGTTTATGCTTGTAAATAGAAGAATATGCGAGTAATAGTTACCGGAGTAACGGGAATGGTAGGAGAGGGCGTTATGCATGAAATGCTTAATAAGCCTGAGGTTGAAGAAGTCTTGGCTTTCAGTAGAAAATCATCTGGTTATTCGCATCCAAAACTAAAAGAAATACTTCACCAGGATTTTTTTGATATTTCATCCATATCAGCAGATCTCAAAAATTATGATGCATGCTTTTTTTGTTTAGGTGTTTCCTCTGTAGGGATGAACGAGGAAGAATACTATAAACTTACTTATGAATTAACCCTGCATGTGGCCGAGACACTCTCAAAGAATAACCCTCAAATGACCTTTTGTTATGTCTCTGGAGCCGGAACGGATAGCTCAGAAAAAGGAAAGAGTATGTGGGCCAGAGTAAAAGGTAAAACTGAAAACCATCTCGCTAAACTTCCGTTTAAGGCAGTATATAATTTTCGCCCGGGTTTCATTCTTCCAATTGAAGGAATGAAGTTTACCAATAAGTTTTACAAATATGTCAATTGGTTATTCCCTATCGGTCGATTAATTTATCCTAAAGGCTTCTGCAAACTTACGGAGATCGCGGAGGCCATGTATAAAGTATCAGCGGAAGGTTATTCTACGCAAAACGTGGAAGGTGATGATATCATCTCCTTAGGGCAAGTTTAAAAGAGGACGCTGCTCAGCATGATCCGTTCGGTGAAATCTAAAGATTTCTCCGTTCTCCTTTCCGCAAAGTCTTTAGACTTCGAAGGTGTGAATGCTGGTCTCTGACCAGCACATCTCAAAAATCTTAGATTTAGATTAAAAGTTAACACTACTAAGCTATTGAAGATGAAGCTTCAAGCTTTGGAACTCACTTAGTAGAAAAGATATAGATTTAAGACGGCTTCAAGTTTTGATGACCATCATAATGCTCAAGTAAAAGGAATATATACACATGTAGTGGTGAATACTTTTGCTTTAATTAATTACCTCTTATTTTAGGTAAAATATTTGCGATATATCAGACATATGTCCTGATATATCGTTGTTGTGTGTAATTTAAAGAAACCTAAAAAACTAACAATTCAATCAAAGAAAAAGTGAGCATATTCTCTTATCATTTAATCGAACTTCCATTTTTTGAAGCAGTAAGAAGAATATTCTCAAGTCCAATTTCTAAAAACACAAAAGAACTTATTCACTCCGAATACATGACGGCAATGACTCTAGGTTCACCAATTTTTTCTCCCTCTAGAGTTTTAATAGGTCAAGTAGCAGTTTTTATGCAATGGGAAAATGAAAATGCACTTGAAAACTATTTACAACAGGACAGTTTTGGAAGAATTTTAGCAAAAGGTTGGCATGTGCGTTTGTCCTTTATCAGAGAATGGGGAAGGTTTAGCGGATTTAAAATACCAACTGATAAAGACCAATTAGAAAGTCCAAATTCACCTGTTGTTGCTGTTACAATAGCAAGAATGAAACCTTTGGCAGTTCCTAGATTTATACATTGGGGAAGACCTGTTGAGAAGCTTGTTAGAGACCACCCAGGAACAATTCTATCGTTAGCCTCAGTTAAATTCCCTAACACAGTCTCAACCTTTTCAATTTGGAAATCTGAAAAAGAAATGACCGATATGGTGCATGGTCATAGTAAAGTGGAAAAACCGAAAAGGCATTCAAACGCAATGCAAGAAAGGGAAAGAAAAGACTTTCATTTTGAGTTTACCACACTACGATTTAAGCCTTTAGCCGAGTTTGGAAAATGGAAAGGTCAATCGAATTTTATTCCTATTAATTAAAACTTGTTTGTGGAGATGGGAATAGCTAGGAAAAATCAAAGCATTCAGGATTGGATTACTCAACAATGGGTCATACTGTTTGGACAAAGAATTGACAATAAAAATTATCAATGGCTTTTAGGACCATTTGGCGGGACAAAAGGAATCGGGATAAAATTCGTTAAGCAGTTAGCTAAAGATGAGAGTTTAGTTATTAATAGCCAAAGAAAAAACCAAGGACTACTTGAATCAATTCTGAATCTCGGACTGCCTGAAAATGAACTTAAAAGACTGTCTCCAAACGTAATTGACTTCTATGAAAACACGGCAAATTATGACCTGCTTCTAAAGGCAAAATGGAACCCATTTTTCAAATTTTTCGGAACTTTAATAAAAAGTGTCTTCAGTAAGAGAATTGAACAACTGAATGTTCCCATTGAAAACTTAGAAGATGCATCAAGACTAACGAATGAAATAATTAAACTAGTCGATACAAAGACAAATGAAGTTAAACGAACAATTTGGCTCAGGACTTTCAAATCAACAGGTCAAGTTGTTTACTCAGGAGTTTATGGGACCTGCTCTTTACCAAATAAACAGATTTGTATCAAGGCTATTTTTCCTTTACCTAATGGAAACGCTACGGTGATATTGACTCCGAGTGTCGGCAAAAATGGAGAACTCATTTTAGATTCTTCGGGACAAAGAATTGGAGATAGTGGATTTTACTTCTTGCTTAGGGATTCTAAAGGACAATTATGGAGTAAATTTATCAAGTCATTTAAAGACAAATTAGTTGTAAAAAGCATAAATGATAGAATTACCGCAACACAGACTATGACATTGTGGAATTTGAAAGTTCTTGAATTTGAATATGAAATAAAAAAAACTACACACAACAATGGGTATAAAACATAGGGCTGACAGTAGTTTCCGCAAGTTTCGGGCTCTTAGCAAACTTGGTCTCGGTGGACAAGTACGCAGCTTCGAAATGCTCTACGTTTCATACCTAAGACCGTTGGCAACAAGCTAAAAAATGAAACGAATAATAATCATACTACTTTTAGTTTCGAATATTTCAATCGGACAAACTCTCGATAGACTAAAGGAGAATTTCGATTTAGAAGTAGATTATCAATCTAAAAATGTTTTGGAAAAGTACAAGTCATTTGATTATGACTTTTCTAATATTTGGTCAGTTACTGAAAACCAAAATGTTTATGGAATAATTGGTGACGAACATCAAAGAATATCAATAAAATTAATTTCAATTATTAGAATTTCAAATGGTCCATTTCTTTACAATGTTTATGGCAAATCCAAAGTCAAAGACAACATTTGCGAATTTTATGGAAATATTGTCATTAAAGAAATTAGAGAAGTAAAAGAGTTACACTTCGGAGTTGACGACGAATATGCCGACAAAGGAATCAAAAATCAGGGGATTTTAGTCGCGGATTACGAATTCTACGAAAGTAAAGAGCAAAAACACAGCGGAATTTTTAAAGGTACACTCTATTCGAAATGGTATTTGAATTCCAAAAACCAAATAGTATATGATGACATCGAATTCATTTCAGATGGGTATATGAATAATGCTTTCGTAGGAGTATGGAAAAGCTATTCAACTGGTAAAGAAAAAGATTGTAATTGGGCTGATTACAGAGTTCCAATTGCTAACAGAGACTTTGATATTGGAGCTGGAGAATTTAGCGTATCTGAAAAATATTGGAATAAAGGTTGGTTAGATATTGCATTAAAAAACAAATCACCAAACCTTGCGATTAAACAGAGCGAAAAAGCTGAAAATCAAAAAGAATGGTGGGAATAAAAAGCCAGTTGCCAACACTGTATAAGCGTAATGCGGGCGAAAGTTCTAAATTGAAACGAATTGAATATTAACAAACATAAGGTAAAGCCGAAAGTGTAGTGCTTATAATCCCGCACTACGCTTATACTTGACCGTTATATATCATTCCCCAGATAAGACGCTTCAGAATTGATTTATGGAAAAATATCACTTCATCTACTGCTTATTAATTTCCCCTGCTAACGAATAAAAGAAAGATTGAGAAAATATCTTAAAATAATACAATGAATAGGGCTAAAATTGTATTTTTCAGCATGTTAGTCCGAATTAAAAAATCCAATTATGAAAAAAAAAATGAGTTTTGTAATATTAACTGCTGTAGTTATTTCTAGCTTATTTTTCAGTTGTCATTCTAATTCAAATAATACTAAAAAGGCTGTAGAAGTTCAAAAAGATACCACTTGGAATGCCGAGGAACAAGAATTAATTGCTCTTGTAGAAAAACTCTTTTTTGCTGTAGGTAATTCAGACTTTCAGACTTTGGAATCTATAGTATCAGACAAAGCAAACTTGGCCAGTGCAATAGTGAGAGATGGCATTTCTAAAAATTCCGTTATCAAAATTGGCGAATATTTTGAAACACAAAAAAAACGAGACGGTGAACGCAAGCCCTTTTATGAACCTGTTAGTGAATACAAAATTCTAATTAATAAAGGGGAAATCGCTTTTGTTTGGGCTGATGCTACCCTACATTCATTCGGCGTTCCACAGACAAATAACATCGACAATTTTACACTCATCAAGGAGGATGGTGAATGGAAATTCATTAATATTTCATTCACAAATACACGCTTACCGGAGGAGAAGAAAAAATTTGACGTAGAGGTTTTTGCCAGGAGTTACGCACAAGTGTGGTGCAGTCAAAGACCAAATTTTGTATCCTCCTTTTTTGCTGAAGATGGCGAACTATCAGTAAATAATGGGAAACCAGCTAAAGGAACAGAAGCTATAAGTAGCGTAGCTAAAGGGTACATGGATGCTTTTCCTGATATGATTGTTACAATGGATAGCCTGATTGCCACGTCAGATAAAACCAAATTTTATTGGACACTTGTTGGAACAAATAACGGCACCAATGGTACTGGAAATAAAGTTAAAATTAGCGGTTTTGAGGAATGGACGTTAAATGATGAAGGCCTAATCCAAGAATCTAAGGGCCATTTTAATGAAAAAGAATACAGGCGACAACTTGAAATTGCTACAGATTAATTCTAACATTCTTCGTTCTGCGAAGTCTAAAGACTTCGCAAGTTTCAAAGTTGGTCTCTGACCAACACATCCATCAAACCTTAAATACAGGTAAAAATTAAACACTTCTTAGGCATTGTGGCTGAAGCTTCAAGCTTTGGATCTCACTTAGTAGAAAAGATATAGATTTAAGACTGTTTCAAGTTTTAGAAGACCATCATTGTTCTAAAGCAACAGGAATATATACATGTAGGGGTGAATACTTTTGTAGTAATGAATAACCTCTTAGATTAGATAAAATATTTGCGATATATCAGACATATGTCCTGAAATATTGCTGTAAGCGGAAATTAAACAGACTGAACATTGAAGAATAAAATGTTAAAAATCTCAGTATTGATAGGTGCTATATTTTTTAATGCTTGTAAAACTGAGAAATCTGAAAATAGTGAGAATGTCTCTTTATTAAAAGAGAACTTATACTTTGGATACAAACCCCCAGGGCTAGTTCCCGAGCTTTTTATTCCTAAGGAAAGTACTTCTACTGATTGGAAATTAGGGAATACAGACTCTTTGGATATGGACGAGTTTTATTTTACATACACAGGAGACAATCCATTTGAGCCACTTGTAGTTGTGTATCGGAATGAAGGTAATAGTTATCAGGTTAATAAGTATGGCTTTAACCATAATCCCAGCGATAGTAACATTTTATATTCTAGGTGGAATTACATAGAACGGACAGATTCCGGTTGGTCAAAAATTAAAAGTCTAGGTCCAATGTTTGAAAGGGAAGATTGGGGCATTATGGTGATGTCGGTATCCTCTAAAGGTACTTTAGTTTTTGATGATTATAAAAGTAATGACGTCATCCGAATGTCAAGGATAATAAACGGTAAGCATGAAGAACCCAAATTACTCGCTAAGCATATTAACACAGGCAAATGGACATGTCACCCTTTTATTGCACCAGATGAATCCTTTTTAATATGGGGTAGTGAGCGAGAAGAAGGCTATGGCAAATCTGATAATTATATAAGCTTTCGACAGCAAGACGATTCTTGGGGTCCTGCCATTAATATGGGAGATAAAATAAATTCAGAACTCGAAGAGAATGGTGCACACTTAACACCGGATGGAAAGTATTTGCTTTTTTCAAGGCATGAAGAAAAAGTAAGGGAGGACGGAACTACATATTACGAATCGAAGCAATATTGGGTTGATGCTAGAATTATAGAAACCCTGAGACCTGACAATTGATTTGGTCTCTGACCAGCACATCTCGAAAATCTTAGATTAGGGTAAAAATTAAACACTTCTTAGCCATTGTGGTTGAAGCTTCAAGCTTTGGATCTCACTTATTAGAAAAGATATAGATTTAAGACGGCTTCAAGTTTTAGAGATTAATCATAATTCTAATTCGATAGAAATACATACACATGTAGTAGTGAATACTTTTGCTTTAATTAATTACCTCTTATTTTAGGTAAAATATTTGCGATATATCAGACATATGTCCTGATATATTGCTGTTAGCCACCATTAAAAATGACAGAAGAAATAGCAACATATGAAGTCACGGACAGACAAAGCTTTTCAGAATTCTTAAAACTCGTTTTGGTTGACTTTGAGAAAAATAGTCAAGAATGGGAAAATAATCGTCTTGAGTTATTTCTTGAAGCTATGCAACGGTATTCAGAAGATTTGGATGGTTTTTATAAAAATGTTCACCCTGACCTTGACGCAAACCAGCCAACTTGGAGGGCATTTAGCGACATAATTAAGGGAGCAATCATTTATGAATAATAACGAAATGGAACTTGTAAATAAAGAACATAACACGGATGAAATACCAAAGGAGTTTAAGCTTGAAAAATCTCGTATTATGTATATAGAAGACAAATCCTAAGGACTTGAAGGAGAAGCGAGAATCGGTAGAGTTTACTTCTCTAAAACAGGAAAGACACTTTACTATAAAGGAAGACGATTTCAAAGCTTAAAAGGAATGGGCTTTAAGGCGAACTACATTGACGTTGATAATGGAGATGAATTTTGGATTTCAGGACCCAAAAAAGATAGAAATGACAGACTCTATGGTGGGCAACTTGGAGTCGAAATTGATGAAGATATTAAAGGCGAATATTTTAAATTAATAAACGGTGGCTAACAAGGCATATAGCTTATGGCGGGTGAACAGCTACAAGCAAGGTTTTCGCTCCATAACCAGCTTTGGTTTCAGCCGACAGGACAGTGCTTCGAAACCGCCACAAGCCATATGCAAAACGTTGTAGCCAATAAAAAAAGACAATCAAGAAAATGCCGACAATTGAAATAGCATCTGTTAACTCGACTGGACTTAGCCTCAATCAGGACGAGTTTGTTGTTGCCATTGTTGTGGAAAACAAACTTGAGAGTCACAGAGGCCTATTTTATGATTTTCTTCTAAAGCAAAATGGGACTATCATTCATATCGGTAACCCTGACTTGAGATTTAACAAAAACGGTGGATACTTCGCTGGACAAATAATCGACTGGGATTTTGACGACCCTGACTTTGATAATAAGAGAGAAGTATTAATTAGTAACGAGGATAACAGCTACGCAAATCAGGACTTCAATTTTCAATTCAGACTTGAATACAAAGTCGACATAAACAGAATTTTAAAGAGTGCGATTGATAGCTCTCCTGAGAAGAAAATCTACTTCTTGACTGACTATCAATTCGGTCCTAAAAATGGGAGTTTTAAGACCTTGGAGAATATTAGATCACTTTGGGAAGTTCACGACAATGAAGGACTAACTTGGAATACCCTTTATGAACTAAAAGAGAAAAAATAAAACACTGGCTACAACCTAGCATATAGCTTATGGCGGGTGAACGGCAACCAGCAAGGTTTTCGCTCCATAGTAAGCTTTGGTTTCGGTGGACAAGAAAGTACTTCGAAACCGCCACAAGCCATATGCAAACTGTCCTGTGAAACCCTACCCACAAACAGGACTAAAATTGCACAATCGTAGCTTAGCCAGAAGCTTACTTAATTATAAGCAATCTTAAAAGAGGTCGCTGCTTAGCATAACCAAAGTACAGGCTTCAAAAGCATCAATGTCTTGTGCTTTAAGTCTGGCCATAAGCTTCGGATTCTCAGCTCCGGGGTTAAAAATGACTCTTTTAGGCTTTAACTCTAAAATGAAATTTTCATAAGCTTTTTGATTGTACTCATTTAGGTACAATGTCACCGTGTGAATGTCTTTTACATTTTCGGTAGTTCGCTGAATAGGCTGACCGGCTATTTCTCCGATTCTGTTGCCAACCAAGACTACTTCATGACCCGCTTTTACAAGTCTGTTTGTTACTATATTGGAGTATCTGCTTTGTATGGGTGATGCTCCTAAGATGAGTGTTTTCATACCCTAAAAACCTTTTTTGATTCTCTTTAGTTTCCAATCTTAATTACTTAAACAGGCCTTTCTGTAACCTGAGGGGCTCATCTGATTTCTTCGTTTAAACTGCCGATTAAAATTAGAAACGTTTGTAAATCCTACGTCCATTGCAATGGCCTCAATGTTCTTATCCGGGTTCTTTAACTGATTGCATGCCTGAGTTATTCTGATGTCGTTCAGAAACTCCAGAAAAGTCTTTCTTGTATGTTTTTTAAAATACTTGCAGAAAGCGTTTGTGGTCATATTGGCCACCATAGCCGCCTCAGCAAGACTCACCTCTTTAGAGTACTCGTTCATAAGGAAGTCGAAAACATCGTTAAGCCTTTTATGCTGAGAAGCTTTAAGGGCACTTTTAATTTCTGAACTCAGGAAATTTTTGTCTTCCTTTTCTAAAAGGGAAAGTAAAAGTTCTAAAAACGCAAGAACCCGTCTGTAACCTTGCTCAAAAGAAACAGCCCTGATCTTGTTTTTGAGGTTTTCATCCTTAAGAGAAAAGCCATACTTCAGTGTTTCAATATCATTTAGATAGACATTGCCTTCGGGAAGCCCTTCTATGCTCTGCTGTAGCAGTGTTTTTGAGAAGAAAAAAGTCAGTGCCTTGCATCGCAAACCTTTCTTTTGGTAATAAACTTCATTACTTCTGAAGACGTGTGGCTGGTTTTCGCCCAAAAGGAAAATATCACCTTTAGAAAAAGGGTACATGTTTCCGTCAATAAAACAGGTGCCTTCGCCTTCTTCAATAAGGGTAAGCTGGTACTCAGGATGATAGTGAAGCGTATCGTAGAAATAGTCTTCATCTTCATTTTGAAAAACTACTGATCTGCTCTCTGTTTTAGGTATCCTAAAGTATTTGGGATGCATATATTTCAATAACTATCCCAAATATAGTCGTATTTGCTATATTTTGGATAATAATGTACAAGTATTGATTAAGATCGAGGCGTAGAATGCCTATGAAAGGTCAGACATTTGTCTCAAAGAAAACAAGAAAATTATGAGACCCACCTGGATAGGCGTTTACCCTGCCGTTACTACTAAATTTCATGAAGATCAGAGCCTCGATCTGGAGCTCTTTGCCTTCAATATTGAGAAACAGATCGAAGCCGGCGTTCACGGCATTATTATCAATGGCTCATTGGGTGAAAACGGTACCCTGAGCACCGAAGAAAAATATCAATTGCTGGAAACGGCAAAAGAAGCTATCAAGGGCAGAGTTCCTTTGGTCATTTGTATAGCAGAATGCACTACCGTTAACGCAATTAATTTTGCAAAAGAGACGGCAATGAGGGGAGTAGATGGATTTATGTTGTTGCCCCCAATGCGATACCATGCTGACGAACGCGAAATTCTGACTTACCTTAACAAGGTAGCTGATGCCACAGAATTGCCGGTCATGCTTTACAATAATCCTTTGGCCTACGGCAACAAAATCACTATTCCGATGTTTAAAGAACTGGCTAAGAATGCGAAGTTTGAAGCCATGAAAGAAAGTACAGGGGATATCAGGTATATGACAGATATTCTCAACGAACTGGGCGATCGCTATAAAATAATGAGTGGTGTGGATGATTTAGCCATGGAGAGTTTAGTCATGGGAGCAGATGGCTGGGTAGCGGGTTTAGTAGATGCTTTTCCCAGAGAAACAGTGGTGATTTATGAATTGGTGAAGCAGGGAAGATTAGAAGAAGCACGTTCTATTTACAGATGGTTTTACCCTCTCTTGCATCTTGATGTAAGTACCAAGTTTGCTCAGAATATCAAATTGGCGGAAGTGGCCACGGGACTGGGTTCAGAATGGGTTCGTGAGCCGAGAATGCCTCTGGCAGGAGAAGAGAGAGCTTTTGTGTTATCAGTGATTGAAGAATCTTTAAAAACCAGGCCGGTTTTGCCAAAGATATGAATGCGGTAGCCCCCATCAGTTTAGCTTCTTTTGAGCAGAAGTTGGCTGAATGCCGTTTGCCAGGCGATTTGTTTTATTGCATCAATGCCCATACTGAAGGAAACCCTGTCAGGCTAATCGCTTCGGGTGGACCTGCATTAGAGGGAGATACCATGGCAGAGAAAAGGCTTCACTTTCTTAGGAAGTATGATTGGATTCGTGAAGGTCTGATGTTTGAGCCAAGAGGGCATGATATGATGTCCGGGAGTATTCTTTATCCGCCGCATAAGGAAGAAAATGATGTGGCAGTTCTTTTTATTGAAACCAGCGGATGCTTGCCTATGTGTGGTCATGGTACCATTGGTACGATAACCATTGCCATAGAGTACGGATTGATTGAACCCAAAAAGAAAGGAGAAGTTCGAATGGAAACTCCCGCCGGTTTAGTCAAAATTAAATATCATCAGGAAGAAACGGGTAAAGTCAAATGGGTCAAACTTACCAATGTGCCTTCATACCTTTCAGATGAAGAGCTGGAGGTCAATTGCCCAACACTGGGAAAACTGACAGTGGATGTGGCCTACGGGGGTAATTTCTATGCCATTGTAGATGTTCAGGAAAATTTTCCGGGCCTGGAGCACTTTACAGCTTCTGATTTGGTCTCTTGGGCACGTGCCATGAGAAAAGAACTCAATGAGCAATACGCTTTTATTCATCCTGTGGACAAAAACATTTCAGGATTGAGTCATATTGAATGGACGGGGGCTACGCTTGATCCAGGTTCAAGTGGCAGAAATGCCGTTTTTTATGGTGATAAAGCCATCGATAGGTCTCCTTGTGGTACCGGAACCTCGGCGAGGTTGGCTCAGCTGTATGCCAAAGGCAAACTTAAAAAAGGCGAAGAATTTATTCATGAGAGTATCATAGGTAGTAAATTTATAGGCATTGTAGAAGAGGAGGTTACTTTGGGGAACAAACAAGCGATCATTCCTAGTATACAAGGATCAGCGGTGGTTTTTGGGGAAGAGATATTGTCGATTGACCCCAAAACAGACATTTATTCAAAAGGTTTTCAAGTAATTTAAATGAAGGTACACATCATTGGTGGGGGCATTATCGGACTTTTTTCGGCGTATTATCTTGCGAAAGAGGGTGTAGAGGTAACAGTTATTGATAAAGAAAATGGTGATCAGGGCTGTTCTACTATTAATGCGGGATTAATCTGCCCAAGTCATATAGTACCCTTAGCCGCACCGGGTGTCATGAGTAAAAGCCTGAAATGGATGCTGGATTCTAGCAGTCCTTTTTATGTGAAACCTTCGCTTGACTGGTCTTTAATAAAATGGGGTCTTCTTTTTATGAAATCGGCCTGCCAGAAAAAGGTGGATGAATCCATGCCGGTTTTACGCGATTTTCTCACAGAAAGCAGAAGCCTTTACCAGCAATTTCAGAATGTAGAAACCTATGATTTTGGATTTGAGAAGAAAGGTTTATTGTTGCTCTGCAAAACAAATCATTTTCTTGAGGAAGAAGCCCATGTTGGAGAAAAGGCAAGAGCATTGGGCATGAAGGTCAAAACCTTAAATAGAAAGGAAGTGATTTTTTTAGAGCCGGAGAGTACACCTGATGTAGAAGGTGCCGTTTATTACCCTGATGACGCTCATTGTAACCCGGCTATGCTAATAGCAGGCTTAAAGCGAATTCTTAAAGCGAAAGGTGTACAGTTTCTATACAATACAGAAGTGGTTTCGATAGATAAATCGGAGCAAAAAGTGAAAGGGCTTACTTTAAGGAATACACAAGGAGAGAAAATGGAGTTGCCTACCGATCAGGTTATTCTGGCTGCAGGAAGCTGGAGCCGTGATGTAGCTCTGATGTTTCAGTTGACCATTCCGTTACAGGCCGGCAAAGGCTATAGTTTCACCAAACAGCAACAGGCTTGCACTATTCATTATCCTGCCATTTTGTGTGAAAAATCAGTAGCTGTAACGCCCTGGACTCAGAACACTGTTCGTTTTGCTGGTACTATGGAATTAGCGGGGCTTAACGATAAGGTAAACTTGAAAAGGGTGGCTGCTATTGCCAAAGCGGCTGAAGAATACTACCCTGGATTAGAAGTACCTATGCCGGCAAAAGATGAAATTATGTTCGGTATGAGGCCATGCAGTCCTGATGGTCTGCCGTATATAGGAAAGGCAAGTAATTTAGATAATTTGACCATAGCCACCGGACACGCAATGCTGGGTTTAACTTTGGCTCCGGCTACAGGTAAAATGGTTTCAGAGATTGTGTTGAGGCCGGGCACTCAAGCTAATAATAAATACTTCGCTCCTGATCGATTTGAAAGATTGCGATAGCTTTCTACCTTTGACCATCTAAGACAAAAGTACTTATTTGAAGTTAAAACATTATCTGGTAGATTTTTGGGATAAGCTTATCCTGGTCAGAGAGAAGATAGTCAATAGAATAGATAGAGGAATTTTACTTACTCTTTTTATTGGCTTCGCCTTGGTGATCTATCAAATTGGTTTTCCTAAAGAAAAGTCTGTAGAAGTAACCGTACTGAAGATACTTAAAGAGATACCCTGGCTGGCCATGGTATTGTATCTGGCTAAATGGCTTTTAACCACCTACATAAAAAAGAAGCCCAAACTCATAGATCGTCAGCATTTCCCTGATCTCCTTTTTGCGGCCCTGCTTTTTCTTTATGAAAGAGGACGGCACTGGGTAGATATTGTAGATCAAAGTTGGTTCCTGTACATCATGTTGGCCGTTTTTTTTGTGGTCAGAGTGATGCGGGATGGAGCCATCATTAAAAGCAAAAGGATGACCCCTTCGGTGCTTTTTGTAGTCAGTTTCGCCATGCTGATTTTTGTAGGGACGGCCATGTTACTAATTCCTGATGCTACTAATCACGACATGAGCTTTGTAGATGCCTTATTTACGGCCACTTCGGCAGTTTGTGTTACAGGACTTACCGTGGTAGACACGGCATCGGCCTTTACTGTCATAGGTAAAGACATGCTCTTGGTGCTTATTCAGATTGGAGGTTTAGGTTTGATGACCTTCACCAACTTTTTTGCCATTCTTTTTAAAGGCGGAATGTCTTTCAGGAATCATTTGATTTTGAATGATATCATTCAGGCAGATAAGCCAAATTCACTCTTTGCCACCCTAATCAAAATTTTTGTCTATACACTAGTGATAGAAGCTCTGGGTGTATTTTTTATTCACCTGGTTAGCAGTGAGAAGTTTTTCACTTCGTCTGGTGACTCATGGATGTTCTCGGTCTTTCATTCTGTTTCTGCTTTTTGCAATGCAGGATTCAGCACTTTGCCAGATGGGCTCTTTAATCTTTCTTTCCGTTATAATTATTCCTTTCAGATTGTTATTTGTTTGCTGGTTATCTTAGGAGGGATAGGCTTTCCGGTGGTAATAGATTTGTATAATTCAGTCAAAAGGTTTGTCAAACTCATTATTCGTTGGCTGTTTTTTAAAGAACCGGTGGTGCTGCTTTCCAGAAACCTAAGTGTTCACTCCAGATTGGTATTGACCTCTACAAGCATTCTTTTGGTCTTAGGAACGGTGGTTTACTTTATCACGGAATATAACAACAGCCTGAGAGCACACCCAAGTTTGTACGGTAAATGGGTGCAGGCGTTTTTCGGATCTGTAACCCCCAGAACGGCAGGTTTTAATACCGTAGACATGGGAGGGCTGATGCAAGGTACCGTTTTGATCTACCTTCTTCTTATGTGGATTGGAGCCTCACCCAGCAGTACGGGCGGTGGTATAAAAACCACCACTTTTACCATTGCCATTTCTAATATTGTTTCGCAGGCCAGAGGAAAAGACAGGCTTGAGTTATTCAGAAGACAGGTAACAGACACTTCCATAAAAAGAGCTTTTGCTATTATTTTTCTCTCGCTCTTAATTATTGGTCTATCGGTATTTCTTGTGAGTATTTTTGAGCCGGGTACTGAGCTTACCAGAATTGCCTTTGAATGTTTTTCAGCGTACAGTACCGTGGGGCTTTCTATGAACCTTACTCCCAATTTAAGCACCGCCAGTAAGGTGGTATTAATTGTTACGATGTTTTTAGGTAGGGTAGGTATGTTTACGCTGCTTTTTGGGATTTTTAAGGAAAAAAGCACGCAGGTGCATCAGTATCCTAAAGAGAATGTTTTGATTGTTTAAAACATCAGATTTAATCTTTGTAAAAGAGTTTGTATGAAATATATAATTATTGGTTTAGGGAATTTTGGTTCTACGCTAAGTACGCGTTTAACTTCTCTTGGACACGAGGTGTTTGGGGTAGATAACCGTTTAGAAATAGTTGAACAATTTAAAGACCGAATTACGCATACGATCTGTCTTGATTCATCAAAACCTTCTTCGCTTAACTCACTGCCTATAAAAGATGCGGATGTGATTATCGTGGCCATTGGTGAAGATGTGGGGGCCTCTATTCTGACCACCGCTTTGCTTAAGCAAGATAATGCCAAAAGTATCATTGGAAGAGCCATTAATCCACTGCATCAAACGGTGCTTGAGTCTATAGGTATAGAGACCATTTTTAATCCCGAAAAAATAGCTGCTGAGCAATTCTCAAAGCAGCTGGAGATGAATGATGTGGTTGAGTCTTTTGATCTCTCACCAAACTGCAGTATTCTGGAAATAAAAGTACCTTCAAGGTATTTAGGTAGAACAGCCAGTAATATAGACTTCAAAGGAACTTACAATTTGAAATTGATTGGTATCAAACACTTTGAAACCAAAAAGAATATGCTGGGCATGATGAGTAAGTTCTGTACCGTGGATATGGATCTGGACCCCGACCATGAATTCACAGATTCTGATATATTGGTTATGATGGGTAATATTAAGGATTTTCAGAAAATGATTGGGAAAGACAAAGACTGATGCTACAGCTAAATTCTATTCATCATATTGCCATTATTTGTTCAGATTTTCAACGATCTAAAGACTTTTACACTAAGGTGCTTGGCTTTGAGATTCTGGCAGAAACATATCGCGAAGCAAGAGATTCTTATAAGCTCGATTTGACCTTGAAAGGGCAATATGTCATTGAGTTATTCTCCTTCCCAAATCCACCTTCCAGAGTCTCGCGGCCCGAAGCCAGAGGCCTTCGTCATTTGGCTTTTGAGGTGAATGACGTGGCACAGGAAAAAGATAAACTGGCGGCAGCCGGAGTAACATCAGAGGAAATAAGAATTGATGAATTAACAGGTAAAAAGTTTACATTTTTTGAAGATCCCGACGGTTTACCTCTTGAACTTTACGAAAAGTAGAAGCCGAATTTTGGAAGTTTAACACTTCTTAACAACCATTTATAAACAAAAAACCTTCTGGAAGTGTTATTTCGCTGTCAATAACCTAAGAGAGTGAAAAAATGAAGAAGTTCTTAATACTTGCATTCCTAACTGTTTATCATGCAGGCTTTGGTCAGATTACCAAAGACCCAAAAGTCACGAAGAAATCTACCAATGACACATTTATAAACCGGATTACCATCACAGAAGACTACACCATTGTCTCTATGCAATTTGTGAGTAAGTCTAAAGAAGATTTACTTAAGGAGTACTTCAATAACAATCCGGAGGAAAAGGAGAAAATGCGGCGTATGAATCCAATGATGCGTAACATGATTTTGCAACAAATGTTACCTCAGATGGGCGGTAGTACCATTAGCATTCAGCCAACTTCTTTCCTAAGAGCCGAAGATGGCCGTAAATTTAATTTTATAAAGGCATCAGATATCCCGGTGGCTCCTGAAAGACTGGAGGTTAAACCAGAGGAGAAGTACTTCTTTAAAGTATACTTTAAGAAACTGGACCCGGGCATTGAAAAGGTTGATTTAGTAGAAGGAGATGCTGATGAGCGGGATGGATTTCACTATTGGAATTTCTATGGAGTGGAAGTGAATAATCCGGCGAGTGGAGCTGCTCCGGCTGAAGAGAAACCGATAGAAAGTTTGGTAGCAGAAAAAACAGAATTCGTGCTAAGTGGAAAGGTGTATGATTCCAAAACAGATGAGCCTGTTTCGGCGAAGATAGTCTGTGCTATTGAAGGAGATGCGGAGGGTTTTGATTCCTTACAGACCTCTCGCACGGGTTATTATGAATTTTTGGTGAAGCCTAAGGCCTACGTGTACACCATTTCGGCTCCCGGCTATGAAGACTATGTTCAGGAACTTGATTTGAGTACCTGGAAAAAGTCTTTGACTCAGGATTTTTATTTACAGCCGGTAGGGAAGGAGGAAGAACCCGATGTGGAAAAAGAGGCATTAGCGGTAAAAGAGGATTTGGAAGTAGTGGATGAAAATACGCTCAGGCTTAATAATGTTTACTTTCCGGTAGGAAAATCAGAAATCATCAATAAGTCATACAGGGAATTAGACAAAGTGGTAGAGATGATGAAGGAGAAACCTGAAATGAGAATCAGAGTAGATGGCCATACGGATAATCAGGGGGATAGTCAGCTTAACAAAGTTCTGTCCATAGATAGGGCCAAAGCGGTAAGGGACTATTTGATATCAAAAGGAATTGCGGCAGATCGGGTGGAGTTCAAAGGCTGGGGAGATACCAAGCCCGTGGTAAGCAATGCAGATGAAACAGAAAGACAAAAAAACAGGAGAGTGGAAATTACCATCTTGTAGGATTTAATTTCAAGAAGTCAAAAAAGGAGGCATGTTTGCCTCCTTTTTTTGTTTGAGTATCTGCCAAACCATTTATCAGCCGTATAGCTCATTTGTCCAGATTTCCATTGAGAAGTTAGTTTAAAATATTATCATTGTGATATCAAAACGATATTACTATGAAAATTGAAAAAGAAATAAAAGCCAGAAATGGCTATTTAATGTTAGGGGTTCTGTTCTTGCTGCTCATTGTTATTGGAGCCATGATTCTTGCCTTCCACAATCCCGTCGTATTAGTACTTGCTATTCTGATACCCTTGATTATTAAGGGGTTCTTTACGGTAAATCCGAATAGTTCAAAGGTGCTGGTACTTTTTGGCGAGTATGTGGGAACGGTGAAGGAGAACGGTTTTTTCTGGGCAAACCCATTTTATTCTCGTCAGAAAATATCCTTAAGGGCAAGGAATTTTGACAGTGAGCGTGTGAAGGTTAATGATAAGGTGGGTAACCCCATTCTGATCAATGTTATTTTGGTTTGGAAAGTAAAAGACACTTTCAAAGCAGCGTTTGAAGTGGATCATTATGAGGAGTTTGTTCGTGTGCAAACAGATGCTGCCGTGCGTAAGCTGGCAGGCTCGTTCCCTTATGATAATTTTGAAAGTGATACTTCAGAAATTACCTTGCTTTCTGGCATGGATGAGGTGAATGATGCCCTGGAAAATGAAATTACAGAAAGGCTGGCTATGGCCGGTATTGAAGTGATGGAGGCCAGAATTGGTTACCTGGCGTATGCTCCTGAAATAGCTAGCTCTATGCTGAAAAGACAGCAAGCAGTGGCTATTGTAGCGGCCCGGAAGAAAATAGTGGAAGGTGCAGTGGGCATGGTAGAAGATGCCTTGCAAAAACTAAGTGAGGACAACATTATTGAGTTTGATGATGACAAGAAAGCCTCAATGGTTAGTAATCTGATGGTGGTGCTCTGTGGCGACAAAGAAGCCACGCCCGTAATTAATACAGGTACGCTGAATTAATTTCAGTAAGAATCTGTAAAAGAAGCAAATACTTGAGGAGGCCATGCCTCTTCAAGTATGCGTATCAACAAAAATGCTTTCTAAAAAATGAGTAAGAAGAAGACATTTGTTCTACGAATTAATCCTGACACATTCAAGCAAATTGAAAAGTGGGCGGACGATGAATTTCGTAGTGTAAACGGTCAGCTGGAGTGGATGATAAACAAATGTTTAAAGGACGCTAAACGACTGAAAAATAGTCCTGAGACTAAGGATGAGGAATGAGTTGATTTGCTCTCTTTAGTCCTTTTTAACGGATTGTCAAAGACAAAAGATTAGCCTTGGGCACTGCTCGAGTTATTTTAATTGCTCGTTTTTGCTAGTTTAAAGGCTTTGAGTTTTCTATCGTAATGTAGAATCAAAGACTGATGATCATGCTCAATTATTTCCCAGTCCTGTAAAGAAAAATCTACCTCGTTTAGCGGGATATAATCACAGACAGTTAATTCAGCTTTGAGGAGTAGGCCTCTTACGGGCATTTTAAAATGAATGGCATAGACCTCATCTAAAGCATCATCGATCGTAGCATCGGGGCCCAGATATACTTCTTTCATTATTGGCAAATACTTTTCTAATACTTTTATGGAGGAAGACTCTGAAAGAAAGTCTCTTTTATTCAATTTAGGTAACAGACCATCCAGATCCATTTCAGTTATAGTATCCCCATTTTTTGAGATTTCATAAAAGAATAATTTGTGCCATGAGCACTGCATATCTGCATGATATTCAGAGATGCCTAAACTCCAGGTTTCGTCCGCGTTTTTAAAAACGGCTGCTTCGAATAAGGGAAAAGCATTGATTATTTCTCCTTCTTTATTTTTCTCATGCCATTCCATGGCGTAATATCCATTTTTAAGGTCTATAACTTCATTTTGAACCTTGTATTCTCCACTTTGATATTCACCATAGACCGAATCTTTTAAATTAAGACAATCCAGTATGTTTACCTGACTTTTCGAATGGAATCCGCTAAAAATCAAGATAAGAAGTGGAATGGTTCTCATGAATGTTTCTGGCTTTAGTTTCCTCAATTTTCAGTAAAAGAAGATATTCGCCTTTTCGAATTTTGGACAAACCTATGGCAAAGACGTGTTTACTTATTACTTAATTTCAGTTTTTTGAATGTGTTTGTCAGGAGCCACTAAACACTCCTGCAAAGTCTGAAGACTTCGCAGAACGGATAGTTATCTTATTTCTTTTTTAATATTTAAGGCCAATTCTTCAAGTCTATCATCTATTCCTTGAGATACAATTGTGCCTTCGAAACTTGCGTTTGATAAAACAGCAATTCCGATATTTGACTTTGGAAAAATCATAAGCCAATTCTGCATCCCCCAAATTCCACCGTGATGACGATAACATACTTCATTTTCTATATCAACTATATTCCAATGATAGCCAATATCAAAATCGTATTGAGTACTAAAGAAGTTTTTATGAGATTCCTGAACTTCTGGGATTGAATCGTTCAAATGATATTTAATATACTTGATTAAATCTCTAGTGTTTGAGTGAATTCCAGCAATTCCGCCCCAAAGATTGTTTTGAAAATGTTCTTGTGGTTCTTTTTCACCGTTATAGCCTTGTATCAACAAACTTTTGTCTTTTTCATTAAGGACAAATTTTGTGTTTGTCATTTCATTTGGTCTGAGGATATATTCTTCAATTAGCTTTTGGTAAGAAATCCCATAAGCTTTTTCAAGAATGTATGCAGTTATTTCAGGTGCAGTATTTGAATAATGGAATTCTGTTCCAGGTTTAGAGCTAATTTCAACCTGATGTAGTCCACGCCAAAATGCTTTCTTATTTTCATCAGCAGGTGGGAAATTTGGAAAACCACCTGTATGGGTAATTATATCTTTAATGGTTATTATTTTTCCTTTGTATTCAAGATTGGGATATTCTTCTGGCAAATATTTACGAATATCATCATCAAGAGATATTTTACCATCAAGAACTGCCTTTGCAACCATGGTTCCTGTAAAAGTTTTGGTTACGGAAGCCAGTTCGTATAGGGTAGAGTCGGGGGGTGTATTTTTATTGTTTGGATTTTTTTCTCCAAAATGAAATGTAGACTCTTTTCCGTTGTTATAGAGTGCAATTGAAACGGAATGAATTCTGTCATCATCTAAAAATTCGGTAGCAAAATGTTCGACAATTTCGTCGGGGCTTTTATTCTCGATCGATTTATTTCGATTGCAACTACTTATCGAAAAAACGACAAATCCGAGTAAAAAAGTTTTAAGTATGTTCTTTATCAAAGTTCTTTGTTTTTGGTAATATCACACTTCAGCGATATTCTAGTATAGAAGCCAGATATATCGCAAATATTTCATCTAATCTAAAAGGTTTTTAATTACTGTAAAAGTATCTACTTCTACAGGTGTATTTTTTTCCGTAGTTACAGAATTATCGGTTGACTCGGGAGCAATGGCACACTATAATTCGAAACTGTTTTAAATCTATCTCTTTCGCTTATAAGTGAGTTCCTAAGTCTTGAAGATTAGGCCTCATCAGCTTGATTATGTTCAATTCCAGTATGACGGGTAAAGTCGGATCATAAAAGAAGATACATAACCATCCGAGAATAGTTCTTAAGGTAAACCAAAGGCAAGGAAGTGTTTAGTTAATGCCGAAGACTAAGTCTGCTGGATGTGTTGGTCAGAGACCAACTTACACACCTGCGAAGTCTGAAGACTTCGCAGAACGGACAGCTATTGCTATGGGCATAGCCCTCAAAACAGTTAAATCCTGGAAAAAACTAGAACCAGGAGGCCACGAAAAAACCACAACAAAATGGTGGACGACTCCCTAAAAACCCATAAAGCGAGAACACTCTCGCCAACCTTCCACAATCTCAGAAAATTCAAACCCCATAATAAGGCTAATTGAAACACCGCCTCCAATTCCATTGCGGGTTCAACACAGGCTGATCGTTGGCTTAATCAGCACGACTATTCAGCCTTTAATGTTGTGCGGTCGGCTTGTAACCCTCCCCAAAAATAGGACAAGTTAAAATGCGACAATAAACGATTAAATTTAACTTGTAAAATGAAAAGGAGTAAGCACTCAGAACATCAGATTGTGAAAGTACTCGGGGAGTACGAGAACGGTCGTAAGGTAGAAGATATCTGCCGGGAATTAAATATTCACAGAGCCACTTTCCATAACTGGAAGAAGAAGTATTCGGGTATGAGTGGGACGGATCTGGCAGAACTAAAATCTCTTCAACAGGAGAATGCCAGACTTAAGAAGATGTATGCTGATCTGGCCCTTGATCACGCCGTTCTTAAGGATGTATTATCAAAAAAGTTTTAGGGCCTTTTGAAAAGCGAGTGGAGGTGAATTACATCGTAAAAGAGCATGGCATGAGCATTCAAAAGGCCTGTAAGATCATGGATTTAAGTCGTTCAGTTTATTACTATTCTTCTGTAAAAGACGATACAGAGGTGAGAGAGAAGTTGCTAGGTTTAGCCGAAAATCATCCGAAAGAGGGGCAGGATAAGATGTATCTCAGGATACGGAATCAGGGTATTTTATGGAATTATAAGCGTGTACGCAGGATTTACTGTCTATTGGGTCTAAACCTTCGTCAAAAGAGTCGCAAGAGGCTTCCTGCACGTGTTAAAGTGCCATTGATTCAGCCGGATGGTATCAATCAAACCTGGAGTATGGATTTTATGCATGATGTTCTTGGAAATGGCCGGAAGATCAGAATTTTGAATATCATTGATGATTATAACCGGGAAGCCCTGACAGTAGAAGCTCATTTCAGTATTCAATCAAATATGGTAGTACAATGTCTGGAAGATCTTATTGCTTATAGAGGTAAGCCTAATCAAATCAGGGTTGACAATGGCCCGGAGTTTATTGCAAATGTGTTGGCAGACTGGTGTAGAGAAAATGAAATAAGACTACTTTATATCCAGCCTGGAAAGCCATTCCAGAATGGATACATTGAACGTTTTAACAGGACTTTTAGAGAATCCATTTTGGATGCGTATCTGTTTGAAAATATCCATCAGGTCAGAATCCTGGCAGAAGAATTTATGAACGATTACAACACCCAAAGACCGCATGAATCGTTGGGAGGGTTCACCCCGGAAAAGTTCAAAAATTTAGGAAACTCATTTCCAGCAGGGGGAGCTAGCTCCCCCTGCTGGAAGAACAATAAATCAATATCTTTGTTTAATTATACTTTGTCCTAAAAAGGGGAGGGTTACAGGCTTTTTATTTCTCAATTTATCGGTTTCCACTTTCCTTTTTCGAAAAACACATTATAAAATTTGTCAGAGTTAAAAACTAAGTAGAAATCCCAAGCACTTCTGTAAGTTGTCGGATTACTTTTTAAAATATGATGAGTTGGCTGCTCCATTTCAATTATTAGTCGTGCAGAACTATATGGTTTTGTTGTTCTTATTCTCCCTCTATAATTTTTCAATATTTTTTCTTCGTCAGTTACGTAAAAAAAGATAGAATCATTTTTAGTTATTTCGAATCGAAAATGATTGTACTGCCAATCAGTTTGTTTACCCTTGAAATAATCTCTTTTAATTACATATTCACCGTAATAATCGTCTTTATCTAATTCAGTTTTTGCGGTTAACCACTGCACAATTCCAGAAAAAAGCATAAGCCCAAAAATACCCAACCATATAATAACCAATATTTTCCCTACAATAATTTTTCGTGATAGCAACCAAGCAATCAATAAAAATCCCGTCAATGGAACAAGAACAAAAATGAAGAATAAATTAAATCCAAATCCCATATCTGTCTCTTAGGTTCTTTTTTCTGCTGCCGCACAACGGTTTCGGCTATGCGTAGTGCGGGATTTCAAGGCACTTCACTTTCCGTTTAGCTGTTAGTTTATTTAATGTAATTACTTTCATATCATTACTTTAGCCCGCATTACGTATAGCCATTGTTGTGCGGTCGTACTTCTTTTTCGTCCGTCTGTCAGCGTTGGCAAAGACATACTCTTTTGCAATTTTTGGTTGTAGCGAGGGCTGGTGCGAATTGAAAATGTGTATGGCTTTTAGCGTAGGTAAATTATTCACGATTATTCTCGTGATTCCTTTTCATTACGTTCTTTTTCAATTTCAAACGGTATTCTTAATAAGTTGTCCTTAATAAATTTAACCGTATCGTGGCCAATACTTCCTGTCTTGTTCCAAGCTTTCCATTCAGAAACTCCGTCATAAACTACGTGTCTTAAAAATACCAAAACACCGTTGTCATCTTTTATTTCTTGCCAATGAGGATGATTAGGGTTAAAGACTACGATTAATTCGTAATTATCCTTTTTTTGAGCGGCAGAATCAGATATAACATAAGGGTCAAATGGTGACATATCTTCATCAGTATAAAGCTTGACAAGCAAACTGCCAAGTTTTATAATAACAGGTTCGGATATTCGGTTTATGACGGCTTCAAGTAAGAAATCATTAGCTTTTTCTAATGCAATTTCTGGTGGTATCTCAATATTCTCTATTAAATCGATGGCAACTTCATTTTCCATTTCGTGATGCAAATTCCCGAGTGCAACCTCAATGGCTTTAACATCTGATATATCAACAGATTCTCGAACTCTTCTAGTTAGAGCTATTCTGACTAATTCTTTTACTTCTTCTTTAAGTTTATTTTCTAGTTCTTCTTCTTGTTCACCAGTCCAGAGTATTTGATCTTTTGTGTGGCTAACATCAAATCCATCAATAAAAATTTCTCCAATTAGTCTTTGATTTACTAAATCATTTCTACCACCATCTTGTTCACCAAAAATTTCACTTGGTCGATAATTTGTATTTATTACCCTTTCTGATTGTACTAAAGCAAAACCTGCTTGACCTCTGTCTCCTCTGTTTAAAACCCCTGCCCAACCTTTTACAGGCTTTCCATCAACAATAAAATCAAATTCTTTTTTTGTTCTTTCTCCTTCAAAATTCTCTACTAATAGGCTATCTAAATTTTTCCAAGTTAGAAATTTATCCATCCATTTTATTTCCAGTTTTTCCGATAGTAAATCATAGCGGTAAATTGAAGATAAATATGACCTTACTTTTGATAATGTTCTACCGACAAAACGTCTATGCAAGTCCCAAATACGAATATTAGTGTAATGTGATTCTTTATCAACTTCATTTTCTTCAATTTCAAGAGAAATATTGCCATTTTCAATTTTTCGTATGTCTACAGTTATCTTATATTCTTTGTTATTTCCTAGACGACTTGTAGTAACAGACCATTTATCACCTAACCAAAAGGAAGAAGTTTTAAGTCCTAACCCGTACTTGCTTCTACCAGTGTTTATTTCTGGTTTTTGACCAGTGTTAAAAGCTCTTCTTAACACTTCTTCGTTCATTCCAATAGAATTGTCTTTAATTTCGAAATAATCATCAGATAAATTTTCCCCTCTAAAATATTCTATGTCAACGAACAAAGACTCCCCATCTAGTTCTAGTTGTTCGTCTAGCTCTTCCTTGTTTTCTTCATAGGCTTGTGTTGAGTTGTCAATATATTCGGCTAATGCGTACCAAAGCTTATATGATAATCGTTTGTAAGATTCAGCAATATTTGCTGTAAAAGTTAAGTTTAGATTTTCCATATTACCTAGTTTTCTTTAATGTAATACTCATTATTATCTGATTTTATAAGAAAGTATTTCTTATTGATATTTAATGGGTTTTGTCCTTTTGGAATTAAATATGTGGTATTACCAGAGTTAAGCCTTTCCCATTTAGTTTTCCTTCCATTATCTATGAGAATTATTTCTTCGCCATTATCAATATTTAGTATTTTGGGTGAAGATACAATTAGCATATTAGCAGGATATTTAGGGAACTTACATCTTGATCGAGCAATTTCAATTATAGGGTACTCTCCGTCTATTCTGTAAGCTTCAACACCATCAGGATGGTCGAACATACCAAATACTAAAATACCTGTCCTTGGAAAACTCTTCGCTTCATCTGCCCATTTGGGATATTCATCTACCATTACCAATACTCCTGGGTCATCTTGAAGGATTAATTTTTTTAAACTATTCTCACATAAATCAGAGTTTTTACTAACTAGATAAGTTGAAATTTCTGTAGCATTATATCTTCCATTTGAAAATACTCGTATTTGCGTTTCTGTGTGCCCTTTAAATGGTTTTTTAGCAAGTTCAACTTCAATAACATACCATCTACTGTAGTCTTTTTTAATTAGACATAGGTCTGGTTGACTTGATTCACCATTATACTCAATAGTTTTTTTTAGAGGTAATGTATAATATTCTGGGAACACATCTTCAGAGCGGGCAATAATTGTCCTTTCTAAAGTGTCTTCAACGTATGTGCCTGGTTCAAATTCTTCATACCAATCGTCTAATATTAATAATTTTGATTTCCCTTTCATACTTTAGCTCCCATAAAATGTTTTGTACTTTCTTTAATCATTTCATAAGTCAGAACTGATTTCCCATTCAATCGGTTGTTGTTCTCTAATGGGTTAATATCTGAAAGGATTACAATTCTATCAGTGGCAGTTGCTTTCCCTTTTGTCTCTCCCCAAATTCTTGTTGTTTTATCTACACCTTGAATGTAATCTGAAAATATCCAAACATTTTTGAATAGTTTATTTTCCTTTACCATTAAGGCAAAATCTCGAGCTAATGGAATCACACTATCTTTAGACTTTGCGACATCTCCAATCACAAAAACAGCTACGCCATCAGGTTTGAGCATTTTTTTAAATTCAGTCAATGTTTTTTTTGAAAATTGAACCCATTGGTTAATATTCAAATCATCATCTAATTTTTCTGAAATTTCGATTGGGTCAGAATTTAAAAACCAAGAACGAATCCAATTTTGTTTGGCATAATTTACAATTCCCAAATAGGGTGGAGAAGTAAGTAATAAATCTACTTTTCCTTGATATTTTTTTAGTTCTTCTGATTTTGAAATTTCTTTAGCATCACATTCGGTAATAAATGCTTCCTGTTTTGGCGATTTATGTTTGCCAAATATTCTTTCAACTTTTTCTTTTAAAATATCAAAGACATTACGGTTTACACGTTTCAGCTCTTTGGTTTGGACAAAACGTCTAACATATTCAGGCGACATACTGAAAGTATTCGGCATACTTATGGAAAGATATCCAGAAGTTCCGTCTTTTCTTTCTCCACCGTGCATAATACCCAAAACTGCACCAATTAAAAATTGGTCTATTTTGCAGGAAGATGTTAAAAGTTCATCTTTTAAATAACAAAGTTGAGCAATCGTGCCTTGATGAAAAATTAAATGAATTTCATCCGATTCTGCTTGTGCCTCTGGAAGATAAAGTGCGTAGTCATATTCACTCTCTAAATCATCAATTCTAGAGATAACATCACTTTTTTTAAGGAAGTGACTTTTAGCCTTGCTTAAGGCCAATGCAATTGGGTTTAGGTCAGAACCAAAAGATTTTCTATTTAATAATCTACTTTCTAGAATTGTTGTTCCTCGCCCTGAAAAAGGGTCAAATACTAAATCATTTTCATCTGTAAAATATTTAATGAAATAATTAGCTAATGACGGAGGGAATGCTCCCAAATAAGAACAAAGAGAATGTAAAGGGTCTGAATCGCTTTTATCAGCCCAAGGAGTTACAAAAACTTTCTCTTCAATCATATTTCAACATTTTCAAGTTCAACACTTTCAATGATTATCGATTCAAAGAAATCATTAATCATTCCGCACACAGTTTCACTCGCATTCCTTAATTCAGATTCTTTGATTTTCTCATATGATTCAGTAGGTATTTCGTCATCATCTTTTGTTAATATGGTTTCAGGGTTGTTTTTGTCAAGCACAAAAGCGTGAAAAGAAATATGTTCTAAATATTTGTTTTTAATGTTTTGAACAGCATCTTCATTTTTTCGTTGTGCACGTTCAACAAGTCTTTGGAGGTTCTTATTTTCTTCTGACACATAAATCACTACTTCGTCTTGGTCACTAACAACACTTGCAACGCTATGCTCATTCCAATTGTTTTCTTCAAAAAACGGATGGTCCTCACCAATAAAATCAACCCTAATATTTGGAGATTTGTTTTTACCTTTACCATCATCACCCGAATTTTCAGGTCTTTCAACAATTTCTATTTCAACTGAATCAGAAAAAGACCTTTGTCCTATAGGTCTCAACTCCAATGTTATTTTTCCTTTGTCACCAATTTCAACATCTTCATTAGTTTTGAAATAGGCAATTCCATAACCGTTTTTTAAATTTGCAGTCCCCTGATATGAACCAATAGACTGAGGTTCGATAAAGGCCGCAAACGTTTCTGGTTGTTTGACATAGTTAGGATAAGCGTCAGTACTGAACTTTATTGAAAATGACTTATTTGCATAAACTTCTTTTGGTGAACTACTAGTTATTTCAAAGAAAGTTGGTGGGTCTTCAAATGGAATTTCAGGTAATTTTTTTGTTGGTGAGCTTTCACCAACGGTTGAAGTTGTTACAGAAGTCCCGCTACCTGTATTTTGTAGATAAGTGTTTATCCTTCTAGCTAATCTTTTCTTTAAGCTATCTAGTACCTGCGTATCATCTTTCGTAAAATATCGCTGTTTTCTTTCCTTGTCAAGTAGTTGGAGTCTATCATCTTCTTTTAGAGTATCAACAGTTAGTTTCTTCAATTCTTCTACAATTGAAGTATCTTTTAAAGATTCTCTTGTGCTACTAAACAATTGTCTTTTAGAATCATTGTCAAGATAATCAGTTTCTATGTGAACTATTAAATACCTGTCTAGATAAGGCAGTTTTAAGTCGTTTTTAATAAGGCCGTTTCCTAAAGTTCCTTGCTTTTGACCGTTATGAGTTATAACAATTGGGTTTGAAACACTTGCGTAATGTTTAATTCTTTCTCTTGGGTCCTTTCCTAACGTGTTCAGAACCCACCAATAAATTGTAACCTTACCAGTTTTAAATGTTAAGGTAACTTGATTGTGATATTCTCTGTTTTCCGTATATGTAAGTAGTCTGTTATTTCCAGTAACAGTTCTGTTATCCGTTTTCCCTTTTCTGCGGTCAGAAATAGTAAATGGGATAACTGGGTCAAACATATAATTATGAGCTAAATACCAAAGACCTCTTTGTGGTGCAGTCATACTACCACTATATTTTCCCAAATCCATTAATACGTGACGAACTAAAGTTCCAGGCTCAAAAGTCTCATCATCTATTTCTGCTGTGAATGGTTGTCCAGTTGTTCTGTCGACCATATACTCATACCATTCGTGTTTATCCTTATCAATATCACCAGGGTTTATTCGAACGATAGTAAATGAAACTTTACTTTTCTTTCGTTCATCTTTTTTTAAATAAGGTTTTGAAATAATGATTGTATAATTATTGTATGCTAGTGCTGTTGAACCGCCTTGTCCAAATGCACCCATCAAATGAAGTTTTCCAATCTTGTTACTTCCGTTAAGGTCTAAAATTGTCTTTGAGAAATCTTCAGGTTCTAATCCTATGCCTTTATCACGTATTTCTACAGTAGGTTTAGATTCCTTTCCAGAATCATATAATGTGACTTGAACTTTATCCGACAAATCATCAATTTTCTTATCTCTTGCAGATTTTATTTTGGAAATTTTTCCATCTTCAATACCAAACCAATTTTCAGCTGCTTTTCTTGGAGAACGAAACCCTTCTGGTTCTCCCTGATTTTTCCATTCTTTTTCTAACACAGCGTCTATTGCGTTTGTAATTCTTTCAGTTACTCCAGCTGCTGGGTCAGTTCCAATATTGATTGTTGCTAGGTTATTTCTCCGTTTACCTACATTTTCCCAGAGCATTTTACTTGCTCCAATCTTTTTGAGAATGTTGGTTACTTCCTTTGGGGTATATGCCAAAATCAGCTCTTTAAAAATTTCTTCCATATTAAAAATTGAATGATTCGGTGTTGCTCTTTAGATTCTTTTTATATAAAGTTTCCATTGTTTTTAGTTCTTCCTTAATCGCCTTGACCATTTTATTCAAGTCTTCTTCGTTGTATTCATAGTTGTTGACATTTGAGCATTTGGAAAGACTTCTTATTCCTTTCAGAATATTGTCTACTCTTCTAGAAGCAACTCTTTTAAATCGGTCTTTTTTTAGTTCAGAGTTATCCATTGTATTAGATTTCTGTTATTATGTAGTTGCAAATATAGGATTATATACTACATTATTATAAATATAGTAACGTTTTTTAGAGCGTTGGCAAAAAACAACTCTTTTGGTTTTTTCAGATTTGGGCTTTCGGGTCGGCAAAAACCAAATGTGCTGTTTTTGCGGTTGGCTTTTCTTGTATGCCGCACAACAGCGATATATCAGGACATATGTCTGATATATCGCAAATATTTTATCTAATCTAAGAGGTTTTTAATTACTGTAAAAGTATAAACTGTTACAGGTGTATGTATTTCTTTAAAGGTAGAATTAAAGAGGTCTTCCAAAACTTGAATCCGTCTTTCATCTACTCCATCTATTCCATAGTTTGAGGCTTTGGGGCGGTGAATAGAGTATCCGAATTAAATTCTTTTTTTCTTCTCGGCATAGCCTATCTTAAATGTGATTTAATAACAATTCAGCTAATGTAGAAGATTTATTGACGGTATGCGTGTTTTATTAAAGCACAGTTTTACCTGTCCACTTTCCCATACGTTACGCCTTCCCAGCTGTCTGTTCTGAAAGGTGTCATGGGCAAGCCATCGCGGTTATACATATTGCATTTTGGGTTGTTAGCCCAGGCATAACGAACGGCAACGGGGTTCTTGACACTTTCGCTGGAGATTTCCATTTGATTGTTGGAAATGATTTTGCCTTCTGCCCAAACAAACTTTTTGTCGGCTCCCGCAATGGCAAAGCCTTGTGGTTCTCTGATATCAAAAGAATAAAGTCCCTGGCCCACACTGTCAAAAGTCAAAAGTATTTTGTCTCCCTTAACTTCCATTGATTTATACCTTGGTCCCTCATAAATGATGTTCTTATGATAATCTCTTGCCAGGGCAATTCTGACCAGGCGGTCTGCCACTGTTTGTTTGTTTCTGGGATGGATGTCCCTGCCTTCTCCCAGGTCAATAATCACGGCTTCTCCTACATTTGATAGTTTATCTTTGGTCATGGTTTGGGCTTCACGCAGCTCGGCCCAGCCACTTTCTTCCGGTTGGTCAGATTCTGCCATAAAATCTGCTAACTGCACATAATAGAAAGGGAAATCGCCTTGTTTCCATTCATTACGCCAGTTCTGAATCATTAGAGGAAAGAGGTCTCTATACTGATAAGAACGCCCTGTATTGGCTTCTCCCTGATACCAGATCACTCCTTTGATGCCGTAACCAATGGTAGGGTGTAAAACGCCGTTGTAAATATTGGCCGGACGATGATTTCCTGTCAATAAATTACCTGGTTTTCTTGGCATAGCTTCTTCTCTGTTGCCCGCCTTCCATTCTTCCATGGATGCATTCCACTTTTTTAATTCTTCTTCGTAGTTATACGTTTGTTCTAACTTTTTCCATGAAGACATGAGTGCAGAATAATTCTTATCGGATTCCAAAACGTCTCTGTTAACCCATGCTTCTGCGGCAGAGCCGCCCCAGGCGTTATCAATAAGGCCTATAGGTACATCTAAAGCATGGTGTAAACGCTGGCCGAAGAAATAGCCAATGGCAGAAAAGTCTGGTGTGGTTTCAGGACTGGCGGCCTCCCATGCTCCATTGAAATCATCCTGAGGCATAGATGTGCCCACTTGCGGAACGCTGATTAGTCGAATTTTTGGGTAATTAGACGTGGCAATGGCTAGCTCACCGCTGTTGGTGTTTCTTAAAGACCATTGCATGTTTGATTGTCCGGAGCAAATCCATACTTCGCCCACCAAAACATCTTCAAAAAAGAATTTCGAATGATCGCCCTGGATATACATTTTATACGGGCCACCAGCCGGTATTGGCTTCAGGAGTACACGCCAGGCTCCTTTGGTATCTGCGATGGTGGTATGGCATTGACCATTAATTTCTACGGTGATTTTTTCATTTGGTTTTGCCCGGCCCCAAACAGGATTGTCCTGCTTTTGCTGCAAGACCATGTGGTCGCCAAAAATGGAAGGTAGTTTAATTTGTGCCTGTACCTGAAAGGCTAACAGGACAGCACAAACGAAAGAGAAAAATTTCATCAGGATGGTGTTAATAGGGTTGAATGAGTGAATTAATTATTCACGGCTATTCTAATATACCAGTTTAAATGAAATGACTTTTAAAAAATAGACGAAAAGCGAATGATGATCAATAGATCAATGAAGTGTATATACCTGTGCGGCAAACTGAATGCGGTATTTGAAAATTCAAAGCAGATAATTTATTCATACAACCTGAGCCTCTTCTTTTACATTTACTGAATATGAAGAAGATACCGGGCATACTTTTATTCGTGACTCTGGCTTTTAGTTGTCAGCAAATTTATACCTCTCCCCAAAAGTTGATTGGCAAATGGGATAATACCTATTATGTACAAACTTTAGACTCTACCGGCAAATGGAGTGACTGGACGCTGATAAATACTTTCGCAGCCTTGCCGCAATTAGAATTTACCTCGGAGGGAAAAATCCTTTGGGATGGCAAGCCTTCAACTTCTTGTTGCACTTATTTAAGCTACGCTTTAAAAGGCAATAAAATTCATTTGAGTGATCCGGCCGCTTCAGATGCATTATGCAATTGTGCCGCCTGCGATGTCTGGGAAATTGAAAAACTCACTGATGAAATCTTAGAAATTGACATGTGTTATTCTAAGGTTCGGTATAGTAGAGCTAAATAGCCTTTACTTAGTATGATTTAAATGGTTTTCCAATAGAAAGACCCCGTTTTTATTGGCTATAACGATGTCGATGCTCCCGTCCTGATTCATGTCATGCGTAGCAATATTGAGTCCGGCTCCCGAGTCATTGTCAATAAAATGTTCTTTAAAATACGGATACCTGTTTGGTGTAAACTCAAACCATAGTAAAATGGGAGCATCGGCATCTCCGGCATCTCTTCCGTTATGTGCTAAGTATCTCTTACCTGTTATGTAATCCGGCCTGCCATTGTTATCAAGATCTGCCAGGATAGAGGAGTGGGTCTGTGCGGTTGTTTCGCTCATTAGATGTGTTTTGAAATTGATGTGGCCGTCTAATTCAATTTGCTCATGCCACCAAACTCCTAAACCATGGGCAGAGGCACTAACCACATCGTTCTTTCCGTCCTGATTTACATCCAGAACCTGCATGTGAGAACAGGCTTCACCTAAATTGGCCTGATGAAATCTCCAGTTAGCACTTGACTTATTGTCTTGGCCTTCAAACCATCCTTCGGTTATAACCACGTCTTTTATACCGTCATTATTGATGTCTCCATAGCCTATTCCATGTGAGTATCTATCTGTGCCCGCTACATTTTCAGTACTTATATTATGCCTTGTCCAATTGGTTTCTCCGGCTCGGGTGGGTGCCTGGAGCCATACAATTTGCTTTTTCATGACATCGCTACAAAGAATATCAAGCCGGCCATCTTCGTTTATATCAATAAAGCCCGGCGACTCATTTCCAACATTCATAGCGTCTGCAATGATATGCTTTTTCCAATCTCCTTCTTGGTTCTGGTTATTCTCCAGCCAAAAGCTGGCTTTGCCCGGGTAGTCAATGATTACTACATCGTCCCATCCGTCCAGATTTACATCCAGTGCCATATTTAAGAATGATTCACTATACTCTTCCTTCGGATTAAAGACTCTGGAAGGGCCCATCTGATGGCGTTTCCAGTTAGGTGCCTCAAACCAGAAAAAGCCGGCAATAATATCTGGCAATCCATCTTTATTTAAATCTGCCACGGCTACACCTTCAGATAGAAAATCTCTGGTGATGGTAGTTTTGTTAAAATATTCTGATGTTTTTGGCTGAGCTTGAATGTTCTCAGAATTGCAGGCAGTGAGAAACAGGATGGAAAGAATGGCCATGATTAAATCTGCCCTAAAAACTGTGTTGTTGTAAATCATTCTGATAAAATCTTTTCTATGCTCTCTAATTCCATGTGACGGGAATGAGCAGCTTCTGTATTTAATCTAACTTTTAACTTCTCTAATTGTTTTCCGGACTCCTCAGTTTTTATACTTCCTACTTTTTGAATCATGTAAAGAAGCATTTTGGGCATATAACTTTGTTCGGCCAGTTCCAGTGCCTTCTGACTATTTAGATCAGCCAAAGGTTCAGCAGCATACCACAGCATTAAAGGAAGGTTTTGATCACTACTGTCTTCTTCTCTTTGTACTAAATTCGAAAGAATCTCCCATCTATCGGCAAGAGGGAGTCGTTGTATGGCTGAACTTAAGTACAACCTGACCATAGGTGAGGGGTCATTTTTTGCCAATTCTTCAAATTTTTCGACTGTTGCCGCAGAAAGTTTCTTGTTCTCAGCTAAAAGCTGAATGCTCCAACTTCTTAAGTGTTCGTTACTGTTTTCCAGAAGTTTATTCAGGTCTTTTTCTGTTAGGCCGTCTATTACATGTAGAGTCCATAAGGCTCGTAATTTCCGAAGGATATCAGGGTGCGTATGAAGTATTTCTTTTAAAGCACTAATCACTTCAGGATTATTACCGGCCCTTTCCTGCAGAAGGGTTCGGGCTTGTCTCACATACCACTCATTGTTATGAAGTTGATATTGAACCAATTCAAGATTGGTGGCCTGGTATAAATTAACAGGAGACCATTGGTCTGTTTTATAGCTGATTTTAAATATTCGCCCCAGTGATTTGTCATGCACATCAGGATTGGGACTGTGACACTGGTTTTGGTCATACCAATCAATGGCATACACTGAGCCTGACGGATCGTATTTGAAATTTAACCATTGCGACCAGGAGTCATTCATGACAATAAAGTCTTTTTCATGTGTGGCTTTGTATCCTGAGCCTGAAGGAGTCAGCTGGTCAATGTTCATTCTGGCTCCGTTAATATTGTTCATGAATATCTGATTTCGATACTTAGAAGGCCAGGAGTCGCCGCCCAGATAAATCATAGCACCAGAGTGGGCATGACCGCCTCCTGCGGCCGCAGATCTGAAGTTACCTGCATGCGGCCCTCGGTCTCCCAGATAGTGCACATGATCACCAATGGTTTTGATATCATCAAATGTATATGGATTAAAGTGTTTTCCTGCCTGCCTTTGATATCTGCCGCCCTGTGTAATATGGTACATGTGCGGAATAACGCAAACCGTTATAAACGTATGGCCGTATTCATTGAAGTCTATGCCCCAGGGGTTGCTGGTACCTTCGGCAAATACCTCAAATACATGACGGGTAGGATGATAACGCCAAACGCCACCGTTGATTTTTTGACGCTCTGTTTCTGATGATCCGGGCTTGCCAACATTAGAATGGGTAAAAACTCCATGGCAGCCATACAGCCAGCCGTCTGGTCCCCATCTTAGATTGTTTAATACTTCATGGGTATCCTGCGTGCCCCATCCATCCAATAGTTTTTGTGGCGGTCCGGCTGGTTTATCGGTTTCGTAATTAACAGGAATAAACAATAAATAAGGAGCGGCCCCCAGCCAAACTCCGCCCATTCCTACTTCTATGCCGCTCACCAGATTTAAGCCTTCGGCAAAAACTTTTCGCTTGTCCAGAGTTCCGTCTCCATTGGTGTCTTCAAAAATCAGAATGCGGTCTTTGCCTTCTCCTTCTTTGGCAGGGGTAGGGTAGGTATGGCCTTCTACCACCCATATTCTACCTCGTGCATCTATAGTGAAGCTAATCGGACGAATGATATCGGGTTCTGCGGCTGCAAGTTTTATTGTAAAACCTTCAGGTAAATCCATGACTTTGGCAGCTTCTTCACCCGAAAGGCCAGAGTTTACAATTGGATCAAGAGGAGGTAGAATGATGATATCACTCGGTTTTAGTTCATTTTGAAAGTAGGGTCTTTCTTTATGAAAACGAAAATCGTCAAAGTTAATATGAGCCCAGGTATCTTTTCCTATGTATGAAATGGGAGAGACACCAGTTTCATTATCAACAATGCGGATGAAAATATCTTTGCCCAGGTGTTTACTCAAATCGGCAACTACGGGTTGCAAAGTTGCTCGGCCCTGACCTGTAGAACTGAAAATGACTTCCTTGGTTTTTGTTAAGACAAGCTCAACACGCGTATCATGTAAAGCTCCTCCGGACACTTTAAAAGAGGCAAAAGGATAAGTAACCTCAAACGGGATGGATTGTAAAGTCCCTGTTAATTGATGATTTAACGTGCCACCGCTACTCAGAAAGTACTGACCATCAGAACCAATTTGAGTGTCTGGTGCATGAATTTTATCAATATGGGCATCAAAAACAGGTTCAGTAAATGCATCACCTGTGGCAGTCCAGTCGCTTAGGTCGCCTGTCTCAAATCCCAGATTAAGGACTTTGCCCTTTTTCTTAGGTAGAATTCCGAGGATGGTTTTGTCTGATATTTCACCTTCAACGACCTTGAAGTATCCCACCATGCCAGCCGCCCGGTGACCCGGAACCGTACAATAATAGGTGTCATTATTTATGGCTAAAAAAGTGATGCTGGTTTGACTTCCTTTTTCAAAAATGGTTTTACTTTTTACTCCTGCATTTTCCATCGCTACGTCATGGGTCATGTTTTCACCATTGGTAATGATGATTCTTACCCTATCGCCTTTGTTTGCTCTTAAAGTGGGGTTTCGGGTGCCATCTTTGGCAAAAAAACCGAGCATTGTGGCCTCCAGAGCATACTCTCTGTCAATTTTCGTAGTGTCTATGGCGGCAGAGAGGTGCTTGGGAAGAAGAATCCCAAAAAGTAGGAGAAGGGAAAGGGAAGTTTTCATGTCTTATAGGGTAGGTTGTCTCAGACTGTCTAAGGCAGTCTTTTAATTTCAATGTCTTTAAAGAATACTTTTGCCTTGCCACCACCGTGAATTTGCAAACCAATCAGGCCATTTTGCGGAATGGTTTCATCAGGTTCTCTATAGTCTACGGATTGGTGGCCGTTAACGAAAAGTTGAATATGACGGTCTACAGCTAAGACCCGGTAATCGTTCCATTCGTTAATGTTTATCCAATCCAGCACCTGAACTGAATCAGGAGCAATCAGCGTTTTATTTCTTCTTGATTCGTCATATAAGCTGGCCCAATAATCTTCACCGAAGTCAGCCTGATAACCGGTCATCTCATAGTCAGGGTCAGATAAGCGTGAACTTCTGAACTGAATACCCGAATTTATAAAGCCTTCACTGCCAGTTAGTTTAATTTTAAGTCGGAGATCAAAATTGGCATACGCCTTTTGAGTGCATAAAAATTCATTATGAGGAACAAGCTCATCCAAGGAACCGCCTGTTATCATCCCATTCTCTATTTTCCAGGTATTTAGGGTGTCACCTTCCCATCCCTGAAAGTTCTTGCCATTGAAAAGAGATTGATATGAATTCTCGTTCGTTTCAGAGCACGAGAAGACTGCTAAGACAATAAGTAATATTGACAGATATTTCATTATAGGGTAGGTTTTGACAGGAATTAAACTTGAGAAGAATCAGTACTTCTCTTTAAGATGCTCTAGGCCTTAATTGCCAGAGCCTTTGAAGGACATTTTTCTACCTGTGCTCTAATGGCTTCTTTGGTCTCATTTTCTGTTTGAATCCAAGGTCTTTCTTTGGGTTTAAACACCGAAGGAAGCCCCCTGGCACATATACCTGAATGAATACATTTGCTTGCATCCCATAGGATGGTCAAGTCTTCTTTTTGGTACTCTTTTGTCATGATTTATACTTTTTTGATAATAAATTTAGACAAAAAGATTGGTGCCTGAAATAGTTTTTTTTGCACTCAGTCAGTAAAAATAAACCCAATTGCTCCGTAGTATCTCTTTCTGCAATTGGGCTTGATACCGATTTTTAATTCTTATCAGAAGCGTCTTCAGTTTTCATATATACCGTCCTGATAGGGAAAGGTATTTCAATCCCTTCGGTTTCAAAACGCTCATGAAGTGCCTTAATGAATTCATGTTTAATGAGATATTGAGCCACGAAAGTAGATGCTCTAAGAATAACGTTAAAGTTTATACTACTGTCGGCAAATTCATTGTACCTGACAAAAGGTTCGTGGTCTGGTACCGCTCCTTCCACGGTTTGCTGAATATGCCTGCCCACCTCAATAGCCACTTTTTCTACATGCTTAAGGTCAGAATCATAGGCCACTCCTACAGGAATTAAAACCGAGTTTTGCGAATCTGGCAGAATGAAATTTTTAACTATGCTTCCTGCCATCGTGCTATTGGGCACGATAATGATGTGATTGCCTAAGGCTCGTATGGTGGTATTTCGCCAGGCAATGTCTTCCACAATCCCTTCATCACCATTTTCAAGTTTAACGTAATCACCAGGATTCATTTTCTTGGCTGCAATCATCTGCAGGCCACTAAATAAATTGCTGAGCGTATCCTGAAGAGCCAGTGCCACAGCTAAACCTCCAACACCCAGTGCTGTTAATGCCGGGGCAATAGGAATGCCCAGGTAGTTCATGATGAACATTAAGCCCACTATATAAACACCAATTTTCAGGATGTTGGAAAAAATAGAGGTGTTAGGTAACACCTTGCCCATTTTTAGCATATAAATCCTGACGACTTCATTGATAAGATAGGCTGCTGCCCAGGTTACACAGAGTATACTAAAAACGATAATGCCTTTTTTAATGTCAGGCTTATAATCAGGGAATAGTTGACTGTAGTGGTAAGCTACCCAAACGCCAACTATCCAAAACAGGGGCACCACAACCTTTTCAAGGGCGGTAATCAGGGCATCGTCAATGGTGCTGTTGGTTCTTTGAGCCAGTTTATGCAAGATAGGGAAAACAGTTACTTTGAGCACTTTTCCTAAAAACCAGCCTGCCGGCAAGGCAACGACCCAATAAAGAATGTCAATGATTTGATTTTGTGTAATACTCATAAAACAGTTAACCAGATATTTTTTCGAAGAAAGGGAGTACCTCCGTTATATTGGCAAAGTTATATTTTGCATCTGAACTTTCCGTACCAACTTTAATGGTATATCCCACGTCATTCAATGCTTTAAACATATCTTCATCTGTTCTGTCATCACCAATGGCCAGAATAAAGTCGCCTCTTTCCATTTCAAAGATCTCGCGGGCGGCACTTCCTTTGTCTACGCCGGTCATTCTCACCTCAATAACTTTATTACCATCGATGACCTGCAGAGGCATATTGTTATTAATAACTCTGTAGAGCGAGTCAATAAGCTCTCTTGAACGTAAGAAACCCAGGTCTTTGTCTGCATTTCTGTAATGCCAGGCCAAAGCAAAAGTTTTTTCTTCAATAAAAGATTTGGCACATCTGTGAACGTGTAAATTCATTTGGTGATAAATCTCCTGTCGCCATTCCTTGTTAAATATTTTCTCCGTTTGTTTCCAATCTTCGCCACGAAGCCTTCTGGCGGCACCGTGTTCTGTCACAAGGTTTATAGGCAGATGTCCCAGCCACTCATTTAGTGTAGTTTTGTCTCTGCCACTAATTACTGTTACGATATTCTTAGGGTCTGAAGTGAGTTTTTCAAGCAGGTTTAAAACCCTTTCGTTTGGTCTGGCCATGTAAGGTTCACGCTGAAAAGGCATCAGAGTGCCATCGTAATCAAGAAACAGCATTCTTTTCTCTGCTTTTTCATAGGCATCGGTCATTTCTTTTCTGATGATCGGTCCTACCTCTCTGATTTTCTTATTTGCTTGTAAGGTTTTTACTTGGTTTAATTGTGTCATAAAATCGTGGGCCCACATGTTTACATCGTAGGTTCTTATTCTTTCTTGCATAATCTCCAGGTTTCTGCTCTGCATCATAATTGGCATTGTAAGTGCCCGCTTAATGCCCATTGAGATTTCATCAAGGTCTGTTGGATTTATTAAAACGGCTTCGCCCAGCTCTGCGGCAGATCCGGCCATTTCACTAAGAACCAAAACACCTCTTAAGTCTTTTCTGCTGGCCACAAATTCTTTAGATACCAGGTTCATTCCATCTCTAACTGGAGTAATGAGAGCCACATCGCAGCCTGTATAGGCAGCACATAACTCATCAAAATCTAGGCTGCGGTATTGATAGACGATGGGCTGCCAGTCCATCTGTCCGAAAGTACCGTTTATTCTTCCTACCAGCTCTTCCAGCTTTCTTTTACTTTCCCCGTATTTTTTAATCACATCTCTTGAGGGTACTACCACCAGGTTAAAAGTTACTTTGCCATACCAGTCAGGGTTTTCCTGTAAAAATCGTTCGTAACCCCTTAGCCTGTTTTGTAAACCTTTGGTATAGTCAAGTCTGTCTACAGAGAAAATGATTTTACCTTCCGGATTGATGTTCGCAATTTTCCGTTTGAGCTTTTTAACCTGTGGTTTGTCAAACGACTTATTGAAAAGATTGAAGTCAATGCTAATAGGGAAGAGGTCAGATCTAATGGCTCTGTTTTCGGTCTGAATAATTCTTCTTTTGCTTTCGTATCCAAGAATCATTCTGACCGACTTCTGAAAATGTAGAACGTAGTCATTGGTATGAAATCCTACCAGATCAGAACCCAGCATGCCCTCCAGAAGGTTTTCTCTCCATTCACGGGGTAGCATTCTGAATATTTCAAAAGAAGGAAACGGTATATGAATAAAGAAACCAATGGTGGCATCAGGTAATCTTCTTCTTAGCATTTGTGGCAAAAGAAGCAGCTGATAATCATGGACCCAAATGACATCTCCTTCCTCATAATTTTCGGCAATGGCTTTGGCGAATAGCTCGTTTACCTTATGATAAGCTTTGTAATCGTCATGGTCATATTTGGTAAACGTAGGAAAGTAATGGAAATGTGGCCATAAGGTAGAGTTAGAAAATCCGCTGTAGTGTTTCTCTTTCAGGTTTTTAGGAATGAAAACCGGTTTCACTCCGGCAGATTCCTCCGGAAGTTGCTTCTTAGCTTCAGTCCATTCTTTTTCATTGAAGTCGGCGTTTCCGTACCAGTGCATTTCGCTAAAACTGCCAGCCGAATTTTCCATGTAGCTTTTCAAAGCTGAAACAAGGCCGCCACTGCTCATGCTAAACTTAAAGTTACCATCTTCTTCCTGTAACTGATAGGGAAGGCGGTTCGAAACGATTAGTAATCTTTTTGGCTTTTGCATAGTATTTTAAAATGAATGTTAAATTCAAAAAGTGCAATTTATATTAGGAGCTACGTCGATGTAATGTTCTCTAATACCATATTAGAATAATCCTAAATATTATAAAATGACGTAAATTGTACTCTTTGATTGATCTTAATATACGAAAAACGTATGGTCAATCCTATTTTTGCAATGATCTTATGCATTTGCACTGTATTAATAAAGTACAATTTATGCCTGTGCCAATCGTCCTAATTTAATGCGGATATTTAACCGAATAAATCTGAGAAAACATCTTCAAGTTTTTGACAAGCAAATATTTCAATATTGAATTTTGATGGGTCAAGGCCTTTCATGTTATTCTCAGAAATGAAAATCTTTTTGAAGCCTAATTTCTCAGCTTCAGAAATTCTTGATTCAATTCTACTCACAGCTCTTATCTCACCACCCAGGCCTACCTCTGCAGCAAAGCCGTAAGATTGACTCACGGAGAGATCTTCATATGACGAAGCCACGGCAACGCATACGGCCAGATCTATGGCAGGGTCTTCTACCTTTAGCCCGCCGGCTACATTCAGGAATACGTCCTGTGTTCCGAGCCTAAAGCCCCCTCTTTTTTCTAAAACGGCCAGTAGCATCTGAAGCCTGCGGGTATCAAAGCCATTGCTGGTTCTTTGTGGGGTGCCGTAATTCGCTGTACTAACCAGAGCCTGAATTTCAATATTCAGAGGTCTGTTTCCCTCCATCATTGAGGCTATGCTAATTCCACTTATTTGATCTGTTCTATCTGAAATTAATATTTCAGAAGGATTACTAACTTCTCTTAAACCATCGGCCAGCATTTCATAAATACCGAGTTCAGAAGTACTTCCAAAACGGTTTTTAGTAGTTCTTAAAATTCTATAGGCCATATAACGGTCGCCTTCAAACTGCAATACAGTATCCACCATATGTTCCAATACTTTTGGACCGGCGAGGCTGCCCTCTTTTGTAATGTGGCCAATCATCAGCACGGGAATATCAGACTCTTTGGCGAAAGTCATAAATTCTGCCGCACATTCCTTTATTTGAGATACGGACCCCGCTCCGGATTCAATAAGCGGTGAGACCATAGTTTGAATCGAATCCACGATTATGACATCCGGCTCCAGAAGCTCAATTTGTTTAAAGATGGCATCTGTTGCTGTTTCAGTTAATATATAGCAGCGATCATTCTGGCTTTTAATTCGGCTAGCTCGCATTTTTAGCTGCTGCTCACTTTCTTCTCCGGAAATATACAAGACATTGTAATCTGTCAGACTTAGGGCCAATTGAAGCATCAAAGTAGATTTGCCAATACCTGGCTCGCCTCCTATCAGTATTAATGAGCCGGGTACCAGGCCACCACCTAGCACCCTGTTGAATTCCTCATCCTCGGTGTTTATCCGGTAGCGTTCCAGTGTGGCTATTTCATTAATTCTTTTCGGCTTCGATTTCGGTTTAGATTGTTGAGAACCAAATCGCCAATTACCCTTCTCTGGCTCGTCTTTTGCGATGAGTTCTTCTACCAGGGAATTCCATTGATTACAAGATGGACACTTCCCTAACCATTTTGGGGAATTGTAACCGCAGTTTTGACAGAAATACGCTGTTTTAACTTTTGCCATAAAATGGAAACCTTCGGAGAAACTTTAAGATTCGAAGTAAATGATATTAATTCAATTTTTGATTAAAAAATGAGGATGGTTTTACTATGCAACGTTCTGGAACAGGTTTACATCTAAATACTAGAACATAGGTGGAATACTATTTTTTATGTTGGTTGCGTTTAAAGCGTAGCTACAAAAATTAACAAATAATGAAAAAAGCGATAATTCTAACAGCATTCACATTAATTAGCCTGATGGGCTACTCACAATCAGGTTTGGGCGTAAAGGGTGGTGTCTCATTAACCAATATAAGTACCGATGCAGGTTCATTACGAGGCAATATTCAGGAAAGTCTGGATACTAAAACCGGTTTTGTTTTTGGGGCATGGGGAAGATTGGGCGATAAAGTGTATTTGCAACCCGAGCTTTTAGTGGCCACCAAAGGTGGTAAGGTAGAAGTAAACTCAGGTTCTGGTGGTCCTGAATTGGTAGATGTAAAGTACACCAACCTTGATATCCCGGTTTTGGTAGGTTTTAAACCACTGAAATTTTTAAGAGTGATGGGTGGCCCGGTGGCTTCAGTAAAACTTTCTGAAGATAAGAAGTTAAAAGAGGCCTTGGCTGATTATACCACTAACACCGGTGATGCTTTTGCCAATTCTACCTGGGGATATCAGTTGGGAGTTGGTGTGAAGTTATTGGGACTCGAAATTGATTTAAGAAGGGAAGGAAGCCTATCAGATATTAGTGTTTTAAATTTCCAGAACGAAGATAAATTTAGCCAGAGATCTGCCGGATGGCAATTGACCTTAGCTTTTAAGATTATCTGATAATCATCAAATATTTTTATTGAATGCCCCTCAGAAATGCCTGTGGGGTATTTTTTTAGCATGATCTTTGCACTAAATTTATCAGTCAGAGAAACGGAATCTATACTGTATGCAATCAATTCTACATAAAAAGAAATATGTTGGTATTTTCTTTTTTGTCTTTCTGGGTTCGCTCGCTACACAAGCAAAGGACCTTGAAAATAAGACAGGAGGTCTGACAGTTTTTTTTATGGAGGGTTTTGATAAGTCATTGCATAGCGTAAAAGATACTTCCAGCTTATTTTACTATTCCTTCCAACATCAGCAAACAGTCAAGTATAAGGATTATGTCAATGATGTAGGCTATTCATTTATTACGGCCTGTAAAGGGGGTGAATTAGAACTTATGGCTCCCGATTATGGCGATGATGCCACTTATCTATGGGATGGACCATTTAATTTTTCTGCACGTTCTAAGCACATTCAAATCAAAGATATTAACACGAGTTATCAAGGTATTTTTACCGTCAGGGTTCAGAAGGCTGAGGAGGTGGTGCTTGGAAAAATAAAAGTGATAGTAAAGGACATTCCAAGCGTAGATGTGGTACAAAAATATTTTATGGCACGTGAGCCTGTACATGTACAATTGGCTGATTTTGATGAAAAAACCAAGTACGCCTGGGAAGACAAAGACGGAAAGGTGCTTTCGCGATCTCATGACCTTTGGTTGCCCGAACAAAAACCCGGAAAAAAGGTTTATAAGCTTACCGCAGATCGTTTTGGATGCAAGGTTCATACTCCTGTTGAGATAGTCATAGAAGATAGGAAAAGAGGTGGAGCCAAGTTCAATCTGGTAGATGTGCTTAGAGATCCCGGTTAAAACGTTTACTTTCGTTTTTTAATCTGAATTTTTGATTTTAATCAAAGGACTTAAGATTCCCAAAATCAGAGGCATTGCTCTGTTTCCTTTTGTCATTTTAAGGGAGAAGTCACCTCATGCTATTTTGATTAATCATGAGAAGATACACTTAAGACAGCAGGTAGAGATGCTTCTCATTTTCTTCTATCTGTGGTATGTCATAGAATGGTTTATTCACTTCATGAAAACCAAAAACTTCTGGGCCGCTTATCAGATGATTTCGTTTGAAAAAGAAGCTTATGCTCATGAATATGACCTCTCTTACTTAAAGAAAAGAAGATTCTGGGCCTTTTTAAAATGGCTGTGAGGCCTTAAATTGTTCGTGAGAAAATGGGTTTTTTCTCCGATTCATTTAAGTGACTATCAAAGAGCATGGCAATGTTTCTTACAAAGGCCCGGCCTTTTTCATTTACCTTGGCAATTTGGTTATCAAAAGTCATCAAACCATCAACTTTAAAACCCTCTAGTTTATGGTATATATCAGCATCATAAGTACTGTATTCTATTAACTTATCGGTCTGAAAATGACACATAAGATCTTCAATAATATCCCTGGTTAGAACCTCCCGGTCTGTCAACAAATGACCTTTTATGACCGGCCATTGGCCATTTTCAAGTTTCTGAAGATATGACTTCAAATTTTTGTCGTTCTGAGCATAAGACCTGTTTCCGTTTCCAATAGATGAGACGCCCAAACCAATTAGGTTTTTGGCACTCTCTGTGGTATAGCCCATGAAATTTCGATGTAACTCCCTCTGTTCCCTTGCTTTAAACAGGCTGTCAGATGGTTTAGCAAAATGATCCATGCCTACTTCTTGATAACCAGCCAGTTCAAATAATTCTTTGCCAAGCTCATATAGGGCTCTTTTGTTATTGCCAAGCGGTAAATCGTCTTCAGAAAAACCTCTTTGTCCGTTCCCTTTTATCCATGGAACATGGGCATAACTATAAAAGGAGAGTCTGTCAGGGTTTAAAGACAGAGTTTTACTTACCGTTTCTTTGATTGAAGCAGGTGTTTGAAATGGAAGGCCGTAAACTAAATCATGGCTAATGGATGTATAGCCTATTCTACGGGCCAGTTCTGTCACTTCTTTTACTTTCTCAAACGGCTGTACTCTATGAATAGCTTTCTGGACTTTGGAGTCGTAGTCCTGCACACCAAAACTGACACGATTGAAGCCCAAATCGTACAAAGTTTGAAGGTGTTCTTCGGAAGTGTTCATTGGATGACCTTCAAATCCGTAATGGTGGATATCCGGGATGGTTACGGTATCCAAAATTCCGGAAATGAGTTTTTTGAGCTGTTTCGGGCTAAAAAAACTAGGAGTTCCTCCGCCAAGATGTAATTCTTTCAGAATAGGTTTCCTGGTAAAAAGAGATAGGTAGAGTTGCCATTCTTTCAGAAGAGCACTGATGTAGGGTTCTTCTACCTTATGATTAATGGTAATGTGTTTATGACATGCACAAAAAGTACACAAGCTTTCGCAATAGGGGAGATGTATATAAATACCGATGCTCTGATCTTCTTTGAAGGTATTCTTAATGTCTATTTGCCAGTCCTGCAAATTGAATTCAGAGATGTTCCAGGCGGGTACAGTAGGGTAAGAGGTGTATCTTGGCCCCGCTACATCGTACTTTTGAATAAGCTCTTTCATGTTCATAATGCAAAACTAGCTTTGCCTGTTTGCGGCTACGCTGATTTTTATCATATTTGATGACTGAATTGCTCATGAAATAGCAACTATTAACTATGAAAAAAATAATCATCATCAATGGCCCAAATCTTAACCTCTTAGGAAAAAGGGAGCCTGAAGTTTATGGAAGCCAAACCTTTGAAGATTATTTTGAACTGTTGAAACAAAAAATGAGCGGTGCTGAGCTACATTATTTTCAGAGCAATCATGAAGGAGCCATTATTGATAAGATACACGAAAAAGGCTTTAGTTTTGATGGTATTATACTTAATGCCGGTGGTCTTACGCATACTTCTGTGGCACTGGCAGATGCCCTGTCATCTGTAACCACTCCGGCCATTGAAGTGCATATCTCAAACATACATGCCCGCGAAAAATTCAGACATCATTCGTATTTAACTAGCAGATGTGTAGGTATGATCTGCGGTCTTGGTTTAAAAGGATATGAATTAGCAGTAAGGCATTTTACAGACTAATCCAGAATGCTCTCCAGGTTCTGCCCCATGCTGTTGAACATTGGTTTCGTACAGGTGATTTTCCCCTTTAATGTCTTCCAGCTTTCAGGGTTTTCTGACTGAGTTGGGTTTGCCAACTTTACATCAAGCTCCAGAGTCAGGCGGTCTTTGCTGAGTTCTGTAATTCTTACTTCTCCATCCTGATTCATGAATGTGCCCTTATTATAATCTTTCTCCATTGTAACGTAGTCTTGAACTGATACCATGACGGTGTTTCCTTCAGAATTCGTTTTAGCCGAGGCAATCAATGGCCTGGTCTTCAGATCTTTTGAACTCAAATTTACCAACAAAGCCAACTCGTCATTCCGAATGATGATGTTCAATACATCCGGGATAGCGGTGATTGAGGTCATATATTCTGCTTCTGGAAAATCCCTTCCATCCCAGCTTAAATCCATATCAGTTTTTTGATCTTCAATGTTGGCGATGCTTTCAATATCCATCTCCATCCCCGTGGCTTTTTCAATAAAGTTTTCGGCCAGACTTTCCGTGGCTTTATCCTTTATACCACATGACATTACCACTCCGCATAGAAGTAGATTTAAAACTATTTTTTTCATGATTACTGATAATAGTATTTGATTTGAAACAGGAAAAAGCCTCCAATGAGAAAGTTTAACAGAAGGCCCACCACAGAGAATTGAAGAATATTGGCCAGCATGGTAAGTACAAAGCCGCCAAAAATTAATAACCAACCTCTTCGCTTTTTATCCATTAATGGCTTAATGGCAAGAAGATCTATCACCATGGCGGCCATTGAACATAAGATAGCCAACGATTCAAGAAAGTGACCAGAAAATAAGTTCAAAGCATAAGATAGTCCTGAAAGGCCAATGGCAAGAAGAGAAAGCGGTGCAAAAATCAGAATGATCCAAGGGGCATATTTCACCAGGGCTTCTCTCCAGGTAGTCGGTAGTTGAATTGGAGACTTAACCGTGAAAAGCGGTGTTAAGGCATTCTCCAAGGGCAAAAGAACAGCTTCCATCTTATAATTTTTTAATGACTAGTTGAGCAATTTCTTTAGCCATTGACAAAGCTTTTTCTTTGTCTCCTGATGCTTTCACGGTGAGAAAGAAGATATCAGTGCCTGAAACAACGGTTAGTTGACCGGTTTTGTTACTCCAACTTGCAGCCTCTCCAATACCCTCTATATCACTGCGATCTTCGTCCTTATAGGTGTAATCTGAAGCGTATTTCTCTATATTCTTGTCATCTAAACCTAGATCTTTCGCTTTTTCGGCTATTTGTTCTTTTGACACTGTAATGCCCTTATTTAGTCTTTCAAGGATGGTTTTGTAACCCTCTAAGGCCTCCGCTTTTGTTTTTGGAGTTAAAGTACTGAAATTGAGTCCCACACTATAATAGCCTTTTTGAGCAGTACTGGCCACAGCAGACGCATCTCCGCTTTTTGCAGCATTTAATATATTGGCAATACTTTCTTCCTGAGAGGCCTTCTCACTTTCTACTTCCCAGCTGAAACTACAGACACCGTAATTGTTATTTTGAGTCAATTCGACCTCACTAAGTGCAGCTACTTGCTTAACTTCTTCTGCCTTCAGTAGATCACAGGGTTCTCTTTCAGTTTTTGGGATAGAGGCTTCTATTTTCTCTTGCAATGTCTCTGATTTTTCACCTGACTGGCAGGCAGAGATTATCAATCCTAGTGCGATGAGGCTAATAATTTTTTTCATGGCTATAGTAGTAATATGGTTTTAAAAGAATTCTGTTGTTTCAGAGTAAACACTAATTTTCGTAAAGTCTTCGTCGTAATATGACCTGAAAAGTACAGTCCCTTTGCCCGGCAATACAAACCATTCACCCGGCAGGATTTGACCATTAGTAGAAGGTGTCAGCTTAGCCTTCTTATAATGGATGAGACCTTCATAAGAATTAGAAGAATATTTCATAGTAGCGGAGGCTTTGGTGTCAGCCACCAGCATTTCATAGCGTGTAATATTGTATGGGTTTTCTTGTTCGTTATTGTACGACTCTCCCTGGTAATTTAAAGTCTGAAACGTTTCATTCTTTTTTACAGGATATTTATAGAGAAGATACTCTTCCTGAAGAGGAATGAAGAAGCTGTATAACCCGTCTGCTTTATTTCTAAAGAGTCTTATATCTCCTTGTTTACCATACCATTTTACGCCATTAATTAAACTGTCGAAGTTGTAATACACGGTATCCATTGAAAATCTGACCTCGTTGCCATCGTAATCATAATAGAATGTTCTAGTTATTTTACCGGTGACAGAATTGAAATTAATGAGACCTTCTTCTGAAGGTGAGAGGTCAGAATCTTTGCATCCTAGAATTAGGATAGTGGAAAGACACAGAGCTAGTGCCCAGATTTTAAGTAAATTGGTTTTCATGTTGTTTTGAATTTTGTTTTTGAACAAAGCGGTGGCAAGACTCCTTATTTTGAGCCCATTTTTTTGCAATAAATTAAGCGGATTATTCTTCGGTGCTCTGTTTCTGAGCGTCCTGCATAATTTTGTTGAAATCCATCATATTACTGTAGCCCGCTGTGTTAAAGCTATAGTTGTCTGAAGCATTTATTTCAACAACTTCCATTTCCATTTTTTCTCCATTCTTTTCGGTATGAGTCATGCCCATAAAAGCTCGTCCTTGTTCTACCATTTTCATCATTTCAGGATTGGCTCCGTAATTAAATTTAATGCTTCCGGGATTGTTTCCGCTCATAGCTTTATTTAAGTTTTTATAATAAGAAGCTACCACCGGCACATTAGATTTGCTGATCCAAACGAGGTATTCTTCGCCGTCCTGCTTCATTAGGTATCCATCACAAGGATAGCCCGCTATGGTTTTGGTTTGACCTGTTTTTGTATAGGAGGTATTCTCTATTTTTTCATCTACCTTCTCAGAAGCCATGTCTTCAACGTTTTTCATGGCTATGGACATCATATTTTTTTGACCATTCATCTCCATGAAGGTATACATGGCATTTTTTGAAAGATCATATACCATAAATTGAGAATTTACAGCAGAGTTCATTTTTGGATCAGAGGATTGCATGATTTTAGAGCCGAAATATTCGCCATCTTTTGCAAAATGATACTTAATCGTGAAATCTGTTTGATCTTTGCTCTTTTCACTTGAAGTAATCTTCATCACATAGCTTGAAGCAAATTTATAGCTGGCATCCGGAGCTTCAGCCTGACCCATACCACCCATAAGACCACCAAAGAGTTTCATAACATCTTCTTCAGTTTTGGCTTCAGTAGCTTTGGATTCTTTTGAAGTGCCATCTGAGCTGGCAGCATCCTTCACGGCCTCTGTGGCAGTTTTGGCTCCTTTGTCTACAGTACCGAATAAGCCATCTAAAACTTTATCTACTCCGCGATCTACACGGTTATCTACTTCATTTTGTGTTTTTTGAGCTGCTCTTTCTTTAATTCTATCTTTGATTCTGTCAGGACTGAAAATTTGAGAAAATCCTGCAGTGGCAAAGAATGTAAACCCTATTGAAAGAATAATGCCCGATTTGAAAGTTTTCATAGTATTCTCTAGCTTTTTAATTCTAAACAAATTTACCTTTAAATTTCTAATAAAGTAATACCCTTTTGTCGTTGGTATCTCTGAGTATATAGATGGTCGTTTTTTTTTAGTATCTGACCTTACTCTATTTTGATATTATGCTATTTGTCATGAATAAACCTTTGAGACGTTCCTTTGTCCTTTTTATCCTATTGATTAGTCTTGGAATTAATTCTTCCACTGCTCAGGGTTTTGTCTCTGTTCAGGGACAAATTCTGGATAAGGATTCTAAAAAAGCAATTCCTCTGGCTATTGTGAGTATTCAACATGGTGGTTTCAGTACCGCTGTGAATAAAGAAGGCTATTTCAATTTTAAGTTCCCTTTCATTGTGCTTGATTCGGCAGAAGTGACGATTGCTGCACTAGGGTATAAGAGTTTAAAAATGAATGCCAGGGATTTGAATAGAACAAAGCTCAATAATTTGAGTTTGACTAAGGCACCTCTCATTGAAACCACCTTAGGTATTTCCAATGCCAAAAGTTTGGTGCAGTCGGCCATAGATTCAATGAAAACAAACAACTCATTTCAAGCCTTACTTCAAAGTGGATTTTATAGAGAAACTGCTTCACTGGAGGATATCGGCGTAGTTAAAATCAAAGAAGCGGTGCTAAGAGTTGAGCGGTTTCCTGAGGAAAAGGATAGGCCAGATAGAATTAAAGTACTTAAGAACCGTCAGTTAAATTGGAAGGGTCAAAGTGAAAAGGTGAATTCCTGGCAGTTTCTTAATGGGCCTGCGGTAGCTTGCCGGGCAATTGAGACAGAATTGCCTCACTTTCTTACTAAAAACATGATCTCTAAATATGAATATGAGGTGGACTCGATGCTTACCTATTTTGATGGCTTAGAGTTGTATTCTGTCAATTTTAAACCGAAATCGCCTAAACTCAGAGGTGGAAGAGTAGGCAAAATATACATTGAACCCAGCTCAAGAGCGATAGTCAGACTAGAGTATGAGTTAACTAAAAAAGGACTTAATGAAGTTATTGGGAAAGGACTTTCCAATGTCAAATTAACAGGAGAGTCGCTAAAATATACTAGTCAATACAGAAACGCAGGAGACTATTGGGTGCTCGCTGAAAACAATGTTTTCGTGGATTTAGTCTACGAGGAAAAGCTGGATAATAAGTTTAAAACCAGAGCCCATTGGGAACTCAGATATGTGGCAATGGAATCGACAGATCTTAAACGGGGTGGTGTGACAGATCTAGAACTATTGCTAAGTACAGAGAACTTTGGAAATAGCAGATCTCTCGATTCCAGTACCTGGGGCATCCACAATTTCTTACCACCTACAGAAGAGATGATACTTATTTTGGATCATCTCAGATAATTTATAGGCCACTATACACCAGTATAGCTTTGCCATCTTCGCAGGTTATTCCTGTTGGCTCTGCCGGTAGTGAACAATCTGACATCATTCCGGACTTTTCATTGTAGCTTTTCTGAGTTAAGGTATAATCCTCAACTAAACTAAGAAAGTTGCTTTCATCAATAGACTTAGGATAAGCTATATAACCTGTGGGTCCCCCACATGCTTTACTGCCAATAGCGGTGTATTTCCAGTTATCCGGATTTGAACAGGTTTCTGACTGGCTCAATTCCACAATTTCATCGTACAACTTTTCCAATTTTGCTTTCTCCTCTTCCATAGTCAAGGGTTCAACGGTGGTAGTACATTTTACGAAGGTGATTCCTGCCAGCAGAAGAGATAAGGATAATACTATGGTTTTCATTTTTGATTGAATGTTCTTTTGGCATTAAATGCTTTCAGGCGGCTTTCGGTTGTGTACAAAAGGAAAAAAAATCTTAAAATTTGATTAATCCTTCCTTAAAACGGGTTTTGGGTAATCTCCGATAAAGTCGCTTTAATATCCAGCTGTGACATTATTTTTTGAATTTCTTCTCTTTGTTCGGCTGAGAGCTGTCTTTCTCTTGATACAATATCATAGCCAGGCGGGGTAAAGAGTGTTTTCTCAAACTTTATAAGCATCCACATCAATTGCTCATCATAATGAAGAACTGCCCATTTGCTTTTTGCAATAAATAAAAGACCTTTTCCTCTCCAAACGAATTGAGCAGGCGACCTTTCTATAGGATAGTCAAAACCTACAATTGATTTTTCTTTTCCGTTTTTAAAGAACTTAACCTCGTCAAGCAGTCGGTATTTGCCAGATTTTTTCTGAAGCGTGTAATTAAATGTGGGCTCAGTTTTCTTACCGCTAAGCCACATTGGGAAATTGCTTCGATTTATATACCAGCTTCCTTCAAGGTATTGCAAATTACTGCCTTGAGAAAAAGCTTTGGCGGAAATAAGGATTAATAAAAGACTAAAAACAAGAGATTTAGACATTGAATCTAAAGTGCATCACATCTCCATCTTTTACCAGATATTCTTTTCCTTCAATTCTTAATTTGCCGGCTTCTTTACAAGCTTGTTCTGAGCCATAGTGCACAAAATCTTCGTAGCCAATGACTTCTGCTTTGATAAAGCCTTTTTCAAAATCAGTATGAATAACACCTGCGGCTTGCGGAGCTTTCCAGCCTTCCTGAATGGTCCAGGCTCTCACCTCTTGCACACCAGCAGTGAAATAAGTATTTAGGTTCAGTAATTTATAAGCTGCTCTAAGCAGAATGTCTAATCCGGCTTCTGTCATGCCGTATTCTTCAAAGAATAAAGCCTTATCATCCGGGTCTTCCATTTCCGCTATTTGAGCTTCTATTGAGTTATTTAAAACGATCATCTCTGCACCTTCTGCATCTGCAGCCACTTTTAAAGCCTCAGAATATTTATTACCGGTATGCATACTGGCTTCATCTACATTAGCCACATACAAGGTAGGCTTAATGGTCAGAAGAAAAAGTTCTGCTATCGCAGGTAATTCTTCCTTTGTTAAACCTAATTCACGGATATTCTTTCCTTGCTCTAACCAGTCTTTGCATTTCTCTACAACTACGAGCTCAGCCTTCATTTTGGCATCGCCACCAACTCTCGCCATTTTGGCAATTTTCTGATGCTTTTTATCAATGCTCTCCAGGTCTTTAAGCTGTAGTTCGGTGTCTATAATTTCTTTGTCAGAGACAGGGTTAATGGCTCCTTCATCTCTCATTACATTCTCATCTTCAAAACATCTGATAACGTGAATGATAGCATCTACCTCTCTGATATTACCAAGAAACTTGTTCCCAAGACCTTCTCCTTTACTTGCCCCTCTTACCAGTCCGGCAATATCAACTACTTCAATTTGAGTAGGGATTGTCTTTTTTGGTTTTACTAGCTCCTCAAGCTTTGTTAAACGTGTATCAGGAACATCTACCAAACCTACATTAGGATCAATTGTACAAAAGCGATAGTTACTCGCCTGAGCTTTTGCTGAGGTAGATACAGCATTAAAAAGAGTAGATTTTCCTACGTTTGGCAAGCCAACGATTCCGACTTTTAAAGACATTCTATTTCGTTTTGAATTTCAGGCTGCAAAAATAGTCTAAATGGTGGAGGTCTCAAAGGGCTCTAACTTTTTCTGAACAAATGTTTAAGAAAGCCAACTGCAGAAAATAGTTTACTTGAATGGGTATCATGCTAAAATGTGAGTTTGGTCACATTCTGTTTTAAGAATCCTAAAGATCTTTACTTAACAAAATATATAGATCATGACAAAAAATATGGGAGGTGCAGATCGCATCATACGTACTATCATTGCATTAGTGGTTGGGTTTCTTTTTTATAATGGAACAATTAGCGGGACATTAGGAATTGTTCTTGTAGCTGTTGCAGTTATTTTTCTGTTAACCAGTTTGGTAAGTTTTTGTCCTTTGTACACTCTTTTTGGAATTAAAACCTGCAAGACCAAGTAAGTCTAAACTCTAATCTCCTATTTTTGCATAAACCACATTAAGTTTATGCAAAAAGTATATTTAAGCGATAGCGGCCCTAAAGTTTCCAAAGCCATTTATAGTTTCTGGAGATGGGAAAATGAGAAAATGACAGATCTCAAAAAAGCCACTGAGGTGATTGAGAAATGTTTAGAGTTGGGAATCAATACTTTTGACCATGGAGATACCTCTGCACAGCTTGAGACTGAGCAGGTGGTAAAAGGTATTTTGGCCAGTAAATCCATCAAAAGAGAGGATATTGTCCTTTTTGCCAAATGTGGCATCAGAAAAGATAGCACAGGCATGGTCTATTTTGATAATTCACGAAAGTACCTGCTGGATTCTGTAGATCATTTTCTAAAAGATTTAAATACAGAATATCTTGACATGTTTCTTTTAAATGGCTTTGATTTTACTGCCAATCCTGAGGAAACAGCTTCTATCTTACAGCAAATTGTACACACCGGAAAGGCAAAACATATTGGCATTGCCAATTTTACGGTAGATCAACATAAGTTATTAGCTAAACATCTAAGTATTCCTATTGTTACCAGTCATATAGAACTGAATCTTCTGAATACCAGTCCAATTCGTGATGGAAGAATTGATTTTATCAAAGAGCAATATTGCAAACCATTGGTGTGGGCACCGCTTGCAGGTGGCGAAATCCTTGAAGGTGGCTCTGAACAGGCTATCAGATTAAGAAAAGTACTGAATGTGGTGGCTGAAAAACATGACGCCAATCTGGAACAAATAGCGGTTAGCTGGTTAATCAGTTTGGGTGTACTCCCAATTATCGGCTCATTGAACACCAATAGGATTGCGAATGTGGCTACAGCCACAGAAATCCAGTTAAGCAAAGAAGACTGGTATGAGATTTACTATGCATCATTAAAAAGCTAATAAGTGATTTTCAGGCCTACACTCCCAGACGAAAAAGGACTGATTTCACAGGAATATATCGATCTTACTCCTGAAGGGATTTTCCTGGAGGTTTTGAAAGAAAATGAGAAAGAACTGGTTCTTTTTTTTCAACAGATTCCAGACCACAAATATGATTTTTCATATGCCCAAGGTAAATGGACGATAAAGCAAATACTTCAGCATATAGTTGATGTTGAAAGGGTTATGTCTTTCAGAGCTTTTGTGGCAGCCAGAGGTAATCATTTAGCTATTTTACCGGGTATGGATGAAAACCTCTACGCACAAAATGCCGATGTGTGTAAAAGAACAATGGGCGACCTATTAGAAGAATTCAGAATAGTCAGAGCAGCGACCAGAATATTATTTAAGAACATGACTACTGAAGAAAGTAAAAGAACAATAGAGCTTTTTGATTATAAAATAAGTGCCCGGACATTCGCATATGTTATACCCGGGCACACTATTCACCATATGAACATCATCAGAGAAAGGTATCTTTAGCTGATTATTTAACCTCAAAAATACTTATTTCTGAGGGTTCGTAACCAACCCTCATGGCGGTAGTCTCATATGTTCCGGTTTCAAGGGTCAGCTCATTTTGATAAACCTCCCATCTTTTTTTTCCTGCCTCTCTGTAGGCAATGGAAGCTCCGCTGGTCATACAACTTATGGTCGTTTTATCTCCGGCCTGATAAACTACCGGTTTGGCCGTATGAGGAGGCTGATCACTGCCATTCCACATGTTTTTTACCATTTCTTTTTCATCTATAGCTCCCAGATCTTCAATTTCGGCCAACCATTGGTCCATAACAGCTCTAAATCTTTCTAAAGTCTCCAGGTGTTCAGGGTTATCGGCCAGATTATGAAGTTGATAGGGGTCTTCTCTCAGATCATATAATTCTTCTGCAGGTTTCGTTTCTTTAAACCAGAAAAGTTGGTCCTCATTGAGTTCGCCAGCCTCCTTTTTCTCGAGAATCATTTGCATCATTGGCATATTTTTGCGGTATTCAATGTCCATATAAAGAGGCTTCTCCGGCTGAAAATTCCTCACATACTGATACTGCCTGTCCATAGCTGATCTCACCCTGTCATATTTAGAATCCAGTCTGTCTCTTGCACCAAAAATGTATTCATGATCTGTAGCAGACTTATACTCACCCAAAAAGGCTTTCCCTTGCATGTTTTGTGGCGTTTCGATGCCAGCCAATGACAACATAGTAGGGGCAAAGTCAATCGCATTGATAAATGTATTATCCCTGGTGCCAGCCTTGATTTTGTTAGGGAATCTGGCAATAAGTGGGATGTGAAGCCCTCTTTTGTAAACTTCTCTTTTATAAAAAGGTAAGCCATCGCCATGGTCTCCCCAGAAAAATATGATGGTGTTTTCCAGTAGGCCGTCTTCTTCCAGTTTGGAGAGTACTTCCCCGATTTGATCATCCAGTTCTGAAAGATTACTGTAGTGCCTTGCCACATCTGTTCTTGAGATTTCGTTGTCAGGGTAGTATGGTGGCAACGGAACCTTTGCAGGGTCTGCACGCATCTTATGGTCTGCCCTGGCCCATATTTGTGATTCGTGAGTAGTTGTAAAGTTAATAACAGAGAAAAATGGTTGTCCATCTTCTCTGCCACGCCAATCTGCCTGGTCACTAACTTCGTCCCAGACCGTTACGGGAGCTTCAAACTGATAATCTGTTTTGATATTATTGGAAGTGTAATATCCTGCAGCCCTCAGGTATTCAGGGAAGAGCTTAACACCTGCCGGAGGCACTGAATTATACGATTTAGGAAGCCCTGTTTTTTCAGGATAGGTGCTGTATAAAGTCCGCATATTATGCCCTCCGTTACTAATTTGATACCGACCCGTAATTATGGCATTTCTGCTGGGAGCACAGACACCGGCTGAAGTATAGGCATGGTCATACACTACTCCTTCATTCGCTAGTCTATCTAAATTGGGCGTAGCAACAGTTGAGTCGCCGTAAGCAGCCATTCTTGGGCTTAGGTCTTCTGCAGATATCCAAAGTATATTCGGTCTTGGCGTGAGGTCTTCCAGCGTTTCTCTTCTGGTACAGCTGGCCAATGTTGCTGAGACCAGAAGGAATATTATATAGTTTCTTTTTCTCATAGATTGAGGTAGTTTTTAAATTTTAATGGCATTTTTTTGAGCAATTAGGGCCAGTTCCATGGTCAGAAAACAATGTTCCTGTGTCATAGCTGTTCTGGTTCTGTTTACAACATCGTCTACCATTTGTGGCCCAAAAGGTAGCTCTACCTGATTGCAATCCATGTGAATGGTTTCTTTGCCATCTACCATGTATAAGTGATTGCCTCCTTTGTGACCTGAAGCTATATCAATATTCTTTCTGATTTCTATGAATCCTTCAGTACCCAAGATGGTTAGGCGGCCATCTCCCCAAGAATCTAACCCGTCGGGGTTAAACCAGTCTACTCTCACATAGCCTGAACCGCCGTTACCTCTCACCATTGCATCTCCAAAATCTTCAAAATTAGGGTGCTGCTTATTGTTTATGTTGCCTACTTGAGATGCCAATATTTCTGCAGATGTTGAACCCGTGAAGTGTAAGAACTGATCAAATTGATGCGAAGCAATGTCTGTAATAATGCCTCCAAAATATTTTTTATCAAAGAACCATTCTGGTCTGGATTCTGGTCTCATTCTGTGTGGCCCCAGGCCAATGGTCTGCACAACTTTGCCTATGGCTCCGGCAGCTACTAATTCACTGGCTTTAACCGTTGCTCTGTTTTCAAAACGCTCAGAGTAAACGATGGCGAAAATTTGATTGGTTTCTTTTTGGGCTTTTTTTACGGAGGCGAGTTGTTTAAGTGAGGTAATGCCCGGCTTGTCAACCATGTAATCTTTGCCGGCTTTCATTACTCGAATTCCTAAGGGGGCTCTATCTACAGGTATTCCCGCACTTAGCACCAGCTTAATTTCAGGATCATTAAGGATTTCTTCTTCTGATCTTGCTTGTTTGGCAGAAGAGTATCTTTTGCCAAACTCTGCGTTTAGTTCAGCTTCTTTAGCGAAGTAAGACTTTAATTCTCCACCCCCTCTTTTGATGGCTTCTGTCATACCATAAATATGGCCGTGATTCATGCCTATTACCGCAAATTTAATTCGGGGGGCCGTCCATAGTTTGCTTTTTTCAGATTTGGCAACAATACTTTTAGACACTCCATCCATCGGAATTCCCGAGGCCAATAGACCAAGTCCGGCAGTTTTGATAGCAGTGCTTCTAATAAAATCTCTTCTTGTATTTTTCATTATTGAGGTTGAATTGAATATTTATTTTAGTGTTTTTTCAAAGGCAAAATTAAAGTCGGCAGAATACGTATGTTCCTTTTCCATAATTGCCATTGCCTTTTTTACAATCTCAGGATGCTCAGAAGCAATATTGGTTTCTTCACCCACATCGTTTGAGAGATCATAAAGTTCAATGTATGTTTTATCAGGATTATTCACTTCCAGTTTAATGCACTTATAGTTGTCCATTCGCACGGCTTGTTTACCACCTTGTTCGTAAAATTCCCAATACAAATAGTCATGTTTATTTTGTTCCTTTCCAAGCAAGGTAGGCAGAAATGAAATGCCATCTGTTTCTGTAGGCGTAGCGGCTTCGGCTATTTCTTTAAAAGTCTCTAATACATCGACAAAACCTGAGATGTGATTCGAACGGCTATTTTCTTTTATCTTACCTGGCCATCTCGCTATTGTAGGTACCCTGATGCCTCCTTCGTACAGGTCTCTTTTTATGCCTCGAAATTCTCCATTGCTGTTAAAAAAGTCAGGGTCTGCACCACCTTCAGCATGAGGGCCATTATCACTGGTAAAAATCACCAGAGTATTTTCATCTATTCCAAGTTCTTTGAGTTTTGACATAACCAACCCTACAGTTACATCCAGCTCTGTAATCATCGCGGCATGCCTCTTTTGGTTTTCGGGCCAGTCTTTGTCATTGAATTGCTCATAAGAGGGCACTTCCATACCAGATTCATCAAAATGGTGTGATTCGTTATTCGCATGAGGTACTATTACCGGAAGATAGAGGAAGAACGGCTTGTTTTGATTTTGCTCAATAAAACTGAGAGCTTTTTCCTTAAATTTATCATTTGAATAAACGGCTTTATTTGTGGAGCGACCGCCAATGCCGCCGGCATACCCCGTTTCTATGGTTTCTACCACATTACCGAGACTGTCCCTTGTTTCATTTTCATACAAAAATGCCGGATAGTGATTGTGTGCATGTACCTGATTAAGGTATCCGTAGAAATAGTCAAAACCCTGCTTGTTTGGGGTGCCACTGCTTCCTTCTTCTCCAAGCCCCCATTTGCCTACCAAAGCTGTGGAATAGCCTGCATTTTTTAATACTTCTGCTACAGTAAGGTCTTCTTCTTCTAAGGGAACACGTGCGTTACCTCTCACACGTGCATGGCCATTGTGCTTTCCTGTCATAAGGGTGCATCTTGAAGGGGCACATACTGTATTGCCGGCATAATGATCTGTCAATAACATGCCTTCTTTTGCCAGGTTATCAATGTTGGGTGTAGGAATTTTCTCCTGCCCGAATACACCAACATCTCCATAGCCGAGATCATCAGCCATGATATAAATGATGTTCGGTTTTTGAGGGTTTTCTTTTTTTGTGGAGCAGGAAAAAGTCATTAAGCTAGTGCCTAATAGCAGCAGCCAGAGGTAATTTGATTTCATAGAGGGTTGTTTTGGCTTACAAGTTAATAAAGAGATACGAATGCTTTGAACCAAGACTGATTAAAATTACTGTATCTTTGCACCCGCATAACGAAATGGCGTTTCAGAAGAATAGTCGTTTCCTGAAACAATATATATGTCATTTGAAAAATTAGGTCTTAACGACCACCTTTTAAAGGCGATTGCCGAAAAAGGGTATACAACGCCATCACCAATACAACAGAAGGCGATTCCTCATATTTTACAGCAAAAAGATGTACTGGCTTCTGCTCAGACCGGTACCGGGAAAACAGCAGGTTTTACGCTGCCAATGCTTCATTTGCTTAGTAAAAGACCTCCGGAAAGAAGGAGGCAAATCAGATCATTGATTTTAACGCCAACCAGAGAGCTGGCCGCTCAGATCTATGATAACGTTAAAGAATATAGCACTCATTTAGATATTAGATCTACTGTGATTTTTGGTGGTGTAAACCAAAACCCACAAGTTAGAACCTTGAGACAAGGTGTAGATATACTCATTGCCACACCTGGCCGTCTACTTGATTTACATAATCAAAAAGCTCTGTCGCTGTCACATGTTGAGATTTTGGTTCTTGATGAAGCAGATAGAATGCTTGATATGGGATTTCTGAGAGATATTCGTAAAGTATTAGATCTGATGCCTTCTAAACGTCAGAATTTACTTTTCTCAGCCACTTTCTCTAAGGAAATTAAAAAACTGGCAGGCAGTTTTCTTAATAATCCGGTATTAGTAGAGGCTACGCCGGAAAACACAACGGCGGAGAAAGTCTCACATAAAGTGTATTTCGTGGATCAGCAGCAAAAAACGGATGTGCTGATTAAACTAATATCGGAAGGAGATTGGAGCCAGGTTTTGGTTTTTACCAGAACAAAACACAGAGCAAACAGGCTCAGCCAAAAATTGGAAAAGGAGGGGATCTCATCAGCAGCCATTCACGGCAATAAAACGCAAAATGCCAGAACGAAGGCATTGAAAGGCTTTAAAGAGAATGAGTTACGAGTTTTGGTGGCTACTGATATTGCTGCAAGGGGCTTAGATATACCATTGCTTCCATATGTGATTAATTTTGAGTTGCCCAATGTTGCTGAGGACTATGTTCACAGAATAGGCCGTACTGGTAGGGCTGGAGAAAGTGGAGATGCCATTTCTTTAGTGAGTGAAGATGAAATGGCCTACCTGAGGGATATTGAAAAGCTTTTGGGTTTAAAGATCGACAACGAAACTATTCCGGGTTTTGAGCCTACTGGAAATTCAGTTCCGGAAGACGGTAGATCCAATTCAAGGCCTTTTAACCGAAGATCAAATCAAAAAGGTGGAAATGCGAAACCTGGTGGAAATAGATCAGGTGGGGGTAGATCAAACAGCGGTGGGCCGCGTAAAGAATTTAAAGGCAGGCGTTAATTAAGGCTCCATCTTAGACCCAGAAATCCTCTTCGGCCTTGATTTGGGGCAAAGACATACGCAGGGTCAAACGTTAATGCATAAGGATTGTTTGGTGTAACCATTGGCTCACCAAGGCTATTGAATAAGACTTCTTTATCAAATGGGTCAAAACTTCTGGCTATGCTGTTGGAGGGCGGAGTGAAGTTCAAGAGGTTTTTTATTCCAGCATAGATTTCAAGATTGGTCTTCAGAAGATTGTAGGTGAGTTGAATATTTTGAATGCTCCACCATGGGGAGTTTTCAGGTCTGGGGTCCAGCTCACCTAAGACAGGCAGCAACATAGGGCTGTATAAGTTTCCCGTGTAATCTATGGTTAGCGGTAATGTTTGTAAAGGCAAGCTGGCAGACCACGTTCCGTTAAACTTCTCGGTAAGGAGCGGCCTGCTAACTAACCCATTTTCTTGCAGTGTATTGGACATGAGCGTGCCACCAGCCGCAAGTACAAAGCCGTTTTTCAAATTGAGGTCAATATTAGCCGAAAGGCCTTTAGAGATAGCAAAGCCATCTAAATTGTCGTAAATTATTAATTGAGCATTGCTCGTATAGTCCGGTGTTATTCTGTTTGTGAAATAGGTATAAAAAGCTGTGAAGTCAAGACCAATGAAGCCAGTATTTGCTGTGATGATCTTTGTCATGTAGTTTAAATTGGCATTGTAGCTTCTTTCCGGATTCAAATTTTCGCGGATGATTACTTCTCTTGCTCCGGTTAAGGCTGCATGATCTTCTGTGAAAATATTGACTACTCTAAACCCTGTACCGGCGTTTAACCTGATAACACTTACTTTATTCGGTGAATATTTCAAGGCAATTCTGGGCGTGTGAATACCTCCGTGTTTTGGATGATGGTCAAATCTGTAGCCTGAAAGTAATCTTATCTTATCATTTACTTTAAACTCATCCTGAACAAAAACTCCGGGGAGCAGGTCGTTTTGCGGTGAACTTACATCAAGATTGGTCTCTAAGGCAGTGGCTGGAGTATTATCGTCATAATAAGTATGCCGTATGGCCAGACCAGCCAATAGATTATGTTTTTCGATATTTTTATTCCAAATGAGTTGAGCAAAACTTATTTGTTGATCTGCATGAAAAGGTGTGGTGCCGTAGAATGAGTTTTGTTGATGGTTATTGTACGAAAATGCCAATTTGATATCTTCTTTTACCGGAAGTTCGTACTGGCCTAATACTTCCCATCTTTTCGTGTAGATGCTTTCGGCGTAGATTTCATCGCCGCCTCTAAACTCCGGTTTCCAGTTCATTTCGCCTCCCCATCTGTCTTCATAGAAATACCTGCCTGCCAGATTGAAAAATTTATTTTTACTATGCTCTACTGACCATTTATGAAATACTGAGACTCTTTTTTGCAAGGTAACATCAGTGAAATTATCTGCATTGAGATCCTTTGGGTTGGTATAATGATAATAGTTTAAGCCGGTTAAGGTTTGAATATTTTTACCAATAGCTTGCTTATAGCCTAAGTCAAGGTTCAGCTCAGCCCATGAAGAGCTCATTGCGTCAACTGAAAATTTGGGTGCTTTTACAGGAGATTTAGTAATGATATTAATTAAACCACCCACAGCTTCGCTACCATAAAGTGAAGAAGCCGGACCTTTAACTATTTCAACTCTCTCAATTAAGGAGTTGGGAATTCCGCTAAGCCCATAAACC